>NZ_JBBBDM010000004.1:0-186742 GCF_037120395.1 Sphingomonas kyungheensis
TCAAATCCTGTCCCCGCAACCATCCCAAAACACCACCAATGCCCCAGCCCCCACGGCCCGGGGCTTTCGTGCGTTCCGGGCTGTCCAGCCAAAGACACCCTCGTCCACCGCGACATCAAGATATAAAGATATCTTTATGTCAGGATTGACGACACCCGCCCGATGGTGTTGAACCGTAGTGTCGAGGTTCCTCATTCCGCTCGCGGCGATGGGGCTAAGACGGGAAGCCGGTGGTGTCCTTCGGGACAGAATCCGGCGCTGCCCCCGCAACTGTAAGCGGCGAGCGGCGGTTCCTTCATGTGTCACTGGGTGCGTGCGCCCGGGAAGGCCGGAACCACCGTGATGACCCGTGAGCCAGGAGACCTGCCTCCGACGCGATAACGTTCCTCGGACGGGGGTTGCTCCGGTGGATCGCGCGCGATGCAGGATTCGGCGGCGACGCCGAAGCGATGCGGCCGTGTGCGCTCTTGCCTTGACCTCTGCCGATACAAGCAGGTGAGTCATGACCGACAGCGACGTCACATTCACGTTCGGCAGCATTCCGTTCGACGAAGAGTATCGCCCCGCCGACGATACGCGGATCACCACCAACTTCGCCAATCTGGCGCGCGGCGAGCGGCGCCGCGACAATCTGCGCGCGACGCTGATGATGATCGACCGGCCGTTCAACGCGCTGATGGACTGGGATAATCCGACCGGCGACCGCTATGGTGTCAGCCTCGATATCCTCTCGATCGGTTTGGACCTGGGCGCCGGCGAACCCGCCTTCCCGCTGATCGAGATGCTCGAAACCCATGTCATCGACCGGCGCAGCGGCACCCGGCTCCCCGGCATCGTCGGCAACAATTTCTCCTCCTACCTGCGCGACTACGACTTCAGCGTCGTGCTGCCCGAGCATCGCCAGCGGACCGGGCAGGGCGAACCGCCGCCGCAGTTCGGCGATCTGCACGGCAAGCTGTTCCGGCATCTGTTGCGGTCCTATGGCTATCGCGCCCGCTGCGGCAAACCGCCGGTCATCTGCCTCAGCGTGTCGAGCCAGGCGGTCTATCACCGCACCGCCAATCTGCACCCGATCCTCGGCATCGAATATCAGACCGAGGCGGCGTCGCTGACCGACGCCTATTTCGCCAAGATGGGAATGACCGCGCGCTATTTCCTGCCGCCGCACGGCGCCGCGCCGCTCGCTTTCTATCATATCGGCGATCTGGTCAGCGATTACAGCAATGGCGAACTCGCCAGCACGATCAGCACGATGGAGAGCTTCCAGAAGATCTACCGGCCCGAGATCTACAACGCCAACGCCGTCGCCGCCGCATTCTACCGCCCCAGCCTGTCGAGCCAGGATTATTCACTGACGCGCATCGTCTACGATCGCGAGGAACGCAGCCGCCTCGCCGTCGACCAGGGACGCTATGCGCAGCAGCATCTGATCGAGCCGCACGGCGCGACGCTCGCGCGCTGGTCCGCGACCTGCGGCCTGTGACCGGCCCGATGCCAGAAGGACAGACCAACATGACCCACCTCTTGCCGACGACCACCGCGGGCAGCCTGCCCAAACCCTCATGGCTCGCGCAGCCGGAGACCTTGTGGTCGCCGTGGAATCTCTCCGGCGACGCGCTGGTCGCGGGCAAGCAGGACGCGCTGCGCCTCGCAGTCGACGATCAGCGGCAGGCCGGCATCACGATCATCGGCGATGGCGAGCAGACGCGGCAGCATTTCGTCACCACCTTCATCGAACATCTGCGCGGCGTCGATTTCACCCAGCGCGCCACCGTCCGCATCCGCAACCGCTATGACGCGAGCGTGCCGACCGTCGTCGGCGCGGTGTCGCGCCCCGCGCCGGTGTTCGTCGAGGATGCGCGCTTCCTGCGGGCGCAGACCGCCGGGCCGATCAAATGGACGCTGCCCGGGCCGATGACGATGATCGATACGCTCTACGACGACCATTATCATAGCCGCGAGACACTCGCCTGGGAATTTGCCCGCATCCTCAACGACGAGGCCCGCGAGCTCGAGGCGGCGGGGGTCGACATCATCCAGTTCGACGAGCCGGCGTTCAACGTCTTCTTCGACGAGGCGAACGACTGGGGCATCGCGACGCTGGAGCGCGCCGCCGAGGGACTCAAGGCGCAGACCGCGGTGCACATCTGCTATGGCTATGGCATCAAGGCCAATACCGAATGGAAGCAGAGCCTCGGCGCCGAATGGCGGCAATATGAGCGGACCTTCCCCAACCTCCAGCGCTCGACGATCGATATCATCTCGCTCGAATGCCAGAATTCGCGCGTGCCGATGGAGCTGATCGAGCTGGTCCGCGGCAAGACGGTGATGGTCGGGGCGATCGACGTCGCCACCGACATGGTCGAGACGCCGGAGGCGGTCGCGGCGACGCTGCGCAACGCCTTGCGCTTCGTCGATGCCGACAAATTGTGGGCCGCGACCAATTGCGGCCTGGCGCCGCTGCCGCGCGCCGTCGCCCGCGGCAAGCTGCACGCGCTGGCGGCGGGCGCGGCGATCGTCCGGGCCGAGCTGGCGGGCTAGTCGCGCTCCGCGGTCGCGCTAGCCGCCGAACAGGCGCAGCGCGACCGCGTCGCCCATCGCGCGATAGCCCGCCTCATTGGGGTGGAGGTGGTCGCCGATGTCATAGGCGGGGAGCAGCCGGTCAGGATGCGCGGGATCGCGCACCACCGCGTCGAAGTCGATCACCGCATCGAAGATGCCGCCGCTGCGGATCAGCGTGTTGAGCCGCTGCCGCGTCGCCTCGGTCGGCGGGGTGGCGTGATAATAATCGTTCCCGACCAGCGGCGTGATCGTCGCGCCGATCAGCGTGATGCCATGCGCATGCGCACGCGCGGCGAGTTCGCGGAAGGCCGCGGCGATCGAATCGTAGAGCGCGCGCTGGCTCACCGGGTCGACGGGCGCCTCGCGCGTCAGTCCGCCGAGATCGTTGACGCCCTCGAACACGACGGCATAGCGGACGTTGGGCCGGGCGATGACGTCGCGGTCGAAGCGCGCCAGCAGACTGGGCCCGAGCCCGTCGGTGAGGATATGGTTGCCGCCGATGCCGGCGTTGACCAGCGCCAGATGCGCGGTGCGGGCATTGCCGCCGAGCCGGCGGGCCAGCACGTCGGTCCAGCGCGTGTTGGCATTGTCGCGGACGCCGCGGCCGTCGGTGATCGAATCGCCGATCGCGACGATCGCCGCATCCGTCTTGCCGCCACTCACCTCGACATCGGCGAGATCCCACCAGCCGCCGATCGCCTGCGCATCGGGCAGCGTCGCGGCGGCGACATGATCGCCGGCGGTGACGTAGTTCGTCGCGCGGGCACCGGGATGACCGGTGTGGCGGATCGGCGGCTTGGCGAGGAACAGGCTGATCGCGAGATCGTCGCCGGCGCGGGTGGCGAGCGGCAGCGGGTCCGAATAGACCTCCGCGCCCGGCGGGATGACGGTGGTGCGCGCGCCGGCGAAGGTCAGCGGCGCGCCGTCGCGTACCGTCGCCGAACCGGGGGCGCCGCGGGCGAGGGCGGCGGCGTCGATGCGGAGCGCCGCGTCACCGGCGACGTTCGACAGGCGGACGCGGACGCGCGTGCCGCCGGCGGAGAGGTGGACGACCTGGCGGATCGTCACCGGGCCGATCGCGGCGATCCGTTCGGCGTCCGCCGCGGTGGCGACCATCTGCGCCGATCCCCAGGCGGGCACCCAGCGCGCCATCGGCGTCTGGGCGGAGAGGGCCGTACCGCCCGCCAGCGCCGCGAGCAGCAGCGCCGCACGTCCGTATCGTCCTGTCATCCGTCTCTCCTGTGTCTCGGCGTTCAGCGCGCGGGTGCCGCCGCCAGCGCCGCGGCGATCGCCGCACGCATCGGCTTGGGGCGGAGCGCGACGTCATAGGGCGTCGGGCGGCGCTTGGCATGGTCGGGGCGCGGCTCGAACCCCTCGATCCAGCTGTGCGCGTCGCTCAATCCCCAGCACAGCACGTCGCGCAGCTTGGGATAGGCGAGCGTCACGTCGAGATAGGCGCGGGTGAAATCGGCGACCGCCCGGTCGCGCGGGGCGATCGCGGCGGGCAGGTGATTGTCGCGCACGTCGAGCTCGGTGATCAGCAGGCCGTACCCCATCGCGGTCACCGCATCGAGGAAGCGCCGCCATTCGCCCTGCAATTGCGCCGCGCTCGCCGTGCCGTCGGGCCCTTGCGTGACGAGATGCGATTGCAGCCCGAGCGCGTCGACCGGCACGTTGCGCCGGCGGAAGCCTTCGAGCAGCCGCAGCACGCCGGCGCGATGTTTGGCGTTGCCGGGCTCCCAGCTCATATAGTCATTGTAGACGAGTTGCGCATCGGGCGCCGCGGCGCGCGCGGTGTGGAAGGCGAGGTCGAGCGTCGGCTCCGCACCGCCGAGCGCCTTCGACAGCGACGTGTCGTAGAGGGTGCCATCCTCCGGCCGCACCGCTTCGTTGACGACGTCATAGCTGGCGATGCGGCGGCCGTAGCGGTTCATCACGGTGCGGATATGCGTGGTGAGCAGGGTTTCGGCGGCGGCATGCGGCTGCGCGCCGAAATCATAGTCGTTGAGCCAGCGCGGCAGCCATTTCGGTTGATGCCAGAGCAGATTGTGGCCGCGGACCGCGAGATGCTCGCGCTCCGCCCAGGCCATGATCGCATCGAAATGGCCGAAGGCGAAGGTGGTGGGGCTCGGGCGGAGATGTTGCCACTTCATCTCGTTCTCGGCGACGATCAGCCCGCATTGCGCCGCGATCAGCCGCGCATAAGCCGGGTCGGCGAGCGGCACGCCGTTGCGGCCGCCCGCTTGCCACGGCACTGCGCTGCCGAAGCGCAGACCGCGTCGCGCGGCGATCGCCTGGAGACTGTCGGGCGCGGCGGCGGCGAGCGGCGCGGTGGCGGCACTGGCCGCGACCGCCGTGGCAGCGACGAGCAGGTCGCGGCGGGTCGGTGACATGCTCGATCCTCTCTTAATTGTTAGCGCAATCATTCGCGACCCGGACGTCCGCGTCAAGGTACGGAATGGAAAGGATGAAATGCGCCGGCACCGCGGAGGCGAGGGTCAGCGTGCCGCCATGCGCATGGGCGATCTGCCGCGCGAGGCTGAGGCCGACGCCGGTGCCGTCGGCCTTGGTCGTGTGGAACGGGCGGAAGATGCGGGCGACGTCCGCCGCGGCGATGCCGCCGCCATTGTCGCCGACATGGCAGGCCAGCGTCCGACCGTCGACGTGCAGTGCGAGCGTCACCCGCGGATCGGCCGCGCTCGCCAGCGCCGCCTCCGCGGCATTCTGGAGCAGCGCCCAGAGCGCCTGGCTGATCTGGTCGCGGTCGATCGACCAGTCGGGCAACGCCGCCGCGTCGCAGATCAGGCGCACCTGCGGCCAGCGCACCGCGAACAGCCGGGCGAGATCGTCGGCGAGCGGGGCAAGCGAGACTACGCGACGCTGCGGCTCGGGCAGGCGGGCGAGCGCGCGATAGGCTTCGGTGAAGCGCTGCAAGCCTTCGGTGCGGCGGGCGAGCGTCGTCAGGATCTCGCGGAGCAGCGGCAGATCGGGCGCGGGCCGGTCGAGCGCGGCGACGCCGCTGTCGGCGAGCGAGACGATCGGTGCGAGGCCGTTGAGCAGCTCATGGCCGAGGACGTGGATCATCTCGCCGGTGGCGCGCGCCTCGGCGACGCGTTCCTCCTGTTCGCTGTCGACCAGCGCGGCAACGATCCGCTCGCCGCCGCGCGCAGTGAGGACGACGCGATCGATCCGCCAGCGCCGCTCGGCATGGCGCAGATAGCGGGCGTCGCGCGACAGCAGGGCGGGCGGCGGCGGCAGCACCCGGTCGTCGGTCGCGAACATCGCGCGCGCGGCGCGGTTGAGCGCGCGCACCTGCTCCGCCTCGATGCCCAGCATCGGCGTCGGCGCAGCATCGAGCAACAGCCGGTTGGCGAAGGGGTCCGCGACGGGCGGGGCATCGTGGCGCGGCGGCGGTGGTGCGACGACGAGGCTGCGCAACGCGAGCCAGAGCGCGACGAGCAGCGCGCCGCTGACCGATCCCCACAATTGCCAGCGCCACGCCGCCGCGGCGACGATACCGCAGCCGAACAGGGCGAGCGCGGTCGCCATGGGGCGCGGGATGTCAGAGCCCATAGCGCGCCATCCGCCGGTAGAGCGCGCCACGGCTGATGCCGAGCGCTGCCGCGGCGTGGCTGACGTTGTGGCGATGTTCGCGCAACGCCGCTTCGATCGTCGCGCGCTCGGCCTGCGACAGCGCGAAGCCCGGCTCGGCGACCGGCGTGGCGGCAGCGGCGGGGGCGGACTCGGGCAGCGCGAGCGAGGCGGCGTCGATCCGGTCGCCCTCGGCGAGCAAAGCGGCCCGTTCCACCGCGAGCGCGAGTCCGCGCACCGAATCGGGCCAGTCGGTGGCGAGGATCAGCGCCGCCGCCGCCTCGGTGAATTGGGCGGATGGGCGATCGAACCGGTCGCAGGCGGCCCGCAGGAAATGGCGTGCGAGCAGCAGCGCGTCACCTGCGCGCGCGGCGAGCGGCGGCATGGCGATATCGAGCGTCGCGATCCGCCGGCGCAGCGCCGGCATCAGCGCGGCCGCATCGTCGACGATCGCGATGCAGCGCGTGTCGGCGGGCAGGCGATCGACCAGCCGTTGCTGAGCCTGCGCGTCGAGCGCGTCGGGGCGGCGCAGGATCAACGTCGAAGGCGCGCCATCGAGCCGCGGCCAGTCGGCGGCGTCGCGCAGGTCGAGGCGCAGCGGCGGCGCCGGATCGCGCGACGCGGCGTGGATCGCACTCGCCGCGAGGCTGCGGCCACTGCCGGGCGGGCCGCTGATCGAGACGCTCGCCGGCGTCGGGCCGACGCGGGCGATCAGCGCGCGCAGCTGCTGCATCGCCGCGCTGTCGCCGATCAGCACCGGCGGCGGCGATCCCGGTACGGTGGGCGCGGCGGCGGCCGCGAGCGGGCCGCGGGCGATCGCCGCGGTGACCTTGGCGATCAACTCGGCATTGCGCCACGGCTTCATCACGAAGTCGCGCGCGCCGCTCTGCATCGCCGCGACCGCGATTCGGATGCCGCTGTGCGCAGTGAGCACCAGCACGCAGGCGGCAGGATCGGCGGCGATGATCCGCGCAAGGCAGGCGAGCCCCTCCTCGCCATCGGCGCGGCCGGCGGTGAAGTTGAGATCGAGCAGGATCGCGTCGTAGCGGTGGCGGGCGAGCCGCGACAGGCCCTCCTCGGGATCAACGGCGACGTCGAAGCGATGACCGGCGAGACGGAAGGCGATCTCCATCGCCCGCGCCACCGCGGGATTGTCGTCGATCAGCAGGATGCGCGGGCTTGACGCCTCATCCGACTGTCCATCGCCGGACACTGTGTCCGCAGGCGAACGGTCGGGCGAGCAGGGATCGGAAGAAAATCGTTCATTCATAGTGATTTAGGCTTTTCGGACAGGATCGGCGACACTGTTCGCATGATGACCGAACCCTCGTTACACGCAAATGCTTCTGCCGGCGCGGGGATGGATCGGCGCGTCGCGCCCAGGTGGTGGCGGCGGCGCGTGGTGATCGGCGCGGCCGTCGCGCTGCTGGCGGCGCTGGCGATCTGGCGGCTGCTGCCGGCGGCGGGATCGACCGACATCGCCGCCGCGACGATCGAGACCGGCACGGTGACGCGTGCGCCCTTCGCCGATTACCTGCCGGTGCGCGCCACCGTCGCGCCGCGGCTAACGACCCTGGTCGGGGTGCTCGCCGGCGGGCAGGTCGAGACGCTGCTGGTCCAGGACGGCGCGATGGTCGCGGCGGGTCAGCCGCTCGCCCGCCTCGCCAATCCCGAACTGCGGCTCGAGGTGCTGACCCGCGAGGCGCAGATCGCGGGGCAATTGGGTGACGTGTCGGGACAGGATCTGGCGATCGAGCGCAACCGGCTCGACCGTGCCGGGCAGCTCGCGCAGGCGCATTACGACCTGATCAAGGCGCGGCGCGACCTGTCGATCCGCCAGCAGCTCTACGACAAGGGCATCGTCTCCGACGCGGGCGTCAAGAGCTTCGCCGAGGCCGCCGCCTATCAGGAACAGCGCGTCAAGCAGTTGCAGGCGGGCGGCGCGAGCGAGGCGCGGATCACCGCATTGCAGGCGGCGCGGCTCGCCGACACGCGGACGCGGCTGTCGGGCAATCTGGCGATGGTGCGATCGGGGCTCGACGCGCTGGTGATCCGCGCGCCCGCAGGCGGGCGGCTGACCAACTTCACGCTCCAGCCCGGCCAGTCGCTCAAGCCCGGCGACCCCGCCGGACAGGTCGACAGCGAGGGTGCGTGGAAGCTGCTCGCCGATGTCGACGAATATTATCTCGGCCGCGTCGCAGTCGGCCAGTCGGCGCAGGCGGGCGCGGCGCGCGCGACGGTCAGCAAGGTGCTGCCCGCGGTCAAGGACGGCCGCTTCCGCGTCGAGCTCATGTTCGCGGGCCAGGCTCCCGCCGGACTCAACCGCGGCCAGACGATCGATGTCCGCATCACGCTCGGCAGCACGCAGCCGGCGCTGGTCGCGCCGATCGGCGGCTGGCTCGATACCGGCGGCAGTTCGGTGTTCGTGCTCGATGCGGACGGCGGCCATGCGCGGCGGCGCGCGATCACGATCGGCCGGCGCAACGCCGAACAGGTCGAGATCCGCAGCGGCCTCGCCCCCGGCGATCGCATCATCACCTCCTCGACGGCGTCCGTGAAGGGCGACCTCCTCAACCTCCGCTGAAAGGACGAACCCGTGATCCGGCTCGAGAATATCCAGCGCCGCTACGTCTCCGACGAGATCGAGACGACCGCGCTGCACGACATCAACCTGCACGTCGCGGCCGGCGAGTTCGTCGCGATCATGGGGCCGTCGGGGTGCGGCAAGTCGACGCTGCTCAACACGCTCGGCACGGTCGATCGGCCGAGCGCCGGGCGCTATCTGTTCGGCGAACAGGACCTGGCGACGCTCGACGAAGCGGCGCTGGCGCGGTTCCGCGGCGCCCACCTCGGCTTCGTCTTCCAGAGCTTCAACCTGATCGACGATCTGACGATCGAGGAGAATGTCACGCTCGGCCTCGCCTATCGCAAGGAGGCGGTGCAGGGGCGGCGCGAGCGCGTCGCCGCGGCAATGGACAAGGTCGGCATCGCGCATCGCGCGCGCCACTATCCGCACCAATTGTCGGGCGGGCAGCAGCAGCGCGCGGCGATCGCGCGCGCGATCGTCGGCAATCCGTCGCTGATCCTCGCCGACGAGCCGACCGGCAACCTCGACACCAGCAACGGCGAGCAGGTGATGAACATCCTCGCCGGCCTCAACGACGACGGCGCGACGATCGTGATGGTCACCCATTCGCCGAGCCATGCCGACATGGCCAAGCGCCGCATCGACATGCTCGACGGCCGTATCGTCGCCTCCGCCGCCCGTGCCCTCTGACCGTCAACGAAAGGCTATCCCCATGCGTCCTCGTCTCACCCTTCTCCTCACCGGACTTGCCGTGCCCGCCCTCGCCCAGGATGCGCCGCCGCGCAGCTTCGCCGTCGGCGCGTTCGACGCGGTCGAGCTGACCGGGGCGGACAGCGTCGTCGTCGTCGCCGGCGCGACACGCTCGGTCGTCGCCAGCGGCGATCCGCGCGCGGTCGCGGCGCTGGCGATCGACGTGCGCGGCGATACGCTGCGCGTCGGCCGCCGTCCGGGCAACTGGCGCGACACGGGCGCGCGTGTCACCGTGACGGTGCCGCAGCTGCGCGCCGCGGCGATCCCCGGTTCCGGCTCGATCCGCATCGCGTCGGCGACCGGCCGCACCTTCACCGGCTCGATCAGCGGATCGGGCACGCTGCGCGTCGACGGGCTCGATGCCGAGACGGCGCGGTTCGCGCTGCCGGGATCGGGATCGATCGTCGCGGCCGGACGCGCCGGCACGGTGGGAATCGCGCTCGACGGATCGGGCAAGATCGACACGCGCGCGCTCGCCGCCCCGTCCGTCCGCGTCACAATGGGCGGATCGGGCGAGATCGCCGCGACCGCGACGCGCAGCGCCGATATCGATGCCGGCGGCAGCGGGTTGATCCGCATCGGCGGCGGCGGCCGCTGCGCGATCCACAAGAGCGGCAGCGCCATCGTGCGCTGCGGCTGAGCCGGCCCGCCCCTCGCCATGTCGTCCGCCCCTGACCCCCGCTGCCGGCCGCCCAGCCCGCTGCGCGACATCGCCCTGATCGTCGTGGCGGTCGCCGTCGCTGTGCTGCTCGCCCACGTCCATGTCGACGAGGTGCGGCTGCGCTGGCGCGGGTCGGGCGCGATCTCCTTCGGGCGTGCCGGCCATCTGTCGATCGCGATCGATGGGTCGAGCGGCACGCCGCCTTCCGTGACGGAGCCCCTTTGATGAACCGCTTTGCGCTGCTGTCGCTCTATCGTTCGCTGATCCGCCACAAACTCTATGCCGCGCTCAACATCGGCGGCCTGGCGGTGGGGATCGCGGTGTTCCTCGTCCTCGGCCTGTACGTGCGGTTCGAGACGAGTTTCGAACGCTGGCTGCCGAACCATGACAAAATCTATCTGGTCGAGACGGTGTGGAACACGCCGGGAAGCCCGTTCAACGGCCCGAGCAACGATACGATGGGAGAGTTGCTGACCCAGTTGCGCGAGGATTTCCCCGGCCTGATCGGCACGCGCATCGACGGCGGTCGCAACGGAGGTAGCGTGCTGCGCAACGGTGTCGCGACGCAGGAAGATGTCGCGCAGGTTGACGCGAGCTTCTTCGACATCTTTGACCTGCCGATGGCGCGGGGCAGTGGCAAGCGGGGGCTGGCGACGCCGAATGGCACGCTGATCAGTGAAAGCCTCGCCAAACGCTATTTCGGCAGCAGCGACCCGATCGGTCAGACGATGACGATCGTCGGCTATGCGCCGCAGCGCTATCGCGTCGCGGGCGTGTTCCGTGACCTCCCCGACAACAGCGAGTTTAAGGCGACGATCCTGATCCGCCTGCCGCGCACGCCGCCGAGGCCGAATTGGACGCATTGGGGTAGTGCCTCGCTATCCACCTATCTGCGTTTCGACACCCCGGCGGCGGCGCGCGCTTTCGAACAGAAGCTTCCCGCCTTCATCGATCGCCGCGCGACGCATGACATGGGACCGTCGCCGTCCAAGACGATTGGCATCGCGCTGCTGCCGCTCGTCGCCGTGCATCTCACCGCCGACATCGGCGCGGGAACCAAGCTCACCGTCGTCACGCTCGGGCTGGTCGGTCTGCTGACGCTGCTGATCGCGATGGTCAATTACGTCAACCTTGCCACCGCCCGCGCCGGCCTGCGCGCACGCGAGGTGGCGATGCGCAAGGTGCTCGGCGCTGATCGCGCGGCGCTGATCCGCCAGTTCCTCGGCGAGGCGGTGCTGACCGCCGGGCTCGCCGCGCTGCTCGGGCTGATCCTCGCCGAACTCGGTCTGCCGCTGGTCAATGCGGCGGGCGGGCTGTCGCTGACCATCCCCTATACTCTGGTCGTGCCGGCGCTGATCGCGCTGGCGGTGGTGATCGGCATTGCCGCGGGCTTCTATCCTGCGGTGCTGCTCGCGCGCGTGCCGGCGGCGGCGGTGCTCGCCTCGGCACGCGCGCCGGGCGGTGGCAGGGCGGGGACGCGGGTGCGCGAGGCGCTCGTCGTCTTCCAGTTCGGGCTCGCCATCGCCTTCATGATCGGCACGGCGGTGCTGGTCGCGCAGACCCGCTACGTCCGCAACGCCGACGTCGGCTATCAGCGTGAGGGGCTGATCATCGTCCCCTCGCTCGCCGACCAGCAGATCGGCAAGGCGCGCGCGCGCGAGATTCTCGCGAACTTGCGCGCGCTGTCCGGCGTGACCGCGCTCGGCACCGCCAATGCCACGGTCGGCGGCAGCGGCAGCACCAGCAGCGACAACGTGCCGCTGCCCGGCGTTGCCGGAAACGGGCCATCGCTCAATTGGGTCGACGTCGGGCCCGGGTTCTTCGACACCTATGGCATCAGGCCGATCGCCGGACGCCTGTTGGACGACGCGCATGCCGCCGACAATCGCGCCAAGCAGTATCTCGGCGCCGGCGTCAACATCCTGATCAGTCGCAAGGCGGTGACGACGCTCGGCTTCCGCTCGCCGCAGGAGGCGATCGGCAAGACGGTGGGTGGCGATCGGCCGCGGACAATCGTCGGCGTGGTGCCCGACATCCGCTTCGTCTCGCCGCACGATCCGATCGCCGCGACCTATTATTATTATACGCCCGACCCGCTCGATCTGAGCTACGTCACGGTGACGTCGCTGCGCTTCACCGGCGATCCGCGCGCGATGCTCGCTCAAGTCCGACAGGTGTGGCAGCGGATGGCGCCGCAGGTGCCGTTTGGGGGCAAGACCGCGGACGAGCGGCTCGCACGCTTCTACGCCGCCGACGATCGCGCCACCCGCCTGTTCGGCATCGGCGCCGGACTGGCGGTGCTGATCGGCTGCGTCGGTCTGTGGGGCCTCGCCTCGTTCAACACGCAGCGGCGGGTCAAGGAGATCGGCATCCGCAAGACGCTGGGCGCCTCCTCCGCCGATATCGTGCGGCTGCTCGTCGGCCAGTTCCTGCGGCCGGTGCTGGTCGCCAATCTCGTCGCCTGGCCGCTCGCCTATCTGGCGATGCGGACGTGGCTGGCGGGGTTCGACGATAGGATCGCGCTGTCGCCGCTCTACTTCGTCGCGGCGAGCCTGATCGCGACGGTGATCGCGGTGCTCACCGTGCTCGGCCAGTCGCTGCGGGCGAGCCGCGCCGCGCCCGCCTGGGCGCTGCGTCACGAATGACGCAGCGCCGACGCGTCAGGGATCGAGCCGGCAACCCGTGGTGCGCACCGGGTTGCAGCGCGCCATCACCCCGCCGGGCAGCGTGACGTGGAAGGCAAGCCCGGCGGGATCGGGTGCGCCGGGGTAATAATCGGTGCTGACCGCCTGCGCGCCGCTCGCCGCAGCGGCTTCGGCCTTGCGCAGATCGTGGCCGCGCGCCTCGACGGTGTTGGCGTCGGTGCGGGTGCGGACGATCAGCCCCGCCTCGACCCAGCGGCGGATCGCCGCGCCATCGGCGATCGGATCCTGGACGATCTCGATCGCCGCCTCGGGCTCGCCGGCGGGATACCAGCCGAACATCGCGCGCCCGGCCAGCGAGGGATGGCCGGCGCGATAGACCGCGGACACCGCGTCGCGCACGTCGAACAGCACGTAGACGCGCCCCCGCGTCGCCGCGAGCGACGGCCAGCCGTGCGTCGTCACCGCGGCGTGGAGCGTCGGCGCGGCGCCGCGGACTTCGTCGGGGGTGATCAGCCGCTTGCCGGGGAGCGCGGCGCGGATCTCGGCATCGAGCGCGTCGAGCAGCGCAGGCTGGTCGAGCGGCAGCGGCGGGCTCACCCGCCCGTCCTTGTCGGGCGTATCGGCGGCGTTGATCGTCACCATGATCGGCAAATGCCGCGGATGCGCGCGCGACCAGGCGTCGATCTCGCCTAGGCAGCGGCGCAGCGTCACGCAGGTCGAGATATAATCCACGTCCGGAATGTGGAACACCTTGAAGCCGGGGCGCAGCATCGCGGCGCGATCGAAGCCGGTCGCCTCCCCCGCCGCGCGGGCGATCGCCTCGCCCTTGGGATCGGCATAGCGGCCGCCGGCGGGATCGGCGAAGATGTCGATCTCGAGTTGGCGCACCCCGGCGTCGAGCTGCGCGGCGAGCGGCAGATGATAATAATCGAGCGCATCGGCGAGCTTCGGATCGCGCGCGCGCAGGCTCCGCATTACCGCCGCCGGGATACGCGCCTTGAAGCTGTTATGCGAGCCGACGACCTGGATGTCGTTGAGGCGCAGCGTCGGGCGCGTCGCGGGAGCGGCCAGCGCGGCTCCCACCGATATGACCGCCGCGGCCAGGGCGATGACCGTGCGCATCAGAATTCCGCCCGGATGCCGAACAGGATCGTCCGGCCGTAATAGTTGATCTCGCCGAACCGCAGGCTGTTGTCATTATACGTATCCTGATGGGCTCCTGCGATGTTGATGCCCTCGAGACTGAGCGTCAGATTCTCGGCAGCGCGCACCGACAGCTGGCCGTCGAGCGACCCGAAGGCGGCGACATAGGTCGGTGCCTGCACCGTGCTGCCCGTGCTCGACAGATATTTGTCGCGCCAGACATAGGAGAGCCGCGCCGACAACGGCCCCTTGTCGTAGAAACCGACCAGGTTGAAACTGTTCTTCGACAGGCCGATCAGCTGATCCTTGATGGTCCGCGACCCGGCGGTGTAATCCGCCTTCACTTCTGTGTGGGTGTAGCTGCCCTGCACGCCGAAGCCGTCGAACGGCGCGGGCAGGAAGGTGAAGACTTGGCTGTATGCCGCCTCGGCGCCGTACACCTTGGCGTTGCCGCCGTTGACCGAGCTGGAGAGGCGGACGGTGCCGCGGCCCGGTATGTCGATCTGCGTATTCGACTGGGTGATGTAATCGTCCATCGCCTTGTAGAAGACCGCCCCCGACAGCAGGCCCGACGGCGCGAAATACCATTCCATCGACCCGTCGAACTGGGTGGCGAGGAAGGGGACGAGCTGCGGGTTGCCGCCGCTGGCGGTCGGCGCGTCGGTCGAGACGGTGATGCGCGGCGCGGTGTCGGTGACGTTCGGTCGGGTCAGCACCCGGCTCGCCGCGAGGCGGCCGACGAGTTTCGAAGTCAGGTCGGCGCGCAGGTTGAAGCTGGGCAGGACGTTGTTGAACGTCTTGGGATAGCTGACCGGTGTAAAGGTGCTGCCCGAGGTCAGCGTGCCGCTCGCCACCTGATCGGTGTGGACGTAACGCGCGCCGACATTGCCGCTGACCGGGATTTGACCCGCGTCGAACCGGTAATCGGCGCGAACATAGCCGGCCGCGATCTTCTCCGTCACGACGAAGGCCGAGCGGCGGTCGCCCAGCGACAGCGGCGAGGCGGCGATGGCTGGGGTGAAGAAAGAGCCGACATAGGCGTCCGTCACCGGCACCAGCCAGTTGCGGAAGGCATCGCCGCTGACCCCCGACAGGAAATTGTCGTAGGGAAGCTGCTGATAGGCGCCCGCGCCCAGATTGGTCAGCGGCTGGTTGGTGGCGGTGTCGATCAGATAGTCGCGGCGGAAATAGTCGCGCTTGCGCCAGTGATATTCGCCGCCCGCCTGCAGCTTCGACAGGATGCCGTCGAAATCATGCCCGACATCGAGACGCGAGTAGAAATCCCAGTCCTTGCTGTCCTTGGGCGCGATATTGAACTGGTAAAGCTTGTAATTGGCCGGATTGGTGACGTCGATCGGCGTGGTGAAGGTCGGCATGTGCTGATAGCCGCCGCTCGCGTCATAGGTCAGCGGTCCGTAGAAATACGCGCGGCTGCGGACCGTGCCGGTCTTATAGTCCGGGTGGAAGCTGTGCGCAGACGACCAGTTGACGTTGGCGGTGACATGCCAGCGGTCCGGGTTCCACGTCTGCTTGAGGCCGGCGGTGATGAGATCGTGGCGATTGAGGCTGTATTCGCGCGACGCCATGAAGCGCGCATTGTTGATCGTCGCCTTGGTGATCGTGTCGCCGACGACGGTATAGCCCGGCTGGAGTTGCGAGGTGGTCTTGATGCCGCCGATGGTGACGCCGCTGTCGTCGGGATAGATGTCGAGGCCGAATTCGTCATAGGCGACGTCGAGGCGGGTCGCCATCAGGTCGATCGTCGTCTGCAGTTCGGGCGTCGGTTGCCATTGTGCGGACACGATGCCAGAGACGCGCTTGCGATCCTCGGTCTCGACGGTCGGGCGCGTGCGGGTCGGCGAATAGAGGCCGGCCGGGATGCTGCCGGCGTTCGGGCCGGTATAGCGGTCGAGCAACCAGCCGAAATTCATGAAACGGTCGTTGCGGACGGTCTTGCCCCAATATTGCGCCCCGGCGAGCACGCCGAACGTGCCGTCGCGGTTCTTCGCGCTGGTCAATACCGTGATGTTCGGGCGCACGTCCTTGGTCTGCGTGGTATAGGTGCCGCGCATGTTGATCGTCGTCTTGTTGCCGACCTCGAGCGGGCGAAAGGTCTTGACGTCGATATTGCCGCCCAGCGCGCCCTCGCTCATGTCGGCGGTCGGCGTTTTCACCACGTCGATGCTCGAGGTGAATTCGGCGGGCAGCATTTCGAAGCGGAACTGGCGGCCATTGGCGCCGCCATTCTCGATCAGATCGTTGAGCGCGATCGAACGGCCGTTGAGCTGCGTGTTCTGGAACTGCGGGCCGAGGCCGCGGACGCTGACGTAAAGGCCTTCGCCGCGCGGACGCGTGATCGCGACGCCGGGGACGAGCTGCAGCGCCTCGGCGACGTTCTGCGTCGGGAATTTGCCAATGTCGGTCGAATTGATCGAATCGACGCCGTAAGCGGCGCGGCGCTTCGTCTCGATGCCGGCGGCAAGGCTGCGCGCGTAACTGCCGTTGACGACGATATCGCCGTCCTCCGCCGGCGCCGCGGCGTCGGTCGCGGTCGTATCGACGGGCGCGGTCTGCGCAGCGGCGGGTGCGACGGCGAGCGCGACGACGGTGAGCGGCAGCGTGGCGCCGAGCAGGCGCGAAATGCGAGACATGAGTTATTCCCCCCGGCGTTATGCCGTTGGCCGCGCCGCTACGGGGGCAAGGTTACACGCCGGCGTAGCGCCGATGTCGCTTCGGTGACGTCTTTACTAACGTTATGAACGGTATGCTGACGGATTCTGCTGCGGTGCAGCACGCTGATTGCTGGCGTGGAAGTGTTATGGCCGGTCCGGAACCGATCTCCATTGAAAATGCTGAATATTTCGGCGTGGCCACATTTGTCATGGAACGGAAATGCGGCAGCTATGTTGCTGTATCCGAAATAAAAAGGGGAGTTCCGGCGTGAATACCGACCTCGACATGATCGATACGCTCGCGGCGCACGGCGAGCGGCGGCGCGACCGGCGCGCCTTCTTCAAGGCGGCGGTGGGCGCAGCGGCGGTGGGCGCAGGTGCCTTCCTCGTCAGCCAGCAGGCCCAGGCGCAGACGACGCTCACCGACGCAGACATCCTCAATTTCGCGCTCAACCTCGAATATCTCGAGGCGAACTTCTATTATTATGCCGTCTACGGCACCGGCATCCCGGCGACGTCGATCACCGGGGTCGGTACGCCGGTCGTCGCGACCGGTGGCCAGAAGGTCGCGTTCCAGGACAGCCTGCTCGCCGAAATGGCGCGCGAGATCGCCGAGGACGAGCTGGCGCACGTCAACTTCCTGCGCTCGGCGCTGGGGTCGGCGGCGGTGGCACAGCCGGCGATCGACATCGGCGTCAGCGCGACGAGCGCGTTCAGCACCGCGGCGCAGGCGGCGACGCTGATCCCGGCGGGTGCGACGTTCAACCCGTACAGCTCGGACCTCGCCTTCCTCTATGGCGCCTTCCTGTTCGAGGACGTCGGCGTCACCGCCTATAAGGGCGCCTCGGCGTTGATCACCAACAAGACCTATCTCGATGCCGCCGCCGGCATCCTCGCCGCCGAAGCCTATCATGCCAGCATGATCCGCACGACCATCGACCAGCTCGGCGGCAACCCCGGGCTCAAGGCGTCGACGATCCGCGGCGACACCGAACTCGTCTCCGCGGCGCGCGACAGCCTCGACGGCACCACCGACCTCGACCAGGGCCTTGCCTATGTCAGCTCGGGGGCAGGGGACACGTCGAACATCGTTCCGACTGACGGCAACGGCATCGCCTTCGGGCGGACGACGGGGCAGGTGCTCAACATCGTCTATCTCAACAAGGCGCAGGTCACCGCCGGCGGCTTCTTCCCGGCCGGGGTCAACGGCACCATCCGCAGCAGCGCCAACAACGCTCCCGCGACCAACGGCTAAGCCTCGGCACCAAAGGGGAATTATCATGATCGATCGTGAAACGCTGCTCGAGGTCTTCGATATCGCCGAGCGTCGCCGTACCGAACGCCGCCGCTTTCTGCGCATGGCGGGCACCGCCGCGGCGGTGACCGGCGCCGCCGGCCTGCTCGCCGCCTGTAACAATGGCGACGACAAGGCCATCCCGTCGCCGACACCGACGCCCACGCCGACCAGTTCGCTCGTCGCCAGCGACGTCGACATCCTCAACTTCGCGCTCAACCTCGAATATCTCGAGGCGAATTATTATTCGTTCGCGGCGTTCGGCACCGGCGTCAACGCATCGTCGCAGACCGGTACCGGCACGCAGGGCGCGGTGACCGGCGGCGCCAAAGTGCCGTTCGCCGATGCCTCGGTCGCCGCTTATGCGCGCGAGATCGCGGCGGACGAGAACCAGCATGTGCTGTTCCTGCGCCAGCAGCTCGGTTCGGCGGCGGTGGCGATGCCGGCGATCAACATCGACGGGAGCGCGACCGGCGCCTTCACCGCCGCGGCGCGCGCCGCGGGCGTGGTCGATGCGACGAGCGGCACGTTCAACCCTTATGCGTCGGACGAGAACTGGCTGCTCGGCGGCATGCTGCTCTCCGACGTCGGCGTCACTGCCTATAAGGGAGCGGCCTCGCTGATCTCGAGTTCGGTGATCCTCGATGCGGCGGCGGGCATCCTCGCCGTAGAGGCCTATCACTCGGGCCTGCTGCGTACCCTGTTGTATCGCAAGGGGCTGGCGATGCCGGCGCTGCGCACCAACGCGGACAAGATCTCGAACGCCCGCGACACGATCGACAATGCGACCGACGACGATGTCGGCATCAGCCCGGTGACGGTCAACGGCGGCACGGCCTCCAGCATCGTCCTCGCCGACAATAACGGTATCGTATACGGCCGCTCGACGGGCGACGTCCTCAACGTCGCCTTCCTCAACGCCGGCGCGGTGACCAGCGGCGGCTTCTTCCCCGCCGGCGTCAACGGCAACATCAAGGCATCGACCGCGGCCTGATCCTAGACGGCCGGTACGCGCATCTCCTGCGCGTGCCGGTCGATGAGGATCGCGCTCGCCGCGTTGAGCCCGACCAGCTCGACCGCGATGCCGTGGCGGCGCATCCTGGCGACCAGCTCGTCGAGCGTGCCGACGGCGGTGACGTCCCACAGATGCGCCGCGGTCAGGTCGATGCGGACGTTGCGCGCATCGTCCGCCAGATCGAAATGGTCGGCGAAGATCTCCGCACTGGCGAAGAAGATCTGGCCGCTGACGCGGTACAGGCGGGTATCGGTCGCGGCGTCGTAACCGACCGCGACGTGCATCAGCCGCGTCACCTTGAATGCGAAGAACACGCCGCTCAGCAGCACGCCGACCGCGACGCCGGCGGACAGGTCGTGCGTGGTGACGGTGACCGCGACGGTGGCGAGCATCACCGCGCCCGACGTCTTGGGGTGGCTGACGAGGTCGCGCAGCGATCCCCAGGCGAAGGTGCTGATCGACACCATGATCATGATCGCGACCAGTGCCGCCACCGGCACCTGCGCGACCCAGGGCCGCAGCGGCACCATCACGACGAGCAGGAACACGCCGGCGACCAGCGTCGACAGCCGACCGCGTCCGCCGTAGCGGACATTGCCGACCGTCTGGCCGATCATGCCGCAGCCGGCGATGCCGCCGAACAGGCCCGCGGCGATATTGGCGAGGCCGAGGCCGCTGCACTCGCGCGCCTTGCTGCTCGTCGTCTCGGTCAGATCGTCGACCACGGTCGCGGTCATCATCGATTCGAGCAGCCCGACCGCGGCCATCGCCAGGGCATAAGGCGCGATGATCGCCAGGCTCTGCCAGTCGAGCGGCACCGCCGGCCAGCCGAATCGCGGCAGCGCATCGGGCAGCCGGCCGAGATCGGCGATGGTGCGCAGCGGCATCGGGACCAGGACGCTGATCGCGGTGAGCACGACGATGCAGATCAGCGGCGACGGCACCGCCTTGGTCACGCGCGGCGCAAGGTAGATGATCGCGAGGCCGAGCGCGATCATCGCATAGGTATGCCAGTCGACGCCGAGCAGCTGCGGCACCTGCGCCGAGAAGATCAGGATGGCGAGCGCGTTGACGAAGCCGGTGCGCACCGACCGCGAGACGAAGCGCAGCAGCACGTCGAGCTTGCACAGCCCGAAGACGATCTGGAGCAGCCCGGCGAGCACCGTCGCGGCAAGCAGATAGGACAGGCCGTGCGCATGGACCAGCGCGGCGGCGACCAGCGCGACCGAACCGGCGGCGCCGGAGATCATCGCCGGGCGGCCGCCGGCGATGGCGATGACGATGCCGATGACGAAGGAGGCGAACAGGCCGACCTCCGGATCGATGCCGGCGACGAAGGAAAAGGCGATCACCTCGGGGATCAGCGCGAAGGTGCCGACCATGCCGGCGAGGATGTCGCGGCGCGCGCCGGCGGCGGTGGTGAACCATTCGGCGCGGTAACGGGAGAAGGATGTCATATATCGAATGTCCGCAGGACCGCTTCCGCCGGACTCGGCGTCGGATGACTAGGAAGCGGATTTGCGTTGTCCGGCGGATCGGCGGCCGGAATAGCCACCCGGATTTGCACCGGGTCCTGGTGAGTGGGTGCCGCTTACGGCCTTATATGCTGCGGTGCAATAGGGCGCGGGGGCGGCCTGTTGCCGCACCCGCTCCCTGCATCAGTCGACCAGACCCGGCCCTTCGATGACGAGCGCCAGCCCGATCGGGTCGCGGGCCGCGGCGGGCAGCCGCACCTCCAGCGCGTCGGCGGTGCGGGTGAAGGCGAGCGGTTCGCCATCGCCGGGCAGCGAGACGCGCCGCACCGCGCCGCGACCGACCGGATTGTCGCGCCCGAGCAAGGTCAGCCGGGCGACGCCATCGTCGGGCCAGCCCAGCACCAGCGCTTGGAGCGCCTTGCCGCGGGTGACGTAGCGGATGTCGCGCGCGGTATAGCTGGTGTCGTTGCCGCCTTCCGAGAAGGCGCCGCCGCCCGCCTCGCCCTTGCCCTCGGCGTGGATGCGCCAGGGCCGCGTCGCGTAGATCGCCGCGCCGTTCTTGCGCATCCACGCCCCGATCGTCTCGACGATCTCGCGTTCGCGCGCGTCGATCGTGCCGTCGCCGCGGATCGGCACGCTGAGCATCATATTGCCGTTCTTCGACACCACGTCGCACAGGGTATGGAGCACCTTGGCGGGCGTCTTGTAGCTGTTGTCGCGGAGATATTGCTCGCCGTAGAACCAGTTGCCGAGGCAGGTCTCGGTCTGCCACGGATAGGGATCGATGAACGACTTCTGGCCGCGCTCGACCACGTCGACCAGGCCCATGCGCCGCTGCGGCGGGGTCTCCTTGGCGGTGACGACGCCCTCCAGCCGGCCGCCGCGCCGTGCCATGTTGCGGTTGAGGAAATAGGCGGCGATGTCGAGCCCGGTCTGCTGCAACGGCAGATCGTGGTTGTCGAAATAGAGCATGTCGGGATCGTACCGGTCGATCAGCTCGCGGCAGCGCAGCGCCCAGCGGCGGGCGTATTCGGGATCGGGCGGCACGCCCTCGTTCCACAAACCGTCGGTGGCGGCATGCCACGCGCCTGCCTCCGCCAGCGAGCCGATGCCGTCGGGCATCGCCATCGACGCGCCGGTATAGAGCTGCTGCGGATCGAGCCCGTCCCACCATTGGCCGCGGCCGTCGCCCGGGGTCAGCGTCGCCGCGTCATAGCGTTGCCCGCGGCGCGGACCGACGGGATCATAGTCGTACGCGATCTGGTTCCAGTGCCAGGCATGCGCGCTGTGGTTGGAGACGGCGAAGCGCAGCCCGCGCTCGCGCGCCAGCTTCGCCCAGGTACCGACGATATCGCGTTTCGGGCCGATCCGCGTCGCATTCCACGGCTGATGCGTCGAGGCATAGCAATCGAGATTGTCGTGGTGGTTGGCGAGCGCCATGAAATAGCGCGCGCCGGCCGCCTTGTAGAGATCGAGCAGCTCGGCCGGGTCCCAATGTTCGGCGCGCCAGCGGTTCTGGATCTGCATGAAGCCGGTGTCGGCGGGGTGGCCGTAGGTCTTCAGATGATGGTCATAGGTCGGGTGCCCCTGCAGGTACATGTTGCGCGCATACCAGTCGTCACCGATGCCGGGGACGGAGGGCGCGGCCCAATGCGCCCAGATGCCGAACTTGGCGTCGCGGAACCAGTCGGGGGCGGAATAGCCCGCGGTCAGCGATCCCCAGTCGGCGGTGAAGCGCGCCGGCGCGGCGACCTTGACCGCGCGCAGCGCGCTGCGCGAGGGCGAAGGGGTGGCGGCGGCCGCGATCGGTGCCGCCTGCGCGAGGCCGAGCGCGGCGCTGCCGGCGAGGAAGCCGCGACGGTCGACGCTCATCGCTGGCCCAGCGTCTTGGCGATGGCGGCGAGCGCGAGCGGGCGCATCACCGCATAGCCTGCCGGGGTCGGGTGAACGCCGTCGCTGGCCAGCCCCGGCTTCATGCCCCCCGCCGCATCGGCAAGCGCGGCATGATAATCGACATAGGTATAGCCATGCGCCTTGGCATAGCCGCGCAGCCAGCCGTTGAGCGCGGCGATCTGCGGCACCGGGCGCTTGTCCGGGCTCCACGGAAAGGCGGCGGCGGGCGGGACCGAGGCGAGGATCACCTTGATGCCGTGCGCATGGGCGAGTTCGGCCATCGTCTCGATATTGCCCTGGACGGTCTCCATCGTCGCCGCGCCGGTATTGCCGGCGATGTCGTTGGTGCCGGCCATGATGTGCACGGCCTTGGGATGCAGGGCGAGGACGTCCTGGCGGAAGCGCAGCAGCATCTGCGGCGTCGTCTGCCCGCTGATGCCGCGATCGACCAGCCCCTTGGTGAACAGCGAGGGATCGGCACCGATCCAATTGTCGGTGATCGAATCGCCCATGAAGACGACGCGCACCGGTTCGGTCAGCGCGGCATTCTGCGCGCGGTAGCGGCAGAGCTGGCCGTGGTCGCGGGTCAGCATGTGCAGGTTCCACATCTGCCAGCCGGCGCCTTCCGGCTTGGGGTGGACGGGGCAGGGGTCGGCGACGATGCCGACCGGGTCGCCGGCATAGGGATCGCCGGGGACGTTGGTCTGCGCCGCGGCGGGGCCGGCGATCAGGAGGGCGGCGAGCAGGGCGTAACGCATCAGGGCTTCCTTGTGCTGGGGCGGGCGAGCGCCCGGTCGATCGCGGCGCGCGCGACGGGCGCCATGAGGGCATAGCCGGCGGCGAGCGGGTGGATACCGTCGGCGGTGAGATCGCGGCGCATCATCCCGCGATCGTCGGACAGGACCGCGGGATAATCGGCGAATGCATAGCCGCGGCGGCGGCAGAAGTCGCGCAGCCAGGCATTGAGCGTGCGCAACTCCGCGGGCTTGCGTTCGCGCACCACGTCGCGCGCCGCCGGGGTATAATCGTTGACCGGGAGCAGCGCGCCGAACACGACGGCGATGCCGTGCGCATCGGCGATATCGGCCATCGCCTGCCAATGTTCCTCGATCTGCTCGGGGGTTTCCTGCTGCAGCACGCCCTGCACGTCGTTGACGCCGGCGAGGATCACCACCGCGGCGGGGCGCAGCGCGACAACGTCGGGATAGAAGCGGAGCAGCAGCTGCGCGGTGACCTGCCCGCCGATGCCGCGGTTGACATAGGGCTGACCGGGAAAGCTGCCGGCGAGATTCCACCGGTCGGTGATCGAATCGCCGAGGAAGACGACGCGCCGCTCGCCGGTGCGCGGCGGCGGCAATGCGGCATTGGCGGGGGCGTAGAGATAGCGTTCGCCGAAATCCTCCATCAGCACCGGCACCAGCCGGTCGCGATAGGGACCGAGCCACGGCCCCCAGTCCTTCGCCACCGCGGTGCGGCGCGGCGGCGCGCTCTGATAGTCCTGCGCCTGCACGCCCGTCGCGAGCAGCGCACCGGCGAGGACGAGCGCGCGGATCACGCGGCGTCGGCGGGCGGCGTCTCGCCGACCAGCGCCGGGTCGAGCGCCTGGGCGATCGCGGCGGCGGCATCGCGCAGCGCGGCCTCGGTCGCATCGATGCCGACGAGCGCACCCGGCCCGTCAACGAACGGGATGGTCAGCGCCGCGCGCGCCGCGCGATGCGACAGGATCGGCACAGACAGATCGGTGATGCCGGTGAGCAGCGGGCTCGGCGTCGCACCGCCGCCCTCGGCGAGGATCGCCGCGAGCTGCGCCGCCAGGGCGTCGTCGTCGATCGCATCGCCGGTGGCGCGCACCTCGTCGAGCATCGCGGCGCGCTGCGCCTCGGGCTGGAAGGCGAGCAGGATCCGCCCCGAGGCCGACCGGTGCAGCGGTCGCCGATAGCCGATCCGCACCGCGAAACCCGACAGGCCCGGCGCCTCGACCCCGGCGATCACCACCATCTCCGCGCCCGAGACGACGGCGAGGTGGCAGCTTTGCCCGGTCTGCCGCGCCAGCGCGCGCATCACCGGCAGCGCGCTGCTGACCAGATCGCGGACCGGCGGCTGCCCCATGCTCAGCGCGAACAGGCGGTTGGTCAGCCGATAGCCATCGTCGCCGCGCGCGATATAGCGATGCATCTCGAGCACCTGCAGCATGCGGAAAATCTCGCTGACCGACCGGCCGAGCGCGGTCGAGACGTCGGACATCGTCAGCGGAACACTCGACGCGGCGAGCAGCTCGAGGATTTCGAGCCCCTTGGTCAGCGCCGGCGCCTGATAGCGTGCCTTGTCCGTCATCCACCTCCCCCGGCATTTGGCGCCTGATCCGGCGCTTATCGGCCTATGCACAATGTTTGGGGCAGTGCTGGCAAGCGAAATCCGCCCGTGAAAGTCATTTTTATATTTCATATCACGGTAGGAGCGATTAGCCTGCCGGTCATCCCGCGGACCGCGAGACGTTCGTAGAGGACCGTGGAGAGAGCCCTATGACCCCGCATGTCGCCTTGCCGCACCAGGACGCACCACCGGCCAGCCGGCGCGCGCTGCTGCTCACCGTCGGCCTGTTCTTTCTATGGGGCATGGCGAACAACCTCAACGATATCCTCATCGCCCATTTCCGCGCGGTGTTCACGCTGAGCGACCTGCAATCGGGGCTGGTCCAGTCGGCCTTCTATCTCGGCTATTTCTGCTTCGCGATTCCCGGTGCGATCGTCATGCAGCGGTTCGGCTACAAGACCGCGGTGGTGCAGGGGCTGGTGCTGTTCGGCCTCGGCGCGCTGCTGTTCTGGCCGGCGTCGCTGATGCTGAGCTACGGCTTCTTCCTGCTCGCGCTGTTCGTCATCGCCAGCGGGCTCGCCTTTCTCGAAACCGCGGCCAATCCGATGGTCGCGGCGCTGGGCAGCGCGGCGAGTGCCGAGCGGCGGCTCAATCTGGCGCAGGCGTTCAATCCGCTGGGGTCGATCGCCGGCGTGTCGCTCGGTGCGACCTTCATCCTCGCCGACGAGCGCGCCGGCGACGTCGCCGCGGCCTCGGCGGTGCGGCTGCCCTATCTGGCGATCGCGTTGCTCGTCTTCGCCTGGGCGGCGGTGATCGTCGCGACGCGCTTCCCGGCGGTGGCGACGCAGCCGAGCGCGCCCGAGGCGCGGACGCCGGGCGCCTATCGCAAGCTGCTCGCCTCGCCGCGCTATCTTGCCGGTGTCGGTGCGCAATTCCTCTATGTCGGCGCGCAGGTCGGGGTGTGGAGCTTCCTGATCCGCTATGTCGCGGTCGAGCTGCCGTCGCTCGGCACGCAGCGCGCGGCGTGGCTGCTCACCGTGTCGCTGGCGTTGTTCATGGCGGGGCGGTTTGTCGGCGCGGCGCTGATGGCGCGGATGTCGGGCGCGCGGCTGATGCTGCTGTTCGCGGTGGCGGATGCGGGGCTGTGCGTCGTCGCGGGGACGCTCGGCGGGCTGGTCGGCGTCGCGGCGCTGGTGCTGTCGAGCGCGCTCATGTCGATCATGTATCCGACGATCTTCGTGCTGACGCTGCGCGATCTCGGGCCGCTGACCAAGCCGGGCGCGTCGATGCTGGTGATGGCGATCATCGGCGGCGCGGTGCTGACCGCGCTGATGGGCCTCGTCTCCGACCTGGGCTCGATCCGCGCGGCGATGCTGGTGCCGGCGGCGTGTTTCGTCGGCGTCGCGCTGTTCGCGCGGCTGCACCGCCACGATCGGGTGACGGCATGAGCATGCCGGCACTGCCGCGCTTCGGCATGGGCACCGCAGCGATCGGCAACCTCTACCGCGCGGTTGGTGACGACGCCGCGCTGGCGACGGTGGCCGCGGCGCTGGCGGCGGGCATCGGCTATTTCGACACCGCGCCGCATTACGGCTTCGGACTTGCCGAGCGGCGGCTCGGCGCGGCGCTCGCCGCCCACGATCCGGCCGGCGGCGCCCGCGTCTCGACCAAGGTCGGGCGGCGGCTCGTGCCGTGCGCAGCCGGCGGCACGCGCCACGGCTTCGTCGATGCCGATCCGTTCGAGCCGGTGTTCGATTACAGCGCCGAGGGGATCCGCGCCTCCTTCGGCGACAGCCTCGCACGGTTGCGGCGCGCGCGCGTCGATCTGCTGTTCGCTCACGATCTCGGCCGGCTGACGCATGGCGACGATCATCCGCGCCACCTCGCCGCCTTCCTCGACGGCGGGCATGGCGCGATGCTCGAGCTCCAGCGGAGCGGCGCGGTCGGGGGGATCGGTATCGGCGTCAACGAGATCGCGGTGTGCGACGAAGTGCTCGACCATATCGACCTCGACGTCATCCTGCTCGCCGGCCGCTACACCTTGCTCGACCGCAGCGCGGCGCGGCTGCTCGATCGCTGCGTCGAGCGGGGCGTGCGCGTCATCATCGGCGGGCCGTATAACAGCGGCATCCTCGCCGCCGATCCCGAGGCGGTCGATCCCGCGGCGCTGCATTACGACTATGCCGCGCCCGATGCGGCGATCGTCGCGCGGACGCGCGCGCTGGCCGCCGCCTGCCGCGCGGTGGGCGTCGCGCTGCCGGCGGCGGCGCTGCACTTTCCCTTGCGCCACCCGGCGGTCGCCTGCGTCGTCGCCGGTCTGGTCGGCATCGATCAGGTCGCGGCGATGGTCGCGCGGATCGCCACGCCTGTTCCCGGGCCCGCCTGGGCGGCGCTCGATCCCTCCGCGCCTGCGCAACGACCCGAAGAGACGATGAACCAGCTGATCCTGCTCCACCCCGACGACAATGTGATGATCTGCGTCGCGCCGATCGCGGCGGGCGACGTGCTGCCGATCGGCGGCGGCACCGTGCCGGCGCGCGAGGGCATCACCGTCGGCCACAAATTGGCGCGCGTGCCGCTGTCTCCCGGCGACAAGGTGATCAAATATGGCGCGCCGATCGGGTCGATGACCGCGGCCGCCGCAACCGGCGAATGGGTCCACATGCACAATATGAAAAGCGACTATATCGCCAGCCACACCCGCGCGACGGTGACGGAGACGCGGGCATGATCCAGGGCTTCGCACGCGCCGACGGGCGCAAGGGCATCCGCAACACCGTCGCGGTCGCCTATCTGGTCGAATGCGCGCATCATGTCGCGCGGCGGATCGTCGACAAGGCCGATGACCCCGACGTCCACCTGATCGGCTTTCCCGGCTGTTATCCCAATGCCTATGCCGCCAAGGTGATGGAGGCGGTGGCGACGCATCCCAACGTCGGCGGGCTGGTGATCGTCTCGCTCGGCTGCGAGAGCTTCGACCGCGAGCGGTTGCAGGCGGTGGTCGCGGCGAGCGGGCGACCGGTCGAGCTGCTCGTCATCCAGCAGGCGGGCGGCACCGCGGCGACGATCGCCGCCGGGCTCGCCGCGGTGGCGCGGGTACAGGCGCAGATCGCCGACGTGCCGCGCGTCGCGATGGGCGTCGACGAGCTGGTGATCGGCACGATCTGCGGCGGCTCCGACGGGACGAGCGGCATCACCGCCAATCCCGCGGTCGGCCGCGCCTTCGATACTTTGGTCGGCGCGGGCGCGACCTGCCTGTTCGAGGAGACGGGCGAGCTGGTCGGCTGCGAGGCGATCATGGCGGATCGCGCGGTCACCCCCGAACTGGGGCAGGCGCTGGTCGACAGCGTCGCCAAGGCGGAGCGTTATTATACGATCATGGGCTTCGGCAGCTTCGCGCCCGGCAATGCCGAGGGCGGGCTGACGACGCAGGAAGAAAAGTCGATGGGCGCCTATTCCAAATCGGGATCGTCGCCGATCAGCGGTATCGTCAAGCCGGGCGACGTGCCGCCGGCGGGCGGGCTCTACCTGCTCGACGTGGTGCCCGACGGCGAGCCGCGCTTCGGCTTCCCCAATATCTCCGACAATGCCGAGATCGTCGAGATGATCGCCTGCGGCTGTCACCTGACGATCTTCACCACCGGGCGCGGATCGGTGGTCGGATCGGCGATCGCGCCGGTCATCAAGGTCTGCGCCAATCCGGAGACGGCACGTCGGCTCGCCGCCGACATGGACATCAACGCCGGCCGCATCCTCGAAGGCGCGGCGACATTGGACGAGGTGGGCGCGGAGATCGTCGATGCGGTGATCGCCGTCGCCGGCGGCCGGCGCAGCGTGTCCGAAGACCTCGGCCATCGCGAATTCATCCTCACCTACAAGGCTTTCGACCCGATCGGCCCGGCCTGCCTGCCGATCGCCCAACGCAGGACAGCAGCATGACGAAACGACTGGACGGCAAGGTGGCGCTGGTCACCGCCGCCGCACGCGGCATCGGCCGCGCCACCGCGGAGCGGTTCGCCGCCGAGGGCGCGCGGGTGATCGCGACCGACCGCGACCTCGACGCGCTCGACGGGATCGCCGGGTGCGAGACCCGCGCGCTCGACGTCACCGATGGCGCGGCGGTGACCGCGCTGGCGGCGGAGATCGGGCGGGTCGACGTGCTCGCCAACGTCGCGGGTATCGTCCACGCCGGCACGATCCTCGATTGCGGCGAGGAGGAATGGGCGCAGGCGCTGGCGATCAACATGACGGCCATGTACCGCACCGTCCGCGCCTTCCTGCCGGCGATGCTGGCGGGTGGCGGCGGCGCGATCGTCAACGTCGCGTCGATCGCCAGCTCGGTGAAGGGCATCCCCAACCGCTTCGCCTATGGCACGACCAAGGCGGGGGTGATCGGGCTGACCAAGGCGGTGGCGGCGGACTTCGTCGGTCAGGGCATCCGCTGCAACGCGATCTGCCCCGGAACGGTCGATACGCCGTCGCTGCAGCAGCGGCTGCACGACACCGGCGACTATGCGGCGGCGCAGGCGGCGTTCGTCGCGCGCCAGCCGATGGGGCGGCTCGGCCGGGCCGACGAGATCGCCGCGCTGGCGCTGTATCTGGCGAGCGACGAGGCGGCGTTCACCACCGGCGCGGTGCATGTCATCGACGGCGGGTGGATCAATTGATTGGCGGCTAAACCGCCGATGAACGCCGCATTCCGGCCTCATTCAGCCCGACTCGCCTAAACGGGGTGCAACACGATCGCCGCTCTGTGCGTTTGGACCAGATACTCCGAGCGTCGTGTTTGAGGAGGTTCGACGTGATGAACGCTTTGTTGAAGAAGGCCGGACTGGGTATCGCCCTCGCCGCGACCGCGCTGACCGCCGCGGCACCGGCGGATGCGCAGCGCTGGGGTGGCTATCGCTATCACCATCGTGGCGGCGGCAATGTCGCCGCGGGCGCGCTGCTCGGCGGGATCGTCGGGCTCGGCATCGGCGCCGCGGTGGCTAGCAGCAACCGCGACCGCTATTATGACCGCGGTTATTATTACGACGCGCCGCCGCCGCCGCCGCGGGTGGTGTATCAGGAGCGGTATTACGCGCCGCCGCCCCCGCCGCCGCGGGTCGTCGTTCGCGAGCGCTATTATGACTATGGCCCGAACTATGGCTACGGCTACGGTTACTGAGCCTCGACACTTTCGTCGGGAAGGCGGCGCGGGGGTTTCCTCCGCGCCGCTTTTTCGTAGCGGGGCACGGACGATACCGCTAAGCGCGGCGCCATGACCGATACGCCCCCCGATCGCCTGTCGACCGATCCGTCGAGCCCCCATTTCGACCAGGCCGCGCTCGAGCGCGGGATCGGCATCCGCTTCAAGGGCGTCGAACGCCGCGACGTCGAGGAATATGACCGGCCGGCGGGCTGGATCCGCGTCGCGCTCGGCAAGAAGGTCGATCGCCATGGCCGTCCGCTGACGCTCAAGCTGTCGGGCGAGGTCGAGGCCTGGTTCGAGCGACCGGCGGCGGGTGCGGCGGCCGAAGGCGAGGGTGAGGGCGAAGCGGCGTAAACGTCGCTGCCGTGAGAATACCGGAAGGCGCGGAGCCGGGCTCCGCGCCTTTTTTGTTGGGCGACGATCAGGCGGCGGGTGGCGGGCGGAGCGCGGCCCAGTCACCGGCGATCGCATCGAGCGTGCGCCGTGCGGCGTCGAGCGCGCCGGGCCGGCTCTTGTAATGCGTTTCCCGTCCGAGGCGTTCCGCGGTGACCAGACCCGCGTCTTCGAGGATCCGCAGGTGTTTGGAGACCGCCTGCCGGCTCATCCCGGCGGTGGCGGCGAGGCGCGCGATCGGGCGGCCGGGTCCGCTGCGCAGGGTGATGAGCAGCGACAGCCGCGTCGGATCGGCGAGGACGGCGAAGAGACGCGCGGCTTGAACAGGCTTCGGTAACATCGGCAACCTTTCGGTTGCCGTGAGGGGCAACCACGGGGTTGCTTATGATTTCCGTGGCTTGCGGGCAACCGAACCGTATCGGCCCATCATCGGTAAGCCCGGGCCCTTAAGAGGCACGCCTTGAGTCCCATCATCTGAGGTCGTGCGATACTTCACAATGCTGAAAAGGTCGCAACCTCGCCATCTCCCACGGATCGAGCTGTAGGCCAGACGACGCGATAAGGTTCGCTCTGACATCTCTGGATTTCTCGAGTCGCGCCGTTCGCCGCGCTGGCCATGCTGTTCATAGGGGGCCAAACAGGCAAGAAACCGTGCGCGAGCCTCTCGAGTTCAGTCTCACCCCCGCTCACCGCCGCGCGCGGAAGAACGCCCGCAGCAGCGCCGCCGCCTCGCCCTCGCCGATACCGCCATAGACCTCCGGCCGGTGGTGCAGCGTCGGCTGGGTGAAGAGCAGCGGGCCATGTTCGACCGCGCCGCCCTTGGCGTCGCTCGCGCCGTAATAGAGGCGCGCGATGCGGGCGTGGGCGATCGCGCCGGCGCACATCGCGCAGGGTTCGAGCGTCACCCAGAGTTCGGCTCCCTCCAGCCGTTCGCGCCCCAAAGCGGCGGCGGCGGCGCGGATGACGCGCATCTCGGCATGGGCGGTCGGGTCGCAGAGCGTGCGCGGTGCGTTGGCCGCGACCGCGATGACCTCGCCCTGCCAGACCAGCGCGGCGCCGACCGGCACCTCGCCGTCCCGCGCCGCCGTGGCGGCGGCGTCAAGTGCGCGGCGCATCGGGATCGGCAGCGGGAACATCGGTCCGCCCTGCCGCGACTCGCCAGGCGGGTAAAGGCTATTGCGCGTTGCCGGGCTTTTCGACGTTGACGGTCGGCACGGCGACGGTCTTGTTTTCGGTGCCGACGGTGACGCGTGCGACATCCGCCTTGAATTCCGGAGCCTTGACCACGGCGGGCGCGGTCTGGTCGATGCTGATGAGGCCGAATTGCATCAATGCGACGACGATCAACGCGACGACCCCGATGAGAGCCAGCAACGTGCGCATGCCTATTTCCCCCTAGCAAGGACCTTTACGATAGCGTAACAACGCCGCGGCGGCAACTTTCGTTGCGTCGCGCGGTGTCGTTGCGCTGCCGGGCCGGCACCCCGCCGGTTGACGACCGTGCCGTTTGCCGCTAGTGGCGCCGACTTTCCGGGCAACCGAATTCAGGATAACAACCATGTCGCGCATTTGCGAGCTGACCGGCAAGGGCCGGCAGGTGGGCAACAACGTTTCCCACGCCAACAACAAGACCAAGCGGACGTTCCTGCCGAACCTGCAGAACGTCACGTTGATCTCCGATACGCTCGAAAAGGGCGTCAAGCTGCGCGTGTCGACGCACGGCCTGCGTTCGGTCGAGCATAACGGCGGCCTCGACAATTGGCTGGTCAAGACCAGCGAGGACAAGCTGTCGCTGCGGTGCCGCCGTCTGAAGCGCGAGATCGTCAAGAAGCGCGCGTCGACCTCGGCGGAAGCCGCCTAAACCCGACTGCGGGTTGCCGCGACGAAAGGCCCGCTGCTCTATCGAGCGGCGGGCTTTCGTGCGTCATCCCATGCACATGGCGCGCCCTTTGCTGTTGTGCGCGATCGCGGGCGTCGAGCTTTTGCGCTCAGAGGCGTTGCGCCCGCGGCTTCGGTGGCTGCGATCGTCGCGCCACGGCCCAGCAGGCGGGCGCCATTCGAATCACACCCTCTCTGCGCCCTCTGCGCGAACCGATCTGGTGACGCCATACAGCCTTATCGGGGGCGGAACGGCGATCAGCGCTAGCGGTCGAGCCTGAACTTGAGCAACAGGGTGCGCTGGAGCATCGACTGATTGTCGTCCGAGACCAGCCAGACGATCGTCCGCCCCGCTTCGGTCGTCGTCGCGACGCCTTCGAAATTGTCGTGGATCAGCGGCGCGTCGAGCGTCGCGAGCAGCGCGCCCCGCGTCACCGCGCCCGGCCGGATCGCCGCTGCCGGGATCCGCGACAGGCGGTTGCTGAACCGGTACGGCAGCCGGAAGGCGCGGTCGAGCACCAGCAGATCGCCGTTGGGCAGGGCGGTGGCGTCGGAGGGATCGTAGATCCCCGCGACCAGATAGGCGAAGCGGCGCGGCGTGGTGGTGATCGGATCACCGGGGAAGATGAGTGCCTCGCGGCTCGCCAGTCGCACGCCATCGGTGCCGCGCCAGCGCGCGCGCGGGACATGGCGCTGCTCGCTGATCGTGACGAAGCGACCGTCGGGCAGCCGGGCGAGTGATTCGGGTCCGCCATTGTCGGGCCAATGCGCCATCGCCGCGGGCGCGCGCTGCGCCTCGGCGCGGGCAAAGCCCGGCGCATAGCGCCAGATCGCATTGGCGCCCTCGAACCCGACCCAGATCGTGCCGTGCGGATCGGTCGCCATCGATTCGCTGTCGCGGTCGCGCTTCTCCCAGCCGATGCCGGGGCCGGCGGGCAGGTTGACGAAGCGGAGCCCACGCGGTCGCCAGTCCGATCCCAGCGTGAAGGCGACGGCATTGCCGCCGTCGCTGAGCAGGGTGACGCGGTCGCCGTCGGCGCGGCGCACGACGGTCAGCGACGAATAGCCGCCGAATGCGGGATCGAGGCTGCGCAGCGTGACGCCGCCGAGATAGGTGAGCGCACCGAGCGTGCGGCGGTGCGGATCGGCCGGGTCGAGCGCGACCGGCGTCGCGATCAGCTGCGGCCGGTCGCCGAGCAGCGCCAGCCGCTCCTCGCCGCTCCAGCCGGGGACGAGCAGCAGGACGGCGAGGACGACGAACAGCAGACGCATCGCGCCTCCATAAGCGCAGCCTGCGGCGGCGATAGCCTGAACGGACGATAACGAGCGCATTCAGGCTTCGCTCAACGCGAATCGGCCAAATGGGGTGCATCGACGACGGGCAGGTGCCCACCGGGCCGCCGCCGAGTTGACCTTGTTTCGGGAGACGACAGATGATCAAGACCCTGAGCCTCGCCGGCGCCGCCTTCGCGATGACCGCCGCCGCCCTGGTTCCCGCCACCCCCGCCGCGGCGCAGCGTGGCTATTACGGCTACGACCGTGGCTATGAGTATGACCGCGGCTATCGCGACACCCGCGATTATCGCGACGGGCGCGTCTATCGCGGCGACCGCGGCTATTACGGCGATCGCGGCTATCGCGGTGGTCAGCGCTGCAACAGCGGCACCACCGGCACCATCGTCGGTGCGATCGCCGGCGGCCTGCTCGGCCGCACGATCGATACGCGCGGCGACCGTGCGCTCGGCACCGTGCTCGGCGCCGGTGCGGGTGCGCTCGCCGGCCGCGCGGTCGAACGTTCGGATCGCCCCGGTTACTGCCGCTGAGCGGCTACGGCTTCTCGTGTAGCGTATCGAGGGCAGGGGCCCGGTCACCGTGGTGGCCGGGCCCCTTGTCGTCTCAATACATATGCTGGCCGCCGTTGATGCTCAGCGTCGATCCGGTGACGAAGCCGGCTTCCTCCGAACAGAGGAAGGCGACGCCGCGCGCGATCTCGCTCGCTTGGCCGAGCCGGCCGACCGGGATCTTGGCGACGATCTTCTCCAGCACGTCGCCCGGCACCGCGGCGACCATGTCGGTATCGATATAGCCCGGCGCGATCGCATTGACGGTGACGCCGACGCGCGCGCCTTCCTGCGCCAGCGCCTTGGTGAAGCCGTGGATGCCCGATTTGGCGGCGGCGTAGTTCACCTGTCCATATTGGCCCGCCTGGCCGTTGATCGAGCCGATGTTGACGATCCGCCCCCATTTGCGTTCGCGCATGCCGGGGAACACCGCCTTGGCCATGTTGAAACAGCCGCCGAGGTTGGTGTCGATCACCTCTTTCCACGCCTCATAGGTCAGTTTGAGGATCGTGCCGTCGCGGGTGATGCCGGCATTGTTGACGACGATGTCGACCGGCCCCAGCGCCGCGGCGACGTCGGCGCAGCCCTGCTGGCAGGCGTCGAAATCGGCGACGTCCCATTTGAACGCCTGGATGCCGGTGCGCTCGGTGAAGGCGCGGGCGCGCTCGTCATTGCCCGCATAATTGGCGGCGACGGTGATTCCCGCCTCTTGCAGCGCCAGGCTGATCGCCTCGCCGATCCCGCGTGTTCCACCCGTGACGATCGCAACTCTGGCCATGCCCGTCTCTCCTGATTTTCGCCTATAAGGCTAAATAGCAGGCGGCAGACTGGCAATGGCCGTAGCGTAACTTTACGTGTCGGCGACCCAACCGGACAGTTCGCGGCGGATCAGGGTGCGCAGCATCGCCATGCCCGGCGCGCCGTCGTTGAGGCACGGCAGATAGGCGAAATCGCTGCCGCCGGCGGACAGGAAGCTCTCGCGCCCGCGGATCGCCAGCTCCTCCAGCGTCTCGAGGCAATCGGCGGAGAAGCCGGGCGCGATCACCGCGACTTTCTTCACGCCCGACGCCGGCAGCGCCTCGAGCGTCTCGTCGGTCGCCGGGCCGAGCCATTTCGCCGGGCCGAAGCGCGACTGGAAGGCGACGACCAGCTCGCGACCCATCGCCGCGCCGAGCAGCCGCGCGGTCTTCTGGCAATGGCAATGATAGGGGTCGCCGAGTTCCAGCGTGCGCTTGGGCATGCCGTGGAAGCTGGCGACCACCGCATCGGGGACGAAATCGAGCGCGGCGATCTGCATCTCGACCTGCGTCTTGAGCGCGTCGATATAGGCGGGATCGTCGTGATAGGGCGGCAGCGTGCGGATCGCCGGCTGCCAGCGCATGCCGGCCAGCGCGGCAAAGGCCTTGTCGTTGGCGGTCGCGGTCGTCGCCGCGCAATATTGCGGATAGAGCGGCGCGATCAGGATGCGCTCGCAGCCCGCGTCCTTGAGCGCGGCGAGCCGTTCCGCGATCGGCGGGTTGCCGTAGCGCATCGCATGATCGACGATCACATGCTCACCGAACGCGCCCTGCAACGCCCGGCTCTGGCGCCGGGTGATCGCGGCGAGCGGCGAGCCTTCGTCGCTCCAGACGAGGCCATAGGCATGCGCCGACTTCTTCGGCCGCGTGTTGAGGATGATGCCGCGCAGGATCGGCTGCCAGGCGATCGCCGGGATCTCGACGACGCGCCGGTCGCTGAGGAACTCGCCGAGATAGCGTTTGACCGAGCGCGCATCGGGACCGTCGGGCGTGCCGAGATTGGTGAGCAGCACGCCCACCTTGCGCGGCGGGATCGGTGGATGGTCGGCGGGGATCAGCATATCAGGACCTTAGCGGCAGGTCGCGACGACGGATACCGGTTGCGGCATGCAAAGCGTTGGCGATTGCCGGCGCGACCGCAGGGACGCCGATCTCGGCCACCCCGCCCGGCGGTGCTTCCGAGCGGATACATTCGACGACGATGTCGGGCGTATCGGCGAGCCGCGGCAGGTCGAGCCCGGCGAGCCCGCGCACGTCGGTGCGCCCGCCGCTGATCGTTGTGCTCGCCCCGAAGGCATGGGCGAGGCCGAAGATCAGCCCGCCCTCAATCTGCTGCAACACCAGGTCGGGGTTGATCATCCGCCCGCAATCGACCGCGGCGACGAGGCGGGTGACGCGCGGCCGCCCCGCCGTCTCGACCTCGGCGAGCACCGCGATATGGCTGCCGCGCAGGCTGTGGCAGGCGATGCCCTGGCCCGACCCCGCCACGCCGCCGTTCCAGCCGCCCAGCGCCGCCACCGTGGTGAGGCAGCGCGCCAGCCGTGCCTCGCCGCCGAGCATGCCGATCCGGTAGGAGAGCGGCTCGGTGCCGGCGACGTGCGCGAGTTCGTCGACGAAGGTCTCGGTGAAGAAGGCGGTCAGGCCGTGCATGCCGCCGCGCAGATGGCCGGTCGGCAGCGCCAGCGCGGCGGGGTGATGGGTGATCGCCAGCGCGGGAATGCGATAGGGCGGCTGCGCGCCGGCGACCGCATAGGGATCGCCGGTGCCGAGCGCCCAGGTGAAACCGGGGAGCAGGCGGCGCGCCAGCGCATGACCGGCCGAAGGCGCGGCGATCTGCGCACTCCAGGCGGCGATCGCGCCATTGGCGGACAGGCGTGCGCGCAATCGCGCCTGTGCCGGCGGGCGGAAGCGATCGTGCGCGATCGTCTCGCCGCGCGACCAGACCAGCGCCACCGGCCGCTTGAGCTGCATCGCCAGCAACGCCGCCTGTTCGGCGACGAGCGGGTCGAGCGTCGCGCCGCTGCTGCCGGCGAGCGTCGGATGGATGACGACCTGCGTTTCGCGCAGCCCGGCGACTTGCGCGGCGGCGGCCCGCGCCGCGGCGGGGGCGGCGGTCGGCAGCCAGAGTTCGAGCCGGCCGTCGCGCCACGCCGCGGTCGCGCTCGTCGTCTCCAGCGCGGCGTGGACGCCGGGGCCGACGCGATAATCGGCGCTGACCACGCCGGCTCCGTCGAGCAGCGTGCCGATCGTACCGCTGGCGGCGATCGTCTCGCCCGGTGCGTCGAGCGCGGCGGCAAGGCGGCGCGTGATCGCGGCGCTGTCGATCAACGGCGCGCTGCTGGTGAAGCGCGGCGCGAGCGCATCGAGCGCGCGCTGTGCCGCCCAGCCGGTGGTCGCGACCGCGGCGACCCAGCGCGGGTTCTCGACCACCGCGAGCACGCCGCGGATCCGGTCCGCCGCGGTGCGATCGACGCGGGTGAGCGTCGCGTCGCCGATCGGCCCCTGACGGATCGCGGCATGGACCATGTCGGGCAGGCGGATGTCGCCGGCAAAATTGGCCGAGCCGTCGACCTTGGCGGGGGCGTCGAGCCGCGGCAGCGACTGGCCGCTGAGCCGGCCGCTGCCCTCGCCGCCGATCGGCAGCGGATCGGGCAGGCGTTCGCGTGCGGCCTCTGCGGCGAGTTCGGCGAAGCGCAGCCGCTGCGCCGCAGAGGTGACGAAGCCGTTGTCGACCGCGCAGTTGCGCCAGTCGACGCCCCAGCGCCGCGCCGCCGCCCGGCACAGCAAGGCGCGCGCCGAAGCCCCGGCGATGCGGCAATCCTCCTCGAACATCCGCACCGAGGTCGATCCGCCGGTGACGATCAGATCGCCGCGCCGCGCCACCGTGTCGGCGAACCCGGCGGGCAGGCGGCTGAGCGCGCCTTCGAGCAGATCGTCGAGCGCGAGCGGATTGGCGTAGAGCGGATTGAGCGGCGCCGGCTCGACCCCGACGGTGCGCCAGTCGGCGCCGAGCGCGTCGGCGACGATCTGCGGCAAAGCGGTATAGACGCCCTGGCCATGTTCGAGCTGCGGCACCGCGACGGTGACATGCCCGTCGTCACCGATCTTGAGCCAGCCGCCAAAGCCGGTCTCCCCCGGCGCGACCGCGAGATTGGCGCGATAGGCCCGCGGCCACACGCCCCAGGCGACGACCAGCCCGACCCCGACGCCGCCGCCGATCATCACCTTGCGTCGGGTAAGCCGCTCCATCGCCGCGGCTGTGCGCGCTGTGTCGGCGCGGTGCAAGGGGGGCGGAGTGAGTCCGGCGGGCGGAGGGCGGTCTTCCGCTCGGCCGGTGCCGGGTGCGATGGCGCGGCTGGCCGGCGGAGGCTGCCGACACTCCATTCGTCATGCCGGGCATCCGCCGCGCCGTGGGAAGGATAGCCGATGATCTTGCGGCGTGCGCGCCCGATGCGGGTCGAGACGCCGCAACGATCAGTGCTCCCGCGCAGGCGGGGGCCCGGTTTCCTTCTTGCCGCGAGCCGTTGTTCTGCTGGGCCACTGGATTCCCGCCTGCGCGGGAATACTGGTGTTTGCGGCGAAAGGAGCGACGGTCGCAGGGGTTTCGAAGCCGTTCGGGACACCGAGCCTTACTGCAGAAACGCAGCGCCGCGCTGAGCATCGCCACCGCGCCACCCTCAGCACGGATAGGTCTTCGCCAGCACCCGCGCATAGCCGTCCTTGAGCGGCAGTTTCTTCTCCGCCGGTGACAAAGCATCCAGGCCGCCGAGCATCTGCAGGATGCCGATCTTCGCGCCGTCGGGCATGCAGGCGATCGGCTTCTTGCCGGCGGCGACGCGCGCCGCGCTGTCGGCGCGGAGCTGGCGGGTGGCGGCGTCCGCCTCCGCCTTGAGCACCTGATAATCCGGGTTGGTGAGCGCGGTGAAGGGATTGGCGCGCAGCGGCGCGGCGCGGTCTAGGAAGGTGCCGACGCTCATCGCGGCGGCGGCGGGGGCAGCCGCGGCGAGAGAAACGGCGAGGGCGATCAGAACTTTACGCGACATCGGCGACACTCCGAAAGGAATGCCGCCGACTAGCCGTCACAAACTGAAAGCGCGCTGAACCGCGCCGGCGATCAGGCGCCGAGCGGTGCCGGATTGCCGAACGGGCCGCCCGGACGACGCGTCTTCGGGATCGAGGTCCCGGCGCGCGGCACACTCGGCTTGGGCCCCGAATCGATCCGGCCGATCTCTTCGCCGGCGATCAGCTTCTTGATCTCGTCACCCGACAGCGTCTCATATTCGAGCAGCGCGCCGGCGAGCAGGTGGAGCTGGTCGACATGTTCGGTGAGCAGTTGCTTGGCGCGCGCCAGACCGCCTTCGACGATGCCCTTGATCTCGTCATCGATCAGCTGCGCGGTCGCGTTCGACATACGCACCGGCTGCGACGAGGAATAGCCGAGGAAGGATTCGCCCTCCGGCTGGGCATATTCGACCGGGCCGACCTTGTCCGACATGCCCCATTTGGTGACCATGTCGCGGGCCAGACCGGTGGCATATTGGATGTCGCCGCTCGCGCCCGACGAGACCTTGTCATAGCCGAAGATGATCTCCTCGGCGACGCGGCCGCCCATCGCCACCGCGAGGTTCGCGTACATCTTGTCGCGATGGTAGCTGTAGCTGTCGCGCTCGGGCAGGCGCATCACCATGCCCAGCGCACGACCGCGCGGGATGATCGTCGCCTTGTGGATCGGGTCACTCGCCTGTTCGTGGATCGAGACGATCGCATGGCCCGCCTCGTGGTAGGCGGTCATCCTCTTCTCGTCCTCGGTCATCACCATCGAGCGGCGCTCGGCGCCCATCATAACCTTGTCCTTGGCCTCTTCGAACTCGGCCATGGCGACGAGGCGCTTGCCCTTGCGCGCGCCCATCAGCGCGGCCTCGTTGACGAGATTGGCGAGATCGGCGCCCGAGAAGCCCGGCGTGCCGCGCGCGATCACCCGCGCATCGACGTCGGGCGCCAGCGGCACCTTCTTCATATGGACTTCGAGGATCTTGATCCGGCCCTCGATATCCGGCCGCGGCACGACGACCTGACGGTCGAAGCGACCCGGACGCAGCAAGGCAGGGTCGAGCACGTCGGGGCGGTTGGTCGCCGCGACGATGATGATCCCCTCATTCGCCTCGAAGCCGTCCATCTCGACGAGCAACTGGTTGAGCGTCTGCTCGCGCTCGTCATTGCCGTTGCCGAGGCCGGCGCCGCGATGGCGGCCGACCGCGTCGATCTCGTCGATGAAGACGATGCACGGCGCCGACTTTTTGGCCTGTTCGAACATGTCGCGGACGCGGCTCGCGCCGACGCCGACGAACATCTCGACGAAGTCCGAGCCCGAGATGGTGAAGAACGGCACGCCCGCCTCACCGGCGATCGCGCGCGCCAGCAAAGTCTTGCCGGTACCCGGCGATCCGACCAGCAGCGCGCCCTTGGGGATCTTGCCGCCGAGGCGCGCGAACTTGGTCGGGTCCTTGAGGAAGTCGACGATCTCGGTCAGCTCGGCGCGCGCCTCGTCGATGCCGGCGACGTCGTCGAAGGTGACCTTGCCTTCCTTCTGCGTGAGCATCCGCGCGCGGCTCTTGCCGAAGCCCATCGCGCCACCGCCGGTGTTCTTCTGCATCTGCTTGATGACGAAGAAGGCGATGCCGAGGAACAGCAGGAACGGCAGCGACTGATAGAGCAGCAGCATCCACATCGACGTACCCTCGTCGGGCTTCGCCGAGATCGACACGTTCTTGGTGCGCAGATGCGGCACCAGCGTCGGGTCCTGGATCGGATAGGTGCGGAACTTCTCGCCGCTCGAATAGGTGCCGGTGATGATGTCGCGGCTGATCGCGACGTCCTTGACGGTCCCTTCGTCGACCTGGTCGAGGAATTTCGAATAAGCGACGGTGTTGCTCGCACCGGCCGCATTGGGTCCGTTGAACATCGTGACGAACAGCGCCAGCGCCAGCAGGATTCCGACCCAGATGAGCAGGCTCTTCATCCAGGGGTTGCCGCCGTTGCCACCGTCGCCGTTCTGGGGCTGCTTGTCGTTATCGTTCATGGGGAACCTTTCGCCGGCCAAGATAGGCATGCGCGGGTTAATGGCAATGGAACGAAGCCGGCTATTCGGCCGATCCGGCGGTTCGCCGCGCCGGTGCGGGACGGAATCGCCACAGATCGCGCTGCGGCTGGACGACGACGCCCGCCTGCGTCGCGCGCCGGCCGCCGCCGACCGCGTCGAGCAGCGCCTCGACATTGGCCGAGTCGCTCCATTTCGGCGCGACGATCGCCGCCGATTCGATCACCAGCCCGATGCCGCGCCGCACGAGGCGGCGGACGAGTTCGCGCGGCAGGCCGGCCATGTCGATCTGCACCTGCGCGCCGTCGACCGTCGCGCGGCTCGACCAGAGCCAGTCGGTGATCGCGCGCACGTCGCCGTCCGCCTCGGCGAGCTGGGCGGCGGCGCGGGCGAGCTGCGGCGCGCCGAGCCATTCGTTGGCGTCGAGCAGGCGGCGGAAGCGGGTGCGGTCGTGCGCGGGATCGGCGTTGGTCGGATCGTCGACGAACGGCGCCTCGGCACGGCGGACGATCGCGCGCAGCTCGGCGCGACGCCATTCGAGCAGCGGGCGGATCACCGTCGCCCCGTCGATCACCGCGCGCGCCCGCACGCCGGCGAGCCCGGCGATGCCCGATCCGCGCGCGGCGCGCATCAGAAAGGTCTCGGCCTGATCGTCGGCATGATGCGCGGTCGCCACCGCCGCGGCACCGACGGCGCGGGCATGGTCGGCGAGCAGGCGGTAGCGCACCTGCCGCGCCGCCGCCTGGAGGCTCGCGCCGGTGATCGGCGCGACCGGGAGCAACGTCGCATGCGGCACGTGGAGCAAGGCGCAATGGTTGGCGACCATCACCGCCTCGTCCGCCGCGGCCTCGCGCAGCCGGTGGTCGACCGTCGCGACGCTGATCCGCCCGGCGAAGGTCGCCGCGGCGAGCGTCAGCATCGCCATCGAATCCGGGCCGCCCGACACGGCGAGCAGGATCGTCCCGCGCGGCTCGCCGCCGAGCGCGCGGTTGACGTCGTGGTGGAATCGCTCCGCCGCCAGGGCGAAGGGATCACTTACACTTGGCGGCGGTACGGCCCTTCTGGACATCAGCCTTCATGCTCGAAGAAATCTTGCTGCCGTAGACGTCGGTCAGCTCGCCATAGACCTTGCAGGCGTCGGTCGGCTTGTTGAGCTTCATCAGCGCCTGAGCGAGGTAATAGAGGCTGTCGGGGGCACGCTCGCCATCCGGCATCTTCTTGTAATTGTCGTAGAAGGCCATCGAGGCGAGGCTCGGCTTGCCCTCGTCAAGATAGGCGCGGCCAAGCAAATTCTGCGCCCAGCTGGCGCGGCGATGCTTGGGATAGTCGGCGACGACCTTCTTGAGCTGCGCTTCCGCCTGCGGATATTGCTTCGCGGTCCACAGCCGATAGCCGTAGAGATAGGCGTCCTCGGCGGCATCGCCGGTATCGGGTTTGTCGACCTTGGCCGCGGCCGCCGAGGGAGCGGTATCACCGGCCGCCGCGACCGAGACCGGCGTTCCCGGCCGGGCGGGGCCACGCGCCGGTTCGCCATCCGCGCTGTCGCCGCCGAGCGGGGCGGAGGCGGGCGTCGTCGCCAGCGCCGGGGTCGACGACAGGTTACGCAACTGCGCGTCGTTGGCGCGCTTATAGGCGTCGAACTGGTCCTGGAGCTGGCGCAGCTTGTAGCCGGTCTGCTCGATCTGGTCGGTCATCGACGCCATCTGCTGCTCGAGCGCGGTGACGCGGCCGGTGAGGTCGGCGACCGCGCTGGTCGCCGGGGTGCCGCCCGCCGGCTGCGGCGCATCGGGGCGGGTGATCTCGGGCTGGAGATACTGGCCGGCACCGCCGGGGAAGACCTTGCGCTGCACCGCGCGCATCTCGCTCTCGAGCTTGCCGACGCGGCCTTCGACGTTGCTCTGCGCCGCGGCAGCGACCGGCAGCAGGGACGTGGCGGCAAGCGCCCAGATGATCGTACGCATAAGTGAAACACCCCCCGGCGCGGCTTGGGTCAACGTGATGCGGTCATAGCTGCAACCGGCAGGCTGTCGCCAGCCTTAAGGCGCGAAATTACCAACGGCGGCCGGTTCTTGCGGCAGCAGCGGATCGCTGGCGAGATCGGCGCCGGTGCGGTTGCCGGAACGGCTGGCGGGGCGGGCGGCGTCGCGACGCGTCGCGGTGCGGGCCGTCGTCGCGGTCGTCGCGGCCGCGCTGGGGGCGGCGGCGGGTTGCCCGGCGAGGCGCAGCGCGATCGCCGAACCGCTCACCGCGACGTCCTTGATCGCGCGCGAACCATCGCCGAGCGGCGGCACCGCGGAGCCGTTGAGCGTCACCGTCAGCTTGTCGGGGCGGCCGACGTTGATCATCGGGTCCTTGGCGGTCGCCGGCACCTCATAGCGATCGCCCGGCTTCATCGTGCCTTCGAACAGCTTCTTGTCGTCGGCGTCATAGACGCGCAGCCACACCGTGTCGGTCGCGGTCAGCACGACCTGTCCGCCGGTCGGGATCGCCGGTGCGGCGGTCTGCGCCGGCTTGGGGGCGAGCGCCTGCGACGCGGTGTCGTCGCTGCTCGCGACCTCGGTGCGCGACGCGTTCGACTGGAGCAGGCCCGATCCGTACCACAGGCCGACGAGGATCAGCACCGCCAGCGCGATGCCGACGCCGATCGCGGCGACGCCGCGCGACGGCACGCGGGCCGGATCGGCGGTGACATAGGGGACATATTCGGGCTGGCGCGGCCCGAGCCGGTCGAGGTCGCGGCGCACGTCCTGCGCGATCTCGACCTCGTCGGCGTCGACGGCGCGCGCATAGGCCTTGGAGAAACCCATCGCATAGGTGGGCGAGGGCAGCAGGCCATAGTCGCCGCTCTCCAGCGCCTGCAGATGGCGCAGCGGCACGCGCGTCTGTGCCGCGACTTCGGCCAGACTGAGGCCCCTCTGCTCCCGCGCTCGGCGCAACCGTTCACCCGGGCGGGCCGGGGCAACGGGGGTCGGGTTCGGCTGGCCGGGATCGACCTCGTCCATTCGTGTCTCCAAGGGAGGGCTGCGGATCGGTGACGGGAAAGACCTTCCCCGATGCCTTGGCGCAAGTCAACGCAACCGGCCCGCCGTTCAGCAGCGTTTCAGGCCAGATCGACGCCGTTGCGGCTCGCCCAGTCGGTCAATGCGCCGCGCATGTCGCGCGGCGGACGCGCGATCAGCTCGGCGACGAAGGCGCGCACCGCGGCATGATCGAGGCTGCGCACCATCGCCTTGATCGGCCCGACCGCCGCCGGCGTAATCGACAGCCGATCAATTCCGAGCCCGATCAACGCCATGGCCTCGACCGGCCGACCGCCCATCTCGCCGCACACGCCAAGGTCGACGCCCGCGTCACGACACGGCCCGATCACCCGTTGCAAGAAGCGCAGGATCGACGGGCTCAGCCAGTCATAGCGTTCGGCGAGCCGCGGGTTGGCGCGATCCGCCGCAAATAAAAATTGCGTCAGGTCGTTGGTGCCGACCGACAGGAAGTCGATATCGGGCAAAAGCAGGTCGAGCTGCTCGGCGAGCGCCGGCACTTCGAGCATCGCGCCGTAGCGGATCGCCAGCGGCGCCCGCCGCCCGCGCGCGTCGAGCCAGGCCCGCTGCGCCTCGAACAGCGCCTTCGCCTCGGCGAATTCCCATGCCTCGCTGACCATCGGGAACATGACGTTGAGCGTGCGCCCCGACGCCGCCTCGATCAGCGCGCGCGCCTGCACCTTCATCAGGCCGTCGCGGTCGAGCGCGAGGCGCAGCGCGCGCCAGCCCATCGCCGGATTCTCCTCGTCGGCGTCTTCCTTGTTGAGATAGGGCAGCGCCTTGTCGCCGCCGATGTCGACCGTGCGGAAGATCACCGGCCGCGTCCCCGCCGCATCGAGCACCTCGCGGTACAGGCGCTGCTGGCGTTCGCGCTGCGGCAGCGTCGCCGAGACGAGGAACTGGAATTCGGTGCGGAACAGGCCGATGCCGTCGGCGCCGGTGATGTCGAGCGCGGCGACGTCGTCGCGCAGCCCGGCGTTGACCATCAAAGTGACGCGATGGCCGTCGCGCGTCACCGGCGGCACGTCGCGCAGCGCGGCGAAGGCGGCCTTGCGCTTCTGGCGCAGCGTCAATTTCGCGTCAAACGCCTCCTCCATCGCCGCCGATGGGCGGACGAAGACGTTGCCCGCAACCGAATCGAGCAGCAGCAGATCGCCCTCCGCGATCAGCCGGCGCACGTCGCGCACCCGGCCGAGCACCGGCACCCCCATCGCCCGCGCGACGATGGTGACATGCGCGGTGAGCGATCCCTCCTCGAGGATCACGCCCTTCAGCCGCCGCTTGTCATATTCGAGCAGCTCGGCCGGGCCGAGGTTGCGCGCGATCAGGATCGTGTCCTGCCGCAGCCCCATCTGCGCCGCGGTGCCCATCTGCCCCGAGACGATGCGGAGCAGCCGGTTGGCGAGATCCTCCAGATCGTGCATCCGGTCGGCGAGCAGCGGATCGTCGATCTGCCGCATCCGCTGGCGGGTGCGCTGCTGGACGCGCTCGATCGCCGCCTCGGCGGTCAGCCCCGAATCGATCGCCTCGTTGATCCGCCGCGCCCAGCCCTCGTCATAGGCGAACATCTTGTAGGTCTCGAGCACCTCCTTGTGCTCGCCGTCGACGCCGAATTCCGCCTCGCGCGTCATCCGCTCGATCTGCTCGCGCATCTTGTCGAAGGCGGCATAGACGCGGTGGCGTTCGGCGTCGGTATCCTCGGCGACGGTATGTTCGACGACGATGCGCGGCTGGTGGAAGACGGCATGGCCCGAGGCCATCCCCTCGACCAGTTTCTGGCCGGGCAGCCGCACCGCCGCGGTCGACTGCGGCCGGTCGACGCCGGTGGTGGCGGTGTCGATCAGCCCGGCATTGGCGATCAGCTCGGACAAGACCATCGCGACGGTCTGCAACGCCTCGATCTCGACGTCCTGATATTTGCGCTGCTCGCTATGCTGGACGGCGAGCACGCCGACCGCGCGTTCGCGGCGGATGATCGGCACGCCGGCGAAGCTATGATAGCGTTCCTCGCCGGTTTCGGGCTTGTAGGCGAAATCGGGGTGGCTCGCCGCCTCGTCGAGGTTGAGCACCTCGACATCCTCGGCGATCGAGCCGACCAGCCCTTCGCCCATCGCCAGCTTGGTGACGTGCACCGCCGCCTGATCGAGCCCGCGCGTCGCGAACAGTTCGAGCACGCCCTCGCGCAGCAGGTAGATCGAGCAGACCTCGCTATCCATCGCCTCGGCGATGATGCCGACGACGGCGTTGAGCTTGGCCTGCGCCGGGTTGCGGCCGGCCATCACGTCGTGAAGGCGGGTCAGGATCTCGCGGGCGGATGCGGCGGCCGAACTGGGCATGGCAGCAGGGCTAACAGATGCGGGCGCACCGTGCCATGCACCTTTCGTCGCGATCGGCGCTTCGGCGCGTCGTCCGGCGTCCGTTTGATTCAGCCCCTCTTCAGCTTGGCGACGCGACGAGCGGCGATCGTACCCGAGCCAAGGCCGCATGCTGCACGCGCAATCCTTCCCGTCGACCGCCGCTCCGCCGCGCCGCGCCTCGCCCCGCGCCGGCTTCGCTCTGCCGATCGTGGTCGCCGCGCTCGGGGCGAGCCTGCTGGTCACCGCCTGGCTGCTGCATCGCGCCGGGCTGCACGTCGCCCTGTGGAGCCGCAGCAACCTGCCGTTCGCGCTCGCCGGCGTCTGCCTGTTCGGCTTGCGCAGCGGCATGGTGCTGCGGCGCTGGCGCCATGCCGACGGCCTGCGCGACGGTGCCGGTTATTATGCCGTCTTCACGCTGATCGCGCTGACCGGCGCGGTGGCGAGCTATCCGCTCGCGGCGCTGACGCAAGGCTATGCCGATGCGACGCTGCACCGTGCCGACGTGGCGCTCGGCTTCGACTGGCTCGGCTGGTATCGCACCGTCGCCGCGCACCGGCCGCTGCAATGGCTCGGCGTCGCGGCCTATGAGAGCATCTACCTGACGCCGGCGCTGCTGCTCGGCTGGTTCGCCGCGCACGGCCAGCGGATCGCGGCGCATCGCTTCCTCGCCAGCTTCTGGCTCGCCGCGGTGCTGACGCTAGCGCTGTTCACGCAGATGCCGGCGATCGGACCGCTCTCCTATCTGTGGCGCGGTGCGGTCGATTATATGCCGGTGAGCGAGACGTGGCAGTCAAATTTGATCCCGGCGCTGCGCGCGCGGACCGTCCACGTCATCGATCTCGGCGCGTTGCGCGGGCTGGTGTCGGCGCCGAGCTTCCACGCCGCGGCGGGGACGCTCTACCTGCGCACGATCTGGCGGACGCCGCCGCTGCGTCGGCTCGGCTGGCTGGTCGCGGCGATGCTGCTGGCGACGCCGGTCGAAGGGACGCATTACCTCACCGACATGCTGATCGGCGCCGTCGTCGCGCTGGTGGCGGCGCAGATCGTCGATGCGTGCCTGCCGGAGGTGCGAACTTAGGTCGCGCGGCGGCGCCTTCGCAGTTCACGCAGAGGCGCGGAGGGCGCAGAGGCGCAGAGAGGCTGCCTCTTATCGGCGACCGCCCGCCAAATTCGCAGACGCGAGACCGATACGGCAGAAAAAGCGGGACACCTCCGCGTCCTCTGCGCCTCTGCGCGCCCGTACGTCGCGTTCTCCGATCCGTCAGCCGCTGTTGCGCAGCGCCGTCGCGACGGCGTTGATCGACAGCAGGATGCCCTCGCCGATGCGCGGATCGGCCTCGCCGGCGCGGTGGCGTTTCATCAGCTCGATCTGGAGCAGGTTGAGCGGCTCGATATAGGGCAGCCGCAGCCGGATCGACGCGTCGAGCGCGGGATGCTTGTCGAGCAGCCGCGTCTGGCCGGTGACCGCGAGCAGGCCGTCGTGGGTCTGGTGCCAGGCATCGCGGATCCGGCCGAAGATCGCCTCGCGCAGGCCCGCATCCTCGACCAGTTCGGCATAATGGCCGGCGATCGCCATGTCCGACTTGGCGAGCACCATTTCCATATTGGCGAGCGTCGCGGCGAACAGCGGCCAGCCCTCCGCCATCTCGCGCAACCGGCCCTTGTCCGGATAGGCGGCGAGCGCCTGGCCGACGCCGTACCAGCCGGGCAGCATCACGCGTGCCTGCGCCCAGCTGAACACCCAGGGGATGGCGCGCAGATCCTCGATCGCGTCCGACTTCTTGCGGCTCGCCGGGCGGCTGCCGATCTTGAGCCCGGCGATCTCGCCGATCGGCGTCATCTGGCGGAAGAAGGTGCGGAACCCGTCGGTGCCGTAGACGAGATCGCGATAGGCGTGGAAGGCGGTGTCGGACAGCGCGTCCATCGCCGCGCAGAACTCGTCGTTCTCGGTGTTGGACAGCCGTTCGGGTTCGAGGCTGGCGAGCAGGGTCGCCGCGGCGATCGCCTCGATATTGGTCATCGCGCTTTCGCGGGTGCCGTATTTGGCAGCGATCACCTCGCCCTGTTCGGTGATGCGGATGCGGCCCTGCACCGTGCCGGGCGGCTGCGCGCGGATCGCCGCGAACGCCGATCCGCCGCCGCGCCCGACCGCGCCGCCGCGACCGTGGAACAGCTGCATGCCGACGCCCGCCGCCTCGAACACCGGCTTGAGCGCGGTCGACGCCTTGGACAATTGCCAGGTCGAGGTGAGATAGCCGCCGTCCTTGTTGCTGTCCGAATAGCCGATCATCACCTCCTGATGCCCGCGCTTGGCGGCGATGGCGGCGATCTCGGGCAGCGCGAACCAGTCGCGCATCACCTGCGGCGCCGCCTCCAGATCGCCGACCGTCTCGAACAGCGGCACCGCCATCACCGCGGCATGCGGGGGCTCGCCGGGACGGTAGAGCCCGACCTCCTTGAGCAGCAGGTTGATCTCGAGCAGGTCGGAGACCGATTGCGCCATCGAGACGATGTAATTGGTGATACAGGCCGGCCCATAGGTGGCATGCGCCTCCGCCGCCGCCTGGACGATGGCGAGTTCGGACGCGGTCTCCTCCGAATAATCGGTGAAGCGGCTGGTCAGCGGCCGGGCATTGGCGAGTTCGCGGCGCAGCAGCGCGACGCGCGCCGCCTCGTCGAGCGCCAGATAGTCCGCCTCGACCCCGGCGACCTTGAGCAGCTCGGCGACGACGCGTTCGTGCACTGCGCTGTTCTGGCGCAGGTCGAGCGTCGCGAGATGGAAGCCGAACGTCTCGACCGCGCGGATCAGCCGGCCGAGCGCGCCGCTGGTCTTGAGCGCGCCCGCCTCGGTCGCCGACAGGCCGCGGGCGAGCGCGACGAGATCGGCGCGCAGCGTCTGCGGATCGGGATAGGGTTCGCCGCTCAGCCGGCCGGGGCGCGGCGCGGGCTTGCCGGTCAGCGCCTGATGCGTCGCCGCGAGCCGGGCGTAGATCCCCGACAGCGCGCGGCGATAGGGTTCGTCGGCGCGGCTCTCGGCGGTATCGCCGCTCGCCTCGGCGAGCGCCGCCACCGCGGGATCGACCGCGACATGCTCGGTCGAGATCGACAGTTCGGCACCGAGCGCGTGGACGCCGTCGAGATAGAAGCCGAGCACGGCTTCGCAGGCGCGGGCGAGGGCGGTGCGCAGCGAATCGGCGGTGACGAAGGGATTGCCGTCGCGGTCGCCGCCGATCCAGCTGCCCGGGCGGACGAAGCTCGGCACGCGCCAGCCGTTTTCCTCGGCGCCGAACGCCCGGTCCCAGCGCTGGTAGAGCGCGGGCAGCGCCGGCAGGAACACCTCGCGCAGATAGGACAGCGCGGTCTCGACCTCGTCGGTGACGTAGAGCCGCTCGCGGCGCAGCACCCGCGTCTGCCACAGAAGCGCGATCTGGCGGGTGATCGCATCGTCGACGCGATCGCCATCGGGCGTCTCGTCATGCCCCATGTCCTTGAGCGTCATCAGCTGCGCGATGCGGTTCTTGTGATCGATCATGCTCTTGCGCCGCACCTCCGTGGGGTGGGCGGTGAGCACCGGGACGATCAGCGCGCGTTCGAGCAGCGCCTGCACCGCCTCGCGGTCGATCCCCTCGCGCGCCAGCGTGGCGAGCGCGGCGGCGACGTCGGCGCCCTCATCGGCCGCGATCCCCTGCCGATCCTCGGCAAGATTGGCGAGCATCGAGAACAGCATGAAGCCGCGGACGAAATCGAGCGTCTCGTCGAGGCCGAGATGCTGGAGCTGCTGGTGGACGCTGTCGCTGCTGCCCGTGCCGCGATGCCGCTCGACCGAGGCGCGGCGGATCGCCTCGGTCGCCTCGAACAGCGCCTCGCCGCCATAGCTGCGGATCACGTCGCCGAGCTGCGCGCCGAGAAAGCGGACGTCGGGATTGTTGGCGATCGGGGGAAGCGAAGCGGGGTCGAGCGTGGCCATGGCCGCGATGCTGCGCTGCGGCGATGGGCGGGTCAACCGCGGGCGCGTGGTTTTTGGTCGCGGTGGAGCTTTGACGGACAGGGCAAGGCGCTGATGAAGACGCGAGTTTCGCCGGGCTCGCCCGGGCGGGAGGGGCGATCGATGCCGACGTTTAGGAAGGCCGCATTCCGACCTTCATTCTTTCGAACGCCCACATTTGATCACGCTTGAAACGCTCACGCTCGATTGAGAACTGCTCAACGCAGTGCTCCCGCGGAGGCGGGAGCCCAGTGCTCCTCTGGAGCGACAAACGTTGCTCTTCTTGGCCACCGTGTTCCCGCTTTCGCGAGACCCCTGCGAAAGTTTCGAAGCCGCCCCGGCGAAGGCCGGGGCCCAGTTGGGAGGCCGTTGTAACTGATTGCAAGGCTTCATCAAACTGGACCCCGGCCGGCGCCGGGGTGGTACGTGAGCAGGTCGGGTTGCTACTGTCGCAGAGGTCTCGCTTTCGGGGCAACACAGGATGAGCTGGCGGACCCGGGCCAAGGCAACTCGACCCGAGCCCCCCGGCATCACCGCAGGTCGTTCTGCGAGATCGGCACGATCTTCACCTCGACGCGGCGGTTGGCGGCGCGGCCGGCGTCGGTGTCGTTCGAGGCGATCGGCTGCGTCTTGCCGAAGCCGCGCGTGCCGATCCGCGCCGGCTGGACGCCGCGGCTGGCGAGATAGTCCGCCACCGCGGTCGCGCGCCGCTCCGACAGCGTCTGGTTATAGGCGTCGGAGCCAGTCGAATCGGTGTGGCCGTACACGTCGATATAGGTCTGGTTATATTGCGACAGCGTCTCGGCGACCTGATCGAGCGTGCGGCGGAACTGCGGCTGCACCTCGGCGCTGTCATAGGCGAAGGTGATCCCCGACGGGATGTTGAGCACCAGATTGTCGCCCTCGCGCGTCACCTGCACGTCGGTGCCGGCGGTGCGGGCGCGCAGGTCGCGTTCCTGCTTGTCCATATAGGCGCCGATGCCCGCGCCGGCGAGGCCGCCGATGCCGGCGCCGAGGATCTTCTCGGTCCGGTCGCGCCGTCCGCCGACGAGGTCGCCGAGCAGATAGCCGCCGAGCGCACCGCCGATGCCGCCGATCGCGGTCTTCGAGATGCGGCGCTCGCCGGTCTCGGGATCGGTGGTGCAGGCACTGGTGGTGACCAGCGCGGCGAGCGCGGCGGCGGCGAACAACTTGGACTTCATGACAACCCCTTCATCTTCACTGTCGAGCAAAACTCGGGTCCGAAGCGGCTTGTTCCGCCTGCGATCTGAACCGCGGCTGACGGGGATATTCGCACGATCGTAATCGAGGCCATTGTCGTCGCGTGCGTTGTACGGCAAAGACACGTCCGCCGATGGCACCGCTCCCGCCCTTCCCCTGGATCGACGTCGTGATCATCCTCGCGCTGGTCGCGCTCAACGGCGTGTTCGCGATGAGCGAGCTGGCGATCGTCTCGTCGCGCAAGGCGCGGCTGGAGGCGATGGCGCGATCGGGACGCAAGGGGCCGGTCGCCGCGCTCGCCCTCGCCGCCGATCCGGGTAAGTTCCTGTCGTCGGTGCAGATCGGCATCACGCTGATCGGCATCCTCGCCGGCGCCTATTCGGGATCGAGCCTCGGCGGGCCGACCGCGGCGCGGCTGCAGGCGGCGGGTATGTCGGCGCATACCGCCGAATCGCTCGGCTTCGCATTGGTCATCGGCATCACCACCTATGCCTCGCTGATCATCGGCGAGCTGGTCCCCAAGCAGTTCGCGCTGCGCAAGCCGGAGACGGTGGCGTCGCTCGTCGCCTTGCCGATGCGCTATATCGCCCTGGTCTGCGCGCCGCTCGTCTGGGTGCTCGATTCGTCGAGCGCTCTGGTCTTCCGCCTGCTCGGCCTCAATCGCGAATCGGAGGATCAGGTGACCGCGGAGGAGCTGCACCTGATCGTCGCCGAAGCCTCGAAGTCGGGCGTGATCGAGGAGCATGAGCGGACGATCATCTCGGGCGTCGTCCGCCTCGCCGACCGGCCGGTGCGCGAGGTGATGACGCCGCGCACCGACGTCGACTGGCTCGACTGCAATCTCGGGCCGGACGGGATCCGCGATACGCTGCTGGCGACGCCGCATACCCGCCTGCCGGTCGCCGACGGATCGGTCGATGCGGTGATCGGCGTCGTCCAGGCGCGCGACATCGCCGCGGCGCTGTTCCGCGGCCAGACGCTCGACCTGCGCACGCTGATGCGCAAGGCGCCGGTGGTGATCGACCGGATCGACGCGATGGACGCGCTGATCGCGCTGCGTCAGGCCGAGGTGCCGATGGCGTTGATCCACGACGAATACGGCCATTTCGAAGGGATCGTCACCCCCGCCGACTTGCTCGCCGCGATCGCCGGCGAATTCGCCAGCGACGCCGATCCGGACGAGGCGCCTTCGGTCGTGGTGCGTGAGGACGGATCGCTGCTCGTCGCGGGCACGATGGCGGCGGATGCGCTCGCCGAACGGCTCGGCATCGACCTGCCCGAGGACCGCGATTACGCCACCGTCGCCGGTCTTGCGCTCGCCGCCTTCCGCCACCTGCCGGGCGAGGGCGAGAGCTTCGAGGAGCAGGGCTGGCGGTTCGAGGTCGTCGATCTCGACGGTCGGCGGATCGACAAGCTGCTGGTCAGCGAGGTCTGAGGCAGGGCGCTGCGGGGGACGTCGACGCATGCTGCACGCAGTCGTTGGGATGCGGTGGCATGTCGGGCTCTAAGTCGGTTGAGACACGCTTCTTCCTTGCGAGGCATGACGTTTCGAAGGCTAAACCGATGCGAGACTCACGTTGGGCGCCGGCAAATGCCAGTATTCCCGCGCAGGCGGGAATCCAGTGGCCCAGCAGGGCAACGGCTCGTGACGAGAAGAAACACTGGGCTCCCGCCTGCGCGGGAGCACTGGGAAAGCGTCTGCAATGCTCGCGTGACGTCGCGGTTTAGTCGGTAGACACCGTTTGGAGCATATGCGTGTTTCGCACTGGACCCCAGCCTTAGCCGGGGAGGTCGGTGAAACGACGCAACACTTTGCCGAAGCTGGCCGAGTCATGCTCCGTCAGCGGTCAAACGAATCCAGAATGGCGATCGCGCAGTCGACCCGACACCGCGCCCGAAACCCGACAGCGGCCGGCTCACCCGGCCGATCCCGCCGTCAGCCGTCGCTGAGCCGCTCGATATCCGCCCCGACCGCGGACAGTTTCTCCTCGAGCCGCTCATAGCCGCGGTCGAGATGATAGACGCGGGCGACCGAGGTCTCGCCCTCGGCGGCGAGGCCGGCGAGGATCAGGCTCATCGAGGCGCGCAGGTCCGTCGCCATCACCGGTGCGCCGACCAGCCGGTCGACGCCCTTGACCACCGCGGTGCGGCCGTGGACCTGGATGTCCGCGCCCATCCGCGCCAGCTCGGGCACGTGCATGTAGCGGTTTTCGAAGATCGTCTCGGTGAGCACGCTCGCCCCCGACGCCTTGCACAGCATCGCCATGAACTGCGCCTGCATGTCGGTGGCGAAGCCGGGATAGGGTGCGGTCGACAGCGAGATCGGGCCGAGCGGCGCGGTCGCCTCGACCGAAAGCCCCTCGCGCGTCTCGGTGACGGTGACGCCCGCCTCGCGCAGCGCGTCGATCGTCGCCTGCATGTCGGCGGCATTGGCGCCGAGCAGCTCGAGCGAGCCGCCGGTGATCGCCGCGGCGCAGGCATAGCTGCCCGCCTCGATCCGGTCGGGCATCACCGCATAGGTCGCGCCGTGCAGCCGGTCGACGCCCTCGATCTCCAGCGTCTCGGTACCGATCCCCTGGATGCGCGCGCCCATCGCGACGAGGCAGTTGCACAGGTCGACGATCTCGGGCTCGCGCGCCGCATTTTCGATGATGCTGCTGCCGGTGGCGAGCACCGCCGCCATCACGACATTCTCGGTCGCGCCGACCGACACCACCGGGAAGCGGTAGCGGCCGCCGCGCAGCCGCCCGCCCGGCGCGGTCGCCTTGACATAGCCCGCCGCCATTTCGAGCTCGGCGCCGATCGCCTCCAGCGCCTTGAGGTGGAGGTCGATCGGCCGGTTGCCGATCGCGCAGCCGCCGGGCAGCGACACCGTCGCCTCGCCCGCGCGGGCGAGCACCGGGCCGAGCACGAGGATCGAGGCGCGCATCTTGCGGACGATGTCATAGGGCGCCTCGGTCGAGGTCAGCTTGCCCGCGCGGATCGTCATCACCCGGCCGAAATCCTCCGGCCGCGTTCCCTCGATCCGCGTCGAGGCACCCAATTGGTTGAGCAAATGGCCGAAGCCATCGACGTCGGCGAGCCGCGGCAGGTTGCGCAGCGTCAGCGGCTCGTCGGTGAGCAGGGCACAGGGCATCAGCGTCAGGGCGGCGTTTTTGGCGCCCGAGATGCGGAGACGGCCGGACAGGCGGTTGCCGCCACGGATGAGGATGCGGTCCATCCCCGCCGTCTAACGCGCCGCCGCGCCGACGCAAGCGGCCAGTGGCACAGATATGGCCGGGCTCGGTCGGGCCGGTGCAACTAATCCCCGAGCGGTTGATCGGCTTTAATGCACCGTTCCTGGCCCCGACCTAGGTCCTGCGCAAATATTTGGGGGATTTCAAAGGCGTGACGACAAGTTGCCTTGCCGAGCGTCTCGGTGAATTGATCGATTTGTCGGATTCGGAAAAGGCTGCGCTCGGCAGTCTCGAACTGCGCGAACGGACGCTGCGTCGCGGCGTCGTGCTGCTGCGCGAGCATGACAAAGCCCCCGAATTGTTCGTCGTCCGCCGCGGCACGATGATGAGCTATGTCATCCTGCCCGATGGCAGCCGCCAGATCGTCCGCTTCCTGTTCCGCGGCGATCTGATCGCGATGGCGGGGCTGGTCTATCGCACCGCGCCCGAGACGGTGATCGCGCTGACCGAATGCGCCGTCGCCTCGGTCGACCGCGCTGCGGTCGGCAGCCTCGCGGTCGAGCATCCGCGGCTCGCCGCGCTGCTGATCGCGGTCGATCAGATCGAGCGAGTGGCGTTGACCGATCGCCTCGCCGGGCTCGGCCGCACCTCCGCCAAGGCGCGCGTCGCGGCGCTGCTGATCGAGATCCGCAACCGTCTGCGCGTCGTCGACGGGACCGGCGGGGACAGCTTCCACCTCGGGCTGACGCAGGAGGAGATCGGCGACGCCACCGGCCTCACCGCGGTGCACGTCAACCGCATGCTGCGCCAGTTGCAGGACGAGGGTCTGATCGCGCGCGACGGCGGCCGGATGACCTTCGTCAACGAAGCGGCGCTGCTGCGCACGGCGCATCACACCGCACGCGACTCCGCCCGAGCGGCGGGGGTGGACCTCAGCTGGCTGCCGCCGGCGCGATAAGCGGGCCGGAAGACGGGACGGCTTGGCGGAGCCCTTTCTTCCCGACGTCATGGGGAGGCGAGGGGCCGCGGTAGACACTGTCCCTTCGCGCCTCCGCGCAAACCCTCTTGCCGGAGACGTATGGGGTCGGGCGCTCGCCGACAGCTTCCCGCGTTCACGCGCGGCGCTTCGACCGGCAAGCAATCTGGTTCACGCGGAGGCGCGGAGGCGCGGAGGTGTTGCGGTCGGCGCGCTGTCTTCCGTCCCATTTCGCCAGGATGAGACTATGAGCCGGTCCGAGCCGGAGTCAGCCGGGCGTTGATTGGTCACGCGAAGACGCGAGGAGGGGCCGACCGTGGTGATGTCGGTTTTTCATTCTGCCATTTGCGGGAAGAGCCGCTGACGCGGCAGGCGCGGCCGCGTTGCGTCTTCGCGTGACCATCCTGTTCCCACGGCCTGTCGTCGGAGCAGAGGTGCAGAGATGGCGCCTTAATGTGGGCTAAGCCTTGTCGTCCAACGTTTCGCAAGGGCCGCTGACGCGGCAGGCGCGACGTCACCGCGCGCCGCCGACGCTGTCCGACAGATCGCCGAGCGCCTCGGCGCCCGGGCCGCTACGGCGTTACGCCTTCTCCAGCGTGCACTGGAGCGGGTGCTGGTTCTGGCGGGCGAAGTCGATCACCTGGCCGACCTTGGTCTCCGCCACCTCGTAGGAGAAGACGCCGCAGACGCCGACGCCCTTCTGGTGGACATGGAGCATCACCCGAGTCGCCTCCTCCATGTTCATGCGGAAGAAGCGTTGCAGGCAGAGCACGACGAATTCCATCGGCGTGTAGTCGTCGTTCAGCATCAGCACGCGATAGGGCGTCGGCTGCTTGGTCCGCGTGCGCGTCTTGGTGGCGAGGCCGGTGCCCTCGTCCGACCCATCGTCGCGGCGTTCCGCCATGGTGATCGCTTCAACTGTCATGTGATCGGGGAAATATGGCATGCCGGGGGCGGGGGGCAAGGCCTGACGCAAGGAAAAGGGCGACCGCATCGCTGCGGCCGCCCTTCCCGAACGAGGCAAGGCTGCGGGTTACGCCGCGACCTTGAGCTTCTCGGCGGCGAGCGCGACGCGGTTCGACAGCGGCTGCACCACCTCACCGGCGAGCTTCAGCACCGCCTCGGTATTGTGCGAGCTCTGCTGGACGAGCGCGTCGAACGAGGCGCGTACGTAATCGGCATGGAGCTTGAAGAATTCAGTCGGCGACTTGACGCTGCTCAGCGTCTTGGCGACCGTGGTCGCGTCCTCGAACGACTTCTTGGCATAGGCGGCGGCGTCCTGGCCGAGCGACTCGAGGCCGCGTGCCGCGATCTTCGACGATTCGACCAGCGCTTCGATATTGCCCTTGCCGAACTCGGTGGCGTCCTGGAGCAGCTTCTGGCTCTTGTCGACCGCACCCTTGGCGCGGTCGGTCGCGTCGGTGAACGCGGTCTGGGTCGTGGCGGTGACGTTCTCGATCGTTTCCATGATGACTTCCTTCGCTGCGGGTGTGGCAATCGGTGCGGCCGCATCCACAACGGGGGCGGGCGCGACGGGGAGCGGCGCCGTCACCGCATCGGCGGCAGGCACCGGAGCCGGCTGGATGCCGGTCGGCTTGGCACGGGAGCGCTGGGGACGCGGCGGCGAGTCGACGCGCGGGCGGTTCGACCCGCGTTTGGCGGGCTTGGACAAACGATCGTCCATCGGGCCTTCTCCAGCTTTCATGCTGCACTGCACAATAGCCAATTTCGAGGCCCAAATCAACGCGGTTTGTGCAATGCAGCAAGAATGGAGCTATCTCGCGCGGACATAGTCTCCCGGAGCGTCGGCGAGCGCCGGCAGCGCGCCTTCGCCGGGGCGCCGCGCACCGATGGCGGCAACGGTGTCGCTGCCGCGCGACTCGATCCAGCCGCGCCAGTCGGGCCACCAGCTGCCCTTGGTCTCGGACGCGCCGGCGACGAAATCCTCGAGCGTCGTCACCGCCGCATCGTTCGTCCAATATTGGTATTTGCCCGCGGCGGGCGGATTGACGACGCCGGCGATATGCCCCGATCCGGCGAGCACGAAGCGCAGCGGCCCGCGGAAATGATGGGTGATCCGCCAGACGCTCTCCGCCGGGGCGATATGATCCTCGCGCCCCGCCTGGACATAGGCGGGCGTCGTCACCCGGCCGAGATCGATCGATTCGCCGGCCACCGTCATCGCGCCCGGCTGGACGAGGCGGTTGTCGCGATAGAGATCGGTGAGATACGACAAATGCCATTTCGCCGGCAGGTTGGTGGTGTCGCCGTTCCAGTGGAGCAGGTCGAACGGCGCGTAATCGGCGCCGAGCAGATAGTTGTTGGTGACATAATTCCAGATCAGGTCGCGCCCGCGCAACAGGTTGAACGTCGCGGCGAGGTAGCGGCCGTCGAGGAAGCCCTGTGGCGACAGGCTGCCGATCAGCGCGAGCTGCTCATCGGTGACGAAATGGCGCAACTCGCCGGCGGCGGTGAAGTCGACCTGCGCGGTAAAGAAGGTCGCGCTCGCCACCGCGTTGTCGCGCCCGCGTGCGGCGAGCACCGCCAGCGTCGCGGCGAGCGTCGTCCCCGCGACGCAATAGCCGATCGTATGCACCGCCGGCACGTCGAGCACGGCGCGCACCGTGTCGATCGCCTCGATCTGCGCGCCGACGTAATCGTCCCACACCACGTCGCTCATCGAGGCGTCGGCGGATTTCCACGACACCATGAACACCGACAGGCCCTGGTCGACCGCCCAGCGGATGAAGCTTTTCTCCGGCGACAGATCGAGGATGTAGAAGCGGTTGATCCATGGCGGGAAGATCACCAGCGGTGTCGCCAGCACGCGCTCGGTGGTCGGGGCATAATGGATCAGCTCGTAGAGCGGGGTGCGCTTGATCACCTTGCCCGGCGTCGTCGCGATATTGCGGCCGACCTCGAACGCGCCCTCGGCGGTATGCGTCACCTGCCCCTTGGCGATGTCGGCGAGCATATGCTGCAGGCCGTCGAGCAGATTCTGCCCCTTGGTGGCGATCGTCTTCTCGACCACCTCGGGATGGGTGAGCGGGAAGTTGGACGGGCTCATCGCCTCGATCAGCCCGCGCGCGGCGAAGCGGAGCTGTTCGCGCTGCGCCTCGGGCACGCCGTCGAGCGCGTCGACGCCGCGCAGCAGATGGTCGGCGATCAGATTGTAGCTGCGCCGGATCCAGTCGAACCACGGGTCCTCGCGCCACGCCGCGGCCTTGAAGCGCCGGTCGCGCGAATCGCCCTCCGACTGCGGCGGCGGCGGCAGGTCGGCGGCGGGATCGACGAAGCGCTGCCACAAGGCGAAGTGATCGCGCCAATAATCCTGCGTCTGGCGGACGAGCGGCGGCGACGCGTCGCCCGCGCCGAGCAGGCCGATGCCCTGTTCCATCATCATCTGCTGCGCGCGGCCGAGCAGCCAGGTCCAATGCTGCAACGTCGCCAGATCGGGCGCGCCGGCGGGATCGTTATGGGGTTCGGCCATGGCATCCTCTGCTTTGCGCGCGATGCTACCCGGCGCGTGCGTCCGTGGGAATGGCGATTGGTTTGCAGCGCCGACGAAAGCCGCTAGCGTCGCGGCGATGGACAATCAGGTTCGCGTAAGCCGCTCGCTCTTCGCCTTTTCGATCTTCTACGGCGGCATGGTCTGCATCGCCGGCGTGCTCGGCAACAAACAGGTCGCGCTCGGGCCGCTGTCGGCGCTCGGCCCGCTCGTCGGGCTGGGGCCGCTCGCGGTGGAGGCGGGGATCTTCGCCTTCCTGCTGCTCGTCGTCGTGTCGAGCGCGGTCGCCGAGCTGCATGGCCGCACCATCGCGACGCGGCTGGTGCAGATCGGCTTCGTGCCGCTGATCGTCTCGATCCTGCTGTCGGTGATCGTGCTGTCGGTGCCCGCCGCCGCCGACATGGAGCCGGCGCGGCGCGACGCCTTTGCGCTGATGATGGGCGGCACGCCGCGCATCTGGCTGGGCGGCATCGTCGCCTATGGCATTTCGCAGACGCTCAACGTCACCATCTTCGCCGCGCTCAAGGGGCGCGAGGGCGGCGGGCTGCTCTGGCTGCGCGCGGGCATCGCCAGCGTGCTCAGCCAGATCGTCGATACCTTGCTGTTCGTGACGATCGCTTTCGCCGGCGTCTTCCCGATCGGCGAGCTGCTGCTCGGCCAAATGATCGCCAAGGTGCTGCTCTCGGCGATCCTGGTGCCGCCGCTGATCTACGTCTTCGTCGGACTGGGGCGGCGGCTGGATCGGGGGTGAGATCGGGTGCGGCCAGGGCCCGTTGCGGCCGCGCCGGCGGGTAGCGGCCCTGGTCGAGGGCAGTCTTACCCCTGACGTGTTCCGGGGTCACAGTGCCGCAAAAGCAACGGCTGCAAGCTCCGGCGGAGCCGTGGATGCCGGAACCGGTCCGGCATGACGATGTGATGTTTTTAGTGCTCCCGCGGAGGCGGGAGCCTAGTGTTTCTTCTTCGGAAGCCGTCGGTCTGCTTGGCCACTGGATTCCCGCCTGCGCGGGAATACTGGGGATTTGGCAAGCGCGGTGACTCCCCCGAGACTGTGGACACGGCCTAGATGCCGCGACGTCGCACCACGGCGACGTCGACGGATCCGATCGCGGCGATGTCACCGGCGGGGCGGCATGGACCACAGGCCGCCCCGGTCGATCAGATCATGCCGAGCGCCTGCATATAGACTTCGAGGATGGCTTCCTCTTCCTGATACTCTTCCTTCTTCTTCTTGCGGATGGAGAGGATCTTGCGGATCGCCTTGGGGTCGTAGCCACGGCCCTTGGCCTCGGCCATCACGTCCTTGATGTCGTCCGAGATGCCCTTCTTCTCTTCCTCGAGCCGTTCCGCGCGCTCGATCAGCAGGCGCAGCTCGTCCGCCGCGACCTGGCCGCCGCCCATGCCGTCTTGCCGTTCTTCCGCCATTGTCCCACCCCGCCGCAGGCGCCCTGCGGTCCTTGTATGATTCGCCAAAAAGGATACCGGCCGCGTGCCGGTAGGGGCGGGCGTCTAGGCGGTTCGTCCGCCGGGCTCAACCCCGTGCGGCGGCTTCGGCGGCGGGGGCGTTGCGCGCCACGCTGTCCGCCATGCGCGCGAGCTGTTCGGGCGTCGCCTCGGTCTGGTAGCGCGCCTTCCACTCTGCCTGCGGCATGCCGTAGACCGTCTCGCGCGCCTCGGCCTTGGGCAGATCGCCCGCTTCCTCGATCCAGTCGGACAAGCAGTTGCGGCAGAATCCAGACAGGCCCATCAGATCGACGTTCTGCGCGTCGGTACGATGGCGCAGGTGGCGGACCAGCCGGCGGAAGGCCGCGGCGGCGACCGCATCGGGCAGCGCGTCAAGTTTGTCGGTCATGCGGGTCTTTCAAACGTTGATCGGCCATAGATAGGGACTAGAGGGGGGCGCGGCCATTCCCCAGGAGCCTTTCGATGACCATTGCCATTGCGCCCCGTTCGCGGAAAGTGCGCGTGCTCGCCACCCTCGGTCCGGCGAGCAACTCACCCGAGATGATCGCGACGCTGTTCCAGGCCGGCGCGGACGCCTTCCGCGTCAACATGAGCCACGGCGACCAGCAATCCAAGGTCGCGGTGATCGAGGCGATTCGCGCGCTCGAAACCAAGTTTCGGCGGCCGACGACGATCCTCGCCGATCTGCAGGGCCCCAAGCTGCGCGTCGGCAAGTTCGAGGGCGGCAAGGTGGTGCTCGACCATGGCAGCACCTTCGTGCTCGACCGCGATCCGACGCCGGGCGATGCGACGCGCGTCGAGCTGCCGCACAAGGAGATCTTCGCCGCGATCGAGCCGGGCGCGCGCCTGCTGCTCGACGACGGCAAGCTGGTGCTGCGCGTCACCGATCACGGCCCCGACCGGATCGAGACTCTGGTCGAGGTCGGCGGCCCGCTGTCGAACAACAAGGGGCTCAACGTTCCCGACGTCGTGCTGCCGATGGCGGCGCTGACCGAGAAGGACCGCAGCGACCTCGCCTTCGCGGTCGAACAGGGCGTCGACTGGATCGCCTTGTCCTTCGTGCAGCGGCCCGAGGATCTCGCCGAGGCGCGCAAGCTGATCCAGGGCAAGGCGGCGCTGCTCGCCAAGATCGAGAAGCCCGCGGCGATCGACCGGCTCGAGGAAATCGTCGAGATGTGCGACGGCGTGATGGTCGCGCGCGGCGATCTCGGCGTCGAGCTGCCGCCGCAGAGCGTGCCGCCGTTGCAGAAGCGGATCGTCGAGACCTCGCGCCGGCTCGGCCGGCCGGTGGTGGTGGCGACGCAGATGCTCGAATCGATGATCCAGAGCCCGTCGCCGACCCGCGCCGAGGTGTCCGACGTCGCCACCGCCATCTACGACGGCGCCGATGCGATCATGCTGTCGGCGGAAAGCGCGGCGGGCGCCTGGCCGGTCGAATCGGTGGCGATGATGAATTCGATCGGCATCTCGGTCGAGAGCGATCCGATGCACGGCGACCGCGTCCACTTCACCGTGACGCGCCCCGACCCGACCACCGCCGACGCCCTGTCGGAAGCGGCCAAGCAGATCGCCAAGACCACCTCGGCGACGGCGATCATCTGCTTCACCACCTCGGGCTCGACCGCGCGCCGCATCGCGCGCGAGCGGCCGTCGGTGCCGATCCTCGTGCTCACCCCCAACAAGGATACGGCGCGCCGTCTCGGCTTGCTGTGGGGCACGCATGCGGTGCACACCCGCGACGTCGAATCGTTCGAAGACATGGTCGGCAAGGCCAAGCGGATGGCGCTGCGCACCGGCATCGCCAAGGCCGGCGACCGCGTCATCGTCATGGCGGGCGTGCCGTTCCGCACGCCGGGGTCGACCAACGTGCTGCATGTGGTGCGGATCATCGGCGACGAGCTGAACGACTATAGCTGACGGCGCGGCGCACGATGTTACGTGTGGATGACGGACGCGCGAGCCGCTAAAGCCGGCGCATCATGTATCGCCCCGCGCTCTCCGTCGTCATCCCGTGCTACAACGAGGCGGCCTGCCTCGAGCTGTTGCACGCCCGCGTCGCGGCGGCGGCGCGGGCCGCGGTGGGGGACGATCACGAGATCGTGCTGATCAACGACGGCAGTCGCGATGACAGCTGGGCGGTGATGCAGCGGCTCAGCGCCGCCGATCCGCGGCTGGTGGCGATCAATCTGTCGCGCAACCACGGCCATCAGCTGGCGCTGACCGCCGGGCTCGATCTGTGTTCGGGCGAGCAGATCCTGATCATCGACGCCGATCTGCAGGACCCGCCCGAACTGCTCGCCGACATGCGCGCGACGATGGCGGCGCAGCAGGCCGACGTCGTCTATGCGGTGCGCCGCAAGCGCGAGGGCGAGACGATCTTCAAGAAGGCGACCGCCGCCGCTTTCTATCGCGTGCTCGATCGCGTCACCGACACGCCGATCCCGCTCGATACCGGCGATTTCCGGCTGATGAGCCGGCGGGCGCTCGATGCGCTGCTGTCGCTGCCCGAACAGGCGCGCTTCATCCGCGGCATGGTCGCCTGGGTCGGCTTCCGCCAGGTGCCGTTTCCCTATGACCGCGCCGAGCGCCATGCCGGCGAGACCAATTATCCGCTCGGCAAGATGGTGCGGCTCGCCTTCGACGCGGTCACCGGCTTCTCGACCGCGCCGCTGCGCTTCGCCAGCCATGCCTCGGTGATCCTCGCCGGCGCGTCGCTGCTGCTGCTCTTCTACATCCTGTGGGGATTCTTCGAAGGATCGCCGGTGCAGGGCTGGACCTCGACGATGCTGGTCGTGACGGTGCTGTCGGCGGCGCAGATGTTCGTGCTCGGCATGATCGGCGAATATCTCGGCCGGCTCTACATCGAATCGAAACGCCGTCCGCTTTACCTCGTCGCCGACATCGCCGGCCCGGTGAAGGGCCATTCGACCCTCGGCTTCAACGCCGCCGAACCCTCGCCCGAGTTCGAAGTGCCGGCGGAGCGCAAGGCGGCGGAATAAGCGTCCCTCAGCGCTTCGGCACCGCCAGCGTCACGATCGATACGCCCGGCGTCATCGGTACGCGGCCGACCGCGTGCCGCTCCAGCCGGAAGATCGTTTCGAACAGCGCATTGAGCGGCTTGGCGGGGGGCGAATCGTCGCTGTCGTCGCGGCCGGTCAGGCGCCCGGCGATCCGTGCCGCCGCGGCGAGCGGGAAGAGCAGCGAGTTGAAATAGGTGAGCTTGCGCGGGGCGAGCCCGGCGGCGGTGATCGCCTTGGCCAGCGTCGCCTTCGAATAGCGGCGGTGGTGGTGGTTGACGACGTCGTGCGCGCTCCACAGCCATTGGTGCGCGGGCACCGCGATCAGGATCTTGCCGCCGGGCTTGAGCAGACTCGCCATCGCGCGCAGCGCGGCGACGTCGTCGGCGATATGCTCGACCACGTCGAGCACCGCGACCAGATCATAGGCGCCGCGTGCGACGCCGGGCAGCTCGGGCAGCGGCGCGTCGCCGACCGGGCGGCCGAGCCGCTCGCTGGCGATCGCCCGCGCGGCGGGATCGATCTCGATCGCATCGACCGCACCGAATTGCGCCAGCATCGGCAGGTTGTGGCCGGTGCCGCAGCCGATCTCGAGGATGCGCGCGCCCGCGGGGAGGGCCGCGTAGCGCGTCAGATAGTCGCTGAGGATGTCGCGGCGCGCGCGATACCACCAATGGGTGGAATCATGGGCGGCCATACGGTCGTAGACGATGCGATCCATCTTTAGTCCTTGGCCATATCAGGCGAACACCAGCCAGCGATTGAGAATGAAGGTGAGGATGGTCGCCAGCGCCACCGCGGGGAGCAACGGCGCCCAGGCGGGCAGGCCGAAATGCGCGGTGCCGATCCAGGTGATGAGCGCGTTGAGCGCCATGCCGCTCGCCTGCACCGCGACGAACTGCGCCTGCTGCCAGCCGCCGCGGCGGCGCGTGCCATGGCCCCTGAAGCTCCACCGGCTGTGCAGGAAGAAGCCCGCGGTCACCGCCACCGCAAAGGCGAAGGGGACGGCATAGACCGCCTGCGCGCGCGGGAAGACGAAGGCGGTGAGCGGCAGGTAGACCGCCGAATAGATCAGCGTCGAGATGCCGCCGGCGATGCCGAAGCGGATCATCTGCCCCAGCATGCCGCTGTCGCGCATCGCTGCCAACCGTGCCGGTGCTTCCATCGCCATCCGCTCCGCCCTAAAGGCAATGCGCCGGGAACGAAACGGCCAAAACGAAAGTCGCGTCAGTGAACAAAGCTCCCCGCGGTCGGCTCGACGACGCGATCGTCCGTCATTGGGTCGCACTGACGCTCGCCGTCTGGCTTGGCGTGACGATCTGGTACGTGTGGAGCGACTGGAACCTCGTCCGCTGGCTGTCGCTCGGCGATACCGACGACAATATGCGGCTGATGCAGGTGCGCGCGTGGCTGGGCGGGCAAGGCTGGTACGATCTGCGCAACTACCGGCTCAACCCGCCGCAGGGATTCGACATTCACTGGAGCCGGATCGTCGATCTGCCGATCGCCGGGCTGATCCTGTTCTTCCGCCTGTTCACCAGCAACGCCTGGGCGGAGCGGCTGGCGTGCGGGATCGCGCCGCTGCTGCCGCTGTCGATCGCGATGCTCGGCGTCGCCGCGACGGTGCGGCGGCTGATCGATCCGCGCGCCTGGCCGCTGGCGCTGGTCTTCCTGCTCGGCACCTCGGCGACGATGCTGATGTTCCTGCCCGAACGGATCGATCACCACGGCTGGCAGCTCGCGATGCTCAGCCTCACCGTCGCCGGCCTGTGCGACGGCAAGGGCGTGCGCGGCGGGCTGATGGTCGGGCTGGCGAGCGCGGTCAGCCTCGCGATCGGGCTGGAGATGCTGCCCTATTGCGCGATGGCGGGGGCGATCCTGGCGCTCCGCTGGGTGTGGGACCGCAGCGAGGCGCCGCGGTTGCAGGCCTATGCGCTCAGCCTTGGCGGCGGCAGCGCGATCGGCTTCGCGGCCTTCGCCTCCTATGCCAATTATGCGATGCGCTGCGATGCGCTGACGCCGGTGTGGCTGGCGGTGATGGTCGCGGCGGGGGCGCTGCTGTTCCTGCTCGCCTGGGTCAACCCGCAGGCCCGCGCGATCCGCGCCGGACTGGCGGTGCTGGCCGGGGCGGCGATCGCGGCGGGGTTCGTGCATTTCTTCCCGCAATGCCTCGGCCGGCCGGAGGGCGTCTCGCCCGAGCTGCAGAAGAACTGGCTGGACAATGTCCGCGAGGCCAAGCCGATCTACAAACACCCGTTCCGCCTCGGCTTTCCGATCGCGGCGCTGCCGATCGTCGGCGTCTTCGGGGTGATCCTCGGCGCGTGGCGGGCGCGGCGCTCGCCGGCACTGATCGGCTGGAGCGCGGTGGCGCTGTTCGTCACCTTCGCCTGCCTGATGCTGCTGTGGCAGGTGCGTGCCGGGCCGGCGGCGCAATTGCTCGCGGTGCCGGGAGCGACGTTGCTCGGCTGGATCGTGCTGCCGTGGCTGCTCAACCATCGCCTGCTTGCGGTGCGCGTCGGCGGCACGGTGGCGGCGTTCCTGATCGTCTCCGGCCTGTTCGCCGGGCTGATCATCAAATATCTGCCGGTCGACCGGCCCAATGCCTATACCAAGCGGGTCAACCGCTCGACCGGCAGCTGCGTGCGCTACACGGTGCTGAAGGCGCTCGATCGCTATCCGGCGCAGACGATCTTCACCTTCGTCGATCTCGGCCCGCGGCTGATCACCGTGACGCATCACGACGCGATCGCGGGGCCTTATCATCGCAACGGCGCGGCGATCCTCGACGTCCAGCACGCCTTCGGCGGCAGCGCCGATCAGGCGCATGCGATCATCCGCCGCCATGGTGCGACGATGCTGCTGCTTTGCCCCAATCATTCGGAATCGACCAATTATCGCGCGCGCGATCCGGGCGGCTTCTACGACCAGCTCGCGCATGGCGAGGTGCCGGCGTGGCTGACGCCGCTGCCGCTGCCGAAGGATTCGCCGTTGCGCCTGTTCCGGGTGGATGCGGGCATCGCGGAGCAGCGGTGAGGGTTGCTCAGGCAGGCGCATAGCCCCACCGTTCGCCCTGAGCTTGTCGAAGGGCAGGTCTACGCCGGCGTCCGGTATGGGGAAGGACGGCTCGGACAGACCCAGCCCGAACGGTACCGAAGGAAGCGGCACCGCTCCCGGCAGAATCAGTGCAGGCTCACCTGCAACCCGTCCATCACGAACTGCACCGCCAGCGCCGCGAGCAGCACGCCGAGCAGCCGCGTGATCACCGCCTCGATCCGCGCGCCGAGCAGCCGCATCAGCGGCCCCGCGGCGAGCAGCGCGACCAGCGTCAGCGCGAGGATCACGCCCATCGCGGCGAGCACCACCAACGTCGCCTCGATGCCGTTGGTGCGCGCGACGAGCAGCATCACCGAGGCGATCGAGCCCGGCCCGGCGATCATCGGCATCGCCATCGGGAAGATCGACACGTCGTCCGCCTCGGGATCGTGCGCGACCTTGGCGGCGCGATCCTCGCGGCGCTGCGTGCGCTTCTCGAACACCATTTCGAGCGCGATCAGGAACAGCATGATGCCGCCGGCGATGCGGAAGCTCGCCAGGCTGATGCCGAGCCCGCGCAGCAGCGCCTCGCCCGCCAGCGCGAAGACCAGCAGAATGACGGTCGCGACGCCGACCGCGCGAAACGCCATCGCCCGCCGCTGCACGGGCGAGGCACCGGCGGAGAGGCCGGCGTAGATCGGCGCGCAGCCGAGCGGATCGATGATGACGAAGAAGGTGATCAGCGTCGAGACGAACAGCTCGATCACAGCGCCGCCTCGATGCCCTCGCGGCGGCAGGCCGAGACATAGGTGTTGCGGATCAGGCAGGCGATCGTCATCGGCCCGACGCCGCCCGGTACCGGCGTGATCGCCCCCGCCACCGCGCGCGCCGCGGCGAAGTCGACGTCGCCGACCAGCCCGGTGTCGGTGCGGTTGATGCCGACGTCGATCACGCTCGCGCCCGGCTTGATCCAGTCGCCCTGGATGAAGTGGGGGATGCCGACCGCGGCGACGACGATATCGGCGCGGCGCAGATGCGCGGCGACGTCGCGCGTGCGGCTGTGGACGATGGTGACGGTGCAGCTCTGCTGGAGCAGCAATTGCGCCATCGGCTTGCCGACGATGTTCGAGCGGCCGACCACCACCGCCTCCATCCCCGACAGCGACGGGTGGAGGTCCTGGAGCAGCATCAGGCAGCCGAGCGGCGTGCACGGCACGAAGCCGTCGGCACCGATCGCCAGCCGGCCGGCGTTGACCGGGTGGAAGCCGTCGACATCCTTGTCGGGATCGATCGCGAGCAGCACCGCGCCGGCATCGATATGTGCGGGCAGCGGCAGCTGGACGAGGATGCCGTCGACCGCCGGATCGGCGTTGAGCTGCGCGACCAAGGCGAGCAGCGTCGCCGCATCGGTATCGGCGGGCAGGCGATGTTCGAAACTCTCCATGCCGGCGTCGCGCGTCGCCTTGCCCTTGTTGCGGACGTAGACGGCGGAGGCGGGGTCCTCGCCGACCAGCACGACGGCGAGGCCGGGGGCGCGACCGGCGGCCGCGCGGAAATTGGCGACATGGCTGGCGATACGGGTGCGCAGGGCGAGGGCGTGCGCCTTGCCGTCGATGATCGTGGCGGTCATGCCGCGGCCTCATAGAGCGAAGCGGCGATCTTCGCCAGCGCGGCGGCATCGCCCGCGACATGCAGGCGTTTGAGCAGCGCGGTATCGCCGCCGACCAGCGTCACGTCGCGCTTCGCCACGCCGAACGTCCGGGCGACCAGCGCAATCAGCGCGGCATTGGCCTTGCCGTCGACCGGCGCGGCGGCGAGCCGGGCGGCGAGATGCGCCTCGGTCCCCGCGGCGATCGCATCGCGCCCGCCGCGCGGCGTGACGCGGATCGCGATCACCAGACCATCGTCGCGGATCGTCCAGGCCGCCACGGCTTTACCGGCGGATCAGACCGCGCCGTTGGCCATCAGGCTGACCGCGATATTGGGCAGGATGATGCTGCTGAGGATGCGGATGATCACCAGCACGGCGAGCGGCGCGAGATCGATGCCGCTGATATTGGGCAGGATCCGGCGCAGCGGCCGGTACATCGGCTCGGTCAGCCGATCGAGCCCGTAGTGGAGCGAGCTGACGAAGCCGTTCGAGGTGTTGATGACGTTGAAGACGATCAGCAGCGACAGCACGAACTGGACCATGATGATCCACCAGACGACGTCGAGCAGCACCTGGATGATCTGGATGAGGGTGAGGGCGATCACGCGAGGCTCCGGGAAAAATAGCTGACCTGCGACCTAGCCGGTTCAGGGCGCGTCGAACAGGCCGTCCTGCGATCCGACCGGCGGGTTGAGGCCGAGATGCTTCCAGCCGCCGGCATTGAGCACCCGCCCGCGCGCGGTGCGCGCGACGAGGCCGAGCTGGATGAGATAGGGTTCGATCACTTCCTCGATCGTGTCGCGCGGTTCGGACAGTCCGGCGGCGAGCGTCTCCACCCCGACCGGACCGCCGCGGTAGATGTCGGCGATCATGTGGAGATACCGCCGGTCCATCGCGTCGAGTCCGAGCGAATCGACCTCCAGCCGGTTGAGCGCGCGATCCGCGGCGGCGCGATCGACGATCGCGGTGCCGGCGACATTGGCGAAGTCGCGCACCCTGCGCAGCAGACGTCCGGCGATCCGCGGCGTACCGCGCGCGCGCCGCGCGATCTCGCTCGCGCCGTCGGGGGCGATGCCGAGATCGAGCAGCCCCGCCGCGCGGGTGACGACGCGCGTCAGCTCCTCGACGGTATAGAATTGCAGCCGCACCGGGATGCCGAACCGGTCGCGCAGCGGCGTGGTGAGCAGCCCCTGCCGCGTCGTCGCGCCGACCAGCGTGAACTTGGGCAGATCGATCCGCACGCTGCGCGCCGACGGCCCTTCGCCGATCATCAGATCGAGCGCACGATCCTCCATCGCCGGATAGAGCACCTCCTCGACCGCGGGTTGCAGCCGGTGGATCTCGTCGATGAACAGCACGTCGCCGTCCTCGAGATTGGTGAGCAGCGCGGCGAGATCGCCCGATTTGGCGATCACCGGGCCGGAGGTGGCGCGAAAGCCGACGCCCATCTCGCGCGCAATGATCTGCGCGAGCGTCGTCTTGCCGAGCCCCGGCGGCCCGAAGAACAGCACATGGTCGAGCGCATCGCCGCGTCCCCGCGCCGCCTCGATGAACACACGCAGATTCTCGCGCGCCGCCGCTTGCCCGACGAACTCGTCGAGACTGCGCGGGCGCAGGGCGGCATCGACATCCTCGGGACGGCGGCTGGCGGACAGGAGGCGGTCGTCGGTCAATGGTGAAGGCCGAATGCGCTCGGCACATGCTGGGAATGATGGAGAATGCGAACCACGAGCAGATCTTCACCTTCCAGACGATAGTAGATTCGATGCGAGCGATAGGGGAAACTACGTATACCGTTGCCCAAACCGGCTTCGGCGACACCGACCTGCGGCCGTTCTGCCAAACGATCGAAGGATGTGATCAGACCTTCGAGATACTGCCGCCCCACCGCAACGCCAAAGCGGGCCTTGCCATAGCCCCGGATATCACGAATGTCCTGTCGCGCTGCGGGCGCGGTGCGTAATCTAGTCACGCAAAGTCTGGATCTTCGGCAATAATCTCAGCGATAACGTCACGCGGATCCTGATCGAGCACACCGGATGCCAGCCCTTCGTCAATCATCGCCTTCAGCCATAGTCGGTCGTCCGATTGCTGGTCGAGTCGGACGAGGTCGCGCAAATAATCGGCCGCATCGACGTAGCGGCCTTGAGCGACACGCGTGTTCACCCATTCCTGCAATGCGTCCGGCATCGAGATGGTGAGTTGAGTCATGCCGCCAAGATAGCGCGTGCCGGCCAGATCGCCAACGCTACTTCGCCGCCTTGCGCAGCGCCAGCCGCACCAGCGCGTCGAGCGTCGCGCCGGGGCCGAGATCCTCCTCCGCGGCCCCCACCGCGCTCGCCGCCTCGGCGGGGCGGAAGCCGAGGTTGAGCAGCGCCGACACCGCATCCGCGCCCGCGCCGACCGGGATCACCTGCGCCGCCGCCGCCGGACCGAGCGCGCCCCCGCCAAAGGCGAGCGCGCCGACCTTGTCCTTGAGTTCGCGGACGATCCGCTCGGCGAGCTTCGGCCCGACGCCGTTCGCCCGCGCCACCATCGCCTTGTCCTGCGCCGACACCGCGCGCGCGATCTCCGCCGTGTCGAGCGCCGAGAGGATGGCGAGCGCGACGCGCGATCCCACCCCCTGCACGCCGGTGAGCAGCCGGAACCAGTCGCGCTCCTCGGCGCGGGCGAAGCCGACGAGGCGGATCGAATCCTCGGCGACCAGCATCTCGGTATGCAGCATCGCCGCCTCGCCGACCGGGCCGATCGCCGCGAGCGTGCGCGCCGAGGCGCCGACGAAATAACCGACGCCGCCGACGTCGATCACCGCGTGATCGATCCCGGTCGATTCGAGTCGTCCCTTGAGATGCGCGATCATGCCGTCACCCTTGCCCGTCGTGCCATGCCCTGCGCCGAGGCGAGATGATGCGCATGCGTGATCGCCACCGCCAGCGCATCCGCCGCATCGGGGCCGGCGAGCTTGGCGCCGGGCAGCAGCACCGCCATCATCGCCTGGATCTGCCGCTTCTCCGCGCCGCCGGTGCCGACCACCGCCTTCTTGACGGTCGAGGGATGATATTCGCCGATATGCAGTCCGCTGCCCGCCGCGGCGAGCAGCACCACGCCGCGCGCCTGGCCGAGCTTCAGCGTCGACTGCGCATTGGTGTTGCCGAGCACCTCTTCGACCGCGGCGCTGTCGGGTCGTTCGGTGAGGATCACGTCGATCAGCGCGGCGTGCAGGTTGGACAGCCGGCGCGGCAGCACCATCGACGGATCGGTCTTGATCTGGCCGTTGGCGATATGCCGCAACCGGTTGCCGTCCGCGTGGATGACGCCCCAGCCGGTGGTACCGAGTCCGGGATCGAGGCCGAGGATGATCATATCATGGTCACGCGGAGGCGCGGAGGCGCGGAGAAGAAAGGGTTGGGCGCGCAGAGGCGCAGAGGACGCGGAGCGTGCCTATGGCGCGCGGCAGCATCACGATCGCGATGCGGGCGAGACGCTTGCCCGGACCGGGCGATCCTCTGCGCTCTCTGCGCCTCTGCGCGCGACACCTCTTCGCGTCTTCGCGGCTCTGCATGGATCTTCTCCCCGGCAGTCTGCGGCGGGCAGGGGGGATTCGCGCGAAGACGCGAAGACGCGAGACGGCTTCGCCCGGTACGCGCAATCCGTGATCCGGCAGACGGAGAGTGCGGCCCGCTGGCGCGGGACACCGCGGCCGCGGGCGCGACCCTCCGCGCCTCCGCGCCTCCGCGTGAACCCGACAGGATCAGCCGAGCTTCTCCATCACCTCGTCGGAGACCTCGTAATTGCCCCAGACGGTCTGCACGTCGTCGTCGTCGTCGAGCGTGTCGATCAGCTTGAACAGCGTCGCCGCATCGGCTTCGTCGACCGACACCATCGTCTGCGGCCGCCAGGCGAGCTTGGCGCCTTCGGGTTCGCCGAGCACCGGCTCGAGCGCCTTGGCGACTTCGTGCAGGTCGCCGACCGCGGTCCAGATCTCATGCCCGTCCTCGGACGAGGAGACATCCTCCGCGCCCGCTTCCAGCGCCGCCTCGAACACCGTCTCGGCGTCGCCGGCGCTGGCGGGATAGCTGATCAGGCCCATCCGGTCGAACGCATGGCTGACCGATCCGCTCGCGCCGAGGTTGCCGCCGTTCTTGCTGACCGCGGTGCGCACGTTGGTCGCGGTGCGGTTGCGATTGTCGGTCAGCGCCTCGATGATAAGCGACACGCCGCCGGGGCCGAAGCCCTCGTAGCGGATCTCCTCGTAGCTTTCGGTATCGCTGCGGCTCGCCTTGTCGATCGAGCGCTGGATATTGTCCTTGGGCATCGACTGCGCCTTGGCGGCGTTGACCGCGGCGCGCAGCCGCGGGTTCATGTCGGGGTCGGGCAGACCCATCTTCGCCGCGACGGTGATTTCGCGGCTGAGCTTGGAGAACATGCCCGAGCGCTTCTTATCCTGCGCGCCCTTGCGATGCATGATGTTCTTGAACTTGGAATGGCCTGCCATGGACTGCCTCTAACCGATAATCCCTGGCCCTTAAGCCGAAGGCATGGTTTTCGCCAGTCCGTCGATCTTCGCCTCGATCGCGGCGAGCCGGTCGAGCACCAGTCCGTCGAGCTTCTGGTGCAGCCGCAGGATGTCGAGCTCGGCGCGCAAATTGGTCTCGTAGTCGAGGCTGGCGGCGAGCCGGTCCTTCGACGCCTGCCGGTTCTGGCTCATCATGATCACCGGCGCCTGGATCGCGGCGAGCGTCGACAGCATCAGGTTGAGGAAGATGTAGGGATAGGGATCGAACGCCATGCCGACATGCGCCAGCACGTCGGTGTTGAGCAGCATCCAGCCGAGCAGCACGACGGTGAAGGCGATGATGAAGCCCCATGATCCGCCCACCGCCGCCACCCGGTCGGCGAGCTGGTCGCCGATGCTGGCGTGGGCGTCGGCCTCGTCGGCGGCGTCGCGGCTGACGATCGTGCCGGCGTCGATACTGCTGAGCACACGCCGTTCCTCGGGATCGAGCGCATGCGGCGATTTGCGGAGCAGGCGCTGGGCGAGGTCGGCGAGCGGGGTTTGGTGCATCAAATGGTCGTCCTTCGTGGTATAGTCCACTTTGGTCATACCTGTCGTTCGACCGTCCGGCAATCACTGCGGCACGTCCGGCCGGCGTCCGCCGCAAAGCGCTTGCCCCGAGGCCCCCGGATACGCCACACGCTGCCCGCAATGACCGTCAGCGTAGACATGGGCAGCGACGAACGCGGCGCGCCCGTGACCATGGACCTCGAAGAACTGCTCGCCACCCGTCTGCTCGTCCAGGGCAATTCCGGGTCGGGCAAGTCGCATCTGCTGCGCCGCCTGCTCGAAGGATCGGCGGGGCAGGTGCAACAGGTGGTGATCGATCCGGAGGGCGATTTCGTCACGCTCGCCGGACCATATGGCCACGTCGTGATCGAGGCGGCGGATTATTCGGTGCCCGAGATCGCACGCATCGCCACCCGCCTGCGCGAACATCGCGCGTCGGTGGTGCTCAGCCTCGAAGGGCTCGAGGCGGAGGGGCAGATGCGCTGCGCCGCCGCCTTCCTGTCGGCGCTGTTCGACGCGCCGCGCGAACATTGGTATCCGGCGCTGGTCGTCGTCGACGAGGCGCAATTGTTCGCTCCCGTCACCGGCGGCGAGGTCGCCGAGGAGGTGCGCCGCGCCTCGCTGTCGGCGATGACCAATCTGATGTGCCGCGGGCGCAAGCGCGGGCTCGCCGGGGTGATCGCGACGCAGCGGCTGGCGAAGCTCGCCAAGAACGTCGCGGCGGAGGCGAGCAACTTCCTGATGGGACGCACCTTCCTCGACATCGACATGGCGCGCGCCGCCGATCTGCTCGGCATGGAGCGGCGCCAGGCGGACGTGATCCGCGATCTGGCGCGCGGCACCTTCCTCGCATTGGGGCCGGCGGTGTCGCGACGGCCGCTGACCGTGAAGATCGGCCAGGTCGCCACCTCGGCGCGCAGCGGCAGCCCCAAATTGACGCCGCTGCCGAGCGCCCCGGCGGAAAATCTCCAGCAACTCATCTTCGCGCCGCCGCCCGAGGAGGCGCCGCAGCTGCCGATGGCGTTCGAATCGCGCCCGCGCCGCGTCCCCGCGGACGAGCTGCTCGACACGATCGAGCGGCCGGCGACGCAGCCGACGACGCTCGCGCCGCTGCCCGACAAGACCGACGAGGAGGTCGAGGCGATCTATGCCGCGGTGCTGGAGGCGATCGTCGCCGATCGCGATTCGGCGCTGCGCCCGCCGTCGGTGCTGTTCCAGGATTTCCAGGTGCGCTGCCGGATGGCCGGCCTCGCCAAGCCGCCGCTCGACCTGCCCGGCTTCACCCGTCGGCTGTCGGCGGCACGGGCCGGCATCTTCGACGTCACCGACCCGCAATGGGCGGAGGCGATGGAGCTCGCCTATTCGCTGCCCGACGACATGATCGGCGCCTTCCTGCTCGTCGCGCGCGCCGCAAAGAACGGCGAGCCCTGCCCGTCGGACACGGCGCTGGCGGAGACCTATGGCACCAGCTCGCTCGGCCGCGTGCGGCGGCTGATCGGCTATATCGAGAGCCGCGAATTGTTCGTCGCGCGGGTGGACCTGTCGGGCAAGCGCTCGATCACCATCCCGCGGCTCGGCTGGACGACGGCGGCGAGCGAGGCGGGGTAGGGGCATCGAGGCCCGCCCGTCGACGGGCTCAGGGCTAACGGTGTGGGAGATGAGCGCACCCCCCGCTTTCCCACCGTTCGGGCTGAACCTGTCGAAGCCCGCCCGTCCTTGATCGCCACCTTTATGTCGGCGCGCCTCAATGCGTCTTGCGCGGCAGCAGGTGCAGCGCGCCGACGATCGCGCCGCCGACGATCAGCCCGACGATCCCCGATCCTACCGCGGTCACCAGCCACGACACCACGCCCGGCAGCACGCCGACCGCCGCCGCGGCACCTTCGGCCGCGGCGTGGAGCGCATGGGGCAGGCCGGTCAGGCCGAACGCCTCCAGCCCATGAACGATGATGCCGCCGCCGACCCAGACCATCGCCGCGGTGCCGATCAGCGACAGCGCGTCGAGCACCACCGGCATCGCCGCGACCAGCCCGCGCCCGAACGCCTGCACGCCGGCGCCGGGCCGCCGGGCAAGATGCAGGCCGATGTCGTCCATCTTCACGATCAGCGCGACGATGCCATAGACGCCGATCGTGATCGCGATCCCGACCACCGCCAGCGCGATCGCCTGGTTGAGCAATGTCTGGTCGCCCAATTCGCCGAGCGCGATCGCCATGATCTCGCCGGACAGGATCAGGTCGGTGCGCACCGCGCCCGATACCTGCCGGTCCTCCAGCGTCTTGGCATCGGTCGCGATTGCCGCCGCGGCGTCATGGCCGTGGCCGGTGAGCGCACCGACGATCTTCTCCGCCGCCTCGAAGCACAGATAGGCGCCGCCGAGCATCAGGATCGGCGTGATCGCCCAGGGCGCGAGCGCGCTCAGCACCAGCGCGGCCGGAAGCAGGAACAGCAATTTGTTGCGCAGCGACCCGAGCGCGATCTTGCCGATGATCGGCAGCTCACGTGCCGGGCTGAGGCCGACGACATAGGTCGGCGTCACCGCCGTATCGTCGATCACCACGCCCGCCGCCTTGGCGCCCGCCCTGCCCGCCGCGCCGGCGACGTCGTCGAGGCTCGCCGCCGCAAGCTTCGCCATCGCCGCGATATCGTCGAGCAACGCCACCAGTCCGCCGGCCATCGTCTGTCCCCTTGTTATGGCGGCGTCATGCCCGGCAGGGCGGAGAGTTACAACCGACCGGCGATCAGTCGGTCGTCGATCCGCGAAAGCGTCGCCAGTGCACAGGCGGCGCCGATCAGGCACGTCAGCATGTCCCATTGCGTGTCCCAAGGATCGCCCTGCGTCCCCAGAAAGGCGTCTGCACCCTGTCCCAGCGCCTGCGCCGCGCCGAACTCGATCAGTTCATACGCCGCGCTGATCGCCAGGCAGAAGGCGAGCACTGCCAGAGTGCAGAATTCGCCGCGCCGGATCAGGCCGCGTCCGATGACCAGTTCGCGCAGGACGATCGCCGGGACGAAGCCTTGCAGAAAATGCCCAATACGATCGAACGGGTTGCGCGTCAGATGCAGCCAGTCCTGCAGCACGTATCCCACCGGCACCTTGGCATAGGTATAGGCGCCGCCGACCATCAGGACGAGGCCATGGATCCCGATCAGCGCCAGCGCCAGTCCACTCGCCCGCCAGCGCCGGCGCGTCGTGATCAAGCCGGCCAAAACGATCGGCGCAGGCGCCACCTCCATCATCCAGGTGCTGCGATCCACGGCGATTGTAAGGGACATGGCGAGGCCGATGCTCCAGACGGAGGCGATCAGGCTCAGGCGGCGGATATACAGCTGGTCGTCGGTCACGGCGCGATGTTGCCGGAACGCTGCGGAAAGTCGATCGCGCCGTGCGTCGACTTGGCAGGGCGGTACGTTATGAGAGCCGTATGACCGAACCGAACGTACCTACCCCGCCCGTCGCCGCCCGGCGCCCGCACAGCTTCACCGCGCACGGCATCACCATCGAAGATCCCTATGCCTGGCTCAAGGACCCGGACTATCCCGACGTCGGCGACCCCGACGTGCTCGCCTATCTGGAAGCGGAAAACGCCTATTTCGAACAGGTGATGGCGCCGCACCAGCCGCTGGTCGACCGGCTGTACGAAGAGATGAAGGCGCGCATCAAGGAAGACGAATCCTCGGTGCCGCAGAAGGACGGCGACTGGCTCTACTGGACCGCGTACGAGACCGGCGGCCAGTATAGAAAATGGTGGCGCAAACCCGTCAGCGGCGGCGACGATGAGCTGCTGCTCGACGAGCCGGCGCTTGCCGAGGGCAAGGAATATTTCCGCCTCGGCGCCTTTGCGGTGAGCAATGACGGCCGTCACCTCGCCTATGCGATCGACGACAGCGGCGCCGAGCGGTTCGAGGTGCGCGTCAAGAATCTCGATACCGGCGAGCATCTGCCCGAGGTCATTCCCGGCATGCTCTCCGACATCGTCTGGACGAGCGACGATGCCGGCTTCCTCTACGGCCTCGCCAACGACCAATGGCGGACCGACAATGCCCGCTTCCACCGGCTCGGCACGCCGGTCGAGACGGATATCGAGCTGTTCCACGAGGCGGACGAGGGCTATCGCGTCGCGGTCGGCGAGACGAGCGACCGGCAGTGGCTGGTGATCAGCACCGGCGATCACGTCACCAGCGAGGTGCGGCTGCTCCCCGCGCACGACCCGCTGGCGACACCGATCCTCGTCGCGCCGCGCCGGCCGGGGCGCGAATATGACGTCGACGCGCATGACGGCACGCTGTTCATCCACACCAACGACACCGATCCGATGTGGCGGCTGTGCACCGCGCGTATCGACGCGCCGGGTGAGTGGCAGGAGCTGATCCCCGCCGACCCGCATTTCTACATGACCGGCGTCGAATGCTATCGCGACTTCTTCGTCGTCGAAGGCCGGCTCGACGGGCTCGATCAGATCGCGGTGCACCGCTACGACGCGCCGCGCGAACCGCAGCCGATCGCCTTTCCGGAAGCGAGCTATGCCGCGGGCCTCGGCGACAATCCCGAATATGCGGTCGACACGCTGCGCCTCGGCTATGAGTCGATGGTGACGCCCGGCACCGTCTACGACTATGACGTCGCGACCGGCGCGCTGACCGTGCGCAAGGTGCAGGAGATCCCCGCCGGCTATGACGCCGCCGGCTATCGTACCGAGCGGCTCAAGATCGCCGCGCGTGACGGCACCGAGATTCCGGTGTCGATCGTCTACCCCGCCGGCTTCCGGCGCGACGGGTCGCAGCCCGTGTTCCTCTACGCCTATGGCGCCTACGGCTATGCGATCCCGCCGGGCTTCTCGACCGGGCGGCTGTCGCTGCTCGATCGGGGGTTCGCTTATGCGATCGCACATATCCGCGGCGGCGACGATCTCGGCCAGCAATGGTATCACGACGGCAAGCTCGACAAGCGCACCAACACGTTCAACGACTTCGTCGATGTCGCGCGCGGCCTGATCGCGGGCGGGTGGACCAGCGCCGGACGCATCGCCACCGCCGGCCGGTCGGCGGGCGGCGAGCTGATGGGGGCGATCGTCAATTCCGATCCCGATCTGTGGGGCGCGGTGATCGCCGACGTGCCGTTCGTCGACGTGCTCAATACGATGATGGACGCCGATCTGCCGCTGACGCCGGGCGAATGGCCCGAATGGGGCAATCCGATCGAGGACAAGGCCGCGTTCGAACTGATCCGCAGCTACAGCCCCTACGACAATGTCGTCGCGCAGGCCTATCCGCCGCTGTTCATCTCGGGCGGGCTCAACGATCCGCGCGTCACCTATTGGGAGCCGGCGAAATGGGCGGCCAGGCTGCGCGCCACCAAGACCGACGATAACGTGCTGCTGCTCAAGACCAATATGGGCGCGGGCCACGGCGGCAAGTCGGGCCGGTTCGAATCGCTGCGCGAGGCGGCGGAGGAACATGCCTTCGTGCTCTGGCAGCTCGGGATCGACCGCTGAGTATCGAGGCGCTCATCGCCGAATACGGGCTCGCCGCGGTTTTCCTCGGCGCGGGGATCGAGGGCGAGACGATGGTGCTCGCCGGCGGTCTGTTCGCGCATGAGGGGATGCTGTCGCTGCCCGGTGCGATGATCGCCGCCGCGACCGGTTCGTTCGTCGCGGACCAGGCGTTCTTCGCCGCCGGGCGCCGCTTCCGCAACCATCGCTGGGTGCAGCGCGCGCAGGCCAAGCCCGCCTTCGCCAAGGCGCTCGACACGCTCGAACGCCATCCGATCGGCTTCATCTTCGTGTTCCGCTTCCTTTACGGGCTGCGCACGGTCAGCCCGATCGCGATCGGCACGACGCAGGTGCCGGCGCGCACCTTCCTGTGGATCAACGCGGTCGCCGCGGCGGTGTGGGGCGTGCTGTTCACCGGCCTCGGCTATGTGTTCGGCACCGGCATCGCCGAACTGCTCGGTCGCTATCGCCCGCACGGGCGGCAGTGGCTGTGGGTGGCGCTCGCCGCGCTGATGCTGGGGACCGTGGTCGCCGCGGTCCGCTGGTGGCGACGGCGGCGGCAGGCATGAGCCGCTTCACTTTGTCGATCACCGCCACGGCGGACGACATCGACGAGCTCGGCCATGTCAACAATGCGGTGTGGGTACGCTGGATCCAGGACATCGCCGTCGCGCATTGGGCGGCGGTGGCAAGCGAAGCGGATCAGGCCGCCTTGGTCTGGGTCGTGACGCGCCACGCGATCGACTATCGCGGCAACGTCGCGGCGGGCGAGACGGTGACCGGCGAGACCTGGGTGCCCGAGCCGCCCAAGGGCGCGCGCTTCGACCGCCACGTCCGCTTCACCGGCGCCGACGGCCGGGTCAAGGTGGAAGCGGTGACGACCTGGGCGTTGCTCGATCGCGCCACCGGGCGGCTGCTGCGGGTGCGGCCCGAGCTCGCCGCGCCTTTTCTGGCGCGTTGACCGGCATTACAGCCGGCCGAATACCGCCTCGAACCCGGCGCGATCGCCCGCGGCGAGGAATCGCGCCTGTTCGATCCAGCGATCGCGCGTGATCCGGCCGGAGAACGGCCCGAGCTGCGCATCGAGCCGCGCCGCCTCGTCGTCGGTGAGCGCGGCGATCTGGCCGACCGTGGTGATACCGAGTTCGCCAAGGCGCGCGGCGAGCTTGGGCCCGAGGCCCTTGAGCGTGCCGACCGGGGCGTCGGCGGGCGAATCGGCCGGCGCGGAGGCGGCCTCCATCGCGGGCGCGGCATCGAGCGGCGCGGCGGCGGCGATCGGCTCGTTCGCGATCGGATCAGGCGCGATCGGATCGGGCGCGGGCTCTTCGGCGGGCGCGGGCGGCGCGACGGGCTGAACGGGCGCCGCCTGTGCGACAGGCACGACGCGCGGGGCAGGGGCAGGAGCAGGAGCAGGAGCAGGGGCGGGGGTCGGCTCGGGCGGTGCGGCGACCTCGGCATTGTGGCTGGCGATCTCGCGTTCGGCGGCCTTGCGCTGGCGCTTGAGGCGCGCGCCCCAGACGACGGCGACGATCACCGCGATCGCAAACAGCGCGATCACCGCGAGATGCGCGATGGTGAAAGCGCCGGTGGTGTCGGGGATCAGGCTGGCACCGGAGGCGCCGCCGGCGGTGGCGGTATCATTCATGACGGCGATCCTACCGGCGCAGCCGCCGCGCGGCGAGCAGAAAGCGCCTCGTCATCCGGTGTTTGGCGGATTTGCCGCGGCCGGCCGTCGGAACGGCGGGGCAGCCGCGCGCTGGCGCGGCCGTCACCGTCACCGCAGCGCGCGCGCCACCAGCCCGGCGCAATCGGCGTCGGTCGCGCTCGGCCCCTGCCGGCCGGTGATCGCGCGGCCGATCGCCTTGAAGATGTTGCCGACCGATTTGACCTCGGGCGGCACGGTCAGCACCGGATCGCTGAGGCTGCCGGTGACATAGGCCGATCCGGGCAGCCGCAGCAGGCTGTGCCCCTTGGGTGCGCCGGTCAGCCGCAGGTCGATCCGTTCGTCGGGAAAGCGGATCGTGCCGCTGCCGTGGAGCTGGCTGGCGCTGGTGTCGACGACCAGCGGCGCGGCCTCGCCCCGCCCGCCGTGCACCGGCAGCGCGAGCACCAGACAGCGCAGCCGCGCGCTGTCCGCCCCGCCCGCGAGCAGCGCCCGCCCCGCGTCGAAACCGAGCGCGGCGGCATAGCGCGCCGGCAGCGAGCCGTCGCGGATGGTGAGGCCGATCCGCCCGTCGGACCGGCCGATCGCGCTGCGGATCGTATCGCCGCGCCCGCTCAGCCGCGCCAAAGCGGCGACGCGCCCGGTGAACGCGCCCGCATCGCCGGCCAGTGCCTCGATCCGCGTGCCGACGAGGCGCAGGTCGACACCGAGCCGCGGCGTCTTCGCGCCACCCCGCTGGTCGACCGTCACCGTGCCGCGCGCCGTTCCGCCGGCGAGGCGGATGGTCAGCGGCGCGACGCGCAGCCGCGACCGGTCGAGCGTCAGCACGCCGTCGATCCCCGTCACCGACGTGCTGCCGCCATGGCTGAACACGCGCGCGACGCGCACCGCGATCCGCCCGTCGGTGCGTGCGACGTTGGCGAGGTTGATGCGCGTGTCCGGCACCAGCCGCGGGCCGATCCGACGTTCGAGCGCGGCGCCCGCCGCCTTGCCCTCGTCCGACGACAGATCGTCGAAGTCGAACCGGCGCGATGCGATCGCGCCGTCCAGCCTGGTGCGCCCGTCCTGCTTGTCGACGGTGACATGGCCGGACAGGTCGGAGCGTCCGATCGTGCCTTTGAGGTCGGTGACGATCCAGCGCGGAGCCTGGTGGCGGACATGCGCGGTGAGCGCGACCGGCTGCGTGCCGAACAGCCCCGCCTCGATCACCGCATCGATCAGCCGCAGGTCGGCGGCGCGCGCGGTGACGTCGAGCATCATCGCATCGGTATCAAGCGGCCGGTCGGTGCTGCCGCGCGCGTGCAGCGACAGCGCGGTGCCGGTGATCGTCGCGGTGAACGGCCAAGGCCCCGCCACCGGCTGCGCGACCGAGGCGCCGTCGACCGCGATCCGCACCGCGGTGCCGCGTACCGTGCCGCTGCCGGCGGCGTGCAGTCCGTTGGCATCCGAGGTGAAGGCGACATCGGCGGTCCGCTGCCGCTTGGCGTCGCGATAGGAGATGCGGCTGTCGCGCACGGTGAGGCCGCGCAGATCGGTCGACGCACCGCCGCGCTGGGGCTCGCCCGGGCGCGACCAGTTGGTGCGGCCATCGGCGGCGCGGACCAGCGCGAGCTGCAGCCCCTCGACGACGATATCGCGAGGGCGGAAGGTGCCGGTGAGCAGCGGCCAGAGCGGGAAGCGGACGCGCGCTTCGCGCAGGCGCAGGAAATCTCCCGATCCCGCCCAGTCCGCCTGCGCGATGCGGACGCCGCGCACCGCGATCGTCGGGGTGAAGCCGATCGTGTCGACCCGCGTCATCGAGTCGATGCTCACCGCCCGCCCGAACCGTTTGCCGAGCCGGTCGGCGACGATCGGCTTGAGCAGCCCGAACGGAAAGGCGGCGACGGCGAGCAGCAGCACGATCAGGCCGATACCACCCGCGGCAAGGCCGCGCCGCGCGCCGCGTCCGATCGTCAAGACACGCTCCGGGCGCTGCCAAGGATTAACATCGATCATGGACGCATATGCGCGAACGATTGTTCCGATCCGGGGACGGTCCGAAACGGCGCCCCCCCCGCGCGTCCGCCCGACGGTCAGAAATCGACCGCGATGCCCTTCAGCTCCCAGTCGCCGTAGCGCGTCGGGTTGAGCCCGAGCGGATCGGGCTGGGTCGACGGCTTGGCCTCCGGTGTCGGGACCGGCGGGTTGCGGCTGAGGTAGGCGGGCGGCTTCACATGCGCAGGACGTTGGCCCATCGCGGCTCTCCGGTCTAAGGGGAGGAATTCATATCGTCATCAGCCGCAGGTAAGACAAGTTTGCCCCGATCTCCGAATAGCGATTCCGATGCCCTCGGCACCCCATCGCGCCGCGCCGCGCTGCGCCTGCTCGATGCGGTGCTGCGGCGGGGCGAGCCGCTCGAACAGGCGCTGGTCGCGGCGACGCGCCATGTCTACGGCCCCGACCGCGGTCTCGCCCATGCGATCGCCGCGGAGGTGTTGCGGCGGCTGCCGGACCTCGACGCGCTGATCGATTCGGTCACCGAACGGCCGCTGCCCGACGATGCCAAGGCGCGGATGGCGCTGCGTATCGCGCTCGTCCAGGCGCTGGTGCTCGGCACGCCGCATCATGCCGCGATCGCCACCGTGCTGCCGCTGGTCGACGGCGGCCCGCGCAAGCTCGTCCATGGCGTGTTCGGCGCGATCGTCCGGTCGGGCGTGCTGCTTCCCGAGCTGCCGGCGCTGCCGCCGCTGGTCGAGGCGCGCTGGGAGGCGGCCTGGGGGCCGGCGATGACCGACGGCGCGGCGCAGGCGATCGCCGCGCCGCCGCCGCTCGACATCACGCTCGCCGATCCGGCGGAGACCGAACAGTGGCGCGTCGCGCTCGGCGGCACCAGCCTGCTGCCCGGCCACGTCCGCGTCGCCGATGCGGGATCGGTGACCGAACTGCCCGGCTTTGCCGAGGGGCGCTGGTGGGTGCAGGACATCGCCGCCTCGCTGCCGGCGCGGCTGCTCGCCGATGCGGTGCGCCAGCAGGGCGAGGCGCCGGCGCGCGCGATCGATCTGTGCGCCGCGCCGGGCGGCAAGACGCTCCAGCTCGCCGCCGCCGGCTTCACCGTTGCCGCGGTCGACGTGTCGAACGCGCGGATCAAGCGGCTGCGCGAGAACCTGTTCCGCACCCGGCTCAAGGCCGAGGTGATCGCCGGCGACGTGTTGCGCTGGCAACCCGAGGCACCCGCCGACGCGCTGCTGATCGACGCGCCGTGCAGCGCCACCGGCATCTTCCGCCGCCACCCCGACGTGCTCCACCGCGTCCACCCGCCAATCGTCGAGGAGATGGCGGCGCTGCAGGCGCGGCTGTGGGCGCGTGCCGCCGACTGGGTGCGCCCCGGCGGTGCGCTCGTCTTCGCGACGTGCAGCCTCGAACCCGCCGAGGGCGAGGCGCAGCTCGCCCGCTTCCTCGCCGACCGGCCCGATTATACGATCGACGCACCCGCCGCGGCGCTGCTGCCCGAGGGGATACCGGTCCATGCCGAAGGCTATGTCCGCACGCTGCCGGGGATGCTCGCCGCGGCGGGCGGCTGCGACGGCTTCTTCATGGTGCGGCTGCGGCGGCAGGGCTGAGCAGAGAAAATGCGCTCCGGCGCCGATCCTTAAGCGCATTGTAATAGAGTGGCAGGCGGTTAGAGAGAAAGGCCATGCAACCGGTCCGCATCGCCCCCTCGATCCTTTCCGCCGACTTCGCCAGACTGGGCGAGGAGGTTCGGGCGATCGACGCGGCGGGCGCGGACTGGATCCACATCGACGTGATGGACGGCCATTTCGTCCCCAATATCACGATCGGCCCGGCGGTGGTGAAGGCGCTGCGCCCGCACACCACCAAGCCGTTCGACGTCCATCTGATGATCTCGCCGGTCGACGCCTATCTCGACGCCTTCGCCGAGGCGGGGGCGGACGGGATGACCGTTCATCCCGAGGCGGGGCCGCACATCCACCGCACGATCCAGCACATCAAGGGGCTGGGCAAGCGCGCCGGGGTCGTGCTCAATCCCGGCACGCCGGCCAAGATGCTCGACTATCTCATCGACATGGTTGATCTGGTGCTGGTGATGAGCGTCAATCCGGGCTTCGGCGGGCAGACGTTCATCGATAGCCAGCTCAAGAAGATCGCCGCGATCCGCAAGATGATCGACCAGACCGGCCGTGCGATCGACCTGGAGGTCGACGGCGGCGTCGATCCCGCGCACGCCGCGCGCTGCATCGCCGCGGGCGCCGACGCGCTCGTCGCCGGCACCGCCGTCTTCCGCGGCGGGCCGGACCATTATGCCGCCAATATCGCCGCGCTGCGCGGCGTGCCGGCGGCGGGATGAACGAGATCGCGCCGATCGAACCGCCCCAGGACGGGGTGGAGGAGGGCAAGCGGCTGATGCGCGTCGGCGGCGACCGCGGGCTCAGCCTCGCCGAGCGCCTCGCCGAACGGCTGCACCGGCTGACCTGGCGCACGCCGATCCACGGCATGCGGCTGAAGGGCCGCTATCCGCTCAAGCTGATCGCGGTGCCCGACGATCCGGTGATCGGTGACGTCGGACGCGGCCGCGCGCTGCTCGGCGGCGAGCTGAGCTTCCGCGGCGAGACGCATCCGATCGACACGCTCGCCTTCAAGCGCGGCGAATGGGGCCGGCCGTTCGCCGATTACGTCCACAGCTTCGCCTGGCTGCGCGACCTGTCGACGGTCGCGACGCGGGCGCAGGGTGCGCCGATCGCCGAGGCGCTGATGGCGCGCTGGCTGGGCGATTATGCCGAGCGCGTCGATGCGCTGGCGTGGCGGCCCGATCTGTGGGGCCGGCGCATGCTGTTCTGGACCGCGCATGCGCCGCTGATCCTGTCGTCGACCGATCTCGTCTACCGGTCGAGCGTGCTCAACACGCTGGCGCGCGGCGCGCGGCATCTCGACCGCGGTGCCGACAAGGCGCCCGCCGGCGCGCCGCGCATCGCCGCCTGGTGCGGCGTCGTCGCGGCGGGGCTGCTCATTCCCGGCGGCGATCCGCGCCGCAGCTTCGGCGAGGCGGGGCTGGCGCGCGCGCTGGCGAGCGGCCTCAGCGAGGATGGCGGGTCGGTGTCGCGCAGCCCGGCGATGCTGCTCGACACGATCATGCTGCTGGCGATGCTGCGCGAAACCTATGCGGCGCGGCGCGAGGAGATGCCGGCGGGCGTCACCGCGGCGCTGACCCGCGCGGTGCCGGCGCTGCTCGGCGTGATGCATGGCGACGGCATGGTGGCGAGCTGGCAGGGCGGTGGCCCGGCGACCCCCGATGCGCTCGCCGCGGTGATCGCCGCGAGCGGTGTGCGGACGCGGCCGCTGCGCCAGGCGCGCGACTGGGGCTATCAGCGACTTGCCGCCGGTGGCGCGGTGCTGATCGTCGATGCCGCGCCGCCGCCGGTCGCGCGGCTGGTCGAGGGCGGCTGCGCCTCGACGCTGGCGTTCGAATTCTCCGACGGCGCGACGCGGCTGATCGTCAATTGCGGCGGCGCGCGCGCCGCGGTGCCGCAGCTGCCCGCCGCTTATGCCGAGGCGCTGCGCACCACCGCGGCGCATTCGACGCTGACCGTCGGCGATTCGAATTCGACCGCGATCCTCGCCGACGGCACGCTCGGCCGCGGCGTCGCCGAGGTCGAGCTGTCGCGCCAGGAATCGGATGTCGCCAGCCGGATCGAGGCGAGCCACGACGGCTATGTCCGCCGCTGGGGCTTCATCCACCGCCGCCAGCTGATGCTGACCGGCGACGGCAAGGAGCTGCGCGGCGAGGATGCGCTGCTGCCGCAGGGGCGCCGCCGCAAGCTCGGCGTGGTCCCCTTCGCGGTGCGCTTCCACCTCGGCGCGGAGGTCGAGGCCTCGCCCACCGCCGACGGGCTCGCCGCCCTGCTGCGCCTGCCCGGCGGCGCCCTGTGGCAGTTCCGCTGCCGCGGCGGCTCGCTGACCATCGAGGATTCGCTGTGGATCGACGGCGAGGGCCGGCCGATCGCCACCCAACAGCTGGTGGTGAGCGGCGAGGCGCCGGCGGGCGGCGCCAATGTGAGCTGGGCGCTGAAGCGGGCAATTTGAGGGGGGGGCTGCGTCGGCCCCCTGCGAAGCCTCCTTCGTCATGCCGGACTTGGTCCGGCATCCACCGTTCCGCAGGAGCGTAAGTCGTTGATCTCGCGGCGCCGTGGACCCCGGAACACGTCCGGGGTGACGGCTCGTTTTGGGAGAGGCCAGAACGGTTGCAGAGATCTTGCGAGAGCGGGGAGTGCTGTTTCTCGCAAGCCGGTGCTCTGCTTGGCCACTGGATTCCCGCCTGCGCGGGAATACTGGTGCTGTTGGAAACCGTGTGGGCCTGTCAGGGCTCCCGTGCGGCTTTGTGATTCAGCGTCCGGGCGGACCCGCGGCGCGGCGCAGACGCGCTCCCTCCCCACCGGCACCGGCGTGCCTTGCGTCACCGCCTGCCTCGCACCGGGACGCCGATCCGCGTCGCCAAGTGTCTGATCGCCCTGTTCCCGGCCGGCATCCCCGGCTAGGGGGACGCGCGACAGCCAAGGAGTCCCCATGTCGACGATCGCCATCCGCCGCGCCCTGCTCTCCGTCTCCGACAAGACCGGCATCGTCGATCTCGCGCGCACGCTCGCGGACAAGGGCGTCGAGCTGGTGTCGACCGGTGGCACCGCCAAGGCGCTGCGCGATGCCGGGCTGACGGTGCGCGACGTGTCGGACCTCACCGGCTTCCCCGAGATGATGGACGGCCGCGTCAAGACGCTTCACCCGATGGTGCACGGCGGCCTGCTCGCGGTGCGCGACGATGCCGACCATGCCAAGGCGATGCAGGAACACGGCATCGGCGCGATCGACCTCGTCGTCGTCAATCTCTACCCGTTCGAGGCGACCGTCGCGCGCGGTGCCGATCGCGACACGGTGATCGAGAATATCGACATCGGCGGCCCGTCGATGGTCCGCTCCGCCGCCAAGAACCACGCCTATGTCGCGATCGTCACCGATCCCGCCGATTACGCGAGCCTCGCCAGCGGCGAGACGACGCTCGACCAGCGTCGTGGCTTCGCCGCCAAGGCGTTCGCCGCCACCGCCGCCTATGACGGCGCGATCGCGCGCTGGTTCGGCACGGTTGATCAGGGCGAGACCTTCCCGCCGGTATTGCCGCTGACGCTGAAGCGCGCCGCGTCCCTCCGCTATGGCGAGAATCCGCATCAGTCCGCCGCCTTCTATACCGCCAGTGACGGCGTGCGCGGCATCGGCCAGGCGCGGCAGGTGCAGGGTAAGGAGCTGAGCTACAACAACCTCAACGACGCCGACGCCGCGCTCGAGCTGGTCGCCGAATTCCACGACGCCGCGCCGACCTGCGTCATCGTCAAACATGCCAATCCCTGCGGCGTCGCCACCGCCGACAGCCTCGAACAGGCCTATGCCGAGGCCTTCGCCTGCGACACGGTGTCGGCATTCGGCGGCATCATCGCGGTCAACCGCCCGCTCGACGGCGCGACCGCGCGGGCGATCGCCGGCATCTTCACCGAAGTGGTGGTCGCGCCCGATGCCGATGAGGAGGCGCTCGCCGCCTTCGCCGCCAAGAAGAACCTGCGCCTGCTGCTCACCGGCGAGCTGCCCGATCCCCACCGCGCCGGCCTGTTCGCCAAGGCGATCGCCGGCGGCTGGCTGGTGCAGGATCGCGACGCGGGCGTGCCGGGCGATCTCCAGGTCGTGACCAAGCGCCAGCCGAGCGCGCAGGAGCTCGCCGACTGCCGCTTCGCCTGGACGGTGGCCAAGCACGTCAAGTCGAACGCGATCGTCTATGCGAAGGACGGCGCGACCGCCGGCGTCGGCGCGGGCCAGATGAACCGGCTCGAATCGGCGCGCATCGCCGCGTGGAAAGCGAAGGACGCCGCCGACAAGGCCGGCTGGGCGAGCCCCCGCACGATCGGTTCGGCGGTGGCGTCGGATGCCTTCTTCCCCTTCGCCGACGGACTGCTCGCCGCGGTCGAGGCAGGGGCGACGGCGGTGATCCAGCCGGGCGGCTCGATCCGCGACGAGGAGGTGATCGCCGCCGCCGACGCCGCGGGGCTGGCGATGGTCTTCACCGGCATGCGCCACTTCCGCCACTGATCGCGGGCGCGCCGCCGGCGGTGGCGCGATAGTCCAAGCCAAAGCCGTATCCCCGCGCAGGCGGGGATCCAGTGGCCAAGCAGAGCGACGGTCTGCGGCACGAAGAACACTGGGCTCCCGCCTGTGCGGGAGCACGAATATGGCTCTGCAGACATCTTACCGGCCGAGGACTGGTCTTGGCCGTGCGCCCGCATGAGCCACGCCGCTTCCGCAAGCAACTCTCCGCGCCTCCGCGCCTCCGCGTGAACCAACGTCGTCGGCTTCATTCGCGGAAGGACGAAGGGTCACGCGAAGACGCGAAGGCGCGAAGACCAGAGTTCACGCGGAGGCGCGGAGGCGCGGAGAAGGTGTTCGGGGGATGCCGTCTCTACCCTCAAATTCAGAGAGAGCAGGGCCCCGCATCCACGCCCTCTTCGCGGCTTTGCGGCTTCGCCGCTTCGCGGGAAACGCCCGGCAGCCGCTCAGCGGACCGGCGATCCGACATTGGGCAGCGTGGCCTCCTCCGCTTTCGGCATCTTGCCGAACAGCGCGCGGTCGGCGGGGCCGAACGCCCAGCGCCACAGCACGAACAGATAGGTCGCGGCGATCGCCGGCTCGCCGCCGATCAGTTCGAGCCATTCGAAGCGCGGCGGCAGCGCGGTGAACAGGCCGCCGACCGCTGCGGCGGCGAGGATCGCGGCGAGCAGCGGCCAGCGCCACGGCGAGACCGGTGCGGCGAGGATCCGTCCGAGCAGCCCCGCCTTGACCACCGAGGTCAGCGCGACGCTGATCATCAGCGCCACCGCCGGCCCCGCCGCCTGCCACATCGTCGGCCAGCCGAGCCGTCGCATGCCGACGATCAGCGCGAAGCTGAGCGTGATCTGCACCGCGAGCATGACGATCGAGATCATCAGGTTGCGGTGCCGCGCCGTGTAGACCAGCGCCGATTCGCACACCGCCCCGGTCGAGGCGAGCACCTCGGCGGCGAGCAGGAAGCCGAGCGCCGCACTGCCCGCGACGAACTGCGGCCCGACCACGCCCATCACCGCGCCCGCCGGGATCGAACCCATCAGCGCGAGGCCCGCCTGCGCCGCCATGATCCAGAACGCCACCTGCCGCACCTGCTGCGCGATCGCGGCGCGGTCGTCGATCGCGAGGCTGCGCGTGATGACCGGGCCGAGGATCGGGTCGAAGCTGGTTTTGAGCTTCTGCGGCAGGCTCGCGACCTGCTGCGCCATGTAATAGATGCCGACGATCTTCGGTTCGAACATCACGCCGAGGATGAAGCGATCGACGTTGCGGCTGCCCCATTCGAGCGCATCGGCGCCGGCGAGCGGCGCATTGGCGCGGGCGAGCGCGAACAATTGCCCCGGATGCGGCGACCAGCCGCGCGGCAGGCCGTAGCTGCGCAGGAAGGGCACGAAGCTGGCGATCAGCGCCGCGGTCATCGACGCGACATAGGAGAGCACCAGCCCGTCCTTGATCGTGAAGAAGGAGAAGACCCAGGCGGCGATCGAGATCGTCCACGGCTCGACCACCGCGCGCGCGGTCACCGCCGCCTTGACGTCATGGCGATAGGCGAGCGCCGACAAACTGACGTCGGACCAGGCCACCGCGACGATGATGCACGGCAGGAACCGGTCGAGCCCGGTCACCTGCGTATTGGCGTACATCACCTCCGGAAAGGCGATCAGCACCGCGCTCGCCGCGATCGACAGGATGAAGGCGAGCGCCAGCGCATCCCAGACGACGCAGACGTGCGGCTGATCCGAAGAGGACAGCGCCTGCGCCAGCCCGCGCTTGAGCCCGAGCGTCGCAACCAGCGCGGCGAGCTCGACCACCACCACGGCGAGCGCGAAGCGGCCGACGAGGTCCGGCCCGTACAGCCGCCCGGCGATGAACAGGAACGGGATGCGCGCGGCCAGCCGCAGCACGAAGCCGGCGATATTGGTGCGCCCCCCCTTGGCGAGGGCGTCGATGTCCTTGGATTGCGTCACGGGCGGGCGATCACGGGCGCGCCGCATCCACCCTCACCCTGCGCCGCCTGCGGTGTCGTCTCCCGCTCGCATCGGGACAGGGACGGAGGCGCACAGCGCCGGAAGGGGGAGGGCAGGAGGGAAACGCCGGCGATCAATGCGCCGCCCCCCAGCTCGCACCCGTGCCGATCTCGATCCCGAGCGGCACCGACAGCGTCACCGCCGGTGCGGCGGCTTCCGCCATCACCCGTTCGATCACCGGCTTCGCCGCCGCGACGTCGCCCTCGGGCAGTTCGAAGACGAGTTCGTCGTGCACCTGCAACAGCATCTGCACGTCGGGCAGCCCCGCGGCGAGCAGCGCTGGTTCCATGCGGACCATCGCGCGCTTGATGATGTCGGCGCTGGTCCCCTGGATCGGCGCGTTGATCGCCGCGCGCTCGGCGCCCTGTCGTTCGTGCTGCACCTTGCTGCGGATGCGCGGGAAATGCGTCTTGCGCCCGAACAGGGTGGTGGTGAAGCCGCGCTCGCGCACGCTCTGCGTCGTCTCGGCGATATAGGTGTTGATGCCTGGGAAGCGCTCGAAATAGCGGTCGATCATCGCCTGCGCCTCTTCGGCGGAGACGTCGAGCCGCCCGGCGAGGCCCCAGCGGCTGATGCCGTAGAGGATCGCGAAGTTGATCGTCTTGGCCCGCCCGCGCGTATCGCGGTTGATCTCGCCGAACAGCTCCATCGCGGTCAGGCTGTGGATGTCGTCGCCGTTGGCGAAGGCGTCGCGCAGCGCCGGCACGTCGGCCATATGCGCCGCCAGCCGGAGCTCGATCTGCGAATAGTCGGCGGCGAGGATGACGTTGCCCGGCTCGGCGACGAAGGCGTCGCGGATCTGCCGCCCGACCTCGGTGCGGATCGGGATATTCTGCAGGTTGGGCTCGGTCGACGACAGGCGGCCGGTCTGCGCGCCGGTCAGCGAGTAACTGGTGTGGACGCGGCCGGTGCGCGGATTGATCTGCGCCTGCAACGCATCGGTATAGGTGTTCTTGAGCTTGGTGAGCTGTCGCCAGTCGAGCACCCGCGCGGCAATCTCGGCACCGGGCGAATCCTTGTCGGCGGCGATCCGTTCGAGTTCGGTGACGTCGGTCGAATAGACGCCGGACTTGCCCTTGCGGCCGCCCTTGATGCCCATCTTCTCGAACAGGACGTCGCCCAATTGCTTGGGGCTGCCGATCGTGAACGGCGCGCCGGCGAGGCCGTGGATCACCGTTTCGAGCCCGGCGATCTGCTCGCTGAACCCGGCGGACAGGGCGGACAGGCGCTCGCGATCGACCTTGATCCCGCGCATTTCCATCCGCGCGACCACCGGCACCAGCGGCCGGTCGACCATCTCATAGACGCGCGTCGCCTCTTCGGCGGGCAGCCGCGCCTTGAAGCGCTTCCACAGCCGATAGGTGACGTCGGCATCCTCGGCGGCGTAGCGGGTGGCGGCCTTGAGATCGACCTCGTGGAAGCCGCGCTGCGTCTTGCCGGTGCCGACCACGTCCTTGAAGGCGATGCAGCTGTGCGACAGATGCGTCGCGGCGAGTTCGTCCATGCCGTGGCCGTGCAGCCCGGCGTCGAGGTCGAAGCTCATCACGATCGTATCGTCATGCGGCGCGACGGCGATGCCGTGCAGGCCGAGCACGATCATGTCGAACTTGAGATTGTGCCCGATCTTGAGCACCGCGGCGTCCTCGCAGAGGATCTTGAGCCGGGCGAGCGCCTCGCCCTGATCGATCTGCGGCGGCGTCTCGCCGAACAGGTCGCTGCCGCCATGGCCGAGCGGGATGTAGCAGGCCTTGTTGGCGCCGAGCGCGAGGCTGACGCCGACCAGATCGACGCGGGTCGCATCGGTGCCGGTCGTCTCGGTGTCGATCGCCACCCAGCCCTGATGCTGCGCCTGCGCGATCCAGCGGTCGAGCGTCTCGACGTCGACCACCGTCTCATAGGCGTCGTGCTCGCACGGCGGGTCGGCCTCATAGGGGACCGCGACGGGCGCGGCGACGGGTGCGTCGGCGACCTGGCCCAGTTTGGCGAGCAAGGTGCGGAAGCCGTGATGTTCCAGGAAGGCGCGCAGCGGCGCGTCAGGGATGCCCTTGAGCTCGAGATCCTCGAGCGGTTCGGGCAGGGCGACGTCGCAGCGCAGCGACACGAGTTCGCGGCTGAGCCGCGCCATGCCGGCATGTTCGATCAGATTGTCGCGCAGCTTGCCCTTCTTCATCCCCTCCGCGGCGGCGAGGACGGATTCGAGATCGCCATGTTCGAGGATCAGCTTGGCTGCGGTCTTCGGGCCGACGCCGGGCACGCCGGGGACGTTGTCGACGCTGTCGCCCATCAGCGCGAGCACGTCGCCCAATTGCGTCGGCGCGATGCCGAAGAACTTCTCGGCGACATGCTCCGCGCCCAGCCGCCGGTTGTTCATCGTGTCGTACAGGTCGAGCCCCGGCTCGATCAGCTGCATCAGGTCCTTGTCGGAACTGACGATGGTCACCGACCAGCCCTGCGCCAGCGCCGCCTTGGCATAGCAGGCGATGATGTCGTCCGCCTCCAGACCCTCGGTCTCGATGCACGGCAGCGAGAAGGCGCGGGTCGCGTCGCGGATCATCGGGAATTGCGGCACGAGATCTTCGGGCGGCGGCGGCCGGTGCGCCTTGTACTGATCGTACAGGTCGTTGCGGAAGGTCTTCGACGATTTGTCGAGGATCACCGCCATATGCGTCGGCCCTTCCGCCGCATGCAGCTCGTCGGCGAGCTTCCACAGCATCGCGGTATAGCCATAGACGGCACCGACCGGTTCGCCATGCTTGTTGGTGAGCGGCGGCAGGCGATGATAGGCGCGGAAGATATAGCCCGAGCCGTCGACGAGATAGAGATGGGGCATCCTTGCAGCACTTAGCCGATCGGCCGGGCGGCACCAACCTCTGCGTGGGGCGGCGGCAGGCTTTGGCGGAGTGTGGCTTTCAGGTGACTATGGCGAGCGGCGGTTTGGCGAACCGCGGCCGTCGCCTCACAGAATACCTGTGGATGACGGCGCTCGATACGAGACAGTCGGGGAGCGGGACGCTCCCCTCCCATTCGTCATCCTTGCGCAGGCCGGGATGACGAGGTGGCGGGGGCGAGGTTGGCGGTGGCGGAGGTGGCGACCGACGGAAGCGTGACGAGAAGGAGGGTCGGGCGGGACGCCGTGCCCTATGCCCGCTTCACCCCGTCGGGCCACCCCCATACATCGCCACCGCCGCGGCGACCGACTGGATCAGCCGCTGGCGTTCCTGGATCGGGCGGCGGGAATCGCCGATCATCACCGCGATCGCATAGCGACGGCCGTCGGGCGCGGTGAGCAGGCCGACGTCGTTGAAGCCGGCGTTGCGGCCGCCGAGATCCTGCCCGGTGCCGGTCTTGTGCGCGATCTGCCAGCCGGCGGGCAGCGCCGCGCGCAGCCGGGCACGGCCGGTGACCGAGGCCGCCATCGTATCGAGCAGGATGCGCGTCGAGGTCTCGCTGAACAGCTCGCCGCGCGCGAGCCGCGACAGCGCGTCGGCGATGGCGAGCGGTGCGGCGCCGTCGGGCGGATCGTTGACATAGGCGTCGAGCGCGGCGGCGCGCGCCTCGGGTGACAGGCGCGAGCGCGCCGCCTCAAAGCCGCCGCCGACCGCCATCGCCTGGTTCCAGGTCAGGCCCGCGGTCCGCGACTGGAGCAGCCGCTCGCCGGGACCGAAGCGGATGTCGCCGAGCCGCTTGCGCTCGATCATCGCGCGCACCGCGGCGGGGCCGCCGACATAGGTGAGCAGCCGGTCGTTGGCGGTGTTGTCGCTATGCGTCAGCGCGCGGGTGAGCAGCTCGCCGACCGTGGTGTGATAGCCGTCGCCCTTGACCAGCATCGCGATCGGCTGGTGGAACAAGGTCAGATCCTCGGGCCGGACGACGACGGGATCGTCGAGCCGCGCCTTGCCCTGGTCGCGCAGGTCCATCAGCGTCATCGCGACCCACAATTTGCTCACCGACTGCTGCGGCAGGCGGGTGCGCGCGCCCGGCGAGGTCACCGTCCAGCCGCCGTCGACCGCGCGGATCGCGATGCCGAACTTGCCGTCGAAATCGCGCGCAAGCGCGTCGATCGCGCTGGTCAGCTGCGCAGGGGCGACGCGGCGCGGCGCGGGCGCGGCGGAGGGGATCGGGATCGACACCGCGAGCGCCGGCGTCTCGCTCGGCGCGGGGCCGCTGCCGATCGGGCGCGAGGTCGAGCCGCAGCCGGCGAGCGCCGCGCAACTGGCGATCATCAGGATCGATCGGGCCGGACGGCCATACGCTGTCATACTGGAGATTTGGGCCTCAACTGGCTGGATCGCTATCCTTATCCCAGCACCGGAGCGACGAAACAACGATCGATGCCGGCTGCGACGAACCGCGGCACCGGTACGGCGAAATGCGAGGCACCATTGCGCCCGTCCACCCGTTGACGCCGACGACACCCCCAACAGGACGATGTTCATGGCGACGATGACCAGCGACTTTTTCGTGGAAAGGCTGAAGGCGTGGGGGGTGACGCGCATCTACGGCTATTCGGGCGACGGCATCAACGGCGTGCTCGGCGCGCTGCAGCGGGCGGATCAGGCCGGGGAAGGCATCGAGTTCATCCAGGTCCGCCATGAGGAGATGGCGGCATTCATGGCAAGCGCGCATGCCAAGTTCACCGGCGAGCTCGGCGTCTGCCTGGCGACCGGCGGGCCGGGCGCGACGCATCTGCTCACCGGTCTCTACGACGCCAAGCTCGACCATGCGCCGGTGCTGGCGATCGCCGGCCAGGCGGAGACGACGGTGCGCGGCGGCAGCTATCAGCAGGAGCTCAACCTCGACCGCATCTTCGCCGACGTCGCTGATTACGTGCAGGAGGCGACCGCGCCGGCGCAGGTGCGCCACGTCACCGACCGGTCGATCCGCATCGCGGTGGCGAACAACGGCGTCGGCGTGATCGTGCTGCCCAAGGACGTGCAGGACGAGCCCTATCAGGCGCCCAAGGTCGCGCACGGCTTCACCCGCTCGGGCGTCGGCTACAGCCGGCCGCTGGTCGTGCCGCAGCCGCGCGATCTCGCCCGTGCCGCCGAGCTGCTCAACGCGGGCGAGAAGGTCGCGATCCTGATCGGCGCGGGCGCGCGCGACGGCGCCGAGGCGGTGGTGCGCGTCGCCGACCTGCTCGGGGCGGGCGTCGCCAAGGCGCTGCTCGGCAAGGACGTGCTGTCCGACGAACTGCCCTTCGTCACCGGCGCGATCGGGCTGCTCGGCACCAAGCCGTCATGGGACATGATGCAGGGCGCCGATACGCTGCTGATGATCGGCACCGGCTTCCCCTGGGCCGAGTTCCTGCCGCCCGACGGCAAGGTGCGCGCGGTGCAGATCGACATCGACGCCGGCATGCTCGGGCTGCGCTACCCGACCGAGGTCAATCTGCACGGCGGCGCGCGCGAGACGCTGGAGGCGCTGATCCCGCTGCTCCAGCGCAAGGCGGACCGCGGCTGGCGCGAGCAGATCGAGGCCGGCGTCGCCGACTGGTGGCAGACGCTGGAGGCGCGCGCGATGGCCGAGGCCAAACCGGTCAACTCGCAGCGTGTCGTCTGGGAAATGTCGCCGCAGCTTCCCGCCGACGCGATCGTCACCTCGGACAGTGGATCGTGCTGCAACTGGTATGCGCGCGACTTCAAGCTCAAACAGGGGCAGCGCGCGTCGCTGTCCGGCGGGCTCGCCTCGATGGGGGCGGCGGTGCCCTATGCGATCGCGGCGAAGTTCGCGCATCCGGAGCGGCCGGTGGTGGCGCTGGTCGGCGACGGCGCGATGCAGATGAACAATCTCGCCGAGATGATCACCGTGCAGAAATACTGGCAGCGCTGGGCCGATCCGCGCTTCGTCGTCTGCGTGTTCAACAACCAGGATCTCAACGAGGTGACGTGGGAGCAGCGCGTGATGGAGGGCAATCCGCGCTTCCCGACGACGCAGGACCTGCCCGACGTGCCCTATGCGCGGTTCGCCGAGCTGATCGGGCTGAAAGGCATTTACGTCGACCGGCCGGAGGATCTCGCGCCCGCTTGGGCGGCGGCGCTCGCTTCCGACCGGCCGGTGATCCTCGAGGTGAAGACCGATCCCGAAGTCGCGCCGCTGCCGCCGCATCTGACGCTTGCCGAGGCCAAGGCGTTCATGGGCGCGATGGCGAAGGGCGACCGCGGCGCGGGCCGGGTGATCGCCGAAACCGCGCGGCAGTTGTTCAAGGAGGTGACGGGGTAGGGGAGGCTCGCCATAGCGCTCGGCATCCCGCAATCATTCGTCATCCTCGCCACCTACTGTGATCCCCGCGCAGGCGGGGATCCAGACGCGCAAGTTCAGACAAGAGTCGACGCGTAGATGGGTCCCCGCCTGCGCGGGATGACATCAGAGATCAACGCGGCGGCCAAACCGTTTTCACGGCACCAGCACCGTATCCACCGCCTCGGCCAGCGTCTCGGGATAATCCAGCGTATAATGCAGCCCGCGGCTCTCGTGCCGGTGCAGCGCCGAACGGACGATCAGCTCGGCGGTCTGCAACAAATTGCGCAACTCGATCAGGTCGGGGGTGACGCGGAAATGGCCGTAATAATCGGCCACTTCCTCGGTCAGCATCTGGATACGGTGCTGCGCGCGCTCGAGCCGCTTGGTGGTGCGGACGATGCCGACGTAATTCCACATGAAGCGGCGGATCTCGGTCCAGTTCTGCTTGATCACCACCTCCTCGTCGGAGTCGGTGACGCGGCTCTCGTCCCACGGCCGGATCACCGGCACCGGTGGCAGCGCGTCCCAATGGGAGGCGATATGGTCGGCGCAGGCCTCGCCGAAGACGAAACATTCGAGCAGGCTGTTCGAGGCGAGGCGGTTGGCGCCGTGCAGCCCGCTTTCGGTGCACTCGCCCGCCGCATAGAGGCCCGGCAGGTCGGTGCGCCCGTCGCGGTCGATGATGATGCCGCCGCAGGTATAATGCTGCGCCGGCACCACCGGAATCGGCTGCGTCGTCATGTCGATGCCGAGGCCGAGCAGCTTGTCGTAGATGTTGGGAAAATGGCCGCGGATGAAGTCGGCGGGCTGATGGCTGATGTCGAGGTGGACATAGTCGAGGCCGTAGCGCTTGATCTCGGCGTCGATCGCCCGCGCCACGACGTCGCGCGGCGCCAGCTCCATCCGCTCGGCATCGTAATAGGACATGAAGCGCTTGCCGGTGGTCGGGTTGATCAGCCGCCCGCCCTCGCCGCGCACCGCCTCGGTGATCAGGAAGTTCTTGACCTCGAGGTGGTAGAGGCAGGTCGGGTGGAACTGCATCATCTCCATGTTGGAGACGCGCGCGCCCGCCCGCCACGCCATCGCGATGCCGTCGCCGGTCGCGCCGCGCGGCGCGGTCGAGAAGAGATAGGTGCGCCCCGCGCCGCCGGTGGCGAGGATCGTCGCCTTCGCGGTGTAGAGGTTGACCCGGCCGGTGCCGCGATCGACCGCATAGACGCCCCAGACGTTGCCCGCGCCCGAATAGCGCTGCTCGTGCCGGCTGGTGGCGAGGTCGATCGCGACCTGATCGGGGACGAGCGTGATGTTGGGATGCGCCTCGGCGGCGCGCTGCAACGCCTCCTGCACCGCCCAGCCGGTCGCGTCGGCGACATGGACGATGCGGCGATGGCTGTGCCCGCCCTCGCGGGTGAGGTGGAGCGCATTCCCTTCGGTCGCGAACGGCACGCCGAGCCGGGTCAGCCGCTCGATCGCGGCGGGCGCGCCTTCGACCACGCATTCGACGATGTCGCGGTCGTTGAGGCCGGCGCCGGCGACCATCGTATCCTCGACATGATGCTCGAACGTGTCGCCGGGTTCGAGCACCGCGGCGATCCCGCCCTGCGCCCAGGCGGTCGACCCCTCGTTGAGTGCGCCCTTGGCGAGGACGGTGACGCGGAACCGCTCGGCGAGATTGAGCGCCGCGGTCAGCCCCGCCGCGCCCGAACCGACGATGAGGACGTCGGACTGTCGCGCGGCGTCGCTCACGCGTTGGTCGCGCGGGTCAGGCTGAGGAACACGTCCTCGAGATCGGGCTCCTTGGTCGAGACGTCGACGATGCCATAGCCGTCGCGCTGTACCGCGGCGAGCACCTCGCCGGCGTTGACCCGGTCCTTGGCATAGGTGATCTCGAGCGTGCGCGTGCCCTTGAGGACGATCTTGCCGAAGCAGCCGTTGTCGGGGAGCGCCGCGACATCGCGGTCGACCGTCACCGCCACCACCTTTTCCTGTGCCTTGCCGACCAGCTCACGCGTCGGTTCGTTGGCGATCAGCCGGCCGTGGTTGATGATCGCGATCCGGTCGCACAATTCCTCGGCCTCTTCGAGATAATGCGTCGTCAGCACCACCGTCACGCCGGCGTCGTTGAGCTGGCGGACATAGGCCCAGAGCTGCTGGCGCAATTCGATGTCGACGCCCGCGGTCGGCTCGTCGAGCACCAGCACCGGCGGCGAATGGACCATCGCCTTGGCGACCATCAGCCGCCGCTTCATGCCGCCCGACAGCGTGCGCGCATAGGCATTGGCCTTGTCTTCCAGATGCACCGCGCGCAACAGGTCGAGGCTGCGCCGCGCCGCCTTGGGAACGCCGTACAGCCCGGCCTGGATCTCCAGCGTCTCGATCGGCGTGAAGAAGGGGTCGAACAGGATCTCCTGATTGACGATGCCGATCGACGCCTTGGCGTTGCGCGGATGCGCGTCGATGTCGAATCCCCAGATCTCGGCGCTGCCGTCCGTCTTGTTGACGAGGCCGGCGAGGATGTTGATCAGCGTCGACTTGCCCGCGCCATTGGGCCCGAGCAGGCCGAAGATCGTGCCCCGCGGGACGTCGAAGCTGACCCCGTCGAGCGCGCGCTTGCCGCCCTGATAGGTCTTGCAGAGGTTCTGGATGCGGATCGCGGCCTCGGTCATGCGCGAGGGGCATAGGCCGCCCGCAGAAACACGCAACACAATCCTCCGCGCGCGGGAAGGATTGAAGGGCGCCCTCCGTCTTGCTATCCGGCGCGACCATGATCCCGCCGCCCGAAACCATCCGCGTCTCGCAACGCCGTGTCGCCTGCGACGGCGCTACCGACATTCCCGGCGGTGCCGCGCTGGGGCATCCGCGCGTCTTCCTGCAGATCGACGAGGAAGGCTATGTCGACTGCGGCTATTGCGACCGGCGCTTCGTGCTGATCGGCGGCCCGGCGGATGGCGCCGACCAGTCGAAATTGCCCGATCATCCGGATGGCGCCAGCGTTTAGGCGCCCTATATCGGGGGCATGACAGTAGCCGCCGATCCCCGCTCGTTCCTCTATCGCGACCAGCTCTCGCCCGACGCCGCGCTTCGCCTCACCGCGGACGCGCTCGGTCGCGCCGATGACGGCGAGCTGTTCCTGCAATATCGCAAGGCCGAGGCGTTCGGCTTCGACGACGGCCGGCTGAAGACGGCGAGCTACGACACCAACGCCGGCTTCGGCCTGCGCGCGGTGTCGGGTGAGATGACCGCCTTCGCCCATGCCAACGAGCTGTCCGAGGCGGCGATCCGCCGCGCCGGCGAGACGATGGCGCTGATCGACCCGACGACCAGCGCCAAGGCGCCGCCGCCGCAGGGCAACAACCGTCATCTCTATACCGATGCCGACCCGCTCGACCTGGTGCCCTTCGCCGACAAGGTGAACCTGTGCCAGACGATCGACGCCGCCGCGCGGGCGCGCGATCCGCGGGTCGCGCAGGTCTCGGTCGGCCTGTCGGGGACGTGGAGCGTGGTCGAGATCGTCCGCCCCGACGGCTTCGTCGCCACCGACGTGCGGCCGCTGGTGCGGCTCAACATCCAGATCGTCGTCGAGCAGAACGGGCGTCGCGAGACCGGCACCTATGGCACCGGCGGCCGCTACCTCTACGATCGGCTGTTTGACCCGGCGGTGTGGAACCGCGGCATCGACGAGGCGCTGGCGCACGCCCTCGTCAACCTCGATTCGGTCGCGGCGCCGGCGGGCGAGATGACCGTGCTGCTCGGGCCGGGCTGGCCGGGCATCGTGCTGCACGAAGCGATCGGCCACGGTCTGGAGGGCGACTTCAACCGCAAGGGTACGAGTGCCTTCTCCGGCCGGATCGGCGAGCGCGTCGCCGCCCCCGGCGTGACGGTGGTCGACGACGGCTCGATCGCCGACCGGCGCGGGTCGCTGTCGATTGACGACGAGGGCACGCCGACGTCGGAGACCGTGCTGATCGAGGACGGCATCCTCAAAGGCTATATGCAGGACCGGCTCAACGCGCGGCTGATGGGCGTCGCGCCGACCGGCAACGGCCGCCGCGAAAGCTTCGCGCACGCGCCGATGCCGCGGATGACCAACACCTTCATGAAGGGCGGCACCGACGATCCCGCCGAACTGCTGTCGCGGGTGAAGAGCGGCATCTTTGCCAAGAGCTTCGGCGGCGGGCAGGTCGACATCGTCTCGGGCAAGTTCGTCTTCTCGTGCACCGAGGCCTATCGAATCGAGAACGGCCGGATCGGCGCGCCAATCAAGGGCGCGACGCTGATCGGCGACGGCCCGACCGTGCTGACCAAGGTCGCCGGCATCGGCAACGACTTCGCGCTCGACGAGGGCATCGGCGTCTGCGGCAAGGGCGGGCAGAGCGTGCCGGCGGGCGTCGGGCAGCCGACGCTGCTGATCGACGGGCTGACGGTGGGCGGGACGGCGACCTAGACGCCGCTGATGACCATGTCGCTCGCGTCTTTGATCGCGATATCACGGTTGCTGAGCGATGTTATGGCCTTCTGCAGCAAACGGGACGGCACCGCGGTCGTCAACTGTGGCGCAAGCATGAGCACTTCATTGCGAAATTGAAATGCCGGGTGCATCCGTGAGCGGTCGACTGGCATTCGATCTTCCCGAAGGAGTGGGGCGACTAACGTTATCGGATAACCGAACAGTAGATCGGATTGCAGGCTGACGACCGTCGCCCGTCAGGGAGGGTGTAGACGTCGTATTGCATCGCTTACCAGCAGCGATATCTTTCAAGCGGCAGGCCGTTTATTTCAATCCACAGGTTCCAGGCTGCGATCGTATCCCGATTTTCCTCTTGCCACCGTCGTTCGAGCTCAGTCTTCAAGGCCGCACGCAAGACCTCGATATCGTCATTCGGCGAAATACCGAAGCGCGCAGCCTCTGCGCGGATTTCTCTGGCGCTCATGTCGCGCGTGCTCTTTGCAGGCAATTCGAGCGTCTGGGCCATAATGGAACGATAAGGTCGCCCCCGCCCCCGGGTCAACGCGCCGCTGCCAAGTCGGCCAACGAGAAGGAGAAGTCGATGAGCCTCGTCGAACTGGGTCGTTACGATCGTAACCTTGCCAACATCATCGTCGGGCGACTCGATGCCGAAGGGATCGACGCGATCGCCTTTGACGGCGGGGCGAGCATCGCCGATGGCAGCTATCTCCTCATTCCCGTGCGGGTGATGGTGGATGGGGACGATCTGACGGCCGCGCAGACGATCGTCGATGCTGCCCAAATTTGAGGCAGATGTTCGCAGCTGCACAATAATCTGTCGCGATAGGCTGCTCCGACAAACATAAATCGTTTGGAAAGCAACGATCATGGAAATGGCATGATCGTTGCGATGCCTGCTTCGGACAATCGAGGGGGCAGGGATGAAGCTGATCATTGCGATCATCAAACCGTTCAAGCTCGACGAGGTGAGGGAAGCGCTCACCTCGTTGGGGGTCGCGGGGATGACGGTGACCGAGGTCAAGGGGTTCGGCCGGCAGAAGGGCCAGACCGAAATCTACCGCGGTGCCGAATACAGCACCAACATGGTGCCCAAGATCAAGATCGAGGTGGTCTGCGCGGCCGACCTCGCCGACCGGGTGGTCGAGGCGGTGCAGGCTTCGGCGAACACCGGCGCGATCGGCGACGGCAAGATCTTCGTGCTCGACGTCGGTCAGGCGGTGCGCATCCGCACCGGCGAAACCGACGATTCGGCGCTGTGAGGGGGATGGAGATGAAACACGCTGTGAAGATCGCCGGCGCCGCGGGGCTGACCGCCCTTGCGTTCGCCGCACTGCCCGCCTGGGCGCAGGATGCCGCGCTGCAGGCCCCCGCCGCCGCCAAGACCGCGGCGACCGTCAACAAGGGCGATACCGCCTGGATGATGACCTCGACGGTCCTCGTCATGATGATGATCCTGCCCGGCCTCGCGCTGTTCTACGGCGGCCTCACCCGCGCCAAGAACATGCTGTCGACGATGACGCAGATCGGCGCGGTCGCCTGCCTCGCGATGCTGTTGTGGGTGATGTACGGCTACACCCTCGCCTTCGGTCCGGATCTGGCGGGCGGCGGCTTTCTCACCAACTTCATCGGCAGCTTCGACAAGGCGTTCCTGAGCGGCGTCACCTCGGCGTCGCAGGCGGCGACGTTCACCGCCGGGGTCGAGATCCCCGAATATGTCTTCATCTGCTTCCAGATGACCTTCGCCGCGATCACCGTCGCGCTGGTGCTGGGATCGGTGGTCGAGCGGATGAAGTTTTCCGCGGTGATGGTGTTCGGCGCGGTGTGGCTGACGATCGTCTATTTTCCGATCGCACACATGGTCTGGGCGTCGTCGGGCGTGTTCTTCAAGCTGGGCGCGCTCGATTTCGCCGGCGGAACGGTGGTGCACATCAACGCCGGCGTCTCGGCGCTGGTCGCGTCGATCATGCTCGGCAAGCGGATGGGCTATCCGACCACGCCGATGCCGCCGCATTCGCTGACCCTGACCGGCGTCGGCACCGGCCTGCTGTGGGTCGGCTGGTTCGGCTTCAACGCCGGCTCGGCGCTGGAAGCCAATGGCTCGGCGGCGCTGGCGATGCTCAACACCTTCGTCGCCACCGCATCGGGCGGCCTGTTCTGGATGCTGGTCGAGCGCGCCCGCGGCCACAAGGGTTCGGCGCTGGGCTTTTGCTCGGGCATCATCGCCGGCCTCGTCGCGGTGACGCCGGCGGCGGGCAATTCGGGGCCGTTCGGCGCGATCGTGCTCGGCGCGGTCGCCTCGGTGGTCTGCTTCTTCGCGGTGTCGGTGCTCAAGCCGCGGCTCGGCTATGACGATGCGCTCGATGCCTTCGGCGTCCATGGCGTCGGCGGCATGATCGGCGCGATCGGCACCGGCATCGTCTATGCGCCGTCGCTCGGCGGACCCGGCGCGGCGGATTATGCGATGGGCGCCAAGCTGCTCGTCCAGATCGAGGCGGTGGTGACCACCGTGATCTGGGCGTCGATCGGCACGGTGATCGCGATCCTGATCGCCAAGGCGGTGACCGGGCTGCGCGTCGCTCCCGAAGTCGAGCAGGAAGGCCTCGACCTCGGCGAGCATGGCGAACGCGCCTATAATTGATCCTATCGGGCGCGGGGGCCGCAGACCTCCGCTCCCCACGACGTTCCTCCTGCGGACGACCCTGACCCGGTGCGGCGACGTACCGGGTCTTTTTTGTGGCGCTCGCGCGGAGGCGCGAAGGACGCGGAGGGGTTCGGGCTATGGCGAGGCTTGAGCCGGCCGGCGACGTGGGGAGAGATGTGCTTCGACAGGCTCAGCACGAACGGATGGGGCGGGGGAGATCGCTCGCCAGTGAGCCGCAAGCGGAAGGGGTTCGCCTCCCGCTCTCCCTTTCGTTAGTCCTGAGCTTGTCGGAGGGCGGGCATCCGCATCTCGCCCGCCCGCGAAAGAAACCCGCACGGCAGGCGCACCCCCCCCGCGCCTTTGCCCGACCCTAAGCGATCACCCCAGCCGGTCGCGCAGCGCCAGCATCGTCAGCGCCGCCTGCGCCGCGCCTGCGCCCTTGTCGAGCTGGGCGGGGTCGGCGCGGACGATCGCCTGCGCCTCGGTCTCGGTGGTGAGGATGCCGTTGCCGATCGCCAGTCCGTCGAGCGTCAGCGCCATGATGCCGCGCGCGCTTTCGTTGGAGACGATCTCGAAATGATAGGTCTCGCCGCGGATCACGACGCCGAGCGCGACGAAGGCGTCGAACCGGTCGGTGTCGGAGGCGAGCGCGATCGCGCCCGGCACTTCGAGCGCGCCGGGGACCGTCACCGTCTCGTGGCTATGCCCTGCCGCCTCGATCGCCGCACGCGCGCCGGCGAGCAGCATGTCGTTGAGATGATCGTAGAAGCGCGCTTCGACGATGAGGATATGCGCCATGTCAGTCGTCCGATTCGATGGCACGTTCGCCGACGATCGACAGGCCGTAGCCGTCGAGCCCGATGAGCGTGTGGTGGGTGTTGGTGAGCAGCACCATCTCTTCGACGCCGAGCTCGGTCAGGATCATCGCGCCGACGCCATAGTCGCGCAATTCCTCCATGTCCGCAGCCGGCAGCGTGCCGGCGCGCGCCTGGAGCGCGACGGTGAACTGGTCGGCGCGCGGGCGGTTGATGACGACGATCACGCCGGCGCCTTCCTCCGCAATGATCTCCATCGACCGGCGCAGCAGCCCGGCGCGGCCGCCGCCCTCGCCGAAGATGTCGGCAAAGGGGGAGAGCGCGTGCATCCGCACGAGGGTCGGCTTGGCGGGATCGACCTTGCCCTTGACCAGCGCGATCTGTTCGGTGCCCGTCGCCTTGTTCCAGAAGGTGAGCGCGGTCCATTCGCCGCCCCATTCGCTGGTGAACCGCGCCTCGGCGCGCTTCTCGACGAGATGGTCGTAGCGGCGGCGATAGGCGATCAGGTCGCGGATCGTGCCGATCTTGAGGTTGTGGAATTGCGCGAAGGTGACGAGGTCGTCCAACCGCGCCATCGTCCCGTCTTCGTTCATGATCTCGCAGATCACGCCCGAGGGGTTGAGGCCGGCGAGCCGCGACACGTCGACCGCCGCCTCGGTATGGCCGGTGCGCACCAGCACGCCGCCGTCGCGCGCGACCAGTGGGAAGACGTGGCCGGGGGTGACGATCTCGTCGCGGCTCTTCGACGAATCGATCGCCACGGCGATGGTGCGGGCGCGGTCGGCGGCGGAGATGCCGGTCGTCACGCCGTCGCGCGCCTCGATCGAGGTGGTGAAGGCGGTCTCGTAGCGCGTGCCGTTATTGCGGCTCATCAGCGTCAGGCCGAGTTCGTCGACGCGCTGCTTGGTCAGCGCGAGGCAGATCAGGCCGCGGCCGTGCTTGGCCATGAAGTTGATCTTCTCGGGCGTCGCCATCTGTGCCGGCACGACGAGGTCGCCCTCGTTCTCGCGATCCTCGTCGTCGACGAGGATGAACATGCGGCCGTTGCGCGCCTCGTCGATGATCTCCTCGGGCGACGACAGGAACGCGTGGCGAAGGCGTCCGAGTTCGGCTTTAGCGGCCACGATAATGCTCCATGCGTTGCAGATAGCGGGCGAGCACGTCGATCTCGATATTGACCGCCTGCCCCTCGGCAAGGCCGCCGAGCGTGGTGACCGCCTGCGTATGCGGAATGATATTGACCCAGAATCGCGTCGTCGCGCCGTCATCCTCGACGCCGTTGACGGTGAGCGAGACGCCGTCGATCGTGATCGAACCCTTGGTGGCGACGAAGGGGGCGAGCGCCGCGGGCAGAGCGAAGACGACGCGGTGCGAATCGCCCTCGGGCGTGATCGCGATCGTATCGGCGATGCCGTCGACATGGCCGGTGACGATATGCCCGCCGAGTTCGTCGCCGAGCTTCATCGCGCGTTCGAGGTTGAGGCGGCGGCCCTGCGTCCACTGGTCGCGGGCGGTGCGGGCGATCGTCTCGCCCGACACCTGGACCGCGAACCAGCCGGGGCCTGTGTCGATCACGGTCAGGCACACGCCCGAACAGGCGATCGACGCGCCGAGATCGATCCCGGCGGTGTCATAGGCGGTGGCGATGCGGATGCGCGTATCGCCGCGCGCCTCGACCGCTTCGATGGTGCCGATGTCGGAGACTATGCCGGTGAACATGGGGTGCGCTCGTAGACCTCGAGACGGTCGGTGCCAAGGTCGCGCGCATCGAGCAGCCGCCAGCGCCCGTGCGCCGCGGCGAGATCCCCGAGGCCGAAGTCGCCGATCGCCGCCTTGCCCGCGCCGATCAGGATCGGCGCGCGATAGAGCAGCAGCCGGTCGACGAGGTCGGCGCGCAGGAAGGCGGCGGCGGTCGCCGCACCGCCCTCGACGAAGACATGGTCGGCGGGGAGGGTGGCGATACCCGCGGGCGAGTCGATCCACAGCGGGTCGCGCGCCCCCTGTGGGTCATTCCCTCTCCCAATGAGAGAGGACGGGAGCGCCGCAGACGCGGAAGGGGGAGGGCGGGTCGACAGGACCACCCGCATCGGGCTGCGATCGGACAGCCCCGGCAGCCGCACGTCGAGGCGCGGCGCGTCCGCCTCCCACGTTCCGCGGCCGACGAGGATCGCATCGTGGCGGCTGCGTTCGAGGTGGACGTGCGCGCGCGCCGCCGCGCCGGTGATCCAGCGGCTGCTGCCGTCGGGCAGGGCGATTTGTCCGTCGAGGGAGGTGGCGAGCTTGAGCGTCACCGACGGGCGCGACCGTTCGCGGCGGGTGAGAAAGCCGGCCATGCTCCGCCGTGCCGCGTCGCCGGCGACATCGGTGACGACGGTGATGCCGGCGGCGCGCAGCCGGGCGATGCCGCTGCCGTCGGTCCGCGGATCGGGGTCGCGCAGGGCAATCACGACGCGCGCCACCCCGGCGGCGATCAGCAGGTCGGCACAGGCGGGACCGCGCGGCGAGACATGCGCGCAGGGTTCGAGCGTGACATAGGCGCAACCGCCGCGCGCCGCCGGCCCCGCCGCGGCGAGCGCCATCGCCTCGGCATGCGGTCGGCCGCCGGGCTGCGTCCAGCCGCGCCCGACGACGCGCCCGGCCGCGACGAGGACGCAGCCGACATTGGGGTTGGGCGCGGTGCGCCCGCGCGTCCGCTCGGCCAGCGCGAGCGCCGCCGCCATCCAGCGCCGGTCGTCCGATGTGGCGGTTACAGCCCCCACTTGGTCATCGCGTCGTCGACCGACTTGAACTGGCTGCGCAATTTTTCCTCGCGCGCCTTTTGCGCGGCGATTCTCTTGTCCTGATCGACCTTGTCGAGCGCCTGCTGCGCCTTGATCTGCGCGTCGGTGCGGTTGGCGGCGTAATTCTTGAAGTAGATGATGTTGGGCTGATAGGGCTCGGGCGGGATATCGTTGCGCATGAAGGCGTAGACGAAGAAGCCGGTGATCGCCATCGCCGCCACCAGGAACCCCAGGTCGCGCGGTTCGCGCTGCGACAGGAAGAAGCGCAGGTCGCGAAAGGCGTGGAGCGGCGAGAAGCGGCGAAAGAACTGCATGGCGGGAAGATAGGAAACGCGTCGCCGCGAAGCCAGCCCTTCCCGCCGTCGTGCCTCAGTCGGCATCCTCCATGCGGAAGGTCAGCGTCAGCGATCGCCACGCCTCGACCGGCACGCCGCCGCGCGTCGCCGGGGTGAAGCGCCACGCCCGCGTCGCCCGCTCCATCGTCGCCTGCCAGAAGGCGTCGCTGGTCGCGTTGACTCGCTCGATCTGCTTGACCCGGCCGTCGGTGCCGACCAGCACGCGCACCGTCACCCGGCCGTCGTGATTGGCGCGGCGTTCGGCGGCGGGATAGACCGGCTGGAACTGCGCGGCATAGCGCGGATCGATCTGCGGACCGACCAGCGGCGGCAGCGGCGGCGCGGGATCGGCGGCGGGCGTGGCGGGGCCGGGGTCGGTGCCGATGAGCGGGCCGGCGACCGGCGGCGATTCGGTGGTGCTGGTGGTGAAGGTGGCTTCGGTTGGCACGGTGATCGGCGGGATCGGCGCAACGATCCGTTCCACCGGCGCCCGGGCGGCCGGCGCGGGCGGCTGCGGCAGCGGTGGTTCGGGCGGCGGCGGATCGATCGGGATATTGTCGGTGATCAGGACATGTTCAGGCCCATTGGGCAGGATCTTGGGTCCGGCGAACATCAGCGCGGCGACGAGCGCCACGTTGATCGCGACGGCGGCGGTAAGGCCGCCGGGATTGAAGCGGGTCGGGCGGGCGTAGCGATCAGCGTACATGATCCGTCTCCTCTGGTGCGACTCGAACATTCTCCTGCAGGTATGATGATGGTACGTTGTATCGTCACTACGTCAAGCGGCTGGGACGGAATCGCCGGGACGCTCGATCATCGACGGGATCAGCGTCCGGCGGTCAGCCGCGCCAGCGCCGCCTCGCGGCCGATCAGCGGCAGCAGCGCCGCCATGTCGGGGCCATGATCGCGCCCGGTCAGCGCCTGGCGCAGCGGCAGGAACAAGGCCTTGCCCTTGCGCCCGCTGCTCGTCTTCAGCGCGTTGGTCAGCGCGTGCCAGGCGTCGCCCGACCAGTCGATCGTCGCGGCGACCGCGGCCGCCTCGGCGAGATAGGCTTGCGTCGCCTCGTCCTGCGCGGGCGCGTCGATCGGCCCCTCGATCACCTGCCACCAGTCCGCGGCTTCGGCGACGCGGGTCAGATTGGGCCGCACCGCCTGCCATTCCGCCTCGCCCACGCCCGTCGGCAGTCGATCGGCGACCGCCGCATAGGGCAGGTGATGGACGATCCGCGCGTTGAGCTGCGCCAGCTCGCCCTCGTCGAACCGCGCCGGCGCGCGGCCGAAGCGGGCGAAGTCGAAGGCGGCGATCAGCGGCGCCGGGTCGGCGACGGGCTCGACCGGATCGCTGGTGCCGATCCGCGCGAGCAGGGCGACCACCGCCTGCGGCTCGATCCCTTCGGCGCGGAAATGATCGACGCCGAGCGAGCCGAGGCGCTTCGACAATTTGCCTTCCGCGCCGGTGAGCAGCGCGGCATGCGCGAAGCGCGGCGGCGCCGCGTCCATCGCCGCGAACATCTGCAATTGCAGCGCGGTGTTGGAGACGTGATCCTCGCCGCGGACGACATGGCTGATGCCGAGGTCGGCATCGTCGATCGCCGAGGGCAGCATATAGAGCCACGAGCCGTCGGCGCGGCGGACGACGGGATCGCTCATCGTGCGCGGATCGAAGCTCTGCGGCCCGCGGATCAGATCGTCCCAGGCGATCGGCGCGTCATGATCGAGCTTGAAGCGCCAGTGCGGCCGCACGCCCTCCGCCTCCAGCGCGGCGCGCGCGGCGTCGCCCATCGTCAGCGCGGCGCGGTCGTAGACCGGCGGCAGGCCGCGGCCGAGCAGGATCTTGCGCTTGAGGTCGAGCTCCTGCGCCGTCTCGTAGGCGGGGTAGATCCGCCCCGCGGCGACGAGCGCGTCGAACCGTTGCTGGTAGAGCGCGAATCGCTCGGACTGACGTACCTCGGCATCGGGCGTCAGCCCGAGCCAGGCGAGATCGGCGCGGATCGCCGCGACGTACCGTTCCTCCGAACGCTCCGCGTCGGTATCGTCGATGCGCAGCACGAACCGCCCCGACTGCTGCCGCGCGAACAGCCAATTGTGCAGCGCCGCCCGGATGTTGCCGACGTGCAGCAGGCCGGTGGGCGAGGGGGCGAAACGGGTGGTGACGGTCATCGCGGCAGGCCTAGTCAGTCGCCCGCGGTGCGACAAGCGTCCCCCGCCGTGCGTCTTCCCGGCTTTCGGTTTTGTGACGGCGGCTCTAAGGCGCGTCACGCAACGGCCGCGGGAGCAGAGCAATGAAATTGATGACCGGCAATTCGAACCTGCCGCTTGCCCGCGCGGTCGCGGCCTATCTCGAGATCCCGTTGACCGATGCGCTGGTCCGCCGCTTCGCCGACGAGGAGATCTTCGTCGAGATCCAGGAGAACGTGCGCGGCGAGGACGTCTTCGTGCTCCAGTCGACCGGCTTTCCGGCCAACGACAACCTGATGGAATTGCTCATTATGATCGACGCGCTCAAGCGCGCGTCGGCGCGGCGGATCACCGCGGTGATCCCCTATATGGGCTATGCGCGGCAGGACCGGAAACCGGGTCCGCGCACGCCGATCTCGGCCAAGCTGGTCGCCAATCTGATTACCGTCGCCGGCGCCGACCGCGTGCTGTCGGTCGACCTGCATGCCGGTCAGATCCAGGGCTTTTTCGATATCCCGACCGACAATCTCTATGCCGCGCCGGTGATGAGCGCCGATATCAACGCGCGCTTCAAGGGCAAGAACCTGATGGTCGTCTCGCCCGACGTCGGCGGCGTGGTGCGCGCCCGGCAACTCGCCAAGCGACTCGACAATGCACCGCTGGCGATCGTCGACAAGCGTCGCGAGCGCGCCGGCGAATCGGAGGTGATGAACATCATCGGCGATGTCGAGGGCCGCTTCTGCATCCTGATCGACGACATCGTCGATTCGGCGGGGACGCTGTGCAACGCCGCGGCGGCGCTGCGCGAGGCGGGGGCGAAGGATGTCGTCGCCTATGTCACGCACGGCGTGCTGTCGGGCGGCGCGGTCGCACGGGTCGAGGGATCGGCGTTGCGCGAGCTGGTGATCACCGACTCGATCGGCAATCACGAATCGATCGGCAAGGCCGACCGGATTCGCCATCTGCCGATCGCGCCGCTGCTCGGCGAGGCGATCAAGCGGATCGCCGACGAAACCAGCGTGTCATCTTTGTTCGATTGAGGTTGAGCCATGGACATGCGTGCGATCGACGATCCCGACGGGATCCCCGATGAGCAGGAGACGGCGGCGATTCTGGAAGAGATCCGGCGCGCGTTGCTGGGCGATGCGGAGCCGGGCGTTCCGGTCGCCGAGGCGGACGATCCCGACCGCGCCGATTGAGCCGGAGGGCGCGCGCCTAACGCTGCGACAGCGCGACGATATGATCGAAGACGGCGGGATGCAGCGGCTTGGCGAAGGCGCAGCCGTATTTGAACTTGTCGCGCCACGCGACCACCGCCTCGAGCCCGGCGAGTCCCGGCAGCGTCAGCCACACGACGGTACCCGGCCAGAGCGTGAAGCTGGTTTCGGCGCGGAAGCCGGACAGCGACAGGTCGGTCACCTCGATCTCGAACCGGGTCTGGCCGCGGTCGCGCAGGTGCGCGCGCATCTTGACCGACTTGCGCAGCGCCTGCCGCGCTTCCTCGGTCGGTTCGACCGCATCATAGGGCGGCGTGAAAGACGGCTGTTCCATGCCGACGACCCTCGCAGGGATTGGTTACTTTTCTGCCAACGCTGCGACGGGCCGGGCACGCCCCCCCCCCGCACACCACCCCATCGCCATGAAGATATTGCGATGCGTTTGCAATAACCGTCCCGCTCCGATGTCGATCCGGGGTGGATTCATCGCGCCGGCTGTGCAAAAGGCCGCAGCAATCTCCTCTTCATAGCATAACGCGAGGCAGGCCATGAACATCCACGAATATCAAGCCAAGGAACTGCTCGCCAAGTTCGGCGTCCCCGTTCCCGCCGGTTTCGCCGCGCTCAGCGTCGACGAAGCCGTTGAAGCGGCGGGCAAGCTTCCCGGGCCGCTCTATGTCGTCAAGGCGCAGATCCACGCTGGTGGCCGTGGCAAGGGCAAGTTCAAGGAACTCGGTCCCGACGCCAAGGGCGGCGTCCGCCTCGCCAAGACCGCCGACGAAGTCCGCGCCGCGGCGAGCGAGATGCTCGGCAACACGCTGGTGACGGTGCAGACCGGTGAGGCCGGTAAGCAGGTCAACCGCCTGTACGTGACCGACGGCGTCGACATCGCCAAGGAATTCTACCTCGCGCTGCTCGTCAATCGCGCCACCGGCCGCGTCTCGATGGTCGCCTCGACCGAGGGCGGCATGGACATCGAGACCGTCGCGCACGACACGCCCGAGAAGATCCATTCGATCGACATCGACGCCGCGACCGGCTTCATGCCGCATCACGGCCGCGCCGTCGCCGCCGCGCTCGAACTGACCGGCGACCTCGCCAAGCAGGCGGCGAACGTCGCGGCGAAGCTGTACGACGCCTTCCTCGGCACCGATGCCGAGCAGATCGAGATCAACCCGCTCGCCGTCACCGAGGACGGCAAGCTGATGGTGCTCGACGCCAAGGTCGGCTTCGACGGCAATGCGATGTTCCGTCACAAGGACCTGATGGAGCTGCGCGACACCACCGAGGAAGACGCGATGGAGCTCGAGGCGTCGAAGTACGACCTCGCCTACATCAAGCTTGACGGCGACATCGGCTGCATGGTCAACGGCGCCGGCCTCGCCATGGCGACGATGGACATCATCAAGCTCAACGGCATGTTCCCGGCCAACTTCCTCGACGTCGGCGGCGGCGCCAACAAGGAGAAGGTGACCGCGGCGTTCAAGATCATCCTCGCCGATCCGGCGGTGAAGGGCATCCTGGTCAACATCTTCGGCGGCATCATGAAGTGCGACATCATCGCCGAGGGCATCGTCGCCGCTGCCAAGGAAGTGAACCTGCAGGTGCCGCTCGTCGTCCGCCTCGAAGGCACCAACGTGCAGGCCGGCAAGGACATCCTCGCCAATTCGGGCCTGGCGATCGTGCCGGCGAACGACCTTGGCGACGCCGCCAAGAAGATCGTCGCCGAGGTGCAGAAGGCGGCGTAAGCCGGCTCCTGCCCCCATGCCGGGGGTGACTCGCTGATTCTTTTCGGGCCCGGGCATCATGTCCGGGCCCGATTCGTTTCCCCTCGTGCAAATGCCGTTACGGCAAGCGGCGTTTCCCGTACCGGACTTGCGAAAGGCGCGCGAAACAGCCATCTCACCCGCCGATACGATGCCGCAACGCCGCGTCGACGGCGCAATCGGAAGGAAGCTGATGAAGGTGCTGGTGCCGGTCAAGCGTGTGCTTGACTATAACGTGAAGCCCCGCGTGAAGGCGGACGGGACGGGCGTCGATCTGGCGAACGTCAAGATGAGCATGAACCCGTTCGACGAGATCGCGGTCGAGGAAGCCATCCGCCTGAAGGACAAGGGCGTGACCGAGATCGTCGTCGTCTCGATCGGCGAACCCAAGGCGCAGGAGACGATCCGCACCGCGCTCGCGATGGGCGCGGATCGCGGCATCCTCGTCACCAGCGACACGAAGGTCGAGCCGCTCGGCGTCGCCAAGATCCTCGCCAAGATCGTCGAGGAGGAACAGCCCAGCCTCGTCATCCTCGGCAAGCAGGCGATCGACGACGACAACAACCAGACCGGCCAGATGCTCGCCGGCCTGCTCGGCTGGGGCCAGGGCACGTTCGCGTCGAAGGTCGAGCTGACCGCCGACGGCGTCACCGTGACGCGCGAGGTCGACGGCGGCCTCGAGACCGACGCCTTCCCGCTGCCCGCGATCGTCACCACCGACCTGCGCCTCAACGAGCCGCGCTATGCCTCGCTGCCCAACATCATGAAGGCCAAGTCCAAGCCGCTCGCGCAAAAGACCGCCGCCGATTACGGCGTCGACGTCACGCCGCGGCTGACCACGCTCAAGGTCGTCGAGCCGGGCAAGCGCCAGGCGGGCGTCAAGGTCGCCGATGTCGACGAACTCGTCATGAAGCTGCACGCGATGGGGATTGCCAAGTGAAGACGCTCGTCTGGGTCGAACATGACGGCAAGGCCGTCAAGGACGCCACGCTCGCCGCGGTCACCGCCGCGTCGAAACTGGGTGAGGTGCATCTGCTCGTCGCCGGCCAGGGCCTTGACGGCGTCGCGCAGGCGGCGGCGAAGATCGCCGGCGTCGGCAAGGTCCACGTCGCCGACGATGCCGCTTATGCGCATGCGCTTGCCGAGAATGTCGCGCCGCTCGTCGTCGCGCTGATGGCCGATCACGACGCCTTCGTCGCGCCCTCGACCACCACCGGCAAGAACGTCGCGCCGCGCGTCGCCGCGCTGCTCGACGTGATGCAGATCAGCGACATCCTCTCGGTCGAGAGCGAGGATACCTTCACCCGCCCGATCTACGCCGGCAATGCGATCGCGACGGTGCGGACGTCGGACGCGAAGAAGGTGATCACCGTCCGCGGCACCGCCTTCGACAAGGCCGCGACCGAGGGCGGCTCGGGCACGATCGAGGCGGTGGCGTCGCAGGGCGACACCGGCAAGTCGCGCTTCGTCGACGCCGAGATCGCCGCCAACGCCCGGCCCGAACTGACCAGCGCCAAGATCATCGTCTCGGGCGGCCGCGCGCTGCAGAGCGGCGAGAACTTCCACGCGCTGATCGAGCCGCTTGCCGACAAGCTCGGTGCGGGCGTCGGCGCGAGCCGCGCGGCGGTGGATGCGGGCTATGTGCCGAACGACTATCAGGTCGGCCAGACCGGCAAGATCGTCGCGCCGGAAGTTTATATCGCGGTCGGCATCTCGGGCGCGATCCAGCACCTCGCCGGGATGAAGGATTCGAAGGTCATCGTCGCGATCAACAAGGACGAGGACGCACCGATCTTCCAGGTCGCGGACGTCGGCCTGGTCGGCGATCTGTTCAAGGTGGTGCCGGAGCTGACCGAAAAGCTGTAATGCACGGGGCGGGCGGCGGCGCCGGATGGTGCTGCCGCCCGTCTGCCTGCGGGATGGTTCGAGCTGGGCTATGCCGCTCGGGAGGCATAGAGGCGGCATGACCGGGCGTTGAGGCCGGTCGATGCGCCAGTCCCGCTATAACCCGCCATAGTGCTCCCGCGAAGGCGGGAGCCCAGTGTTCTGTTTCCCACAACTGTTGCTCTGCTTGGCTACTGGATTCCCGCGTTCGCGGGAATACTGTGAGACTGGGCCTCAACCTCGACCAAAAAAAGCGGCCCGACACAGCAATGCCGGACCGCAGTCTACGCCTAGGGAGCTGACCTGGCGTGTCTCGAAAAGCAGGCGCTAGAGCGCGTTACCCGCGGCCGGAGCGAGCGCGTTGCCGTCGACGGCAGGGTCGCCCGCGAGCGAATTGCCCGCCGCGCCATCGTCGCCATTGTCGAAGGCGGCATCCCCCTCCTCGTTGAGCGTCAGCGTGTCGGCTGCCGTGTCGTTGTTCGCGGCGTCGGTCTTCGGCGTGCACGCCGCGAGGCTGAGCGCGGCGAGCGCCAGCGCGGGGGCGAGGGTGGTGATCTTCATGCAGTCCTCCGTGGTGAAACCCATGCGTCGTCGCCGCGCAGACCGGCGCCGATCAGCGAAAAGAAGGCGCGGCTCGCGGGCGCATCCGCCGCATCCCATTCGGGATGCCATTGCACGCAGAGCACGTCGGCGCCGCACGGGCGGGCGGAGATCGCCTCGATCAGCCCGTCGTCGGCCGCCACCGCCTCGACGGTCAGTCCGGTGCCGAGCCGGTCGATGCCCTGCTGGTGCACCGAATTGACGCGCACGCGCCGCTGCCCGATGGCATCGGCGAGGCGACCGCAGGCGCGCAGGTCGACGTCATGGCCGTGGCGGAACATCGCGTCATAGTCGCCGTCCCAGCCGCCGCGATGATGGCGATCGGGATTCGCCGCGGCGCAGAGCGAGCCGCCGAACAGGACGTTGATCTCCTGCAACCCGCGGCAGATGCCGAACACCGGCTTGCCCGCCTCGATCATCGCGCCGGCGAGGGCGAGCGCGACCTCGTCACGCCCGGCGTCCAGCGTCGCATCGGCGGCGAGCGGCGGCGCACCGTAGCGCGACGGCGCGACATGCGAGCGCGATCCGGTGAGCAACAGTCCGTCGAGCAGCCGGTCCAGCGTCGCCACGTCGACCGCCTCGGGCAGGGCGGGGACGAGCAGCACGGTCGCGTCGGAGACATGCGTCAGCGGCGCGATGAAGCGGCTCGCCACCGCCTGCACCGGCCGGTCTGCGACCTCGTTGCAGCAGAGCACGCCGATCACCGGGCGCGGGGCGGCGGCGCGCGCCATCATGCTTCCGCCGCGACGAGCGTGTCGCGCAGCGCATGGCCCGCGGCGGGCGCGAGCAGCGTCGCCTCGGGCTGGACGACGACGCCGCCCGGCGGCACGTCGCGGAGCAGCCAGACGTTGCCGCCGATCGTCGCGCCGCGGCCGATCGTGACGCGGCCGAGGATCGTCGCGCCGGCATAGATGACGACATCGTCGCCGATGACCGGATGCCGCGCATAGCGATCGCGCGGGCCATGCCGGGCCGCGCCGAGCGGACTGCGGGCGCCGAGCGTGACGTGCTGATAGAGGCGGACGCCGTCGCCGACCACCGCGGTCTCGCCGATGACGACGCCGGTGCCGTGATCGATGAAGAATCGCTCGCCGATCGTCGCGCCGGGATGGATGTCGATCCCGGTGCGTTCGTTGGCGAGTTCGGAGATCAGCCGGGCGACGATCGGCGCGCCGAGCGTGTAGAGCGGGTGCGCGATCCGGTGATGCAGGCTGGCGATCGCGCCGGGATAGCAAACGAGGATCTCGTCGGTGCTCTGCGCCGCCGGATCGCCGAGGAAGGCGGCGTCGACATCGCTGTCGATCAGCCGGCGGATCTCGCCGAGCGACGCGGCGAACAGGCGGACGATGGTCGCGGCCTGATCGGGCGCGAAGGCAGTCTGCGCCTCCGCCTGCCAATAGCCGAGCTCGTGGCCGATCTCCCGCTCCAGCTCGGTGAAGGCGGCGGCGAGCTTGGCGGCGACGAGGCGATCCTCCTCCGCCGGGGCGACCCTCTGCTCGCCGAGCCGGCGCGGATAGAGCGCCCCGGCGAGCAGCAGGACGATCCGCTCGATCGCACCGCGCGACGGGAAGCTGGCGGCGGCGCGCGCCGGGCTCTGCCGCTGCCGCCATGCCGCGCGGGCGCTGCGCAGCGCGTCGACCGCATCGCCGATCGCTGCGCCGGTGGGCGCGGGCAGGGGCGCCGGCTGCGTCACCGCGCGTGCCTGTCTGATCGTTGCGCGGCCTGCTGCGTCATCATCCGACCTCCGAGACGATAGATATCCTATCGGATCAGTAGGAGAATGAAGAAAAGCTTGTCCGCCGGCAAGCGCGGCTCGCGGTCAGGGGGCGACCGGTGCGACCGGCGGTGTCTCGGGATCGGCGAGCGGCGCGATCTGCGCGAGGCGGAGCGCGAGCAGTAACGCCACCACGCCGAGCGCGAGGCAGAAGCCGGCGACGCCGGGCCAGCCGCCCCGCGTCCAGGCGATGCCGCCGGCCGAGCCGAGCACGCTCGAGCCGAGATAGTAGAAGAACAGGTAGAAGGCCGCGCCCTGGCCGCGGTTGCTGCGCGCGCGGCGGCCGACCCAGGCGCTGGCGATCGAATGCGCGCCGAAAAAACCGATCGTGACCAACGCGATGCCCAGGATCACCAGCAGCAGCGGATGCGCCGCGGTGACGCCGACGCCGGCGAGCAGCAGCACGATCGGCAGCCAGAAGATCCGCCGCCGCCCGACCGATCCGGCGACCGCGCCGAACAATGCCGAGCTTGCCGAGCCGAGGATGTAGAGCAGGAAGACCGCGCCGACCGCGGCCTGGCTGAGGCCGTAGGGCGGCGCGAGCAGGCGGAAGCCGGCATAATTGTAGATGGTGACGAAGATGCCCATCAGCACGAAGGCCTCGGCGTAGAGCAGCGGCAGCGCACGGTCGGCGAACAGCGTCGCGACGCCGGCGAGCGGGCTCGCGCCCGAGCCGGCGACGAAGCGGCGCGACGGCGGCGCGAGCCGGCGGAACGCCTCCGCCATCATCAGCCCGGTCAGCCCGACGCTGCCGAGCGCCCAGCGCCAGTCGGCGACATCGGCGACGAGGCTGGCGACGAGCCGGCCGCCCATGCCGCCGATCGCGCTGCCGGCGATATAGAGGCCCATCGCCGCGCCGACCGAGGCAGCGTCGACCTCTTCGGCGACATAGGCCATCGCCACCGCGGGCACGCCGGCGAGCGCGATCCCGGTCAGCAGCCGCAGCGCGAGCAACCCGCTCCAGCCGGGGACCAGCGCCGCAGCGAGCGTCAGCGCGCCGGCGGCGAACATCGCGGCGACCATCAGCGGCCGCCGCCCGATCCGGTCGGACAGAATGCCGGCGAACAGGATGCCGATCGCGAGCGGCCCGGTGGCGAGCGAGACGGCGAGCGACGCCGCTTCGGCGGTGAGATGGTAATCGGCGGCGAACAGCGGCAGCAGCGGCTGCACCGAATAGAGCAGCGAAAAGGTCGAAAAGCCCGCGAACAGCATCGCCAGCGTCAGCCGGCGATAGGCGGGCGTCCCCTTGGCGAGCGGTGCCTCACTGCCGGGCATGACGCCGCCCGGCGATCGGCATGCCGCGTTCGACCGCCAGCGATACCGCCCAGATCGCCAGGCCGGCGAGCGCGAGACCGCTGCCGACCACTCCCGTCGCGGTCCAGCCATAGCCCGCCGCGATGGCGAGGCCGCCGAGCAACGGGCCGATCGCATTGGCGGTGTTGAACGCCGAATGGTTGAGCGCGGCGGCGAGCGACTGGGCGTCGCCGGCGACGTCCATCAGCCGCGTCTGCAACACCGTGCCGAGCGCGCCGCCGAGGCCGATCGCGAAGACGTCGAGCGTCATCGTCCAGACGTTGGTCGCGGCGAGCGGATACAGCAGCAGCGCCGCCGCCGACCAGAGCAGCAGCGCCCCCGCGGTCGGCATCAGTGCGCGATCGGCGTAGCGCGGCACGACGAGATTGCCGAGCGTCATGCCGCTGCCGAACACCGCGAGGATCAGCGGCACGCGGCTTGGCGCGAGGCCGGTGACGTCGTTCAGCGTCGCGGCAAGATAGGTATAGACCGCGAACATGCCTCCGAAGCCGATCGCGCCGGTGCCGAGCGTCAGCCACACCTGCGGCCGGCGCAGCGCGTCGAGCTCGCGCAGCGGGCTGGCGCTGCGGTCGGGCGGATCGATCGGCGCGAGCAGCGCAACCAGCGCCGCGGTGAGCAGCGCGAGCCCCGCGACGAGGCCGAACATCCAGCGCCAGCTCGCGATCTGGCCGAGCAGCGTCGCGACCGGCACGCCGACGATCGTCGCGACGGTCAGCCCGAGCATGATCCGCCCGACCGCCTGCGTCCGCCGCCCCGGCGACACCAACGACGCGGCGACGAGCGCGGCGATGCCGAAATAGGCGCCGTGCGGCAGGCCGGCGCAGAAGCGGAAGACGAGCATCCAGCCATAGTTCGGTGCGATCGCCGACAGCGCATTGCCGATCGCGAACAGCGTCATCAGCCCGATCAGCAGCGTGTAGCGCGACATCTTGGCCGACAGCACCGCGATCGTCGGCGCACCGACCACCACGCCCAGCGCATAGGCGCTGATGATATGACCGACCGCCGGCGCATCGACGTTGAGCCCGCGTGCCAGATCGGGTTCGAGGCTCATCGCGGCGAATTCGGTCGTGCCGATTGCGAAGCCACCGACGGCGAGCGCGAGATGGACGAGCCCGGGACGGGTCGCGGCAATGTCTCTGAGGGTCATGAAGCTGCCTTAGCCGCGCTTGCTGCGTTGCAGCAAATGCAACGGACGGCGAGGCGCGGTGGTTCCGGGAGACGGTGCGGGCGGGGTGGTATCGAATCCGGTCACCGGCCGGCGTATCGAGACCTCCGACGGCTCAACCTCCGCTCGACCATCGCGTCACCCGAGTCGTCGGCCGTGACCTCTGCAAAACGCTGCCACTCCGGCGAAAGCCGGGGTCCAGGTGGGAAGGCCGTCGTCCTTCGCCGCAAACCGTCACCCGACTGGACCCCGGCCTCCGCCGGGGTGGTGCGAGAGAGCGATTCGGAGGGATTTCGACGAATCCCGTGCGGTGATCCGGGCCGATCGTGCCGCGGAATCTACGGCTTTCGCTCCTGCGGAGCGCCAGATGCTGGAGGTAATCCGGCATGACCGCGGACCAGCCGTGAGAGAGACGCTTGTCGCCGGAATGGCCGGAAGCATGGCACCTGCAATGCTCCCGCGCAGGCGTGAGCCCTGTGGTCTTCGGATCACCGGCGGCGGTTCTGCTTGGCCACTGGATTTTCGCCTGCGCGGGAATATTCATGCAAGGCGTCACGCATAACGCCCGAACGGGATGGCGAAACTGCCTCGCCCCTCACGCCTTCGCCAGCGCCTCCGCGATCAGCCTGCGGCTGTTCTCCACCCCGTACAAGGCGATGAAGCTGCCCATCCGCGGCCCCTGTTCGGAGCCGAGCAGCGTTTCGTACAGCGCCTTGAACCAGTCGCGCAGCGTGTCGAAGCCGGCGGTCTTGCCGATCTCGTAGACGACGTTCTGGATGGCCTCCGCCGAGGCGCCGGCGGGCAGCGCGGCGAGGTCGGCGTCGAGCCGGCGCAGCGCGTCGATCTCCACCCCCGCCGGCGCGCGGCGGTGGAGCGTCGGGGCGACGAAATCGCGCGCATAGGCCAGCGCATAGCCGATCAGCCGGTCGAGTTCGGGATCGCGCTCGGGCGTCGCGTCGGGCACGTAATTGCGTAAGTAGCCCCAGACCTGCTCCTGGCTCGCCTCGCCCATCACGCCGACGAGGTTGAGCAGCAGGCCGAAGGTGACCGGCAGCGTCGCCTCCGGCACCTTGCCGTCATGGATATGGTGGACGGGATTGCCGAGCTTCTGCGGCAGCTCCTGCGTCGGGTAATTGCCGCGAAACTGCCAGTAATCGTCGACCGCGCGCGGGATCACGCCGAAGTGCAGCGCCTTCGCCTTCTTAGGCTCGCGATAGGCGAAGAAGGCGAGGCTCTCCTCGGGGCCATAGGTCAGCCATTGGTCGAGGCTGAGGCCATTGCCCTTCGACTTGGAGATCTTCTCGCCCTTCTCGTCGAGGAACATCTCGTAATTGAAGCCCTCGGGCGGGCGGCCGCCGAGCACGCGGGCGATCTTCGAGCTCTGCGTCACCGAATCGATCAGATCCTTGCCCGCCATCTCGTAATCGACGCCGAGCGCGACCCAGCGCATCGCCCAGTCGACCTTCCATTGCAGCTTGGAGCGGCCGCCGAGCGCGGACTGGACGATCCGCTCGCCGCTGTCGTCGGTGAAGGCGATCGTCCCGGCCTCGGCATCGACCACCTCGACCGGCACCTGCAGGACGATGCCGCTGGTCGGGCTGACCGGCAGCACCGGCGAATAGGTCTCGCGCCGCTCCGCCCGCAGCGTCGGCAGCATCACGTCGAGGATGCCCTGGTAATGCCGCAGCACGCCCTTGATCGCGTCGTCGAACCGGCCGCCTTCGTAATATTCGGTCGAGGAGGCGAAGTCGTAATCAAAGCCGAACCGGTCAAGGAACTGGCGGAGCATGGCGTTGTTGTGGGCGGCGAAGCTGTCGAATTTGCCGAACGGATCGGGAATGCGGGTCAGCGGCTTGCCGAGATGGGCGCGCAGCATGTCGCCGTTGGGGACGTTGTCGGGCACCTTGCGCAGCCCGTCCATATCGTCGCTGAACGCGATCAGCCGCGTCGGCTGGTCGCTGAGCGCATGGAAGGCGTTGCGCACCATCGTCGTGCGCAGCACTTCGTTGAATGTGCCGATATGCGGCAGGCCCGAGGGGCCATAGCCGGTCTCGAACAGCACCGGGCCGCCGCCGGGCTTGCCGTCCGGATAGCGTTTGAGCAGCTTGCGCGCCTCTTCGAACGGCCAGGCCTTGGAGTCGAGAGCGGCGGAGCGCAGATCAGTCGTCATGATGCGCGCGGGACTAAGCACCCCGCGCGCTCACGGCAACTCTCTTGAACGGCGGCTCAGCGGCAGCGGTTCTTCGCGGTCACCGTGCGATCGATCGCGCGACCGGCAAAGGCGCCGCCGACCGCGCCGCCGATCGTGCCGAGCGCGCCATGGCCGAGCACCGAATTGCCGAGCAAGGCGCCGCCGACGCCGCCCGCGACGAGCCCCGTCGTCCCGCTCGAATAGCGGCAGCGCTTGACGTGATGATAGCCGCGCTCGTGCGCATGCCGATAGTGATGGCGCGCCTCCGCCTGGCTGACCGGCAGCGCGAGGCTGGCGGGGAGGGCGAGCGAGACGGCACCGAGGGTGAACAGCAGGGAACGCATGGGACTGATCCTGAGCAAGCGGATGATCCGTGCCGAACGTGCGATCGGCCGCCGGGTTGCACCGCCGCCCGGTTGCCAATCTGTTCCGGTCGGTTATGGCCATCGTCGTGATCCCCTATCCCGCCCTCCACGCCAGCCACGGCGGCATCTGGATCGCGTCCGACGACGGCACGCGGCCGATCGGGCGCGGCGAGGCGATCCGCATCGCCGCGGACACGCCGGTGATCCTGCTCAACGCGCCGCTGATCGGCCAGCGGCTCGGCTATCCCGAGCTGTCGGGGCTCGACTTGCTCGAATTGTTCGCCTTCCTCCATCCGGCGCAATTCGCGGTACCGACGCCGCGCGGCTTCGCCCGCGCCGTCGATCTGTCGCCGCCGGAGACCGACGAGGCGGTCGCCGCCTTCCTGCGTGAGGCGGCGGCGGCGCTGCTCGCGGTGCCGCAGGGCGACTGGGCGGAGCGTGCCGGTGCGTGGACCGCGGCGCAGTCGCTGACCCGGCTGCGCTGGCCATGGGCACCGGCGATCGCGCCGCTGCTCGCCAAGCCGCAGGTCAACGAACGCTGGCTGTTCGCGACCTTGCCCGAATGGGAGGAGCAGGCGCCGCGGCCGGCGCCGCTCACGGTCCAGATACCGGCGGCCGATGCCGAGGCGCGGCTCGCCGCGCTGACCGGCGGCGGCGCCGAGGAACGGCTCGGCCAGCGCGCCTTCGCTGCCGCGGCGACCGACGCGTTCAGCCCGCGCGCGATGCGCGACGCGCCCAATCTGGTGCTCGCCGAGGCGGGGACGGGGATCGGCAAGACGTTGGGCTATCTCGCCCCCGCCTCGCTGTGGGCGGAGCGGGCCGGCGGCGCGGTGTGGATCAGCACCTATACCAAGGCGTTGCAACGCCAGCTCGCCAAGGAGACGGAGCGCCTGTTCCCCGACGCCGCGACGCGCCGGCACAAGGTGGTGACGCGCAAGGGGCGGGAGAATTACCTCTGCCTGCTCAATCTCGAGGACGCGTTGCAGGGCGGGTTCGCCGGGCGGGCGGCGATCCTCGCGCAGCTGGTCGCGCGCTGGGCGGCCTATAGCGCCGACGGCGACATGGTCGGCGGCGATCTGCCCGGCTGGCTGCCGACGCTGTTCCGCCGCAACGGCCCGACCGCGCTCACCGATCGCCGCGGCGAGTGCGTCTATGCCGGTTGCCCGCATTACCGCAAATGCTTCATCGAGCGCGCCGCGCGCGCCTCGGCGGAGGCGGACGTGGTGATCGCCAACCATGCGCTGGTGATGGTCAATGCCGCTCGCGGCCGCGAGACGACGACGCGACCGACGCGCTACGTCTTCGACGAGGGCCATCATCTGTTCGAGGCGGCGGATTCGATGTTCGCCACCGCGCTGACCGGGCAGGAGACGATCGAGCTGCGCCGCTGGATCCTCGGCCCGGAAAGCGGCGGCCGCGGCCGGCGGCGCGGGTTGCAGGCGCGCCTGTCCGACGTCGCCAGCTATGACGAACAGGGCGGCATCGCCATCCAGGACGCGGTCGAGGCGGCACGGCATCTCGCCAGCGACGGTTGGCTCGGCCGGATCAACGAAGGCGCGCCGTTCGGGCCGGTCGAGCATCTGCTCGCCGCGGTGCGCGGGCTGACCTATGCGCGTGCCGAACAGCCGGGGGATGCCGGCTATGGCCTCGAGACCGAACTCGCCGAGCCGACGCCCGAGCTGATCGAGGCGGCGGCGCCCGCCGCGGCGGCGCTCGACGCGCTGGTGCGGCCGCTGGTGACGCTCGGGCGGCGGCTGGAGGCGGTGCTCGCCGAGGCGCCCGACTGGATGGACGCACCCGCCCGCGCCCGCGTCGAGGGGGCGATCGCCTCGATCGGCTGGCGCGCGGAGACGGTGGCGGCGTGGCTGTCGCTGCTCGCGCGGGTCGGCGGCCCGGTCGATCCGGCGCATGTCGACTGGCTGGCAGTCGACCGGATCGAGGGGCGCGAATATGACATCGGCCTGCACCGCCACTGGCTCGACCCGACGCGGCCCTTCGCCGAGATCGTGCTCAAGCCCGCGCACGGCGCGCTCGTCACCTCGGCGACGCTGACCGGCGGCGGCGCCAACGACGCCGACGGCTGGGACATCGCCGAAGCGCGCGTCGGCGCGCCGCATCTCGCCCGCGCGCCCGCCCGCTTCGCGGTGCCGAGCCCGTTCGATTATCCCGCCAATGCCGAGGTGCTGATCGTCACCGACGTCAAGCGCGGCGACCTGCCCGCGCTCGCCAATGCCTATGCGCGGCTGATCGTCGCGGCGGGCGGCGGCACGCTCGGGCTGTTCACCGCGATCCGGCGGCTGCGCGGCGTGCATGGCCGGATCGCCGACCGGCTGGCGCGCGAGGGGCTGCCGCTGCACGCGCAGCACGTTGATCCGATCGACACCGGCACGCTGGTCGACATTTTCCGCGACGATCCGGCGGCGTCGCTGCTCGGCACCGATGCGCTGCGCGACGGCGTCGACGTGCCGGGATCGTCGCTGCGGCTGGTGGTGATGGAGGGCGTGCCCTGGCCTAAGCCGAGTGTGCTGCATGCCGCGCGGCGGCTGGCCGGCGGCGGATCGGCCTATGACGACCGTATCGTGCGGGCGCGGCTGGCGCAGGCGTTCGGCCGGCTGATCCGGCGCGCCGACGATCGCGGCGCGTTCGTGATGCTGTCGGCGGCGATGCCGTCGCGGCTGCTCTCCGCCTTCCCGCCCGGCGTCGGCATCGCGCGGGTAACGCTGGACGAGGCGGTGGCGCGGGTGCAGGCGCGGCTTTCCTTGCCGGGCCGGATCGGGCATGAGGCGGCTCTCGCGAGCCACCACGGAGACGCCGGTTGAAGACGCTGACGCTGCTGCGCCACGCCAAGTCCGGCTGGGACGATACGGTCAGCCGCGATTTCGATCGCCCGCTCAACGCCAAGGGCCGCCGCGCCGCCGAGGCGGTCGGGCGGCACATGCGCAGTCTCGATCTCGGCTTCGATCACGTCGTCGCCTCGCCCGCGGTGCGCGTCGGCGAGACGCTCGACGCGATCGTGGCGGGCTATGGTCGTCGGCTGTCGCCGGTGTGGGAGCGGCGCGTCTATCTCGCCTCCGCCGCGACGTTGCTCGACCTGATCCACGAGCTGCCGGAGGGCGCCGAGCGGGTGCTGCTCGTCGGCCATAATCCGGGGCTGGAGGATCTCGCGCTGATGCTGGTGCCGGCGGCGGCCGATGGCCTGCGCGGCCAGATCGAGGAGAAATATCCGACCGCGACGCTCGCCGAACTGTCGTTCGACGGCGGCTGGCCGTCGCTCGCGCCGGGCGGCGCGACGCTGACCCGCTTCATCCGCCCGCGCGATCTCGACCCGAGCCTCGGCCCGGACGGATAGGGCGCGGGAGGTCCGGTCGTGCGGCCTCGCCTGAGAGGGTGGGGCGAGCCGGGTCTTTGTGAAGACTCATCGGTCATGGAGATGGCGTTCCGACATAGAACAGTTCGGCCGAGACTAGGCCGTTGCTTCGCGCACTACAGCGGACTCGAAGCACGTCCGGGGTAATCGCACAGACGTAGCTACGCGTAGGCATTTGCAGTGCTCCCGCGCAGGCCGGAGCCCAGGTTCCTTGCCGCAAGTCGGTGTTTGGCTTGGCCACTGGATTCCCGCCTGCGCGGGAATACGGTGCTTTGGGCGAGCGACGCGCCCTTGGACGGGGGTAAACCATGTCTCCGATGGCGAGATGCCTCCGGATCAAACAATCGCCCCGGATCAAGCCGGGACGGACCCGAAACGGCCCTGACGGGTTCTTGCCCCGTCCGCAGGGGCGAACCGGGGGAATGACGTGATCGACAGACGAAAGCTCGAATCGGGCGGGCTCATCCTGTTCCTGGTGCTGATCAGCGCCGGCCTGCTGCTCGTCGTCTCGTCGTTCGTCGCCGCGCTGCTGTGGAGCCTGCTCGCGGCGATCCTGTTCCAGTCGCTGTTCCACTGGCTGCTCGGCAAATGGCCGGGGCGGCGCAATGCGGCGGCGGCGGCGACGCTGCTCATCATCCTCGTCGCGGTGATCATCCCGGCGCTGGCGATCACCGGCATGGTCGTCGACCAGTCGGCCGGCGTCTATGCCAGGGTGCAGAGCGGCCAGATCGATTTCGCTCGCTATTTCGCGCAGGTGCACGACGCCCTGCCGCAATGGGTGCAGCATCCGCTCGACCGCGCCGGGCTGGGCAGTTTCGACACCGCGCAGGCGCGGATCGTGCAGGGGTTGCGCAGCAGCTTCCAGTCGATCGCGGCGCAGGCGCTGTCGATCGGGCGCAACGCCGCGGCGTTCCTGCTCGCCTTCGGCGTCGGCCTCTACGTCACCTTCTTCCTGCTGCGCGACGGCGACCGGCTCGGGCCGGCGGTGCGTGCCGCCTTGCCGCTCGAACGGCCGGTCGCCGACCGGCTGATCGACAAGTTCGTCGCGGTGGTGCGCGCGACGATCAAGGGATCGGTGGTGGTGGCGCTGGTGCAGGGCGCGCTGGGGGCGATCACCTTCTGGATCGTCGGCCTGCCCGCGGCGCTGCTCTGGGGCCTGCTGATGGCGCTCGCCGCGTTGCTGCCGGCGATCGGGCCGGCGCTGATCTGGGTGCCGGTCGCCATCTATCTGCTCGCCACCGGTGCGGTGTGGCAGGGCGTGGTCGTCGTCGTGTCCGGCGTCGCGGTGATCGGGCTCGCCGACAATATCCTGCGGCCGATCCTGGTCGGGCGCGATACCGGCATCCCCGACTGGCTGGTGCTGGTGACGACGCTGGGCGGGATCGAGGTGGCGGGGATCAGCGGCATCGTCGTCGGCCCGCTGGTCGCGGCGCTGTTCATCACGGGCTGGCAGATCCTGGCCGAGCAGCGGCAGGGCCGGGAGGCGTGAGGGGGTAACGGTCAGGCCCTGGCCGCCCTTCGTCATGCCGACGAAAGTCGGCATCCGGGGATACGAGGCGCCAACGACCCGCGCCACGTCGACGTCCCGTGTCCACGAGTCCCGGCGTTCGCCGGGATGACGAGTTGGGCTATTCCTTCCCCAGCAACGACTTCAGCCCCTGCAGCGGACTATACGGCCGGTGTTCCTCCTCGCGGATCACGCCGGCCTCGCGCAATGCCGCCTCCGCCTCCGGGCTGCGCGGGAAGGGATCGAGCGCGAGTGCCATCGTCTCCGCCGCCGCCTCGCCGAGATCGACCGCGCCGCCCTCGATCTCGACCGTGTCGAGCGCGTCCGCGTCGAGCTCGACCTCCTCCTGCTCGCCGAGCGTCTCGACGAACAGCAGCGCGACCGGTTCGTCGATCGTCGCGTCGAGCGGTACGTCGGTGACCGAGCACGCCTGCACCACCGCGCCGGTGACGCGGCCGAGCACCACGATTCCCGCCGCCTCGCGCCGGATCGTCAGCTCCGCTTCGAGCCGCTCGACCGAGCGCACGCCGAAGCGTCTGGCGAGCGCGGCGCGCTCGGCCGGGTCGGCGGCGATGGTGATCGTCCGCTCGCCGGCGCCGATCGCGTCGAGACGTTCGGGGCGGCTGAATTCGGGAGTCATGGCAGGTCTCCGGCGGCAAGCGCATCGAGCGGGGTGGCGGCGAGCGCGGCGTACAGCGCGGTGAGCTGCGCCGCGACATGCGCCAGCGCGGCGGGCGCGGGTGCCTCGCCGCGGTAGAGGTTGCGGACCAGCGCCGGCCCGAGGTCGCCCGCGGCGAGACCGTCGCGATAGGCGCCGAGCCGGCCGCCGAGCATGCTCATCATCTTGCCGATATGCTTGCCGACGACGATGTCGCCGATCCCCATCTGGCGCAGCTGGCCGTCCATATCCTCGACGAATCGTTCGGTGAGATGCGCCGACAGCGGCGCGGCGGCGGCATCGCCTTCGAGGCGGAGCAACACCATCGCCAGCACCGCGGCGATCATGTCGAACCGCCCGTCGACCGTGTCCGGCACGCCGCCCGCGAGATACCAATGATCCTCGCGTCCGCGCCGCACCACTGCGGTGTAGAGCGGCAGCGCCTCGTCATGCCGCTCGCCGAACAATCGTCCCCACCAGCCCAAAATACCATCCTCACCTGTTGCGCCGACATGGCCCCGGCGCTTGAAGCCCGCCCGAGCTTCGCATATCGAGGCGATCGGCAGGCGATGCAATCATATGCGCGGCGCTGCCGCTGGAGATAGTGATGAGCGTATCCTTGGCCCGTATCGGCCTTCTCGCCGGCCTCGGGCTGACCGTCGCCGCTGGCGGCTGCGCGCCGCTGCGGTCGCATCAGGGCTATATCATCGACGCCGATCTGGTGAATTCGGTGCAGCCGGGCGTCGACAACCGCCAGTCGGTGGCGAGCACGCTGGGCCAGCCGACGATCGCCAGCCAGTTCGCGCCGCAGGACTGGTATTATGTCGCGCGCGACAGCCGCAACCTCAACTTCCAGAAGCCCAAGCCGAAGGACCAGATCGCGCTCAAGATCAGCTTCGACGCGAAGGGCACGGTGACCTCGGTGACGCGCACGGGCGTCGACCAGATCGCCAGCATCGATCCCTACGGCAAGACCACGCCGACGCTGGGTCGCAAGCGCGGCTTCTTCGAGGATCTGTTCGGCAACATCGGCACGGTCGGCGCGGCGGGTGCGGGCGGCGGCGCGGGCCGCGGCACCGGCGGCGGTCGCGACACGCCATAAGCTCCGGCGGCGCGACGAGCGTCCGTCCCAGCACGTTGGCCGCGCCGCCTGCTACGCATCGGCGCGACCGTGCCGTGCTTGGACCGGCACTGATCCCGAAAGGGGAAAGGGATCAGTGGCGGGTAACGCGCCGCCGCCCGAATGGTTCGCCGTTCCGGGCCTAATCCGACGGAATTTTGTGATCCCGGTCAGCGGACGGTGAACACCACCTGATCGACCACCTTGCCGGCGGGATCGACGAGGCGCAGGCGGTGCTGGCCCGGGCCGGGCAGGATCATCGGCGCATGATCGGCCGGGCCGAGATCGCGCCGGTCGAGCAGCAGGCGATGCGCCATCGCCGCGCCGCTGATCGCGATGCCGAGCCGCTGCCGGTCGATCGGAATGTCCGGGTCGAGCGCATAGACGCTGCCGGAGACCGGATTGGTAATCCGCGGCCGGCGCGCCGCGGCAGGGACGCCGGCGATCCGCGTCTGTGCCGTGCCGGCGAGGAAATAGTCGCGGCGCGGTTCCTCGATCCCGTCGGCGAAGGCGACGCGGGTCGCGACGATGCCGGCGGGCGCGGCGGGTTCGCGGCTCGGCAGGCGCGCGTGCAGCGCCATCATCACGTCGCGCCACACCGGCGCCGCGCCGCTGGTGCCGGAGACGGCGCGCATCGGATCGCCCTCGGCATTGCCGACCCAGACCGCGACGGTGAAGCGGTCGGAGAAGCCGACGCACCAATTGTCGCGCATCGCCTTCGACGTGCCCGTCTTCACCGCCGCCCAGAAGGGCAGGCGCAGCGCCGAATCGAGCCCGAAGGTGGCGGCGCGCGCATTGGGATCGGCGATGACGTCGTCGACGATCCACGCCGCCGCCGGGCTGACGATGGCGCGCGGCGGCGTCGCGGGCTGATCGCGGGTCAGCCGCAGCGGGCTCCAGCGGCCATGGTTGGCGAGCGCGCGATAGGCGGCGGCCTGTTCGAGCAGCGTCACCTCCGCCGATCCCAGCGCCAGCGAGAAGCCGTAATAGGCGCCGTCCTCGACCAGCCCGCGATAGCCGAGGTCCCACAGCCGGTCGCGGAACGGTTCGACGCCGACGAGCAGCAGCGTGCGCACCGCCGGCACGTTGAGCGAACCGGCGAGCGCGGTGCGCGCCGACACCGGCCCCTTGAAGCCGCGATCGTAATTCTGCGGCACGTACAGGCCGGAGGCGGTGTCGAGCTGCACCGGCGAATCGTCGAGGATCGAGGCGGCGGTGAGATATCTGCGCTCGATCGCCTGCGCGTAGAGGAAGGGCTTGAGCGTCGATCCGGCCTGCCGATAGGCATTGGCATTGTCGACCGCCGGCGCGGTCGAGGCGCCGCCGATGCCGCCGACATAGGCGAGCACCGCGCCGCTGGCATTGTCGACCACCACCACCGCCCCATCGCGCGCGCGGGTGCCGCCCAGCCCGAGCAACTGCCGGCGCAGCGCCGCGGCGGCGAGCCGCTGGATATCCGCATCGAGCGTCGTGGTGATGCGCAGCCCGGGCCTGACCAGCAGCCGGTCGGCGAGGTGCGGGGCAAGACCGGGATCGAGCGCGAGGCTGCGCGCCGGGCCGAGCATCGCCGCGGCGGCGGCGGGGAAGCGCGCGCAGTCGCCGGGGCCGGCGAGCGCGCAGGCGCGGCGGGCGATCGTGAGCGCGTCGGCACCCGGATCGGGGAGCAGGGCGGCGAGCAGCAGGCCGTCGTCGCGGTTCAGGCTCGCGGGGGTCTTGCCGAACAGGCCGAGCGCGGCGGCGCCGATCCCCTGCGCCTCGCCCCGATAGCCGGCGAGATTGAGATAGGCTTCGAGGATCTGGTCCTTGCTCCACCGCGCCTCGAGCGCACGCGCGGCGCGCAGCTGGCGGAGCTTGTCGCGCCAGCCGCGCGCGCCGGGTCGGGCGAGCGCGGGCGAGAGGAAGGCGGCGAGCTGCATCGAGAGCGTCGAGGCACCGCGAGCCTTGCGTTGCTCGATCCGGTCACGCGCCGCGGCGCCGAGCGCCAGCCAGTCGACGCCGGCATGATCGCGGAAGCGATGATCCTCCGCCGCGACGATCGCCTCGCGCGCCGCGGGCGAGACGGCGGCGAGCGGCGTCCAGGCGAGCCGGCGCACGGCGAAATCGACGCGGGCGCTGTCGATCAGCCGGCCGTGGCGGTCGTAGAGCCAGGCTTCGGAGGGCCGCCAGTGCGCGCGGACCTGTTGGTAGGCAGGGAGCAGCGGGGGGAGCGTCGCGTAATCGAGCGCACCGCCGGTGACGGCGACAAGGGCGACGCCGGCCATGATGCGGCGGGGGGTTATCGCGGGTGCCATGCGCGGCGTACCGGTGGGTGCGGTCGGCGGTGGGCGGCTTGAAGCCGGCGGGGCCTGGTGCGATGCAGAGGTTCGGTGACGCCCGCGAGGCTCCCGTGACCGTACGCCGACCGTAGCGATCGCCGCAATGCTCCTGCGGAAGCAGGAGCCCAGAGCGGCAGGGGCCACAGGCCATCGTGTCGCCCAGCCGTCCACAACCGGCTTTGACGACATCTGCAAGGAACCCCCATCGTCATGCCGGACTCGTTGCGGCATCCACCGATCCGCAAAGGCTCCGAACCACCCTGGCGAAGGCCGGGGGCCAGTTGGACGACCGTCGTGACTTCGTGCGAGACCTCATCGAACGGGACCCCGGCCTTCGCCGGGGTGGGATGAAAAGCGGTGCGTCTTCGCAACGGTATCGGCTACGTCGAAGACGACGGCAAAGGGGAGGCGGCATCCACACGGACGCTTTGTCACGCCAGCCCCGCCACCCACCTCGCCGTCCCGCCTCACCGCTGCACCACCGTCACCGGCGCATTCGGCAGTTGCGCGCGGATCGCGGGGGAATACATCGCCTCGACGCGGGTCGGCGGCAGGCTGAAGCGCCCGGCGCCGTTGAGCCGCAGCGCATAGCTCACCGTGAACCGGCCGCGCGGCACCCAGGCGAAGAAGCCGCGCCAGCTGTCGTTGCCGCGCTCGACATAGGCGGGGCGCACCCCCGCGTCGCTGCCGCCCTCGCCGAGCAGCTGCGACTGATTGGCGAGATCGCCGATGATCGTCGCGCCGGCGGGGATCGGATCGTTGACCACCACCCAGTTGCGCTCGGCGCTGGCATCGACGGTGATCGTCACGCGCAGCACGTCGCCGCGGGTCAGTTGCCCCCTGGTGCGGACCTGCACCGGCGTCACCGTGCGGCTGGCGCGATAGCCGGCGGAGAGCGGCGCGGTCAGCGGCACCGCGGCGCGCATCGACACGGTCGCCCACGGCCCGGCGCCGCCGCTCTGGCGGAGCAGCAGCGGGGTGGTCGTCGCGGGTAGCGGCAGGCTGACGGCGCGCGCCTCGGCGGCGAGCGGCCAGGCGCGGCTGACAATGGTGGCGCCGAGCTGGAGGCTGGTGGTGCCGGCGATCGCCTGCGCCGGATAGAGGCCGGCGAACTTGCGCACCGCCACCGCGCCCCAGGCATTGGCGGTGGTCGTGTCCCAATGGCCGCGCGCCTGGCGCAGCGCGACGCCGACCATCATCTTCGCCGCCTCGTCCTGCCAGCCGGGGCGGCCGAGCGTGACGAGCAGCGCCTTGATCGACGCCTCGTCGCCCGACGACATCAGCCACCAGGGCGAGGCGGCCGCATCGCTGAGGTCGAGCCGGGTGCCGTCATAGACCAGCCGGCTGCGCAGCACGCCTTCCGCCTGTGCGCGCAGCGCCGCGGCATTGGCGAGCGGCACGCGATCGAGCGCGGCGATATAATCGGCGAGCAACGCGGTCGGCATATCCTGCGCGGGCAGGCCGATCTGGCCGAGCATCGCCGGCGTCGCCGCACCGGCGTGGGCGAGCGCGGCGAAGGCGGCGAGCTTCTGCTGACGGGGATCGCCGTAGCTTTCATGGCGGACGCGGCCGTCGAGCACCGCCTTCAGCCCCTCGATCATCCGCGCGCGCGGCGCCGCGGGCAGCGGCAGGCCCGCCTCGCTGGTCAGCGACAGCACATAAGCGGTGAGCGCCTCCGACCCGTCGAGCGTCTCGCGTGGCCAGTAGCGCAGCAGCCCGTCCGATGCCTGATAGGTCGGGATCGCTCCCGCCAGCGCCGCCCAGCGGCGTGTATCGCCGAGCGCGACGATGCGGCTCAATTGCTGCTCGAAGCAATTGTACGGATAATCGGTCATATAGCGCTGCACGCCGGCGAGCGGCGGCGCGAGCGTGTCGGTCAGTTGCACGTCGACCGAGCCGCGGCCGGGCAGCGCGCCGGCCGGCGGCGCGATCGGCAGCGTCGTGTCGCCGACACGGGTCAGCGCCGCCGCCCAGGTCTCGACCGGCACCGCGGGCACGACCTCCTGCGTCGCGGTGAGGCGATCGGTCGCCTTGCCGTCCCGGCTGCGCGCGGTGACCTGCCAGCGCAGCGTTCCGGCGGCGGGCGGCGCGGTGAGATTCCACGCCACCGGCACCGCGCCGCCCGCCGGGATGGTGACGGTAAGCGGCCGGCCCTGTGCGATGCGCGGCAGCAGATCGACCGTGGCGGTGACGGTCATCGGCCGGTCGCTGCCGTTGCGCAGCGTGAAGCCCGCCGCATAGACATCGCCGCTGCGCACCAGCGGCGGCAGGCCGGCATAGACCGACAGATCCTGCGCGGTGCGGATCGCGGTGCTGCCGGTGCCGAACAGGCCGTCGCCTTCGGTGGCGATCGCGACCAGCTTGAACGAGGAGAGCGCGTCCGACAGCGGCACCGACAGCCGCGCCCGTCCCGCCGCATCGAGCGCGACATGGCCGCGCCACAGCAGCACCGGCTTGAAATTCTCGCGGTTGATCGCCGCGGCATCGCCGCCGCCACCGCCGCCGGCCTCCACCGCCTTGCGACCATAATGCCGCTTGCCGACCACCTGCATCTGCGCGGTCGCGGTGAGCACCGACAGCGGGCGATCGCCCATCATCGCGGTGAGCACGTCCCAGCTGTCGTTGGGTGCGAGCTGGAGCAGCGCCTCGTCGACCGCGACGAAGGCGACGTCGGCACCGGCCGCGGCGCTGCCGTCGGGGCGGCGCACCTGCAGCGCGACCTGGGCGGTGCCGCGGGGTGCGAAGCGGTCGTGATCCGCCTGCACCGCGACCGCAAGCCGATGACCCTCCCAGCCGACCTTCACCCGGGCGATGCCGAGCCGGTAGGCGGGCTTGGAGAGATCGACCAAAGCGGTCGGCGCCGGCGCGGGCTCGGCCTTGACCAGCCCGAGCGCGGTGCCGATGCCGCGCAACCAGCTCGTCCAGCCGCTTTCGATCCGCCCGCGCACCGCCAGCACCGAGACGTAGATGTCGGGCGCATAGCTGCCCGGCATCGGCACCTCGACGACGGGATCGGTGCCGCTCAATTCGGTGACGAAGCTCGACAGCACGCCTTCGCGCTCGACGGTGACGAGCGCGGTGGCGCTGCGGAACGGCATGCGTACCTGGAAGCGCGCGGTCTCGCCCGCCTGATAGGCGGTGCGTTCGGGGACGACGTCCATCCGGTCGCCATTGTCGCCGCCGAACCACCAGGCATCGTCGCCCGCCAGCCACACCGATCGCACCGCGCGCGCGACATTGCCGTCGGCATCGGTGGTGGTGGCGACGACATAGACCTCGCCCGACACCCCGGCCGCGACGCTGCATTGCGCCAGCCCCTGCGCATCGCTGGTCGCGGTGCAGGTGGCGGCGAGGCGCGACGTGCGCATCTGATTGTCATAGGCGTAGAAGCCGCCGATCAGCCGCCGTCGCGCGGTGAGGATCTGGCGGCTGTAGAGCGCGACGCTGATCTTCTGATCGGCGAGCGGCTTGCCCGCGGTGTCGAGCGCGACGAAGCGCAGCCGCAGATCGTCCTGCTTCATCAGCCAGCCGTCGGTCTTCACCCCCAGCTGCACCGCCGAGGGGTAGATCGGCACCGTGCGGCTGGCGGTGAGCATCTCGCCATTGGCGTCCTGATAGTCCATCTCGACGCGCATGTCGGCAAGCCCGTCGAGCGCCGGAACGTCGACGCTGGTGCGCGCGGTGCCGTCCGCGCCGAGCGTGACGGGGAGCGTCTGCGTCGGCGGCAGCGGCGTCGGCTGGTCGTCGCCATCGCCGTTGAGCGGCTTGACGCCCTCCTCGACGCGGGCGCCGCCGAAGGTGAAGCCGTCATAGCCCTCCGGCGCGGCGGCGCGCGCGAACCAGCCGACGCGCACGTCGACCGGCAGATGGCCCGCGCCGCCGCCCGACAGATAGCCGACATAGAGATCGAGCGGCAGCGACCGGGGTCGCACCGCCGCGGTCCTGGGGCCGGCGACGCTCGCGCGCATCGTCGGCAATTTGTATTCGTCGACCTTGAACGACTGGTCGGTGTAGGTGACGTCGTCGCCGCGGACGATGCGCAGGTCGTAATCGCCCATCGGCGCGCCCTGCGGTGCGGTCCAGCTCGTCTCGCCATTGCCGTGCGCGTCGATCGTCAGCGGCAGGTCGAACGCCGTGTCCGATCCGCGGTGCGACAGGCGCAATGTGCCGGTGAAGCCGGCGGGGATCGCGAAGCCGGCGCCGCTCGCGCGGCGGACGATATGCTTCATGTGGATCGTCTCGCCCTGGCGGACGAGCGCGCGGTCGAACACGGTGTGGCAGGTGTCGGCGGGGGCCGAATAGCCATAGGGCAGTTCGAAATCGAACGGGCGGATGCCCTCGCTCCAGCTGGTCAGCGCGAAGCTGTAATCGTCACCGGCGCGCGCCGACACCATCAGCGGATGCGACGCGCTGCCGGCGTCGCAACTACCATAGGTCTCCGGCTGCGGCAGGCCGGCGGGGATCATCACGCCGCCGCTGCGATCGGTCGCACCGCGCGCGAGCGCGCGGCCGGTGCAGCTGTCGCTGATCTGCACGGTCGCGTCGGCGACCGGCTTGCCGGTATCGAGCGCGGTCACCCAGACGAGGCTGCGCTCGCGCCCCCATTTGAAATGAACCGCCATGTTGGTGACGAGCGCGGCGCTGGCGACATAGCGCGGCGCGTTGCGGCCGAGCAGCGACCGGCCGAGCGCGGGGCTGGCGAGTTCGACGACGTAGAAGCCGGGCTTGCCGAGCGGGATGCCGACGACCTCGAAATCGCGCCCCTTGCCGGGAAGGCCGAGCCGCAGGCCCGCGCCCTGATCGCCGAGGATCGAGCGGTCACCGGTATGGTTGATCCGCCGCACCACCTCGTCGCCGCGCTTCACCTCCTCGATGTTGGTGTCCGCCGCGGCATCGACGGTGCGCAGCCACTCGGCGACGGCGCCGTCCGAATCGGCGACCTTGAGCGTGCGGCCGCCGATCACGAGGTTGCGGCCCTGCAGATCGGGTTCGACGTTGCGGACGGTGACGGGCAGCACGCCGCCCTGCCGGGCTTCGAGGATGCCGAAGCCGGCGGCGAATTTGACCAGCGGCGGCGCGGCGTCGAAGCGGACGTCGAGCGGGAAGCGTTCGGCATTGGTCAGCGCGCGCCCGCTTTCGTCGGTCAGGCCGGCGGGCAGGCTGAGCTTCACCAAGCTGTCATGGGGCAGCGGCGCCTTGAAGCTGACATCCGAGATGGTCGCCGTCTTGCGCTCGTCGTCGGTGAAGGTCGGCGCGATCTGCCTGCCGTCGGCGAGCGTCAGCCGGATCGCCGCCGCCTGGCGCATCGCGACCGGCGCGGTGAAGCGGACATAGGCAGGCTGGACCGGGCTGCACCCCGCCTGCGGGTTGGTGCGGCTGCATTCGAACCGCGCGGCGAACGGCTTGCGGACGCTATAGTCGAACCGTTGGTCGCTGCCGGCGAGTTTGCCCGATGCGGAGGCGATGCCCTTCGGCCAGACCAGCGCGACGTCGCGGCCGGGCGGCAGCGACCGACGGCATTTCAGCGCGGTGACATTGGCGTAGAGCGCCTGCCGGTCGGCGGGCGTGGCGGGGATCGCTTCGGGCAGACCGGCGTCCGCCAGGAAATTGCGCACCGACCATGGCTGCGTGCCGAGCGCGCCGAGCAGCGTCGCTGGCACGTCGCGGCCCAGCACGTCGACCGGGATCTTTTCGCCGAGCCCGTCGACCGCGCAATAGGCGTTGGCGGCAACCGAGGCGCGTGTCGGCGCGACGGGCGCGGCGACGAGGAAGACCTGATCTTCCTCGATCGTGTCGTCGTCGCCCGCCGGCAGCACCGCGATCGCGCGCGGGCCGCCCGCCGCGACGGTGAAGCGGCTGCGGCCCTTGAGGTCGTAGCCGGCGACGCTGCGCACGTGCTTGGCGGCCTCGAACGCGCATTGCGTCTCGCCGGCGAGCGGCGCGGCGAAGTCGAACACCCAGGTCTGCGGATCGACCCAGCGCCCGGTGCCGGCGCAGGCGGTGGTGAAGGGGGCCGCGGCGCGCGGATCGCCGAGCGGCACCATCGGCTGGTTGAAGCGGATCGTATAGCGTTCGACCGCGCCGCCCTGGCCGCCGCTCCCGGGCTGGGCGAGCACCACCTGCGCACTGTTGTCGCCGAACGCCGCCACCGGCGCGAGCGCCAATGCCAGCACCGCCCACCGCATCGCCCCGCGCATCCGCCGCCCCCGAGTCTGCCCGGTCGGCACGATAGGTCCCGCGGGGGTGCGAATCCAGTGGGCGCGGCGCGGCCGGCAAAACCAGCGAAGGCCCCGTCACCGGTGGGCGACGGGGCCTTCGCGACGCGGCTCAGCGATCAGTTGCTGTCGGAATTGTCGCTGCCACCGGTGGCGACGAGCACGCCGACGACGAGCGCGGCGAGAACGCCGATACTGATCAGCGTCGTGCCGGGAATCGACGCGCCGAGCTGGCTCTTGGCGCCGGCCGGGGCGGCGGCGCGGCTGATCGACAGGCTTGCGGCGGGATTGGCGGTGGTCGTCGCCGGAGCGGCCGCCGCGGCGACGGGGGCGGCGAGCAGCGCGGTTCCGGCGGCCGCGGCAAATAGGCGAGAGATCATAGTCATGGTGTTAACTCCCTTGTCTTTAAACGGTAACTTATCGAGAACTGGCGAACGTCATCGGCGTCGCGGTTGTTGTTCGGAGGGGTGCGTCGATGCAAGTCAAATCGTCGCGGGGATGAAGGTGGGACAGGCACCCGTTTCGCCGCTCTTGCCGGATCGGCCGCAGGCGTCCATGCGTGCGCATCGTCTCCAACGGATTGTTCCGCGCGCGTCATGACCCTAGCCCCTTCGCCCCGTTCCTCCCGCCGGACGGGTTCCGCGCCGACGATCAGCGACGTCGCCAAACGCGCCGGCGTCTCGCCGATGACCGTGTCGCGCGTCATCAACGGCGAGACCAACGTCCGCCCCGCGACGCGCGATCGGGTCAATGACGCGATCTCCGCGCTCAATTATGCGCCCAATCCCGCCGCGCGCAGCCTCGCCGGGGCGGGGCCGTCGCGGGTCGGGCTGCTCTACAGCAACCCCAGCGCCGGCTTCCTCAGCGAATTCCTGCTCGGCAGCCTCGATCAGGCGAGCCGCAGCGACGTGCAGATCATCGTCGAGAAATGCGATCTCGGCGATCATGAGCTGGAGGTGGCGCAGCATCTGATCGACGGCGGCATCGACGGCATCCTGCTGCCGCCGCCCCTGTGCGAGGCGCCCGCGCTGCTCGCGCTGCTCGACGCCGCCAACGTGCCGAGCGTCGCGGTGGCGACCGGCCAGCCCGCGGAGAGCCAGATGGCGATCCGCATCGACGATTGCGCCGCCGCGGCGGTGATGACGCGGCACGTCATGGATCTCGGCCATCGCCGCATCGGCTTCATCAAGGGCGCGCCCAATCTGTCGGCGAGCGCCCAGCGGCTGGAGGGCTATCGCGCGGCGCTGGCGGAGGCGGGGATCGCGATCGATCCCGCGCTGATCGTCGATGGCCTGTTCACCTATCTGTCGGGGCTCGATGCGGCGGAGCAATTGCTCTGCCTCAGCGATCCGCCGACCGCGATCGTCTCGTCCAACGACGATATGGCGGCGGCGACGGTCGCGGTCGCGCACCGCCACGGGCTCGACGTGCCGGGCGACCTCACCGTCTGCGGCTTCGACGACACGACATTGTCGACCGCGATCTGGCCCGAACTGACGACGATCCACCAGCCGATCGCCGACATGGCGCGCGCCGCGGTGGCGCTGCTGGTCGGCACGATCCGCCGCCAGCGTGGCGGCGACGCGCCGCGCCATCAGGTGCTCGACTATACGCTGATCCGTCGCCAGTCGGATGCGCCGCCCCGCCGCCGGCCGCGCGCCAGCCTGTAGGCGCGGGGCCGCTCACCGTCCGTAAAGGGTTGCGCTCGGCGCCTGACATGTAGACGGTGCCGGCCGGGCGGATGAGGTGACACGTTAGGCTATGGCGACGCAGGCCTTACCCCTGGATGCGACGGCGCACGCTCGGCACTGGATCAGCGATTATTGCACGCGCGCCACCGCCGGCGACGTGCTGTGCGGCAGCGACGATCCCGCCTGGACGGCGATGTTCGAGGAACTGGCGATCGTCGCCTCCGACGATCTCGACCATGTCCGCGAGCGCGTCCGCCGCCACGCCGCCGACATCGGCATGGGCTTTCGCGTCATCGGCGAGGCGGACGAGCGGCCCTGGCCGGTCTCGCCGGTGCCGCTGCTGATCGAGGCGGGGGAATGGGCGCAGATCGTCCGCGGCGTCACCCAGCGCGCGGCGCTGCTCGAGACGGTGATCGCCGACCTCTACGGCCCCGGCCGGCTCGTCGAGCGCGGGCTGATCCCCGCCGCGCTGGTCACCGGCAGCCCCTATTTCCTGCGGCCGATGGTCGGGCTGGAGCCACCCGGCGGCCGCCACCTGCATTTCATCGCGATCGACCTCGGCCGCGGGCCGACCGGTGAATGGCGTGTGCTCGGCGATCACCTGCGCGCGCCCGCCGGCGCCGGCTATGCGCTGGAGAACCGGCTGGCGGTGAGCCGCACGCTCGGCGGCCTGCAGGGGCGGATCAACGTCCAGCGCCACGCGCCCTTCTTCGCCGCCTTCCGCGCCGGCATCGCCGCGATGTGCCGGCGCAGCGACCCGCGCATCGGGCTGATGACGCCGGGGCGGTTCAACCCGAGCTATCCCGAGCAGGCGCATCTCGCGCGCTATCTCGGCCTGCTGCTGGTCGAGGGCGCCGATCTCGCCGCGCTCGAAAACCAGCTCTACGTGCGCACGATCGGCGGGCTCAAGCGGATCGATGCCTTGTGGCGGCGGGTCGATCCGCGGCTGCTCGATCCGCTGGCGTTCGATTCGCATTCGCAGATCGGCGTGCCCGGGCTGATCGACGCCTATGCCGCGGGCAACGTCCTGCTCTCCAACGCGCCGGGGGCAGGGGTGCTGGAGGCGCCGGCGTTCGGCGCCTTCCTGCCGCAGCTCGCGACGCGATTGTGCGGCGAGAGCCTGCACCTGCCCAATATCGCCACCTGGTGGTGCGGCCAGCCCGACGAATGCGCGCGCGTCGAGGAGGATCTCGACCGGTTGCTGATCGGCCCGGCGTTCGGCCCGGTGCCGCTCGGCCTGCCCGGCGGGCGGATCGTCCCCGGCAGCGAGCTGGATGCCGGACAGCGCGCCGCCTTGCGTGCCGACATGGCGCGGCGGCCGCAGGATTATGTCGGGCAGGAGATCGTCCGCCTGTCGACCATGCCGGTGGTGATCGGCGACCGGCTCGAGCCGCGCCCGTTCACGCTGCGCGTCTTCGCCGCCCGCGACGAACGGGGCGAATGGACGGTGCTGCCCGGCGGCTTCGCCCGGATCGGCGAGGCGACCGATCCGCGCGCGAGCGTGCTCGGCGAGGGCACTTGGTCCGCCGACGTGTGCGTCCACGGCGCCGACAGCGTCGAGCCGGTGTCGCTGCTGCCGGCACCGGATTCGCCGCACGTCCGCCGCAATCCCGGCACGTTGCCGAGCCGCGTCGCCGACAATTTCTACTGGCTCGGCCGGTATCTGGAGCGCGGCGAGGCGCTGCTCGCGGCGATCCGCGTGATGCTCGGCCATTCGATCGCGGCGGATGCCGGCGCGTCGCTGCCTGCGGCGACGCTCGGCAAGCTGGTCGGGATGATCGTCGCCGGCGATGCCGCGGCGCAGCCGCCCTCGCTCAAGCGCGGCGACCTCACCGCCCTCGCGCGCACGGCGATGGAGGACGAGAGCCGCCATTCGGTCGCGACGATCAACCGGCTCGCCCGCGGCATCGGCGAAGGGTCGCGCGACCGGCTGTCGGCGGACATGGTGCGGCTGCTCGAAGCGCCCTTCCCGAGCCATCGCGGCATGCTCGATCGCGCCGGATCGCTGCAACGCCGCTATGTCGCGATCGCCGGCCTGTCGGCGGAGCATATGGGGCGGACCGCGGCGTGGCGGTTCCACGACCTCGGCCGCCGCGTGGAGCGTGGCATCGCGATGACGCGCGCGCTGCGCCTGTTCGGCATGGCCGGTGCGACCGCGGACGATCTGTCGACGCTGCTCGACCTCGCCGACAGCCAGATCAGCTATCGCCAGCGCTATCTCACCGGTATCGCGCGGGTGCCGGTGGTCGATCTGGTCGCGCTCGACCCCGGCAATCCGCGCAGCCTCGCCTTCCAGGCCGAGCGGATCAACGAACGGCTGCGCGACCTGCCCGTGCTGAGCGACGACGGCATGCCCGAGCCGCAGCAGGTGCACGGCCGCACCCTCGCCGCGGCGCTGGCGATGACCGGCGCGGCGACGCTCACCGCCGAACAGCTCGGCGACATCGAGCAGCGGCTGACGCAATTGTCGGAAAGCGTCGCGCGCCGCTATTTCCTGCAGGGCGCCGAACCGCTCCGCGCCGGCGGACTGACGCTCGCGTGACCGACGGAGGCCTCATCGGCGCGATGCGCTACGACATCCGCCACATCACCCGCTTCGATTACGGCGGCAACGTCAAGTTCGCGCGCTGCAACCTGCGGCTCAAGCCGATCGACTGGCCGGGGCAGACGCTCGAGGATTATGCGCTCACCGTCGAGCCGGCCGGGCGGCTGAGCCCGGCGCGCGCCGAGGCGGGGCTGGCGCATGTCACGCGGCTGATGATCGACACGCCGGTGCGCAGCCTGACGATCGAGAGCCGGTCGCGGATGCGCGTCGACCGGCTGGTGCCGGTGCCCGCGGCGGACGACCCGACGCTGGGCGAGATCGCCGCGCTGGCGCGTGCCAGCCGCGACCTGTCGGCAGCGGGACCGGCCAATTATCTCTTCCCCTCGCCGCTGATCCCGCTCGACCACCAGATCGCCGATTATTGCGCCGCCGACCTCGATCCGGCGCAGGGCGCGCTGGCGGCGGGGATCGCGCTTGCCCGCCGCATCCAGCGCGACTTCACCTTCGATGCGACCGCCACGCTGGTCGACACGCCGCCGCACGAGGCCTTCGCCCAGCGCAAGGGCGTCTGCCAGGATTTCGCGCAGATCATGATCACCGGGCTGCGCGCCGCCGGCCTGCCCGCGGCCTATGCCAGCGGCTATATCCGCACCATCCCGCCCGCCGGCCAGCCGCGGCTCGTCGGCGCCGACGCCACCCACGCCTGGGTGCTGCTGTGGTGCGGGCCGGTGCATGGCTGGGTCGGGCTCGACCCCACCAACGGCATCTGGATGGCGGGCGACCATATCGTCATGGCGGTCGGCCGCGATTATGCCGAGATCGCTCCGGTCGACGGCGTCGTGCTCGGCTCGCAGGCGCAGAGCATGGCGGTGAGCGTCGACGTCGCGCCTTTGGGGTGAACGCGACTTCGGGGGCGCGCGCGCCTTCGCTTGAGGAAAGGTGCGCTTCGACAGGCTCAGCGCGAACGGGGGATCGCCGCTTTCCCCGCTATGCCGTTGGCCCTGAGCCTGTCGAAGGGCAGGTGTCCGCAGGCGAATGGCCGCTTGTGAGGGGACGCGCTTGCCTCGCCCCCAGCATCACAGATCCGGCAGCACCTGCTCCGCCACGCCCCAGCCGGCGAGCGCGCGCGACGATGCGCGGGCGATCAGCGCGTCCAGGTCGCGCACGCTCCATCGCCCCGCGGTGTCGAGGTCGCGCAACTCGGTCCACGATACCGGCGCGGCGACCGGCGCGCCGGGGCGCGCGCGCGCCGAATAGGGCATGATCGCGGTGCTGCCGCGCTGGTTGCGCAGATAGTCGATGAAGATCTTGCCCTTGCGCTTGGCCTTGGTCATCACCGCGACGAACCGGTCGGGTTCGGCCGCGGCGAGCGCGCGGGCGAAGCGGTCGGCGAAATCCTTGACCGCGGGCCATTCCGCCTGCGGCGTCAGCGGCACGACGACGTGGACGCCCTTGCCGCCCGACAGCAGCGGGAAACTGACCAGCCCCAGTTCGGCGAGCTGCGCGCTGACATGGTCGGCCGCGCGCTTGGTGTCTTCGAAGTCGAGCCCCTCGTCGGGATCGAGATCGATCACCAGCCGGTCGGGCTTTTCGATCGCGTCGATCCGCGATCCCCAGCCGTGGAATTCGATCGTCCCCATCTGCACACAGGCGACCAGCCCGTCGGCATCGTCGACGTAGAGATAGGGCTGGACCGAACCGTCCTTCTCGGTGACGTCGACATGGTGGACGGTGTCGCCGAAGCTGCCCGCGTCATGCTTCTGGAAGAAGCACTGCTTGGCGCGGCCCTGCGGACAGCGGACGAGGCTGACCGGCCGGCGCCCCGCCCAGGGCAGCATCACCGGCGCGATCGCGGCATAATAATCGGCGAGTTCGCCCTTGGTGACGTCGCTGTCGGGGAAGATGACGCGGTCGCGGCTGCTCACCTTGATATGCACCTCTGGCGCATCCGGCGCGGGTTCCGGCCGCTCGGCGACCACCGCGCTCGCCGCCTTGTCTTCGCGCAGGCCGAGGAAACTGGCGTGGCGCAGCACCTTGTCGGGCGTCACCTCGGCGAAGGCGACCTCGGCGACCAGCTCGGGGCGCAGCCAGCGCGCGCCGCGCAGCGCCGCCCGGAACGGCTTGAGGTCGGCGGCGGCGACCGGCGGCGCCTCGGCGGCGAGATCGGCGAACCGGCCGATGAGATCGTCCATCCGCGCCTGGTCGAAGCCGGTGCCGACCTTGCCGGCATAGCGCCAGCCACCGTCCTCATGCACGCCGAGCAGCAGCGACTTGAAGCCGCGCTTCTTGTCGGACGGCGTCCAGCCGATGATGACGAACTCCTGCCGCAGCGTACATTTCGCCTTCAGCCAGGTGCGGTTGCGCTTGCCTGCATAAGGCGCGTCGGCGCGTTTCGAGACGACGCCTTCCAGCCCCTCGCGGCACATCGCCGCATACAGCTCCTCGCCCGAGCCGAGCACGTGATCGGCATATTGCAGACGCGGGCCGTCGCGGAGGATCGCGCGCAGCCGGTCCTTGCGCTCGATCGTGGTCAGCGGGGCGAGGTCCTCGCCGTTGAGCGCGAGCAGGTCGAAGGCGCACAGCGTCATGTCGCCGCCGCTGGCGATCGCGTCCTTGAGCGTCGAGAAATCGGGCTTGCCGTCCTTGAAGGCGACGATCTCGCCATCGATCAACGCGCTGTCGACCGGCAGCTCGGCCGCCGCATCGGCGATCGCGGCGAATGTGTCGGTCCAGTCGAGCCCGCTGCGGGTATAGACCTTCGCCTGGCCGCCGGCGATCGCGACCAACGCGCGATAGCCGTCATATTTGACCTCGTGCAGCCAGCCGCTGCCGGTCGGGACGTGGTCGACCAAGGTGCAGAGCTGCGGCTCGCGGAACGCCGGAAAATCCTTTCCGGCACGGAGCGACGGGTCGACCACGCCCCGCGTGGTCGAGGATCGTCCGGGGGACGATCCGACCCCTCGCTGGGAACCGCGGCGCTTCTGCGCCGTGGTGGAGGGGGGGGCGCCGCGGGCGCTGCGCGTGCGGCCACCCCCCTCCACCAGCTTCGCTGGTCCCCCTCCCCGTGCCGGGGAGGATTTGCGAGCCTTGCCCTCGGCGATCTCGGCCATCGTCCGGCCGGTGGCGACGCTGGTCAGCGCTTCCTCGACCAATGTGTCGGTTCCGCCGGCATAGGCATCGTCGATCTTGCGCAGCAGCCAGTTCTCGCGCTTCTCCTTGCCGCGCGGCTTGAGCCGGATCAGCAGCCATTCGCCCTTCATCCGCTCGCCGTCGAGCGTGAAGTGGAGATGCCCCTTGTCGATATCCTTGGCCGATTTGCCCTTCACCGGCGCCCAGGTGCCGCGATCCCACAGCATCACCGTGCCGCCGCCATATTCGCCGGCGGGGATCGTCCCCTCGAACGTCGCATAGGAGAGCGGATGATCCTCGGTGCGGACCGCCAGCCGCTTCTCGTCGGGATCGAGGCTGGGGCCGCGCGTCACCGCCCAGCTCTTGAGCACGCCGTCGACCTCCAGCCGGAAATCCCAGTGCAGGCGGGTGGCATCATGCTTCTGGACGATGAAGCTGTTGCCGTGGCCGGGCGCGAGCGTGCCGGCCGGCTCTGCGGTCTTGGCGAAGTCGCGCTTGGCGTTGTAGCGTTCGAGGGGGTCGCTCATCGCCGTGGCGTCGCCTTATGCACGTTTCTTGGCCGGGGTCTTCTTCGCCGGCGCCTTCTTCGCGGCGGCGGGCTTCGCCTTGCCCGCTTCCATCGATTTCTTGAGCGCGGCCATCAGGTCGACGACGTTGCTCGATGTCTTGCCGCCTTCGTCCTTGTCCTCGATCACCTTGGCGCCCTTCGCCTTGCGTTTGCGCTCGACGAGGTCCTTGAGCGCATCGACATAACGGTCGTGGAATTCCTGCGGATCGAAGGCGGCGCTCTTCTTGTCGATCAACGCCTCGGCGAGGTCGAGCAGTTCGGGATCGGGCTTGCCCTGCGGGATATCGCGGAAATAGCTCTGCGCCTTGTTGACCTCGTCGGCGTAGCGCAGGGTTTCGAGCACCAGCCCGCGCCCGCACGGCTTGAGGCTGACGACATATTCGCGCCCCCGCATCGCCAGCTGGCCGAGCCCGACCTTCTTGGTGCGGCGCAGCGCCTCGCGCAGCACGATGAACGCTTCCTCGGCAAGATCGTCGGCGGGGACGACGAAATAGGGTTTCTCGTAATAGAGCACGTCGATCTCGCTCGCGTCGACGAACTGCGTCAGCTCGAGCGTCTTCTTCGACTCGAGCTTGACCGCGTCGATCTCGTCCTGTTCGAGCAGGACGAATTCGCCCTTCGACACCTCATAGCCCTTCATGATCTCGTCGGTGTCGACCGGGCCGACGCCGGTGACGATCTTCTCGTAATGGATCGGCTGGCCGGTCGGTTCGTGGATCTGCTTGAACGCGACCGCGGCGCCGCTCTTCGTGGCCGCGTAGATCTCGACCGGGATCGACACCAGCGCCAGGCGGATCTGACCTTGCCAATAGGCGCGTGCGGGCATGAGCGAGGCCTTATTATTGCGGGAGCGATTCAATTCGCGGGCGGCGGAGTCGTTCCGCGGCGGGCAAGTCCCCGGCGCCCGGTTCCGCGATCGGCCAACATGCGCTAAGAGCCGGGAATGGCTGACGACCCCTTCGCCCTGTTCGAGTCCTGGTACGCCGAGGCACGCGAAAGTGAGATCAACGATTCCAACGCGATGGCGCTCGCCACCGTCGATGCCGCAGGGCAGCCCGCGGTGCGCATGGTGCTGCTGAAGGGCCATGGCCGCGACGGTTTCGTCTTCTACACCAATCGCGAAGGCCGCAAGGCGGCGGAGATCGCAGCGGTGCCCAAGGCGGCGCTGCTGTTCCACTGGAAGTCGCTGCGCCGGCAGATCCGCATCGAAGGAGCCGTCAGCCGCGTCAGCGATGCGGAATCGGACGCCTATTTCGCCAGTCGCAGCCGTGATTCGCAGCTCGGCGCCTGGGCCTCCGACCAGTCGCGTGCCCTCGACAGCCGCGCGACCTTCGAGGCGCGCTTTGCCGAGATGGAGCGGCGGTTCGCCGGCAGCGACGTACCGCGTCCGCCGCAATGGGGCGGCTATCGCGTCACGCCGCACCGGATCGAATTCTGGCAGGATCGCGCGCACCGCCTGCACGAACGACGCCTGTTCACCCGCACCGCCGAGGGAGCCGCCGACGGCTGGACCGAAGGACTGTTGTTTCCATGACCCGTGACGAACAGCGCCAGCTGCTGCCGCTTGCCACCCGGGCCGCGCTCGCCAGCGTGGCGATGGCCTGCTCGCTGCTCGCGCTCAAGGGCTTCGCCGCCTGGCATACCGGATCGGTGGCGATGCTCGGCAGTCTCGCCGACACCGCGCTCGACCTGCTCGCCAGCCTCGTCACCCTGTACGGCGTGCGGCTCGCCGCGACGCCCGCCGACCACGACCATCGCTTCGGCCACGGCAAGGCGGAGGCGCTCGCCGCACTGTTCCAGGTCGCGCTGATCACCGCCTCGGCCGCAGGCATCGCCTGGCGCGCGATCGCCGCGCTGTCGGAGAACGGCCCGACCGCCGACGCCGAATTCGGCATCGGCGTGTCGATCGTCGCGATCGGCGCGACCATCGTGCTGCTCTGGTATCAGCGCTGCATCATCCGCCAGACCGGATCGGTCGCGATCATGGCGGACAATGTCCATTACCAGTCGGACGTGCTGCTCAACGGATCGGTGATCGTCGCGCTGGTGCTCGACCAGTATCTCGGCTGGCACAAGGCGGACCCGGTGCTCGGCATCGCCATCGCCCTGTGGCTCGCCTGGGGCGCCTTCCAGGCCTCGTCCAACGCGATCGACCAGCTGATGGACAAGGAATGGCCCGACGACGAGCGCGCCGCCTTCCTCGACGTCGCGGCACGCCAGCCGGGGCTCAAGGGCATCCACGACTTCCGCACCCGCCGCTCGGGCAGCCACGATTTCGCGCAATTCCATATGGAGGTGGATCGCGACCTCACCGTCGGCGCGGCGCATGACATCGTCGAATCGGTCGAACGTACCCTGCGCAGCACCTTCCCCAAGGTCGAGGTGCTGATCCATCTCGATCCCGAAGGCCATGTCGATACCGACAATCCGCTGGTCGAGGCGGACGTCACGCCGCACTGGTTCAGCAAGCGCCTCTGACCTCCTGCCCGAAAGCCCCAGCGATGCGAATCCCGTTTGCGCAGATCGACGCCTTTTCGGCGACGCCGTTCGGCGGCAATCCGGCCGCGGTGATGCCGCTGTCCGCGTGGCTCGCCGACGACGTGCTGCTCGCCATCGCCGCGGAGAACAATCTGTCGGAAACCGCCTTTCTGGTGCCGGACACGAGCGGCGCGGCGGATTTCGAGCTGCGCTGGTTCACGCCGGGCGCGGAGGTGCGGCTGTGCGGTCATGCGACGCTGGCGAGCGGGCATTTCGTGCTGTCGTCGGGCGGTGACGGCGATGCGGTGCGCTTCCGCACCCGGCAGGCGGGCGTGCTCACCGTCGCGCGTGACGGCGTCGGCTATGCGCTGGCGCTGCCGGCGTGGAAGCCCGAGCCCAAGCCTCTGCCCGAGGTGGTCGCTGCGCTCGGCGTCGACGGCGTGGTCGAGACGCTGTGGCGCGAGGGCGGCTATGGCGTGATCGTGCTCGAATCCGAGGCGGCGGTGCGCGAAGTCCGCCCCGACCTGCGCGCGCTCGCCGCGACGGGGGACCATCAGGCGATCGTCACCGCGCGCGGGCAGACCGCCGATGTCGTCAGCCGCATGTTCGCGCCCGGCGCGGGTGTGGACGAAGACCCGGTGACGGGATCGGCGCATGCGGTGATCGTGCCCTATTGGGCCGACCGGCTCGGCACCGACCGCTTCACCGCCTATCAGGCGAGCGCGCGCGGCGGCGCGCTGACCTGCCGGCTGGAGGCGGACCGCGTCGTGCTGGGCGGGGCGTGCGTGACTGTGATCGAGGGGACGTTCCTGTTGCCGTGATGAGTCGCGCGGCGCGGCTCACGGCAACCCGTTGGCGTCGCACGTAGACTATACGATTTCCCCTCTGGCGACTGCCGTCGGCGCAATCAGGGAAAGGCCGCGGCAAGAACAGCTTGCGCGATCCCGCTTGCTCATGACGTATCCAAATCGGATATAGTCAGGCGGGATCTTGGGGCGGGGGCCTTGGAATTCGTCTTGAATAGTCTGGATGGCGCGGCGCGCGAGTCGATGCTCTTCGCGTCGGTCGGCCTGTTGCTTGGCGGGATCGATGATCTTGCCGTCGATCTCTGCTTCCTTCTCTGCTGGATGGCGCGCTATCGGGTCGCCGATCGGTCGGTCGCTACGCTGCCGCCGCCGGCCAAGATGATCGTCGCGACGTTCGTCGCGGCTTGGCAGGAAGCCGCCGTGATCGAGGCGATGCTGGCGACGGCTTCGTCGCGCCTGGACGATGCAAATTGCCGTATTTTCGTCGGCGTCTATCCCAATGATCCGGACACGATCCGCGCAGCCGCGGCGGCGGCGGTTCGCGACGCGCGCATCCGCGTCGTCATCGGCGCGCATGCCGGCCCGACGACCAAGGCGGATTGCCTCAACAGCTTGTGGGTGGCGCTGTGTCGCGATGATGCTGACACCGGCCGGCATACGGACGCGGTCATCATCCATGATGCGGAGGATGTCGTCCATCGCGCGGAGCTGCGCGTCTTTTCCGCGCTGCTTCCGGATCATGCGGTGGTCCAGCTGCCGGTGCTGCCGTTGGTCCGGCACGGGTCCTGGGTGTCGGGCCATTATGCCGACGAATTCGCTTATGCCCATGGCGTGCAGCAGCCGGTGCGCGCGTTGCTCGGTGCACCGCTGCCGCTGGCCGGCACCGGCTGCGCGATGACGACCGCCATTCTCGCCGCGATCGCCGCCGAGCGCTCCGGCCGGCCGTTCGACACGATGAGCCTGACCGAGGATTACGAATTGGGCCTGCGCGTCTCCGCCTCGGGCAGGGGCGTCTGTTTCGCACGACTGCGTGATCCGGTCGACGGCAGCCTCGTCGCGGTGCGCGCCTATTTTCCCGAGCAGTTCATGGCGGCGGTACGGCAGAAGGCGCGGTGGATGACCGGCATCGCGCTGGCGGGATGGGATCGTATCGGCTGGGGCCGGCCGCACGCGCTGATCGATCATTGGATGCGGATGCGTGACCGGCGCGGCCCGATCGCGGTGATCGTCCTGACGGCGGCCTATCTCGCCGTGCTGCTGCTATCGATCACGACGAGCCTGCACTGGATCGCCGCCATTCCCGATGACGGCCGGCATATTGCGATGTGGCTGTGGTGGGCGACGACGGCGCTGTTCGGCTGGCGTCTTCTGATGCGCATGGCCTGTACCGCGAGCGCTTACGGCTGGGGAGAAGCGTGGCGGGCCGTCCCTCGCTTCTTCTTCGCCAATGCCGTGATGCTGGTCGCCGCGCTGCTGGCGCTGCGCCGCTACCAGCAATGGCTGTGCGGATCGGCGCCGGTCTGGGACAAGACGTCGCACCGCTTTCCGGAGCTGGAGCAGGGCGGGTGAGACGAGGCCGTCCGCTACGCTTCCTGACGCTGGTGCTGGCGCTGTGGATTTCGATGCGGCTGGTGGATGTCGATGGACGGCGCAGGCCATCCGGTGCCGCGCCGCCGACGGCGGCGGTGACCCAGGCGCACGGCAGCGGCTCGGCCCATCGGCTGACCCGAGCCGAAGCGCCGCTGCTCGCCGAGACACCGCATCGCGCGAGCCCGTGGCCTGTCTCTGCCGTTTCATCGCATACGAGTCGCAAAGCCGGCGAGCGCGTTGCCGTCAGAATCGCCGATCGGACCATGAAGTCATCGTCCGGCCGCCCCGCACTCGATGATCGTGGCGGTGCGATCGGCCGTGATGTCGCGCCTGTCGCGCTGGCGGAGCCGATGACCGCCGACCCTGCATCGCGAATCGTGCTCATGCCGGCTCCCTTCATCCTGACCCCGTACCGCTTGCCGCCGGTGGCGGCCGCGCGATGGAGCGGCAGCGCATGGCTGGTCGTGCGCGACGGCGCCAGCCTCGGACTGGCGAACGGCCAATTGGGGGCTTCGCAAGCCGGCGTGCGGATCACCTATGCCCTGACCGGCACCCGCCGGCTCGCCGCGGCTGCCCGAGTCTCGGCGCCTCGCACGGGTGTCGGGCGTGAGTTGGCGGTGGGGCTCGATTGGCAGCCGACGCGGGCGCCGGTGCATGTCATCGCCGAAGAGCGTGTCGCTCTCGACGAGGGTACGAGCGGCCCAATGATCGGCGTGATCGGCGGCTTTGGACCGGCTGCGATCGCCGGGCGATGGACCGCCGAAGCCTATGCGCAGGCCGGCGGCGTGGCGCGACGCGGCGGCGGACTGTTCGCCGACGGCGCGATCCGCGTCACCCGGCCGCTCGCTAGGACCGGTCGCCGGGCGATCGATGCCGGCGTGGGTGCCTGGGGCGGGATGCAGCCCGGTGTGTCGCGGCTCGATGTCGGCCCGTCCGTGGGGCTCGCTTTGCCCGTCGGCGGACATGCGCTGCGGCTTGCCGTCGACTGGCGGCAGCGGGTCGGCGGCGCCGCGTCGCCGGCTTCGGGCCTGGCCATCAGCCTTGGCGGCAACTTGTGATGGTCCGCGCCCGCGCACCGGCTATAAAGCGCGGCGTGGACGTCTATCTTCCCATCGCCAATCTGTCGGTCAATGCGCTCGTCATCATCCTGCTCGGCGGCGGTGTCGGCCTGCTGTCGGGGATGTTCGGGGTCGGCGGCGGTTTCCTCACCACGCCGCTGCTGATCATCTACGGCATCCCGCCGACCGTCGCCGCCGCCTCCTCGGCGAGCCAGGTGACCGGCGCGAGCGTCTCGGGGGTGATCGCGCATTTCCATCGCCGCGGCGTCGATACCAAGATGGGCGGGGTGCTCGTTGCCGGGGGGATCCTAGGCAGCTTCGCCGGCGCGTGGATCTTCCGGCTGCTGCAGGCGAGCGGCCAGATCGATACGGTGATCGGCGTCGTCTACGTCCTGATGCTCGGTTCGATCGGCACGCTGATGGCGCGCGAGTCGATCGGCGCGATCAGTGTCGCCAGCGGCCGCCGCCCGGTCAAGCCGCGCAAGCGCCGCCATCATCCGCTCGTCGCCGCGCTGCCGCTGCGCACGCGATTCTACGCCTCGGGCCTGTATATCTCGCCGCTCGCGCCCTTGCTGCTCGGCTTCGGTACCGGCATCCTCACCATCCTGCTCGGCATCGGCGGCGGCTTCATCCTCGTGCCGGCAATGATCTACCTGCTCGGCATGGCGACCAGCGTCGTCGTCGGCACCTCGCTGTTCCAGACCTTGTTCGTCACCGCGGTGGCGACGATGGTCCATGCGATGACCACCAAGGCGGTCGACATCGTGCTTGCCGGGCTGCTGCTGATCGGCTCGGTGATCGGTGCGCAATTGGGCGCGCGCTTCGCCACCAAGGTGAAGCCCGAATATCTCCGCCTCGCGCTGGCGATCATGGTGCTGCTCGTCGGGCTGCGGATCCTGCTCGGCCTCGTCTGGCGGCCCGAGGAGATCTTCACGGTCGAGCTGACGTGAGGCGCGCGCTGCCGCTGCTTGCGCCGCTGCTGATGGCACAGGCGCCCAAGCCGGTGCTCGTCCCCGACGTGTCGCAGCGCGATATCGAGATCGCCTACAGCTTCACCGGCGCCGAACTGCTGCTGTTCGGCGCGATCCTCTATCCCGGCGGGCGGCTGCCGCAGGGCGAGGCGCCGACCGATATCGTCGTCGTCGTCAAGGGGCCGACGCAGCCGGTGCTGGTGCGCGAGAAGAAGAAGGTCGCCGGCATCTGGGTCAATGCCGAGCATCAGCGCTACAGTTCGGTGCCGAGCTTCTACGCGCTCGCCTCGTCGCGGCCGATCGGGCGGATCGTCGACGCGCGCACCCGCGCGATCTACGAACTGGGGCTCGACAGCCTGCAATTGTCGCCGGGGTCGAACACCGCGACCGGCGTCGAACAGGGATTCCAGCGCGGCCTCGTCGACCTCAAGCGCCGCGCCGGCCTGTATCTCGAGGCGCCGCATGCGGTCGAGATCAGCGCCGGCGTGCTGTACCGGGCGCGGCTGACCATCCCCGCGCGCGTGCCGGTCGGGCGGTTCACCGCCGAGACCTTCCTGATCCGTGACGGCCGCGTGCTCGCCGCCGCGGTGCGCGAGATCGACATCCGCAAATCGGGCTTCGAACGCTTCGTCGCACGCGCGGCGGAGCGGCAGGCGATCCTCTACGGCCTCGCCGCGGTGGCGCTGTCGGTCGGGCTGGGCCTCGCCGCGGGGTGGATCGCACGGCGGTTCTAAGTCGCTGATGACGGTATCTTAACGGCCATCGGCTAGCATCCGCCGGTAATAAGCAGGAAGCAGCCGTGATGACCGACATGCCGGGGCCGGGCGTTTTCGCCGGCGCGACACCTCTAGCCGCCGCCGCGCCGGTGGCGGCGGGGGGCATGCCGATGCCGATCGGCTGCGTGCTCGCGGTCGCCGGCGGCGGCAGCCGCGTGCTGTTCGACCGTAACGCGCTCGAACTGATCGCGCAGGATGCCGATCCGGTCGTCGCCACCGCGGGCCAGGTCGGCGGCCAAATCAAGATGCGCGTCGGCGGCGCGTGGCTGATCGCCAATATCCGCAGCCTGGTGCTCGAAGGCACCGGCAACGACTGGGTCGCCGCCGATATCGATTTCCTCGGCGAGGGCGACGAGGAGCGGCTGACCGGCAAGCTCTACAGCTTCCGCCGCGGCGTCACCCGCTATCCGATCCCCGGCTGCGAGGTGTTCGCGATCACCACCCGCGACCTCGAACAGATCTATTCGGCGGCGGACCAGCCGCATATCCGCGTCGGCACCGTCTATCCGACGCGGTCGGTCCATGCGTCGCTCTACGTCGACGCGATGCTCGGCAAGCATTTCGCGCTGGTCGGCTCGACCGGCACCGGCAAGTCGACCGCGGCGGCGCTGATCCTCCACCGCATCTGCGAGCTCGCGCCGCAGGGCCATGTCGTGATGATCGATCCGCACGGCGAATATGCCGCGGCGTTCCGCGGCAATGGCGCGATCTACGACGTCAACAATCTGGCGATGCCCTATTGGCTGATGAACCTCGAGGAACATTGCGAGGTCTTCGTCACCGGCACCGGCGGCGATCGCTCGGTCGACCGCGACATCCTCGCCAAATGCCTGCTGATGGCACGCGCCAAGAACCGGCTGGGGCAGGAAATCGCCAAGCTCACCGTCGATGCGCCCATCCCCTATCTGCTCAGCGACCTGACCGCGATCCTCGCCGCCGAAATGGGCAAGATGGACCGCGCCGGCGATACCTCGCCCTATCTGCGGCTCAAGGCGAAGATCGACGAGATCAAGGCCGATCCGCGCTACAGCTTCATGTTCTCCGGCATGCTCGTCGCCGATACGATGGGCGACTTCCTCGCCCGCGTCTTCCGCATGCCGGGCGACGGCAAGCCGATCTCGATCATCGACGTGTCGGGCGTGCCGTCCGAGATCACCTCAGTGGTGGTGGCGGTGCTCAGCCGGATGACGTTCGACTTCGCGATCTGGTCGCGCAACGAGCCCAAGCGGCCGATCCTGCTCGTCTGCGAGGAGGCGCACCGCTACATCCCCAGCGATGCGCGCGGCGAGGGGCGGGGGGCCTCGGTCGGGCGGATCCTCAGCCGGATCGCCAAGGAAGGGCGCAAATATGGCGTCAGCCTCGGCCTGATCACGCAGCGGCCGTCCGACCTCGAAGAGGGCGTGCTGTCGCAATGCGGCACGATCATCGCGATGCGGCTCAACAACGAGCGCGACCAGGCGTTCGTGCGCGCCGCGATGCCGGAGGGCGCGCGCGGGTTCCTCGATTCGATCCCCGCGCTGCGCAACCGTGAATGCATCATCTGCGGCGAGGGCGTCGCGGTGCCGATCCGGGTCAGCTTCGACGCGCTCGAAGAGGGCAAGCGGCCGGCCTCGGGCGATCCCCTGTTCTCGACGCTGTGGCGCGATGTCGGCGGCGAGGAGGCGATCATCCAGCGCACCGTGCTGCGCTGGCGCGCGCAGGGGCGGTAAGCGCGCCGCCCGCGGCTAGCTGGTGCGGCCGGGCCGGACGGCGAGCAGGCTCGCCGCGCGTGTCTTGAAGCGGCTGAGCGCGCTGCCAGACAGCGCGTCGACCTGGGTGACGGCGATCGAGCGCGGGTTGATCGTCTGGCCGTTGCGCCACACTTCCCAATGGAGATGCGGGCCGGTCGACAGGCCGGTCGAGCCGACATAGCCGATCACCTGACCCTGACGGACGTGCTGGCCGCGCGTCACCGCGATCCGGCTCATATGGCCGTAACCGCTCGCCAGGCCGCCGCCATGGACCAGCTTGACGAAATTGCCGTAGCCGCCGGCGCGCCCCGCGCCCTGCACGACGCCGTCGAGCGCGGCGAAGATCGGCGAACCATAAGGCGCGCCGATGTCGAGCCCCTTGTGCATCTTGAGATAGCCGAGCAGCGGATGCATGCGGAAGCCGAAGGAGGAGGTGATCCGTCCCGCCACCGGCATGCCCATACTGCCGCCGCGCCGCTCGCCCTGGCCGCGCAGGTCGAACCAGCCCGGCCGGCCGTCGTCGTCCCACCGGACCAGTTCCAGCTTGCGCCGGTCCTGATCGATGCCGGCGAACAGCAGATCGCCGAGCTGGACTTCGCCGGTCGCGGCACGCTGCTGTTCGATGATGAGGTCGAACCCGTCGGCGGCGCTAACGTCGCGGCCGATCGACAGGCGTGTCGCCAGCGCCTTGATATAGCTTTCGACGATCCGCGCCGGTGCGCCCGCGGCCCGTGCCGACCGGTAGAGGCTCGACCCGACGAGGCCCTGGATGCGCAGCGGCGTGGTGTCGACGGCGATCGGCTGGCGCGTCATCGCCAGCCCGGCGGCGGTGCGGTCGAGGCTGAGCGCGAGGTCGAAGCGGGCACGCAGGCTGAGCTTTTCGAGCGGCCGCGCCACCGTCTTGGTCGGCCGCGCGCCGAGCGTCAGCGCGAGCCGGGTGCCCGGCTGGATATCGCCGAGCGTCACCGCCTGCGCGACGAGACCCGCCGCCGCCTGCGCGTCCTTGCGGCCAACGCCGGCGCGCATCAGCACATGGTCGAGATCGTCGCCCTCGCCGAGCGTCGCGCTGAGTTCGATCCGCGGGCGTTCGGGCGCCTCGGCGAGCGGCGCGACCAGATCGTTCGCCGCCATCCGCCGCCCGGTGTCGCCACCCCAGGCGAGCGGGGCGATCGCCTGCGTACGCGCTTCCTCATAGGCGACGCCGTCGAGCGGCGGCGCGACCGCGCCCGGCAACGGCGCGAGGCCGGGGGCGAGCAGCCATACCGTGCCGAGCAGCGTGCCGAGCGTGGCGAGGCCGCGCCACCAGTCGCGGCTGCCGATGTCGGCGCCGAGATCGGGTGCCCAGTCGAGCCGCCGCAGCCGCTCGATCGTCCCGATTCGCCGCGGCACCGCGAGCGCACGGCCGAACGGCCGGGCGGCGGTGCCCCCGGCAGATTCGAAACCCTGGTCGTTGCGCAGAAACACGAAGCGCGCCTCATCTCAGCTACGGTGTCGCCGATCACCCCCCGGCGCGTCGACGCTGCCTGTAAGGCGCATTGTTGAAAGTCAAATTAACCGGCGGCGGCTGCGACGGACGGTGGTGCGGGCGCGGCGGTCCGGGGGCGGGCGGCGGCTTGGTCGCTGCGGTCGTTTTGCCTCATTGCGCGATCGGTCGGGAGGCACGATGTTACCCTTATGAAAGCGGCGGTCACCGCGGTCCTCGGACCGACCAACACGGGCAAGACCCATCTCGCCGTCGAACGGATGTGCGCGCATTCGAGCGGGATCATGGGCTTCCCGCTGCGGCTGCTCGCGCGCGAGGTCTACGACCGCGTCGTCAAGCTGAAGGGCGCGGACAGCGTCGCGCTGGTCACCGGCGAGGAGAAGATCGTCCCGCCCAACGCGCGCTGGCACCTGTGCACCGTCGAATCGATGCCGGAACACGACGCCGCCTTCGTCGCGCTCGACGAGGCGCAGCTCGGCACCGATGCCGAGCGCGGCCATGTCTTCACCGACCGGCTGCTGCGCCGGCGCGGACGCGAGGAGACGATGATCCTCGGCTCGGAAGCGCTGCGGCCGATGATCCGCACGCTGGTGCCGGATGCCGAGATCATCGTCCGCCCGCGCTTCTCCAAGCTTACCTATGCCGGCGCCAAGAAGATCAGCCGCCTGCCCAAACGCTCGGCGATCGTCGCGTTCAGCGCCGAGGAAGTCTATGCCGTCGCCGAAATGCTGCGCCGGCTGCGCGGCGGCGCGGCGGTGGTGATGGGGGCGCTCTCGCCGCGCACGCGCAACGCGCAGGTGGCGATGTTCCAGGCGGGCGAGGTCGATTATCTCGTCGCCACCGATGCGATCGGCATGGGCCTCAACATGGACGTCGCGCACGTCGCCTTCGCCGGGCTCAGCAAGTTCGACGGTCGCCGCAGCCGCCGGCTGACCGTCGCCGAGATGGCGCAGATCGCCGGGCGCGCCGGGCGGCACCAGCGCGACGGCACCTTCGGCGGGGTCACCGAGGAAGGGCCGGGTGCCTTCCTCCCCGAAGAGGTGTTCGCGATCGAGGAACATCGCTTCCCGCGCATCGAGCAGCTCTACTGGCGCAACGGCGAGCCCGATTACGCCAGCATCGATGCGCTGATCGCCAGCCTTGAACGGCGGCCCGAGCCCGGCGTGCTGCTCGCCGCGCCGCAATCGACCGATCTCGCGGTGCTCAAGCGGCTTGCCGACGAACCGTGGGTGCGCGAGCGCGCGCGGTCGCCGGCGATGGTCAAGCGGCTGTGGGCGGCGTGCGGCCTGCCCGATTTCCGCAAGCTCGGGCTCGATCCGCACACCCGCTTCGTCAGCCGCGTGTTCGGCTATCTCAGCGAAGGCCGCGGCGTCGTCCCCAACCAGTGGTTCGCCGACGAGGTGACGCGGCTCGATACGATCGCCGGCGATGTCGAGACGATCGCCGGGCGGATCGCGGCGATCCGCAGCTGGGCCTATATCGCGCAGCGCGCCGACTGGCTCGCCGATCCCGCCGCGGGGGCGGAACGGACGCAGGCGATCGAGGAGCGGCTGTCCGACGGGCTCCACGCCAGCCTGACGCAGCGCTTCGTCGACAAGCGCACCACCGCGCTGATCCGCCAGATCGGCGCGGACGCCTCGCTGCTGCCGGTGGTGATCGGCGCCGAGGGCGAGGTGCTGGTCGAGGATCATGCGATCGGCCGGCTCGACGGCTTCCGCTTTACCGTCGACCCGCAGGCGCGCGCGACCGACCGCCGGCTGCTGCTCGCCGCGGCGGAGCGCCACCTCAGCGGCGAGCGGCGGCGGCGTGGCGAGGCGCTGGTCGCCGCGGAGGATGCGGCCTTGGGAATCGAGGGCGATGCGTTGCTGTGGAACGGCCATCGCGTCGCGCAGCTGCTGCCGGGGCCGTCGCTGGCGCGACCGCAGCTGCGGCTCGACCGGGATCTCGACTGCCTCGCCAAGCCGCTGCGCGAGGCGGTGGCGGCGCGGCTCGCGCGCTGGCTCGCGGCGATGCTCGACCGCCATGTCCCGGCGCTGGTCGCGCTGGCCGAGGCGGCGCGCGACCCGCAGGCGACGCCGTCGCTGCGCGTCGTCGCCGGCGAGCTGGAGGCGGCGGGCGGGCTGGTGCCGCGGCTGGCGATCTACGAACCGGTCGACGCGCTGACCGCGGACGAGCGCAAGCGGTTGCGCCGCATCGGCATCACCATCGGCACGCTCGACCTGTTCGATCCGCGGCTGCTCAAGCCGGCGGCGGCGCGCTGGCGGCAGACGCTGCTCGGCGTGCGCGGCCGGGGTGCCGTGCTGCCGCGCGAGGGGGCGACGGTGTTGCCGCGCGGCGGCCTCGGCGCGCAGCTCGCCACCGGCTTCCGCCCGCTCGCCGCGCAGGCAGTGCGTGTTGACCTCGTCGAGCGGATCGCGCGCAGCGCGCATGACGCGCGGCAGGGGCGCAAGCCGTTCGCGCCCGATCCTGCGCTCGCCACCTCGATGGGGATCGCGCCGGCGACATTCGAGCGGCTGATGGCCGAACTCGGCTTCCGCACCGTCCCCGCGCGCGAGGATGCGCCGCCCGCCTGGGTGTGGCGCGGCCGCCGGCCGCCGCGGCGTGCCGAACGACCCGCACCGTCGCCGACCGGCGCCTTCGCCGCGCTGGCGGCGTGGAGCGGCCATGGCTGACACGATGCGGATCGACATGTTCCTGTGGTTCGTGCGTCTCGCCAAGACGCGCAGCATCGCGCAGGCGCTCGCCTGCGACGGCCGGTTGCGCATCGACGGACGGCGGATCGAACGCAGCGCCGCCCCGGTGCGCGTCGGCAATATCCTCACCTTCGCGTTGCACGACCGGGTGCGCGTACTCCGCGTCGAGGCGCTGCCGACCCGGCGCGGACCGGCACCGGAGGCACAGGGATGCTATCAGGAGCTGGTAGCAAACGTATCGACGGCGAACGGCATCGATTGACGTCGGCGGGAACGCGGCATAGCAGCCTCGCGTTCATCACCCGTCTTTCCCTCGCCGCATTATCGTGGCCGCAGGGCCGCAAGGAACCAGAATGACCTACGTCGTCACCGATGCCTGCATCCGCTGCAAGTATATGGACTGCGTCGAGGTATGTCCGGTCGACTGCTTCTATGAAGGCGAGAACATGCTCGTCATCAACCCCAGCGAGTGCATCGACTGCGGCGTGTGCGAGCCCGAATGCCCGGCCGAGGCGATCCTGCCCGATACCGAGAGCGGGCTGGAACAATGGCTGGAGCTCAACACCACCTTCTCGGCGCAATGGCCCAACGTCACGCGCAAGCTCGACCAGACGCCGCCCGACGCGGATGCGATGAAGGGGGTCGAGAACAAATACGAGCAATTCTTCTCGCCGGAGCCCGGCGCGGGCGACTGAGCGGGCGAATCACGTCGGCGGTCTTGGCGGTAAGTCAGCGCGACTGGCTTAACGGCGCTGGTAATTTTGTTGCGACTGTGTTAAAAGTGTCCACGACGGGCATGATGAGTCCTGCCCGTCAGGAGACACTCGTACCAACCATCCTCGCGATCCGGCCCGGCGGTCCCCGCCCCGGATGATCCCGGCGACGGATGTGATCCAGAAAGGCCCGTTCATGGCTGCCAAGGCATTGTCCTTCGATGTCGGTGATTACGTTGTTTATCCGAAGCATGGCGTCGGCCGTGTGATCGAGCTGCAAAAGCAGGAGATCGCCGGGTGCAGTCTCGAACTGTACGTGCTGCGCTTCGAGAAAGAGCGGATGACGCTGCGCGTCCCCACCAACAAGGCCGAATCGGTCGGCATGCGCAAATTGTCGTCCGACAAGACGATGCGCGAGGCGATGGAGACCCTGAAGGGCAAGCCCAAGGTCAAGCGCACGATGTGGTCGCGCCGCGCTCAGGAATATGAGGCGAAGATCAATTCGGGCGACCTCGCGTCGATCGCCGAAGTGGTCCGCGACCTGTTCCGTGCCGACGACCAGCCCGAGCAGAGCTATTCGGAGCGGCAGATCTTCGAAGCGGCGTGCAGCCGTCTCGCCCGCGAACTCGCCGCGATGGAAGAGATCGACGAGCCCAAGGCGCAGGAGAAGATCCTCGACATCCTCCGCGCCGCCGCGGCGATCTACAACAAGGAGAAGGTGCCGGCGTAACCGCTGGTAACTTCGCTGATGACGAGGGGGCGGTCCTGCGGGGCCGCCCTTTTTTTGGGCGAGACGGTCGCATGACGATGGGGCGGCTCGCACCGGCGCTTGCCTCTCCGCTGATAGTGTATTATTGATGCAATACACAAGGAGGGACGGGCGATGCGCAACATATCGATGGCGATGGCAGCGATGATGCTGGTCGGTTGCTCGATGGGATATGACGATGGCGCCGCGCTCGCCGCCAAGGGCAGCGGGCCGAGCCGGACCTATCCGGCCCAGGGCTTCTCGCGGATCGACGTCACCGGCAGCGACGACGTCGACGTGCGGCTCGGCAATGGCTTTTCGGTGCGCGCCGAGGGGCCGGCGGACGAGCTCGATACGCTGCGCATCGCCGAAAGCGACGGGACGCTGACGATCGGACGCAAGCGCGGCATCGGCTGGGGCCGCCACCGCGCGGTGAAGGTGTTCGTGACGCTGCCGCGCCTCGCCGAAGCGCGCGTCACCGGCACCGCGACGGTGGCGGTCGACCGGATCACCGGCGCCGGCTTCAAGGCTGAGGTAAGCGGATCGGGCGACCTCAACATCGCCGCGCTCACCGTCGACACGGCGGATCTGTCGATCACCGGCACGGGTGACGTACGCGCCGGCGGTGCGGTCAAGATGCTCCACGTCGCGGTGGCGGGGACCGGCAGCGTCGACGCCGCGGGGCTGCGCGTCGCACGCGCCGATGTCTCTGTCGCCGGCACCGGCGACGTGCGCGCCGCGGTCGACGGTCCGGCACGGGTCGCGATCAGCGGCACCGGCGATGTCGATCTCGGCGCGAGCGCGCGCTGCACCGTCAGCAATCACGGCACCGGTTCGGTCCGCTGCGGCGGCTGACTTGCCCCGGGGCTCGGCGGATGCGAGTCTCCGGCCGATGATCCGCCTGCTCGCTGCGCTCGCCCTGCTTCCCACCGCCGCTGCCGCCGAGCAGCGCGACGTTGCGCTCGGCAGCTTCGAGCGTGTGCGGATCAACGGCAGCTTTGCGGTGACGATCGCCACCGGTGCCCCCGCCGCGACGGTGGAGGGTGACCGCGCGGCGATCGGCGCCGTCGACCTCCACGCCGACGGCACGACGCTGACCATCCGCCAGACCAATGCGACACGCTGGGGCGAACAGCGGCAGGCGGCGACGGCGCCGCTGCGCATCCGCCTGACCACGCCGCGCCTCGCCGCCCTGACCGTGATCGGCGGCAGCGTGGTGACGGTCGCGCAGCTCAAGGGTGCCCGTGTCGACCTGTCCGCGGCGGGGACGGCGACGCTCGCGGTCGCCGCGGTGGAGGCGGACCAGCTCGGCGTGCAGCTCGCCGGCGACGGCAAGATCACGCTCGCCGGACGCGCCACCGATGCGCGGCTTGTGGCGAGCGGGACGGGGACGATCGAGGCCGCGGCGTTGGCGACCAACGACCTCACTGTCCATCTCGACGGACCGGGCACGGTACGCGCGCAGGCGCGCTACACCGCTTTGGTCGCGAGCAACGGTCTGGGGATGGTGAGCGTCGCCGGGCGGCCGAAATGCCGCGTCGTCGCCAGCGCCGGCGCGCCGGTGACGTGCGGCACGGGGGAATAGGCGACCCGGCTCAGATCAGCGCGAGTTCCGCCAGCCGGCCGATCAGCGCCGGCGGCATCGCCGCCAGCCCGTCCGTCTCGCCGCCGAGGTCGAGCGGCGCATCCGCCGCCTCGAGATAGCGCCAGCCCTGATGCGCGCGCTTGGGGCGGGTCTGCACCAGCACCAGGGCGGGATCGATATGGATCGCGACGCGGCCGCCCTCCGCCTCGCCGAAGCCGGTGATCGCGGAGCGGGCGACGAGCTGGTGCTTGAGGATCCAGAACAGCGATCCGACCCCGGCGACCTCCTCGTGTCGCTTGGGCAGGTAGCGGGTGGTGAGGAACACCGGCCCATCGGCGGCGCGCAGTGTCAACCGCTCGGCGAGATGTTCGACGCTGGTCGCGCCGAAGGCCACTTTCGTCAGGTGCAACATGGCCTTGGGATGTGGGTCAGGCGTGCAGTCCCCACAAGGTGGCAAGGCCGAGGAACGAGAAGAAGCCCATCGTATCGGTCAGCGTCGTCACGAACACCGCCGAGGACACCGCGGGATCGACGTTCATCCGGTCGAGCGTCACCGGCACCAGCACGCCGCCGAGGCCGGCGGTGATGTTGTTGGTGAACATCGCCGCGGCGATGACCAGCGCGAGATCGGTGCGCCCGAAGATGATGAAGGTGCCAAGCCCGATCAGCACGCCGAGCGCGAGGCCGTTGGCGGCCGCGATGCGCAATTCGCGCAACACCATCCAGCGCGTGTTCGAATCGGTGAGCTGGTTGGTGGCGATCGCGCGGACGACGACGGCGAGCGTCTGCGTGCCGGCATTGCCGCCCATCCCGGAGACGATCGGCATCAGCACCGCCAGCGTCGCAAAGGCGGCGATCGTGCTCTGGAACAGCCCCACCACCGACGAGGCGATCATCGCCGTGCCGAGATTGACGACCAGCCACATCAGCCGCGTTCGCACTGTCAGGCGGAGCGGTTCGTTGATGTCGCCGTCGCCTGCGCCCGACAGCAGCAGCGTATCCTCGCTCGCTTCCGCCTGGATGATATGGACGATGTCGTCGACGGTGATCATGCCGACCAGCCGGTTGGAGGCATCGACCACCGCGGCGGAGATCAGCGCATATTTCTGGAAGCGCAGCGCCACCTCTTCCTGATCCATGTCGACCGGGATCAGCGTCTGTTCGCGCTTCATCACGTCGGCGATGGCGATGCTGCCCGGCGTGCGCAGGATCCACGACAATTGGCAGGTGCCGACCGGGTGATGCCCCGCATCGACGACGAAGATCTCCCAGAAATCGGTGGTGAGTTCGTCATGGCCGCGCAGGAATTCGATCGCGTCGCCGACCGTCCAGTGATCGGGCACCGCGATCAGCTCGCGCTGCATCAGCCGGCCGGCGGATTCCTCGGGATAGGAGAGCGCTTCCTCGATCGCGGCGCGATCGTCGGGGTCGAGCGCGCGCAGCACCGCGCGCTGCTCGGCCTCGTCCATGTCCTCGATGATCGCGACCGCATCGTCGGTATCGAGCTCGGAGGCGAGGTCGGCGACCTGGGTCGGCGTCAGCGCGTCGATCAGGTCCTCGCGGACGTAATCGTTCATCTCCGCGAAGACGTCGGCGTCGAGCAGGTCTTTCAGCGCCTTGGCGAGCGGCCCGCGATCCTCGTGCGGGGTCAGCTCGAACAGGTCGGCGATGTCGGCGGGGTGGAGCGGTTCGACCAGCACACGCGCCGCCTCGTCGTCGCCGTCGGCGACCGCTTCCAGCACCGCGTCGACGAATTCGGGACGGAGGCGATCGTCCTCGTCGAGTTCGTCCTGCTCGACGACCGGCGGCTCGGGAAGTTCGATCTCGCTCATCGCAGCCTCCGCCCGGCGTTGTTCGCCTGCGCTCTATCGCGCCGCGACCGTATTGGCCACCCTTGCGGATTTGCCTCCGGGCGTCAGCGATACTACCTGCGTGTCAACCATAAGAGGAAGAACCATGGCCGATACCTACACTACACTGACGCTGACGCTGGCCGACGGCGACGTTACGATCAAGCTGCGGCCCGATCTGGCGCCGAACCACGTCGCGCGGATCGCGGAACTGGCCAATGAGGGCTTTTATGACGGCGTGCCGTTCCACCGCGTCATTCCCGGCTTCATGGCGCAGGGCGGCGACGGCGGCCGTGGCGACGGCACCGGCGGTTCGACCAAGCCGAACCTCAAGCAGGAGTTCAACAAGGAGCCGCACGTGCGCGGCATCTGTTCGATGGCACGGACCAGCGATCCCAATTCGGCGAACAGCCAGTTCTTCATCGTCTTCGACGACGCGCGCTTCCTCGACAACCAGTACACCGTCTGGGGCGAAGTGACCGACGGCATGGAGCTGATCGACGCGCTGCCCAAGGGCGAGCCGCCGCGCGAGCCGGGCAAGATCGTCAAGGCACGGGCGGCGTAATCACTCCTCCCTAGCACCGGGGAGGGGGACCGCGGCCGCCTGCCGTGGTGGAGGGGGGCTTCCGCGAGCGAGGCGTTCGTGGAAGCCCCCCTCCGTCAGCGCCGGCGCGCTGCCACCTCCCCGTGCCGGGGAGGATCACACCTCGCCCAGCGTCTTGATCAGCCAGTCGTGGAACATGCGCACCGGGCGCTGGTGCAGCGCCCGCGGGCGGCAGACGAACCAATAGCTGTACGGGCTTTCGACGACGATATCGAACAGGCGCACCAGCCGCGGGTCGCGGGCTTCCTGGAAATGGCTTTCGTGCATGAAGGCGACGCCGAGGCCCTGCGCCGCCGCCTCCAGCATCAGCGCGCCCGAATCGAAATAGTCGATCGCCAGCGGCTCGATGCCCGGATCGATCTTCGCCGCATCGCGCCAGGCGGTGAAATTGTCGGGCATCTCGCGATGGATCAGCGCGGTCAGCCCGGCAAGCTGCTCGGGCCGCCTGACCGGATCGGGGCCGTCGAGCAGGGTGCGCGCGCCGATCACATAGACCGAGTTGCGATCGAGCCGCTTGGCGTAGAGCGTCGGATCGATCTCGCGCGACAGGGCGATCACCGCATCGAGCCCTTCGCCGAGCCGGGCGATGCCGTGGCCGGCGGTATCGATGTCGAGGTGCAGTTCGGGATGCGCCGCGCGCAGCTCGCCCAGCCGCGGGAACAGCCGCTGCGAGGCGAACAGCGGCAGGATGCCGAGCCGCAGCCGCAATACCTCGATCGTCCCGGTCATCCCCTCGACCGCGTCCGACAGGCTGTCGAGCACCGGCGCGATCTGTCCGAGCAGTCGCTCGCCATCGGCGTTGAGCACCATCGCCTGGTGGCGGCGCTCGAACAGCGGCCGGTCGATGAAGCGTTCGAGCGACTGGACGCGGCGGCTCAGCGCCGGCGCCGACAAGGCGAGTTCGGTCGCGGCGGCCTTGACCGAGCCGAGCCGCGCGACCTGAACGAAAGCCTCGATCGCGCCGAGCGGCGGCAGTCTGCGCATGACGATCCTCTCCCTGCCTCGCCGACGCGCCTTACGCCAACGAGTGCAACTTCTGCAATCGTACCGTCTCTTTTCGCAGTTGCAACATAAAGTGTCGGCGGACAAAAGGGACGGGCCTTTCAGGCATCCTCTCCTAAAAACTTTCACGGGCCGGCCCTTCGGGGCTGGCCCTTTTTTTGGCTTTGCCGCCGGTAGCGCGTCCGCTCCCTCGCTCCTATCTCCCACCCTCGACGCCGTTTCGAGGATTCCAGCTGCATGGCCGATAGCGATACCCCCACCCGCAAGATCCAGGTGGCGAACAGCCGTCCCGAAGATTCGGGCCGTGGTCTGGCGCATCTGCCGCGCAGCCTGATGGCGGCGCTCGGTGTCGGCGAAGGCGACGTGATCGAGATCGTCGGCAAACAGTCGACGCCGGCGCGGGCGGTGGGGCCGTATAGCGAGGACGAGGGGATCGAGGTGCTGCGCATCGACGGTCTGCAACGCGCCAATGCCGGCGTCGGCGCGGGCGATTTTGTCGAGGTGCGCAAGGTCGAATCGAAGCCCGCGACGCGCGTCGTCTTCGCGCCGGCGCAGCAGAATCTGCGGCTGCAGGGCCAGCCGCAGGCGCTCAAGCGAACCTTCTTCGGCCGGCCGCTCTGCCAGGGCGATGTCGTCGCGACCGCGGGGCATCAGCGCGTCGGCAACATGCCGCCGGGCATCCAGCAGTTCATGAACGCCCCCGCTTACGCCTTGCAGGAGATCCGCCTCGCGGTGGTCGCGGCGAGCCCCAAGGGCATCGTCCATATCGACGAGAATACCGAGATCGAGCTGCGCCCCGAATATGAGGAGCCGACGCAGCGCCGCGCCGACGTCACCTATGACGATATCGGCGGCATGGCGACGACGATCGATCAATTGCGCGAGATGGTCGAGCTGCCGCTGCGCTATCCCGAACTGTTCGAACGGCTCGGCGTCGAGCCGCCCAAGGGGCTGCTGCTCTACGGCCCGCCCGGCACCGGCAAGACGCGGCTGGCGCGCGCCGTCGCCAACGAATCCGATGCGAGCTTCTTCCTGATCAACGGCCCCGAGATCATGGGCTCGGCCTATGGCGAGTCCGAAGGGCGGCTGCGCGAGATCTTCGAGGAGGCGGCCAAGTCGGCGCCTTCTATCGTCTTCATCGACGAGATCGATTCGATCGCGCCCAAGCGCGGCAACGTCCAGGGCGAGGCGGAAAAGCGCGTCGTCGCACAATTGCTGACGCTGATGGACGGGCTCGAATCGCGCGCCAATCTGGTCGTCATCGCCGCGACCAACCGGCCCGAGGCGATCGACGAGGCGCTGCGCCGGCCGGGCCGGTTCGATCGCGAGATCGTCGTCGGCGTGCCCGACGAGCGCGGCCGGCGCGAAATCCTCGGCATCCACACCCGCGGCATGCCGCTCGGCGACAAGGTCGACCTCGCCGAGCTGGCGCGGACCACCTACGGTTTCGTCGGCGCCGATCTCGCCGCGCTGACCCGCGAGGCGGCGATCGAGGCGGTGCGGCGGATCATGCCGCGGCTCAACCTCGAGGAACGGACGGTGCCGCCCGAGGTGCTCGATACCCTGTCGGTGACGCGCGAGGATTTCCTCGGCGCGTTGAAGCGCGTCCAGCCGTCGGCGATGCGCGAGGTGATGGTCGAGGCGCCGCGCGTCCGCTGGGACGATGTCGGCGGGCTCGACGCCGCGCAGGTCCGGCTCAAGGAGGGGGTGGAACTGCCGCTCAAGGATCCCGACGCCTTCCGCCGGCTCGGCATCCGTCCGGCCAAGGGCTTCCTGCTCTACGGACCGCCCGGCACCGGCAAGACCTTGCTCGCCAAGGCGGTGGCGCGCGAGGCGGAGGCGAATTTCATCGCCACCAAATCCTCCGACCTGCTGAGCAAATGGTATGGCGAGAGCGAGCAGCAGATCACCCGGCTGTTCCAGCGTGCGCGCCAGGTCGCGCCTTGCGTGATCTTCATCGACGAGCTCGACAGCCTGGTGCCGGCACGCGGGTCCGGCGCGGGCGAGCCGCAGGTGACCGAGCGTGTCGTCAACACCATCCTCGCCGAGATGGACGGGCTGGAGGAGCTGCAATCGGTGGTGGTGATCGGCGCGACGAACCGGCCCAATCTGATCGATCCGGCGCTGCTGCGGCCAGGGCGGTTCGACGAACTCGTCTATGTCGGCGTGCCTGACAGCGACGGGCGGCGGCGCATCCTCGCGATCCAGACGCAGAAGATGCCGCTCGCCGACGATGTCGACCTCGACGCGGTGGCGCGGCGGACCGACCGCTTCACCGGCGCGGATTTGGAAGACGTGGTGCGCCGCGCCGGCCTCGTCGCGCTGCGCCGCTCGTTGCAGTCGACCGCGGTGACGATGGCCGACTTCGACGCGGCGCTGACCGAATCGCGCGCCAGCGTCACGCCCGAGATGGAGAAGGATTACGAACAGATCGCCGCCCGGCTGAAGCAGGACGCCGCGGCGATCCAGCCGATCGGCTTCATCTCGCCCGGCCAGCTGCAGAGCCGCGGCGGCAAGGCGGACCATTGATCGCCTTGCGCCTCTGCTTGCGCGAGCGGAGTGAGTGGGAAGGGCACCTGTCTACGGGCGGGTGCTCGCTCGCAGAACCCCGCCCTTCGACGAACTCAGGGCTAACGGGGAGTCAGGACTAACGGAAGAAGTCAGGGGCAGGGGAGAGGAAAGCGGCCACCCCCACCCCCGTTCGCGCTCAGCCTGTCGAAGCGCCGCTCTTCCCAAGCGCCGCGCCGGCCGTTGCGCGGACGTCATCCGCGCTGGCCTGACAATACCTTAGCCATGCCCACGGCAGCATTGCTGCGCCGAAATCGTCATGACGGCCGCCCATCGGCTCAACCGCGCGTCCAGCGGTACGCGCGCGTCGTCTCGCTCACGGTGACCGTGTACCAGTCGTACCACACGGCCCGGCCCTGCTCGCGGATCGCGACATGCTCCGGATGGTCGCGCCACGCCGCGGCGGTCACCGCGTCCGCCCAATAGCTCACCGTAATGCCGAGCCCGGCCACGTCGCGCACGCTGTCGACGCCGCGATAGCCGGGTTGCGCGGCGGCGAGCGCGTCCATCCGCGCTGCCGCGGCGTCATAGCCGGCCGGATCGGCGCCGGTGCGCTGCGATACGAAGATCACCACCATCGTGCCCGCGTCCCGCGTCGTCATCGCTGCTCCTCCGACGTCCTCGGCGCGGTCCATTCTAGGCCGGCGGGGACGCCGGACAAGCGCGCCGGCTGCGGTGAAGCGTCGCGCAAACGCAACCCTGTGTCTTGAAACGCGTTCGGGAAACGTGGCACGGGGTGTCACCCGCGGGTCGAACGCGGGCCGATCACGAACACGACAGGATTATGATGCCCAGTCCGACCACCGCCGCACGGCGCAATTCCCGTCCTGCCGGCGTGCCGAGTCCGGTCTCGATGTTCTTCCAGGGGTTTCTCAAACATCCGGTGATGGTGGGTTCGATCATCCCGTCGTCGGACCGTCTGATCCGCAAGATGCTGAGCCGGGTCGACTGGAGCGCGTGCAAGCTGTTCGTCGAATACGGCCCCGGCGTCGGCACCTTCTGCCGGCCGATCCTCGAACGGATGGCGCCGGATGCGACGCTGATCGCGATCGACACCAACGCCGATTTCATCCGCTATCTCGATCACACCATCACCGATTCGCGCTTCGTCGCGGTCGAGGGTTCGGCAGCGGACGTCGAGCAGATCGTTCGCGACCACGGTCATGACCATGCCGATTATGTCCTGTCGGGCCTGCCCTTTTCGACGCTGCCCGCCGGCGTCGGCCCGGCGATCGCCGCGGCGACGCACCGCGTCATCCGCACCGGCGGCGCGTTTCTGGTCTATCAATTCTCGCCGAAGGTGAAGGATTACCTCACCCCGCATTTCGATGCGATCGACCACGATATGGAATGGTGGAACGTGCCGCCGGCCCAGCTTTACTGGGCTTGGAAGGAATGATCCAAATCTACCAGTAAAATCGATATTTAACATCGCTGGCGGGTACGAATCGGCTTTCCTTTCATCGCAGGTTAAGATAGCCCGTCCGTTATGGACGCACCCAAGCTCTCGTCTGCGCTGTTTCTGCATGATGCCGCGATTCGGCGGGGCATGGAATTGATGATCTTCGCCCAGTCGCGCTTCGTCCGCAGCGCCGACGAGAAGCTGGCGGAGATCGGCCTGGGGCGCGCGCACCATCGCGCCATGTACTTCATCGGCCGCAAGCCCGACATCACCGTCGGCGAGCTGCTCAACCTGCTCGGCGTCACCAAGCAATCGCTCGGGCGGGTGATGAAGGATCTGGTCGACCGCGATCTCGTCCAGATGCGGCACGGCGACCTCGATCGCCGCCACCGCCTGCTCCGCCTCACCGACAGCGGCGCGGCGCTCGAACTCGCGCTGTACGAAGAGCAGCGCGAGCGGATGGCGTCGGCCTATTCCTGCGCGGGGCAGGAGGCGGTGGCCGGCTATTGGTCGGTGCTCGAGGCGCTGATCCCCGAATCCGCCCGCGCCGACGTCAACGCGCTGGGACGCTGAGGTTCGCGCTCAGTCGTCGATCCCGAAGTTGAGCCCGCGCGACAGGCCGGGATCGACCACCGCGATCAGCAGATAGGCGAAGAACTGGCGGATGCGCTGGATCGGCCCGGTATGCGCGCGATACCAGCTTGGCGTGATCGGTTGCGACCGGGCGATCTCGCCGTCGACATAGCCGCGGACGTGATCGGCAAAGGCGCGATCCTCGACCCGGAACATCAGCTCCATGTTGATGAACAGGCTGCGCATGTCGAAATTGGCCGAGCCGACGTGCACCGCATCGTCGATCACGTATAATTTGGTGTGCAGCTTGGTCGGCTGATATTCGAACACTTGCACGCCCCGGCGCAGCAGGCCGGCATAGGTGAAGCGTGCGGCGGCGATCGTCGCATTGTTGTCCGACTTGGCGGCGGTGACGATGCGCACCTTCGCCTTGCGCCGCCCCGCCTTGTCGAGCCGGCGCAGGATGGTGGGCGAGGGGGTGAAATAGGCGGCGATGATGTCGATCCGCTTGCCGCGGCGCAGGTCGTCGCGCACCGCCCGCGCCCAGGGCGACAGCCGCCGCGTCGGCCCGCCGATCAGCCAGCGCGTCGCCCCGCGCGTCTCGCTCCAGCGCGACAGGGCGGCGTTGAGCCGGCGGATCTTGCCCTTGGGCTGCCGGGTCCAGTCGTGCAGTGCGTCGAAATAGCCGGCGAGCCGCCCCGCCGCCGGCCCCTCGACGAGCAGGCCGAGGTCGCGCCATGCCGCGTCGGCGGGGGTGCCGAAATAATCGTCCTCGACGTTGAAGCCGCCGACGATGATCCGCTGCGCCGCGGTGCCTGCGTCGGCGAGCGCGAGCTTCTGATGGTTGCGCAGCAGGTAGCGTCGCCCGAAGCGCGGCGAGAAGCGGCACACGGAGATCCCCGCCGCGCGCAGCGGCGCATAGAAGGCGTCATGCCCTTCGCTGCCGAAGCCGTCGACGATCAGCGCGGTGGCGACGCCGCGCTCCGCCGCGGCGACCAGTGCGGCATTGACGCGCCGTCCGGTCGCGTCGTCGGCATAGATGTAATAGAGAATGCGCAGGTCGTGCCGGGCGCCGTCGATCAGCGCGAGCAGCGCGTCGAGCCGGCGCGGGCCGGTGTCGAGCAGCGTCAGCCGGTTGCCGTCGACGGTGAACGTCGGCTGGGGAGCGGGATCGGCCATCACCCGTCTGTGGCCGGCTCGCGGGCGTCGCACAAGCGCGGGTGAGCGCATTTCTTGACTTGGCACGCGCGGCGGCCTAGTCGTCTCCCTTCACTGCATCGGTATTTGCGAAGGAAAGCGTCCATGGCGCGCGTCACTGTCGAGGATTGCGTCGACAAGATCCCCAACCGCTTCGACCTCGTGCTGTTCGCGGCGCAGCGCGCGCGGCAGATTTCGGGCGGCGCCGAGCTGCTGCTCGACCGCGATCGTGACAAAAATCCGGTCGTCGCGCTGCGCGAGATCGCCGACGAGCTGGTCCGCCCCGATTCGCTCGAAGAGGCGGTGGTCAACAGCCTGCAGCGCGTCCAGATCGACGACGATGACGAGGTCGATGCGGTCGGCTCGCTCACGGCCTCCGCCGAAGCGCTGCGCCTGACCGCCGCTGCGCCGCCGCGCAACCAGAATCTCGGCGCCGACTACGACGGCTGATCAATCGGTCGGCGGATTGGCTTGTCTGACCCGCGTCACGACCCGATTGCCGGCATAATATGACGGACGACGCGGCCTTGCCGCGTCGTTTGCGTTTGGGCGCGGTTGTGGTTGGTTCTCTGAAGAGAGGGTGGCTGCCTCACCCCATTGTCATCCCCGCGCAGGCGGAGCCTCCGCGAAAGCCTCGGCCCCGCCCAAAAGGCGCGGTCACCCCGGACTTGGTCCGTGGTCCACAGTGCAGCAAAATCAAAGGCTTAAGCTCTTGCGGGGCAGTGGATGCCGGAACAGGTCCGTCATGACGAAGGACGTTCCGCAGAGGTCTCGCGCAGGCGGGGATTTTACATGCTCCGGCTCGGGCCGGAACGTGCGCGTCCGAAACCTCGCCCGCGCGGGAATGACGACAGAGGAAGCGGCGTGAGGTGCGGACGCGGCGTGGCGTCCCGATCCCGCCGCGGCAAAGCCGCGCCGTCAGTCGTCGCGTGCCGCGACGCTGGCCGGGGATCGGCCCGCGACGCGGATCAGCGAGGCTGGTCCGCTGGCCGATCCCTGCCCTTGAACCCCTGCGCGACGACGAACCACTCGACCGAGCCCTTGCGGCTCGACGGCGGCTTGGCGTGCTTCACGGTGGCGAAGTTGCGCTTCATCTCGGCTACCAATTGCTGGTCGGCGCCGCCGGCGAAGACCTTCGAGACGAACGTCCCGCCCTTCTCCAGCACCTCGACTGCGAAGGCGAGCGCGGTCTCGACCAGCGCCATCGTGCGCAGCGCGTCGGTCTGCGGATGACCGACGGTGTTGGCCGCCATGTCCGACAGCACCAGATCGGGTGCGCCGCCGAGCGCTTCGATCAGTCTGCCCGGCGCGGCATCGTCCATGAAGTCCATCTCGAAGATCGTCACGCCGTCGATCGGGTCGACGGGCAGCAGGTCGATGCCGACCACCGCCGCCTTGGGCAGCCGCCGGCGGATCACCTGGCTCCAGCCGCCCGGCGCGATGCCGAGGTCGACGACCCGCTTCGACCCGCGGATGATGCCGAACCGTTCGTCAAGCTCGATCAGCTTGTAGGCAGCGCGGCTGCGATAGCCTTCCGCCTTGGCCCGTTTGACATAGGGGTCGTTGAGCTGGCGTTCGAGCCAGCGCGTCGATTGCGCGGTGCGGCCGCGCGCCGTCTTGACCCGTGTGCGCAGGCCGCCGCCATCCCGGCTCATCGCCTGATCCTCGTCATGGTCTGGGGCTTCCCATCAAACGTCGCAAAATGCCTTCGCGGATGCCGCGATCGGCGATGCCGAGCCGTTCGGCCGGCCAGAGATCGAGGATCGTCTCGAGGATCGCGCAGCCGGCGACGACGAGATCCGCGCGTTCCGACCCGATACAGGCGAGCTGCGCGCGTTCGCGCACCGATTTGCGCGACAGGTCGGTGCTGATCCGCCGCATCGCCTCCGCCGGCACGATCAGCCCGTCGACCTGCGCGCGATCATAATGGCTGAGGCCGAGGTGGACGCTGCCGAGCGTCGTCACCGTGCCGCTGGTGCCGAGCAGCCGCGGCCGCGCGACGTCGCGCGGCAGGCGGCGGGCGAAATCGGCGACGCTGTCCGCGACGATCTCGCGCATCCGCACGTAAGCGGCAAGGCGGCCCGGCTCGCCGTCGCCGCCGCCGGCATGTTCGGTGAGCGACACCACGCCCCATGGCGCCGAATGCCAGTCGAGCACGCGCGGCATCTCGCCCGGCTTGGTGTCGATCAGCACGAGTTCGGTCGAGCCGCCGCCGATGTCGAAGATAAGCGCCGGGTCGTCGCCCGGCTCGATCAGCGCATGGCAGCCGAGCACCGCGAGCCGCGCCTCTTCCTCGGCCGAGATGATGTCGAGGTGGATGCCGGTCTCCGCATAGGCCCGCGCGATGAAGTCGGTACCATTGGCAGCGCGACGGCACGCCTCGGTCGCTACCGAACGCGCCAGCGTGACGTTGCGGCGCTTCAATTTGTCGGCGCAGACGCGCAGCGCGGCGATCGTCCGCTCGATCGCGGTATCGCTGAGCCGCCCGGTCGCGGCGAGTCCCTCGCCGAGGCGGACGATACGCGAGAAGGCGTCGACCACCGCGAACCCGTCGCCCTGCGGGCGCGCGATGAGCAGGCGGCAATTGTTGGTGCCGAGATCCAGCGCGGCGAAGGCCTGCGCATCGGACCAGCGGCCGCGGGGCGGCCGGCTCGGCGCCGGACGGGCAGGGGTGTCCTGCCGGTACGGCATTCGGGCGGATCGATCCCCCATAGCCGTGGTGACTTTCTATTTTATACTGCCGTCGCGGGACGATACCCGCTCGGTGCTTGCCCCCTAGGTAGCGCGGCAAAGGCCTTGCGACAAGTCGAGGCGCGATAGCCGTTGACAGCCCTCCACCCCCGCCCTAAACGCGCCGCCTGCGATTGCCCGATCCTCTAATGGTAAGAGAGCGGACTCTGACTCCGTCAATCAAGGTTCGAATCCTTGTCGGGCATCCAGCAGTTTTCCCCAGAAAAGCGTGAGTTAGCGGCCCAGAGGGGCTGATTCGCAACGTTTTGCGTGTTGCGTCCTGTTGCATCGTATTCCCGCGGGTTTCCGTCGGCTTCGTCAGCATCCCGGCGGCTCCATGCAACACGCATGCGACATGGAGCCCCAGTGATTCGCCGTTAACAGGCGGTCATTCTCTCAATCTTTCGGTGAGAATGCGGTCCAAGCGGTTGCCGCAATCGCTCAGCATGGCGTGCACTCCACGCAGCGCCTCTCCGAGGTTGGTATCGAGCGGTTCAGCCAGCAGCTGCAAAATAGCCTCCGCATGGGTCAGCCGCGTCATCGCCTCATCAAGGGCGTCGCTCTCTGCGCCGGTCATGACGGCTCTGCCGCATGCACCAGCGTGTCCATGCGCTCCGACAGCTCGTTCAGCGTCTCAGCGATGCCGCGGAGGGCGTTTTCGAGGTCCGGCGGCACGTCCGTATGCTGCGCGACAAGCACCGCGATCGACGCGGTATGATCGAAGCGGATGTTAAGTGCCTCAAGCGCTGCGCGATCTCCGGCCGTCACATCCGCACCCAGCCGCGATTGTTCGCGCCCGAATTGAGACGGTAGAGGGTAGCGCCTGCCACGGTCGACTGGCGGCAACGGGTGCGCTGAATGAAACGCCGGTGACGCTGCCGCACGTCCGGCAGGTCGTCTTCCTGCTCATCATCACCGTAGGCGTTCATCGTGCCATAGGTCAGCTGATCCTCGGGCCAGCTGCCGCCCTCGCGGTCGCTGTTGTCCTCTTCGAGGTCGTTGCCTTCCTCCAGGTCAGGGTCGCCGCCAAGGTCGTCCAGGAACGCCATTAGAGCTTCGATCTGGTCGGCCACTTCCTTAGCGGCAGCCTGCGCTCCTAGCGCTGCGGGAAGGTCGTATATCGGCAGGGCCTTTGCGCCTGCTATGATCTGCAATTGCAGCATGTTTCGTCTCTCAGCTTTGGCTTCTCACAGCCATCAAGCGGCGGGCTTGAACCGGGAGGTGAGAAACGGACTGAGAGACCGCTCGATACGCTTTTAAGCTTTCGCTCTGGACATGGCGCATCGTTCCCGGCCATATAGGCCAAGTTCGATGCGCGCCGCCAAGCGCGCCTCGCATGTTTCGGCGACACTCCCGCGCCAACGGGTTGTCTGCCTATCTCAGTTCCGGGTTCTCACACCCACCGGATGAGATGCCATTAACCGAATCACTGCGCAAGCCCTTCCCTCGCCAAAGGGGAGGCTTTCGCGCGTCTGTGCTTCTGATAGGCTGCGAGAATGCTGATTCGATTTACACGCGCCGACGGGCAGACGATCTCGATCAATCCAGAAATGGTAAGATACGTCGCGCCATATGGCGACGGCAGAATGTCAATCGTCCATTTTTCAAAAGATCATTTCGTTCTGGTGGAAGGCGACCAGGCCTACGTCACATCTGCCCTCGATACGGGGCCGAGATGAATATTGAAGTCGTCGTTTGGGGTGCGATCATATCACTGGTCGTGAACAAGCGATCACCGAGCGTCTGGGTCGCAAGCGGTACGTATATGGGTGAGTATTATCAGGCCACCGATCGGTCAGATCGGTCGGCGGCTGCTAGGTGGCGAGAATGGGCTCACACAAAAGGCGGCTGAAAGCATAGCTGATGAGACGTCGCTGATGCTCCCGACGAACGATCTAGGAATTTTTCCTACGGCATAGAAAATCGCCTTTTTGCACTGTCTGGGAAAAAAATTCGTTGGGTATGACCCAAGGGTTTCTGCGATTTTTGTTGACCGAACGGTCAATAGCAATTACGAGCGCAAGCGTCTCGTAATTACAGCCTCAAAGCCGCTGATGGCCTTGCGATTATCGTAGGAGTCAGCACATGCGTCTATGGCAACCGATTGGGTTGTCTTTGCAAGCGATGGAGGGCTTCATGACACGCACTGAAACGTTCATGCATGGTGCTCGGATAGTCGCAGCGTTCGCTCTTGGCGGCGCCGTCCTTTCGGGCTTGGCGCTTGGGTGGGTACCTGCTCTAGCGGCAGTCGATATGCACGCAGTAGGAGCCTTGGCTGGTGGCGTCGTTGGCGCTGTAGCTAACGCTAAGCACTACGTCTGACACCGTACATACCCATTTTTCTCAGCCCATGGTTGGCTGAGCACTGGGTAGATGTGCTCAGTGTGATTGGTGCCGCTTTCTACGTGCGGCACATTCGCAAGCTGCCACGGATGGCAGGCAAGAAGTTGCTGTGTAAGCAAACTGGAATCGATTTTTTCAGCGGCTTGGCGCTAGCGCCTCTTGCCTTGCTGTTCCTTGCAGCATTCTCACAAAACGTCATGCAAGCGCTTTTGACATCGAGCCGCATCACCTTAGCTGGGGCAAGTATAATCGCGCTCTTGGCGATCTTGGAAGAGCCTGAGCACCAAGCCCCAAAGCGTCCAAGGCAACCGCGCTCCTAGTCTCGACAAAGAATGAAGGCGCTATCCTTCTAACTTGTCATACTGCGCTAGCGTACCGGGTGCGCTGCGCTGGCTCGCCGCATATGCCGCCCCGCCAGCTCGCGTCCCTTCGCTGCGGGCAGTGTCGTTGACGTAGGCAAGCAGCTCGGTCGTCGTGACGCCGTACCGCGCGTCCAAATTGAAGCTCTGATTGATAACGGTGGGCGCTCGGCTGACGGAAGCCGCCCGCATGTTTGCCATCGCGCCGATGTTTGGATTGGACACGCTCAGCGTCTCGTGCGCGCCGATCATCGCACGCGGCACGCCGTTGACGCTCAGGACGTTCTTGTCGACGCCCCCAATACCACCAGCTTTGATGATACCGCCAGTCGCGAGTTTCGGCAGGCCGCTAAAGTCGGCCGTAAAGGTCGAGGCGCCCGCATCAGCAAACGGGCTCGCGATACCGCTGCCGCCGCTGCCGGGCAGAAAGCGCCCTAAGAGAGACAGAAGGTTCCGGCGCAGTGCCAAGCGGGCGAGGTCGGCGATGATGCCCGAGATAGCCTGTCCAGCCACGCCGCGGAGCTTGAGAAACTGACCGGCCGCATCGGCAAGGCCATCGTTCAGACGCTCGATCCCGTTGACCGCCACGCCTTGCAGGGCCTCGTTCATTTCCTCTCCGGCGCGGGGGATGCCGTTGAGATAGGAGGCGAGGGGGCCTTGGTTGTTCTGCTGGATCGTCGCCTGTCCGTAGGCCTTCAACGCCGGCAGGGCGTTGAGCGTCCCCTGCGCTAGCGCCGCCTCCTGTGGGCTCGCACGGTTCTGCGCCGCCAGGTCCAACACCTTCTGCGCCGATAGCCGCTGTTCCTCGATACTGAGGTCCAGGATCTTCTGCTGGATCGTCGCCCGATCCTTGGCGGTCCGTGCTAGCCCCTCCTGCGCCTGGAGGATGTCGCGCTGGTTGCCGATCCCGGCCTTTGCCGCCTCCAGCTCTTCGTTGGCGTATCGGATCGCCTCATTGCGGTTCACAAGATCAAGCCGATTCTGCGCAATCTGATCGATATACCCTTTGCGCTCGTCGTATTCGGCTTTGTTGAGGTCGCCGCGCTCGCGCTGCTCGTCCAGTCGGCCGACTTGGCCCAGCTGATCAAGCTTGATCCGCTGACGGCTATATTCGTCCTGCAACCGAGTGTCGGAGGTCAGGTCCGACTTCGACGACAGCAGATCGCTCTTGTAGCTCAGCAGCTCGCGTTCCGATCGGGCGGCGTCCCGGATGTCCTTCAAGCGCTCGCGCTCAGCCTTGGCCTGATCGCGGGTCGCCTTCGCATGATCACTCTTGGCTGCCGCCGCCGCCTTCTCAGCCGCTTCAGCCGCGTTCACAGCGCCTTGTGCCGCCGTCAGATCGGCGCGGTATTGAGACAGCGCCTTGCCGTCCCCAGCTTGTACCTCCCGGCCACGCTCCTGCACCAGCGCCAGCTTGGCACGCGCGCGCTCGACGTTGCTTGTGGCAGTCGCCAGCGCGACCTGCTTCTCGATCAGCCCGCTTGTGGCCTGCCCGATCCCCAGCAAGGCCTTCTGATTGTCGGTAGCAGTGCCAGTCAACACCGCCTGCTCAGCCTTCAACCGCTCGACGCCCTGCGCTAAGTCTACCGTCTTGCCGGCCGCGGTGGTCAGCGTCTTGACCAGCGAGCGATATTCCGGCCGATCGCCAACCGCCTGCCGCACTGCCAACGCGAAGTCGTTGATGGGCTGCTTGGTACGCACCGCTTCGGCGGCCAGCTCGCGCAGCCGCTTCTTCACCGGATCATCCTCGAACAGCGCGACTGTGCCGACACCGAAAGCGCCGTTGCCAGTCTTGTTCGCACCGGATCCAGCGGCGGCAACAGCGTTGATGGTGGCCGTCCGCTGCTGTCCGTAGGCGCGCGTCTGCGACTCGATTGAACCCTGACGCGCCTGAGCGGCCGCGAGGCGCTGTACGGCCGTTGTCTGGCGGTTGATGGCGCCTGTCGTCGTGTTGACGAAGTTGGCAAGGTCAGCCTGCGACTTGCTCATGGTGTCAGCGGCGTCGCCAGCTTCGAAGAGTTTGGGGATCAACGTCGTCCCGAGGATGGAGCCGGCGGCGAGGATGGCAGCGCCCCAGGGGCCGGCGAAGAACGACGCGAGCTTCGCAGCCTTGCCGCCGGTATCGGCCAGCGCGTCCGCGATCTGGGGAGCCTGCTGCGCGAAGATCAAGGCAGGATTCTGGCCGCCGGCGAGCCCGACGCCCACGTCGCTGACCTGCCGACCGATGTTGCGCTGAGCGTTCGCAATGCGAGCGGCCGACTTCTCAAAGTCATCGGCGGCTTTCTTCGATCCCGACCCGAGCTTTCCGAAGCTGGTAGCGCTGTTCTGCGATAGGCGATCCAGATGGCCTTCAAGCTGCCGCGCCGATCCCGCCATGCTGTTAGTCGAGGCCGTGAACGTCCGGTCCATATCCTGGACATCGGCCTTCGCCTTACCGAGCTTGGCAATGATCTCGACGGTGACGGACTCTGCGGTGATGGCCATAGCTTATTCCTTCGCGTCCTGAGCGGCGCGCTTCACACCAGCCGCGATGAGTTTACTTACCTCGTCTCTGGGTTGATTTATGGCCGGCCCCATGAAAGGCCGGGCAGCCATCTTGCTCGTTCCAAATTCTAGATGCTGACTATATTCAGCGTTAGACGACACGATGACCTTGAACGGCTCTTCTTGTATCGTTTCGATATTGCCCCGTAAGCCGCCAAATTCTTCGTTTGGGGGTTGGCCCGGTAGGCTGGGGACATGCTGATGCTTGCCGCCTTTCTGGCCACCGGCAGAGCCGCGAGTGATGCTGCCCTTGGCCTCATCCTCCACAAGTTGACCGGCAGCGTAGAGCGCACGGCTGACGTGGTTATCCAGCGACCTCGCTAGCCTACCAAGCCCGCCGCGAGCCATTACAGGGCCATATCTTCGGTGGCCTGCTCATCCGGGGCAGCTACGCCGTACATCAGCGCCCCGAGGCTCGCGAAAGCATAGTGCCAGGCATCCTCAACAGGCTGCCCGACGACATAGGTGTCCACCAGCTGCCGGGCGCGATCAGGGCCGACGCGGAGCTCCTCGCCATCAACAATACCGCGGTTGCCGCCGATCAGCGCGAGGCGGATCGTCTCGACGCAATCCATCTGGCAAATTTCACTGGCTAACAACTCGGCCTGCGTGATGGCAGACCAGTCGACCTCACCAGTAGGAAGGAAGGACCGACCCTTGGCGACACGCGAGAAGATAGCTCCGATGCCGAGCGGGATCATCTCGCCGTTCTTCGCCTGATAGCTGCACTTGCGCTCCAGCTCCTGGATCTGCGCACGCTGTAAATGGAAGCGGTACACGCCGTCAGCGAATGGCACCTCTATCCAGGTGACACGCCGCGGGCGGGCGCGGTTCGCTGCGCACAGCTGCACCAAGCTCCCGATGTCGGGGCTGGTATGGATGATCGCCTCATCCTTCGGGTTCTTGCATTCGCTCATCACAAAGCCTTCAAAAGAGTGCTGCGACCGGCGAGGCGGGGAAGATCAATGCCCGCCCGCCGGCCACAACTACCGGGCAGGAGAAACCCGGTATCCGTAGAAATGGGGATCGAGATGCTTGGGCTTCGGCCAGAGTCGGTATTCGACATCCTCCGCGGTTGCCGCTGCGAAGTTGACGATTACGGAGTCGGTGAGGCGAGGTATCCACACTGGGCCATAGCCCTGCGGCAACATGAAATTGTCGAGGCAATTCCGTGCGATCGATTCAGCGCTACGCATGGGCGAGACACCGAATTGCCGCGCAACATCCTCTGCCTCCGCATCAGATGCTTTGATGCGCTCAAGCAGAGTGACCATCTTGCCGCTGAGGTCCGGCCATTGCTCAACCAGATCGGCCGCGAGCTTGTCTCGGGTCTCGCGCACGCGATCGAAAGCCGCCTCGCGGGCCTTGCTCCGGTTCGATTCCTCCAGCTCTCGCACGCGCGCTTCCAACTGCTCGATCTTGGCAGCGAGGCGCGTTGCACGGCGTAGCTCTATACTTGCGGCGTCGGCCGCCGCATCGGCTTCCGGTTCTGGCGTCGACACGGCAACAGACAATGCCTCAAGCCGGATGGCCTCCGCAGAGGCCTTCGCATGCTCGGCGCGCATGTCAGCGATGAGACTGTTTACGTCGGTGATGCGCGCGCCGTGGCCAAGGGCGGCGGCGATACGATCATCGGTAGGTTTCGGCATCGGTAATCTCCTGTAGGCGGCGCGGAGCGCGGCCAGTTACTTGCGCCAGCTATTCAATCCCTCGATCATCTGGGCTCGGGCGGCGATGCTCGCCCCGCGAGCGAACTCGGCAGCGTCGGCGGTCTGCTGGATTTGCGCACGCGCCGCGACGTTATCTGCCTCCACCTTCGCGACGGCTGCTTCAGCCATCTGCACAGTGAAGGCAGGCGCGCGATCGCCCAGATAGGCATTACGGGTACGGTGATCGGACTCCGCCCGGGCGACGACGTAGGCGCGCTCATTGGAGCTGAGCGTGCCAGGAGCCGCGTCATTCGCCTTCGCAGTGAGCACGCCCAGCTGCGCCTTGGTGGATTCGGCCTGCGCGAGGACAGCCGCAGCCATCTCGTTCGTGAAAGCCGGCGCTCGATCACCAAGGTATGCGTTGCGGGTGCGGTGCTCAGATGCGGCGCGCGCAACGATGCAGGCAGACTCAGCGTCACTGAGGGTGCGCGGCGCTGCCGGGCTGGTGCCGCGAATGGCACTGTCCAGCATCATCATATCGAAGCTGAGGTAATCGCCCGCCTTGATGAAACGTTGGCCCAAGCTTTCGCTTACGGCGTATCCGTCCTTGACGGTGCCTGCCGCGTCACAAGCCTCGTTGTCCGAGACCATCTGACCATCACTGATGCGTCGAAACCGCATTGTCGTCTCCCTTCGCCGGCGCGGAGCGCGGGCTTATGTGGAGACGTTACGCACGTATGTTGCTGCCGATTACCGCCGTTAGTTAAACTCGCCAACCGCAAGCACCGGCTTCGACGTCGCGTCCTGCAACGCCATCGTCAGCTCCGACACGATCTCATGCCCGCAGTCCGGATCGACAACGAACGTTGCAGGCTCAGCGGTATAGCTCGTCGGCTTGCCCGCCTCGTCGTAATGCACCTCGTGCAGCGCCAGATGGTCGCCGAAGTCGATGATGCGGTAATTCCAGGTCATGCGCCGATTTCTCCCTGCCGCGGCGTGCCTTTCGGGGGCTTACGGCGGCTTTCCAGCGACGTAAGATCTGCGCCGGCTTGCAGCGCAGCAACCGCCTCGGAATATGTAAGCATCTTGGTCCGCCGCTGTGGCTGGTGTCGTACTCCGCTAACCTGCGAACGGGCATCCAGCAACTCGTCTCCGCCGCACTCGTCAATCCACCGTTTGATAACGGTCGAACTGGCGTGGTAGATCTCCATTATCTCATCTTCCCACCCGATCCGAATGAATGTTTCGCGGAAGTCGATTGGAGCCGGGCGGTATGGTCGGCGTGTCCCGTAGCGGTAGTGAACCCCTACCTTTAATTGGGCGATGCGCTCTGCCGTTTCGGTATCGTGCATCGCATGGCGATTAGATTCTGCCGTTCTTGTGATTACCTCCGCCAAATCGGCGTTCCCAGGCGGCGAGCTGCTGCGCAGAGAAATATGCTTCGCGCTCTGCCTGCGGGGTGAACTCAGCTTCGGGCGGATATGCCGCCGCCATGCGCTCCAGCAGGCGATCCGCTGAAAGGGATGCCGCCGCGCCACAGGGAGGGTCGCTAGGAACCTCCGCGCAGCGCGGGGCGGCCGGGGGACGGATAAACCCCGGCATCTCGGGATCAGGCGACACGCTCGGCCTCAAGGCTGCGAACCCGTTCGGCAGCTTCCGCAATCATGCGTTCGCCGGCCGCGGCGTCGATAAGCGCCCAATCATATTCCTGCCGGCGGGGTGGCCATGCCAGCGTCGTATGGTCGCCCTCGAACCGCGGCAGATCGATGCTGATAAGCCGCGGGATCGGCCCGGACGGGGCGTAGAAGTTGCCGCGGCACTCTCGCGCGGCGGCCTCCGCTCCGTCGTTGCTGTGCTTGTCGAAGATTGCAATCCGCCACAGCAGATGCACCATCTTCGCTTCCAGCAACGGCCATTCGGCTTTGAGGTCCGCGACCAGCTGCGCCTTCTCGGCTGCCCGCTCCTCGGCAACACGCGCCCATTCGCGTTCCTTTTCAGCAGCCGTGATCTCCGCCAGTCGGTCTTCCAGCTGCTCGCGCTGGCCGGTGAGGCGAACAACCCGGCGAGCGGCGCGGTTCTCGGCGTCCGCCGCCTCGTCGGCTTCCTTGTCACTCGATCCGACACCGACCGCTATAGCGTGGTGCTTCGCTTGGTCGGCGGTCGCGGTGACGATCTCGGCATTCACAATGTCGATTAGCTGCGCAACGTCGCTGGCGCGCGCGTTCGCAGACAAAGCGGCCTTTAAGCGCTCCGAAAGGGGCTTAGCCATGCCGATGCCCTCAGTTGTTGCGGTTGGCGCGGATGAGGTCGCGGACAAGCGCGCCCTCGGCTGCTGCTGCGTCTCGCGTAAGCGGCGGCGTCGTGTGGACGGTGCATTGAGCGTCGGGGGTGTGACGGTTGCGCCGGATGGCGTCGCGAACAGCAGCGCCGGGATCGATGGTCTTCATGTCTCGTCTCCGTCTCTGGCGGTCATGGTGAAGCGCCAGCACGGACACGCTATGCGGAGGGGGGGGGCAGGATGTTACCGCCGTCAATCGTACTCAACTCGCCGCACTTCTGATCGCTTATTCAGATTTGCTGAGCAATCATACCTTTGCATATGCTCAATCCCGAGTCGCATGCGGAGGTAATCACAATGGCGAAGCGACCATTTCCGTCATATTACATCTATAAGGACGAGGCAGGCGAATATCGTTGGCGGTATCAGGCGGTAAACGGCAAAATCCTTGCTGACAGCGGTGAAGGATATGTCACCAAGAAAGATTGTCGCCACGGGCTGGATCAAGTCCGAAAGAGCGGGGGAGATCCGGTTTGGAAAGCTGGTGATGTCGAGGACGACTGATATTACTCAATCCTCATCCTTGCCCCAGCGACCATCAGGCGGCCACCGCCCATGCTCATGGTAATAGTTGCTCTCCTGCTCGGTCGCGATGAGGAACCGCATGTCGTATTTCCTCGGAGCCGTGACCATCAGCTCGGTGAACGCCCAGACCAAGGCGTCCATGCGATCGGGTGAGCCGCCGCCATGATAGCCGGCCGTCGTGACCATGCTCATCTGGTCTTCCAGATCCGGGAACGAGCCGACGTGATGAGCCTTGCCCTGTTCGTAGAAGGCGGCGACCGGCTCAGCTCGAACCACCTTGCCGCGCGAGGCCGTCACCAGCTTCACCGGCAGGTTCGGGTTAGCCGATCGCAGCACAGCCTCAACCATTGCGCCGCCAAAGTTGTGTTCGGCCACTACCCGATCTGCGCCCCAGCGCTCCGCCGCAGTCGACACCACGCGCGCCCATCCTTCGGGAGACAGACGGCAGGAGCAATCCTCCAGCACGTAGCCATGCCCGGCCTTGTCGACGCCAGCGACGATGATCCCCTGAATATCGCCCGTCGTGCCGTTCGAGCCCGATGGGTCGACACCAATGACGATGCGCTGGAGCGGAGGCGCCTGCTGCACGCGCATGGAATCGATCCCCGGCATGACCCGGCCATCGTCAGCCTTGCGATCGTCCAGCGACCAGAGCGCCCCAGGCACCTCCGACAGGTATTTGCCATCACGGAAGCGCTGGCGTTGCTTGTCGGGCAGGCCGTCCAGCTCGGCATGATACTCCGCCGGTAGATGCGGGTTGTCGGCAGGGTTGAGCACGACATGGGCGCGGCTATCCGCCTCGACGGGCAAGCCATTCTCTGGCCGGACGCCCTCAACGAACTCCCGATAGGTCCAGTGGCCTTTGCCGCTCGGGTTGAGGTCGTAATAGGCCTTGAGGGCTAACGGGCGATCATCGGACTTGCGACAGGCCTGCGCGAGGCGCGTGCGCAGGATCGGGATCGTCTCATAGGACACCTGCGACGCCTCGTTGACGTAGATCGTGGCGAACTCCTTGCCGAGGATCTTGTCGACACGCTCCTTGTCATCGAGCCCGCTAAACCAGACCTCCGACCCGTTCGGCATGATCGCATACTGGTCGGTTTTATTGATCTCGCATCGGATGCCTGGGTAGGCGAGCCCCATCATCTTCGGCCAGGTGTCGAGCATCACCGACTGCCGCACGTCGACGTTATGCAGGCGGGCGATCAGATGCCGGCTGTTGGGGGCCATCATGGCGCGGGTGGCGATGCAGTAGCAGAAGCCCATCGTCTTGCCCGATCGCGAGCCGCCGTATGCGAGGATATGCCGAGCAGGGCTGACAGCCGCCGCGATCAGCTCCGCCTGCTTCGACGTCGGCTCAAAGGTCGGCAGCGGGGCCTTGGATCGTGATGGCGACGGCATGCAGGTTCTCGCTCCGGGTGCGTTCGATGTATTTCTCGGGGCGGTGGGCCTTGAGCAGGATCTCCATCAGCCGATCGGAATACTCGCGGTAGTGGCCGGTCACGACGCCTTGGTAGACGATGGGCTTGTCGATGCCGTCATGCGCTCGCCGGAAAGCTTCCTTCTCCAGCGCGTCTACGGCTTCCTCCAACGCGCCAGCCCAAGCGAGGGCGAACGCCTCGTCATCCTCGCGCCACTGGTAGGCTGTCTGGCGGCAGATGCCGGCGGCCTTGCACGCAGCGGTGACGTTGCAGGCATTGGCGAGGGTGGCGAGGAAGGTCTCGCGGGCAGCATCAGTGCGGACGGATACGCGGCCTAGGGACATGCCTAGACAGGTAAGCGTCTAGGCGGGGTATCTTACCGCCGTCAGGTTACTTGCGGCGGCGGGGCTTGTAGCTGATCTGGTCGACCGACACGCCTTGCTTGCGAGCCTTCTTCCGCATGTAACGCAGCTGTCCGCGGGTCAGCGGCTCAACGCCCTGCTTACGAAGGCTCGACTGTATCCCGAAGGACAGGAACAGGCATACGATGCCAATGATGATTGCGATCATGAGGGATCGTATCGTGTGCGGTTGGCGGTGGGAAGCGGACTCAGGCGGCGAGCCGGGCGACCAGGTTGCGGACAGACGATGCGTGCCACTGGCCAGCCCGAGGGGTGCGCATGCCGGCCTCGTTCAACGCGGCAGCGATCCCGCCTAGCGAGGTGACGCCGCGCGCATGCAGCTCGGCAATGACGGGACGTAGACGCTCGGCATGCTCATCGGCCTTGCGAGTAGCAGCCTCGACAGCCGCGCCAGTGCCCTTATTCGCCCGCCTCAGAGCCTCCGCCCCGTTCGGGTTGCCGAGGCGCTGCCCGCGCGCCTTTGCCGCTGCTAGGGCATCCTTGGTGCGCTGGGAGATGGCCTCGCGCTCCTGCTGCGCCACCAGTGCCATGACACCGATCGTCAGCGCGTTGGCATCGGGGATGTCGGCGGCAACGAAGTCGATCCCGCTATCACGGAGCGTCAGCAGGAACGCAGCGTTGCGGCTGAGCCGGTCGAGCTTGGCGATCACCAACCTAGCGCCCGTCAGCTTCGCCCGAGCTATGGCCTGCGCGAGGGCGGGGCGGTCGTTGCGCTTCCCGCTCTCTACTTCCGTATAGGCCGGCGCGACGATCTCCCAGCCACGCGCGGCACACATGGCTTCCACCGCTGCCCGCTGCGCCTCAAGCCCCAGGCCGGACGCGCTCTGCTTAGCCGTCGACACCCGGTAATACGCAATGGCCTTGCTCATGGCTGCTACCTCTACAAATCCGCCTAACGTTCGTTACGGGGAATTGTACGGGCTGGCAATGCCTTCCACAGCGAGAGGTATCCGTGTGCCGCTGATGCCCCTGCGCCAACTGCTCGCGCGCGCGAGGCGTCCAGACCGTCCAAAAGCTTCTACCCCCCAATCACGCCAGCCGTTGCGGGTAGTGGCGGGGTGACGTGACCCCTGTCTTTCATCCAGCTGCGACCAGAGACCGACGGGTGTTGTCGCGCATGAGCGCAGGTGAAGCA
>NZ_JBBBDM010000005.1:0-169299 GCF_037120395.1 Sphingomonas kyungheensis
TAATCGCGCCGCGCGACCGTCAGATGGACGTGCGGATGATCGCGATCGACGTGCAGCGCCGCGACCCAGGAGCGGTTGGCGAACTCCTCGCGCGCGAACGCCAGCGCCGCCTCTTTGACGCCTTGCGGGTCGGTATGCGCCGGCATCGACAGGATCATCGACAGCGACGTTGCGCCCTTGCGGCGCGCCTCGTCGGCGATCTCCCATTCCTGCCAGTCCTGCGCCAGCTCCTGCATGTCGCGACCGTCGCGCAGCACCTCGCCCTCGCTGGTATGGAGGTCGACCTGCTTGTCCTCGCCATGGCCGAGGCGGCTGATGTACGACATGTTGGCGAGCACGTGGCCGCCGCCATGCTGGCGGCCGGTGACGCGCACCATTACCTCCGGAACGCCGCGCGCGGTGCGCTCCATCGTCCGCAGCGCCCGCGCGCTGATCGCCGCATGCGACCCGCCTCCGAACGCCTGTTTCACCTGCGCGCTGGGCCGATAACCGCCGCTCGCCGGCGCAGCCTTGCGCAGCAGCGACGCCGCAGCAAATGCCAGCATGGCACCGTCGTCGCGGGTGCCGCCCTTCCCTCGTCCGCCGCCACTCGCCCGCCGGTTACGGGGCGGCGCGAACACGCCCGCCAGCGAGACCAGCGTTCCCGGCGAGAGGCGGAAACTCATGTCTCCTGCTCCTCCGCGGCGCCGGTCCAGTAGGCGACCTCGCCGCTGACGTAGCGGCTGAGCGCCCGGCGCAGCGCGAACAGCTGCGACTTCAGCTCCGCGCAGGTGTCGATGAACGGCTCGGCGATCCGCGCGATGTCGAGCGAACTGCCGGGCATGTTCGCCGCGTTCATTGCGTGCACCGCCTGGTTGATGTTGCGCCCGATCGCCAGCACCTGCTTGCGCAGCTTGCCGATCTCGGCTGCCGTCGCGGGCGCGAGCCGCAGCACCCCTGCCCTGTCCCACAGCTGCCAGCGGATGGCGCGCTTGATCCATTCGTTCCGCCCCAGGCGGAGCGGCGCGCCGACCGCATCGATCGCCTCGAGTTCATGCCGGTGCAGGCGCAGCGTCACGCGCACATACTCGTCGGGGCGGCCGCGCCGGCTCATCGGCACCAGCGGCGCGTGCTCGCCTTCGGAAAGTGCGGACTGCGTCAGTACGCGCGCGATCCACGCGCTGCGGGATTGGCCTTGAGCGAGCGCGACGCGGTCGATCTCCTCGACCAGCTCGTCCTTCAATCGCAGGCTAATCATCATTCACGACAGCCCCGTGCAGCGGCGCCATCTGTCACCGATGTATTACATCGGTGACAGATGGCATATCCTGCCATCCCTCTCTTCACAGAATTATAGAAGGAGATCCGCTTACTCTGGATCGGCAATCGCTCGCCAAACACAGCGGCGAACTACGCCATCAGGCTGGCGCGAGCTCGGCGGCATTGCGACACCTCAGCCACTGGCACGGCCGGCCAATTCCGCCCCTCAAGGCGCCGCCTGCGCCGGCATCGCCACCCGCCGCACGCCGGGCAGCAGCGCGCGCACCAGCCGCTCGTACGGCCGCGCGACCAGCAGCGCGCCGAAGAAGAACACCAGTGCAATCCCCACCGTCGCCGCGATCATCGCCGCGCCCTCGACCGGCAGATGGTGCCACAGACCCTTGATGTGCGGATAGACGCCGCCCTGCAGGATATAGGCGGGGTAGGACGCCTCGCCGAGCAGCGGCGAGACGCGGGTCCACCGCGGCGCATGGCTGTTGATCCCGACGATCAGCAGCAGCGGGAAGACGAGCGCGACGCACAGCATGTCGAACAGGCCGTTCCACGCCCCCAGCGCCGGCATCAGGAAAATGCCGACGGTGACCAGCGCGATCAGCGGCACCGGCAGCCGCCAGCGCGGCCGTTCGATCCGATGGAGCCAGACGCCGAGCGTGAACGAGAAGCTGACCCGCACCGCCCCGCCCCACCAGCTCCCCCAGGTGAAGCCCTGCGACAACTGGCCGTAATGGAGCGCCTGCGCGGCGAGCGCGACGCCGCTGACCAGCAGGATCGCGACCAGCACGCGCCGCGACCAGCGCCACGCCCAGCGCGCGAAGATCACATTGACCAGCAGCTCCCAGAACAGGCTCCAGCTCGGCGGGTTGATCGCCACCGCGGCATAGCCCTCCTCGGCGCTGCCGAGCGGCGTCGGCAGCATCAGCAGCCCGGTGACGAACAGCACCGCCAGATCGCGCGGCGGATAGGCGCGGCTATAGCCGGCGAGCCCGATCAGCGCGCCGAGCAGGATCAGCGGGTATAACCGCTTCATCCGCACCGCGGCGAAGGCGGACAGCCGCATGCCGGTGGCGAGCCTGGGCACATAGGCCGCGGCGACGACGAACCCGCTCAGCCCGAAGAACAGGTCGACCGCGAGATGGCCGTGCGGCGCGAGGTAGAAACCGGGCGGCGAACAATGCAGCAGCAGCACCGAAAAGGCGGCAAGGCCGCGCATCAGGTCGAGCGTTTCGTAGCGGCCCGCCGGGCGCGTCATCGGGGGCATGCGGCGGCTCCGGTATGAAAAGAGGGATGCTCGCTCAACGACGCGTCGCCCGGTCAGCGGCGATCAGCCGGCCGAGCCGCTCGGCGAACGCGTCCCCCAGCGTCGCCGCATAATGGGCGGCGATATGATGTTCGTCCCGCCAGACGACGAGATTGCCGATCACGGCACGGCAGCGTGCCGCCGGACAGACCAGATCGTTCATGTCGAGCACGCGCACGCCGGGAAGGGTAGCGGCCGCCTGCGCGACGATGTCCGGCCCGGCGCGGCGCGCGACGGCGGGCAGCGGTCGCGGCTGCGCCGCGTCGAGTGCGGCGATCGGATCGCCGGCGAGATGCGGCGTATCGCGCAGCACGATGACCTGCGATCCCAGCGCGGCGAGCTGGGCGAGCGCCGGCCGCACCGCCGCCAGTCGTACCGCGTCCGACGGCAGCTGCGCGATCTCGCCGTCGAGATACAGCGCATAGATCACCACCTGCGGCGGGTGCGCGCGGAGTTCGGCCATGACGTTGCGCGACCAGGCGGCGCAGGCGGCGGCATCGAAGTGGCGGAGCCGCACCGGCACCAACGGACAGGAGGATTTGGTCAGCGGCACGATCGCCCAGCCGCGCGCGCGCCCCGCGGCCTCGATCCCCGGCAACCATTGCGCGGCATGCGAATCGCCGACGACGGCGATCCGGAAGCGGCTGTCCGGCTGACCCGAGGGACAGGCCTGGATCACGCTCTCTCCGAACGGCAGGCTGCACCCCGTCTTATATTCGACCGGAAGATCCTCCGGCACGAGATGCGCGGCGGGAAAGACCGCGCGCGCCGGCACCGGCGTCGATGCGACGAGCGCCGCGGCGCCGGGATAGTCCCGCGGATCGAGCCGCGCCGCCTCGAACCGGCGCTTGTCCCAGGCGACATAGCCGAGCAGCGCGGCGGCCAGCAGCAGCGGGATGGCGATCGCGACGACGACCGGCACGAAGGCACGCCAGCGCGGGCGCGCCGCCCGCCGCGCGCCACCATGGAGGCGGAACCGGTCCTCGACCAACGTCTTGGTCAGCTGGGCGAGCAGCAGCACGAGCAGCACGATGCCGACCGCGTCGATCGGGCGCAGCGCGGCGCGATGGTCGCGGACGGCGACGATGATCGGCCAATGCCAGAGATAGATCGAATAGGAGAGGTCGCCGATCCAGCGCATCGCCCGATTGTCGAGCAGCGGATTGCGGCGCCGGGCCCCGCCCTCCCCGACCGCGACGATGACCAGCGCCGCGCCGATCGTCGGCAACAGCGCGGCAGAGCCGGGAAAGACGGTCTTCGCCGAATAGACCAGGCTCGCGCCGACCAGCATCGCCAGCCCTGCCGCCTGCAGCACCGGCGCCGGCGTTCCGGACGCGATCCGCGCCCACCGCGCCGGCAGGCAGGCGATCAGACCGCCCAGCGCCAGCTCCCAGACGCGCAGCTGCGGATAGAAATAGGCGCCCGGCTGCGGATGGCGCCCCGCCAGAATCGACAGCGCGAGCGATCCGAGCAAGGCGATGACGATCGCCGCGCGATACCAGACCCGCACCGGCCAGCCGACGATCCGGCCGCAGCCGACCGCCCCCAGCAGCAGCATCGGCCAGACGAGGTAGAATTGCTCCTCGACCGACAGCGACCAATAATGCTGCACCGGGCTGGCGACGCGGTCGAACGCCAGATAGTCGACCGAATGATGCGCGAGGAACAGATTCTCGACGTAGAGCGCGGCCGCGGCGACCTCGCGCGCGATATGCGGCCACTGGTCCCGCGGGAAGACGACCACGCCGATGACCATCGCTGCCAGCACCAGCGCCGCGGCGGGCAGCAGCCGGCGGAAGCGCCGGGCATAGAAGCCGACCAGATCGATCGTCCCCGTCCTGTCGATATCGGCGATCAGCGACGTAGTGATGAAATAGCCCGACAGCACAAAAAAGGCATCGACGCCGACATAGCCGCCACGCAGCCACGCCGGATCGAGATGGAAGACGAGCACGAGCAATACTGCGACGGCACGCAGCCCCTGCAATTCCGGCTTGAACCCCTCCCTGACCATCGCGTCCAATCCCGACGGCACGATACCGTAATGTCTGTTCTCTGCACCTGCCGCGGGATCGACTTGGCGATGATGACGGCGCACCGTCGTCGCCGTGGATCCCGACCTTGCATGACGTGGGTAAAAGACGGATTGATGAAGATCAATTCAGCAGACCGACGGCATGATGCCAGAATCGGACACTGTTAGGTTAGCAGGCAGCGTTAATACGGACCCACTTTGGCGTCGGCGCGGCAACGCTTGGACGCCAAGCCGGAATACGCGGGGAGCCGGGGGCATATCTCTCCGCCGGCGAAGCGCGCGGGGCGGAGATTTGCGCGTGGTCAGTCGCCGATCGGGCTCTCGCCGTGCTTCCTCAGCACGTCGTTGAACGCCTCGGCCATCAGCGCCTGCAGGCTGCGGCCCTGGCGGCGGGCGAGCGTGTGCATCGCGAACGACATTTCGGGGCTGAAGAAGCCGGCGATCTGCTTGCGCCCCTGGCGGCTCGCCGGCCCCTGCCCTGCGCCCGCGGCGGGAACGGGGGCGGCGACCGGCGCGGGGGTGGCGACGGGCGGGGGCGGCGCGCCGACGGTGCGCAGATTGGCGAAACTCGGCTTGCGGCTCATGCGGGCACCTTCTTGCGGGTCTTGCTCTTCGCCTCGGGCAGGCCGAGCTGGCGACAGGTCCAGGCGTAGAGCTGGCGGATGTCGTCGGCGGCCTTGCCGTCGGGTTCATATTCCATCACCGTCCGGCCTTCGCCGCTGGCGTGGCGATAGGCGGCGCGATCGGGGATCTGCACCGGACAGGGCGGCGTGCCGAAGCCGTCGACCAGCTCGCCCGCCTCCTGGTAGACGCGCGGTGCATTGGGCGATCCGGCGGTGAATACGACATAGGCGGGCTTGCGCAGCAGTTGGACGAGCTTCGCGGTGGTCTGGATCGCCGACAGGTCGAACGCGCTCGGCCGGCACGGGATCAGCACCAGATCGGCGACCTCGACCGCGGCGCGCGCCGCGCTGTCGGCGTGCGGCGGCGTGTCGATGACGATCAGCTCGGCACCCTGTTCGGTCGCGGCGGCGACCTTGGCGGCGAGCCGCGGCGGCGGGCTGTCGATCACCTCGGGCGGGGCGTCGCCGCGCCAGGCCGCCCATTGGCTCGCCGTCGCCTGCGGATCGGTATCGACGATCAGCGCGACGCGGCCGGCATCCTGCGCCGCGGCGGCGAGGTGGAGCGCGAGCGTCGTCTTACCCGCACCGCCCTTCTGACTGATGATCGCGATGGTCGCCATAGCCTCCTCCTACATGTCTACATGCCGACGTGGCAAGTCCTCGACATATAGACGTGTCGGACGGTCGGGCGGTGGGCGACGCGCAATCCGTCCGCCTCCGTCGTCGCATTCTTCGCGTCGCTCGCCATTGATCCCTGCCCTATCCGCTTGCTCCTTCTAGGGAGCATGTGACGGCGTAGCCGGCACTCCTGTCCTTGCGGGTCTGATGGCGGTGATGGGGTCGTCTCGCTGCGTCTTCGTCGCCGTCAGGCGTTTGCGTTGGCCGACTAGGCCAACTCTTTCGTTCCCGTATGAATAGAATCCATGAGCGGTTGCGGATGGTCTTGAGACTCGCAGGCTCGATCGACCGCGGCGCCCAGGGCGGCGAGCACCTTGCCGAGCGCGCCGTCGACAGTGGCACGGGCACGGTCGCGCGACGACAGGCCGGCGAGCATCGCCGCCTGTGCGTCGGCCTGCGCCTGATGGTGATCGAGCTGGTCGACGGGCAGCGGCGCCGGGCGCATCCAGCGCGGCAGATAGCCGAGCACCGCGGCGGGCAGCAGCGCGCGATAGGCGTTGGAGGTCTGGCGATAGCGCGGCCCTTCCCCTGCCCCCTCGATCCGGGTGAAGCGGCGCTGGCGGACGAGGAAGCCCGCCGCCTCGAGCAGGACGAGCGCGCGTGCGACGGTGGCGCGGCCGAGCGCGGTCGCCTCGGCGAGCCAGTCGTAGCTCGGGAAGACGCGGCCACGATGCAGTCGCGCCAGCGTGCACAGTTCCTCGAAGACGCGCACCGCCGCGCCGGTCAGCGCGGCGATCGGCCGTTCGCGCGCGCTCAGCGTCCGGGTGCCGGCGCGCGCCTCGCGCCGCAGCCGCCGGCCGGCGTCGAGCGCGCGGCGGCAGGCGCGCAGCCAGCGGTCGGGCTCGCCGGCGGCGGGCGGCGCGAAGAAGAGGTGTTCGAACGTCCCCGCCTCGATACTGTCGCGGCGCACCGGCGCACCGGTGCGGTGGGGCACGCGCCGCACGGCACGCGCGTCCAGCCTTACGCGCGCGCAGAGCTGCGCGCTCGCTTCCCCGAAGGTCAACGCCGTCATCTTCCATCCCCTTGTGGGGCCGGGACCGAGGACAAAAAATTCCGTGGCGCGAAACGCGCATCCTTGAACCGGATCGGGTTCGGCAGTATCCCTGTGGCCTGACTACCTGCGATAAGGTGTTCGGCGTTTGGCGACGCTGGTCACACAGGAATACTGGGATGCCCGGCCTCGTGCCGGGCTTTCCTTTATGGGGTCACGGCCATTCCACTCAACAAACCTGCACGGCCGACGTTGGCCGCGCCCCTTTGTTGCAGCATTGATCCAACACTGGAAGCGGCTACGATTCGTGCTTTCGAGTATTTAATCGAAAAAAAGTTCGTGCTTTCGAGTAACAATGCGCTGCCGATTCGTGCTTTCGAGTAACAATGGCGCGGCTAAGTTCGTGCTTTCGAGTAGAAAATCGCCGTTCCATTCGTGCTTTCGAGTAACAATTCGGATGGCGGCACGAATCAGTCGGCGGGGGTCGGCGAATCGGCGTCCGCCGGGTCGGCATCGATCGATTCGCCCGACTCGGTCGATTCCAGGATGGCGCGAGTCGTGCTCAGCGCCGACTCGCCGGGCTGCGGGCGCGGGGTGATCACCACCCGGCTCTGCGGCGCGCGGCGGCCGCGGCGCGGTGCCCCCTCCTCCGCCGCCCCGCCTGCATCGCCCTCGACCAGTTCGAGGTGATAGTCGGGGATGCCGTCGGTCGCGACGATCTGCTTGAGCGCCGCCCGGAAGTTCGACAGCGGGTTCTGATAGCCGATCTGCAGGCGGAAGGTGGCAAGGTCGAGGTCGAGCTCTTCCTCGCACGTCGAGCGCGCCACTTCATAGATGCGCCGCTCGATCGGTCCCAGCTGGAAATAGGCGGCGGCATAGTCGAGCACGTGACGATCGAGCAGGATCGCCCGGAACAGCCAGTCGCACAGCCGTACCTTGACCGCTTTCAGGCGCCGTTCGCCGCTCTTGGTGCGCGAATAGTGGAGCTTTGCTTCCGACAGCCAGGAAAAGAAGCCCTCCTCCCCTTCCCCGCCGGCTTCGATATTGGTCTTGATCTGCGTACCCTGGAGCCGCTCGAGCGCCTCGGACAGCCGGTTGTACGAGCGTGCGCTATGGTTGGAGCCGGTCACCGAGAACAGATCGTGCGCGGTGAAGATGAAATCCTGCTCGACATGCTCGCCCGCCTCGAGCTTCGCCGCCATCAGGCTGGCGATGTAGAGGACGATCTCCTTGTCGTAGATCGTCGCGACGCCGCTCGCCGACGGCCGCACCTCGATCGACACGGTGGCATGATCGTAGGTCAGCGGCTTCATCCACGCATTCTTGCTGAGCGCGAAGAAGGGAAAGGCCATCAGCGAGCGTTCGCCGCGGATCTCGCCGTGCAGCGGACTGTCGAGCGTGAACAGGTCGCGGTGCGGCACGGCGGCGGAGCCGGATGCGGGGCGGGCGGGAGCGGGGGAGCGGGCCATCGCCATTTCCTACTCGAAAGCACGAACTTTTGGCACCCCGCACGGGAATCCCTAGGGAAATGGCGTCACCGGCCGCATCCATTCGTGCTTTCGAGTAGGAAATACCGCCCCCTCCCCTGCCGCGCCTGCTCCCCCCACGCGCCGCGGCCTGCCCGCTCCCGACATGTCGACAGCCCGACATGTCGGCGCCCGGTGACGGTGCGGGCGTGCGGTGTCGCAACGTCGACATGTCGTCACGTCGACTCCGGCGCGATGCCGCTTGACCCGGCGCCCCGACCCGGCGGATAGCGGCGCGGTCGATACGGGAGAGACCGGGCCCGCCCCGGCGCCGAAGGAGCAACCGCCCCGGAAACTCTCAGGCCAAAGGACCGTAGCGACGGCAAACATCTGGAGAGAGGCGCAGCCGCGTCCGCCGACGGGATAATGATCTCAGGCGCAAGGGACAGAGGGGGCAGGCCGGCGATGCCGGCGGAGGGACCCTGATGCCGACCGACCTGCCCCTGCCCCAGTTCCAGTCCCAGTCCCGGACCCCGCTCGACCGCGGCCTCGACCGGCCGATCAGCGTCGCCGAACTCTTCACCATCGGCATTGGCCCGTCGAGCTCGCACACCGTCGGGCCGATGCGCGCCGCCTTCGACTTCGCCCAGCGGGTCGTCGGGCAGGCGGTCACCGCGGTGCGCTGCGACCTCTACGGCAGCCTCGCGCTGACCGGGCGCGGCCATGCCACCGATACCGCGGTGATCCTCGGCCTCGCCGGCTGGCAGCCCGAGCGGCTCGATCCCGATGCCGCGCCGGCGATCCTCGCCGATATCGAGACGCGGTGCCGGCTGCCGCTCGCTGGCGGTGCCGAGATCGCCTTCGCGCCGGGCGACATCGTCTTCCATCCGCGCGAATTCCTGCCCGAACATCCCAACGGCCTGACCTTCACCGCCGAGACTGCCGACGGCACGCTCACCGAAACCTATTTCTCGATCGGCGGCGGGGCGATCCTGCGCCGCGGCGAGCGGCTGGCGGCGGGCAATGTCGCGGTGCGCCATCCGTTCGGCTCGGGCGCCGACCTGCTCGCGCTCGGCGATGCGACCGGGCTCGGCATCGCCGACCTCGTCCGCGCCAATGAGGAGGCATGGCGTGCCCCTGCCGAGACCGACGCCTTCCTCGACGCGGTGCGCGCCGCGATGCACGCCTGTATCGACCGCGGCATCGCCCAGCAGGGCATGCTGCCCGGCGGGCTCAAGGTGCGCCGGCGCGCGCAGGCGATCGCGCAGGGCCTGAGCGGCTGCGTCCCCGGCAGCAACCCCGCGGAAGTGTTCGAATGGGTCAGCCTGTGGGCGCTCGCGGTCAATGAGGAGAATGCCGCCGGCGGCCGCGTCGTCACCGCGCCGACCAATGGCGCGGCGGGCGTGCTGCCCGCGGTGCTGCGCTTCTACGAGACGCTGGTGGCGCGCGACTGCGATCAGGCGACGCGCGGGGAGGGTGCCCGCACCTTCCTGCTCACCGCGGCGGCGATCGGCATGCTCTACAAGAAGCGCGCGTCGATCTCGGCGGCGGAGATGGGCTGCCAGGGCGAGGTCGGCGTCGCCTGTTCGATGGCGGCGGGCGGCCTCGCCGCGGTGCTCGGCGGCAGCAATCGCCAGATCGAGAATGCCGCCGAGATCGGCATGGAGCATAACCTCGGCCTGACCTGCGACCCGATCGGCGGGCTCGTCCAGATCCCGTGCATCGAGCGCAACACGATGGGCGCGGTGAAAGCGATCAACGCCGCCTATCTCGCGCTGCGCGGCGACGGCAGCCACGTCGTCAGCCTCGACGCGGTAATCGAGACGATGCGCCAGACCGGCGAGGACATGCGCTCGCAGTATAAGGAGACGAGCCTCGGCGGGCTGGCGGTCAATGTGGTGGAATGTTGACCTGTCGATATGTCGACAGGTCGATGATCTGACGCGATGGGACGGGGACGGGGCGCTGTTGTGCGCGCCGTCCGGTTCCGGCGATCGCGGCGGCCGGTTCGGGTCGCGCAGAGGCGCAAAGAGCGCAGAGCGGCTATTGGGAGGGGGCCGTCTGCCGATTGGGAGGGCGGAGACGAGCGCTCGGGCTATAAGCAGAGCCGCCTTTTCGGCGCCTGATACTCGTCGGGAGGGCTGTCGAGGTGTCGTAATGTCGACAAGTCGATGATCCGACGTGATGCCTGTCGGAGCGGCGCGGCATGCTTCGCGTCCGGGTCGCGGCTGACGCCGCTCGAGGGTTCACGCGAAGACGCAAAGACGCGAAGGGGCTGCGCGCCAGCGCATTCCGCGTCCCCAGCCGCCGCTGGAGGGCAGGGCGTTCCCTCCAGCGCGTCCCTCTCCGCGCCTCCGCGCCTCCGCGCCTCCGCGTGAACCTCCTTGTCTTCGCGTCTTCGCGTCTTCGCGTGAGCCCTCAAGCGGCGGTCCGCGAAGCGGCCACGTTTTGGATCACGCGGAGGCGCGGAGGCGCGGAGGAGTTGCTTTCGGGGATGCGGCGCGTGTCCCCGCGATCCGGACAGCGGCTGCGCCGCATGGCGATCCTGCGAGTGGCCTTCGGCGTCTGATATTCCGTTGGGCGGGCTGTCGAAGTGTCGTGGTGTCGACAGGTCGATGATACGACGTGATGCCTTTGTCGTGAGCGGCGCGGCATCCCGAGCGGCCGGGTCGCGGGTGACGCCGCGTGACGATCACGCGAAGACGCGAAGGGGCTGTGTGCCAGTGCATTGCTCCTTCCCAGCCGCCGCTGGAGGGCAGGGCGCTCCTCTAGCGCGTCCTTCTCCGCGCCTCCGCGCCTCCGCGTGAACCTCCTTTTCTTCGCGTCTTCGCGTCTTCGCGTGATCCATCGTCCGGCGATCCGCGAAGTGGCCGGTTTTGGTTCACGCGGAGGCGCGGAGGCGCGGAGGCGCGGAGGAGTTGCTTTCGGGGATGCGGCACGTGTCCCTGCGATCCGGACAGCGGCTGCGCCGCATGGCGATCCCGCGACGGCGGGGCACAAGAGGGCCGGACCATCCTCCCGGGCTTCTCTGCGTCTTTTGCGCCTCTGCGCGAACCTTCCCCCCTCCGCTGATCCGCCTTCGCTATCGTCGTACATTCGACGCCTCGACGTGTCGATGTGTCGATGTGTCGACGTGTCAACACTACCGACCAAACGGCACGAGCCATCGACATCCCGACAGGTCGACACGGCGGCGGCCTCCCGCAGCGCCGGCGTCGCCGCTATGATGGCAGGGCAGGGGGATGCATCATGTGGCAGGACGCTTTCATCACCGCCATCACCCGCGCGATGCGGGACGTACCGCATCTCGACGCGCTGTGACTCGGCGGCAGCTTCGGGCGGGGCGAGGCGGATGCGTATAGCGGCGTCGATTTGATCGCCGTCGTCGCGGCGGAGCACCAGGCCGGCGTCGCGCAAGACTGGCGCACGCAGGTCGAGGCGCTGGTGCCGATCGTCCTCTGGTATGAGGCGCGCAGCGGCGGGGCGGTACACAATGCGATCGGGCAGGGGTGGGAGCGGATTGACCTGCTGCTCACCGACCATGCCGGCGCACTCCAGCGGACCTGCGACGGCACGCGCTGCCTGATCGACCACGCCGGCCTCTACGATCGCCTCGCCGCGCATCGCGACTGGCCGGGGCCGGATCGGGCGCGCGTCGCCTTCCTGATCGACGAATTCCTGCGCGTATTGGGGCTGCTGCCGGTCGTGCTCGGCCGGCGGGAGTATCTTGCCGCACGTGCCGGCCTCGAGATGCAGCGCATGGCGCTGTTCCAGCTCCTCTCCGAAACGGTCGAGCGCGCCGACAAAGGCGGCATGCTCGCCTGGAGCCGCCGGCTGCCGCCCGACCAGTTCGCGCTGCTCGAACGGCTTCCGCAGACCGATCTGAGCGAGGCATCGCTGATCGCGGCGTATCGCGCCGTTGCCACCGCCTTCCTGCCACGGGCGCGGGCGCTCGCCGCGCGCTGGGGCATCGCCTGGCCGACCGCTTTCGAGGCGGCGACCCGGGCGCATCTGCGACGATCCTTGAGTGTCGAGGTCGATGCGTCAGATTGAAGACGTGTCGACATATCGACGATCCGCCACCTCGACATGATCATGGCTGGAAGGATGCGGCCATATCGCCGCCCGGACCGCGCCCTCTCGGCACTGGACGTAGACTGCGCGCCGATCCATCCTGCCGGCAAGGGAGGGAACGCACCATGACGATCGTGACCCGGGGCGCCATCCTGCTCGCCACGCTGCTCGCCACGCAGACGCCCCCGGCGCAGCCACCCGCGAATAGCGTCGACGCCGCGATGACCGCCTATGACCAGGGCGGCTATCTACAAGCGACAGACATGCTCGCCGCGGCGGCGTTCGATGCGCAGGGCAAGGTCCGCGACGACTTGGCCTATCAGATATGGCAACAGGTCAGCACCACCGTCACCAACGAACTCGATCTCACCACGCTCGCCACGGCGCAGCCACACGGCGCCGGCGAGGCCGGCTGGGTTGCGGCGATCGCGGAGTCGGTCGGACGCGACGCGATTGCCGAGATCGTCCGCCGCGCCCGCGCGACCAGCATCGTCATCCTCAACGAAGCGCATAGCAGCCCGCGCGACCGCGCCTTTGCCTGGCGGGTGGCGCAGGCGCTGCGTCCGCTCGGTTATACGGTGCTCGCGGCGGAGACGTTCAGCAACGAGCCGGCGCGCGACGGCAAGCCGACCGCCGTCGCGCAGCTCGCCCGCGAGCGCTTCGTCCGCATCGATACCGGTTTCTACACGCGCGATCCGGTCTATGCCGCCTTCCTGCGCAATGCGCTCGCCATCGGCTACCAGCCGGCCGCCTATGAGCAGACCAGCCTGCAACGCCCCAAAGGGCAACCGTCGCGCGCCGCGGTGATCGCGGCGCGGGATCAGGCCGAGGCGGACAATCTCGCCGCCCTGCATCGCCGCATGCCGGCGGCCAAGCTGCTCGTCTATGTCGGGCACAGCCATGTCGCCGAGGCGCCGCTCGATGAGGGCGACGGCAAACGCACCGAATGGATGGCCGTGCGGCTGAAGCGGATGACCGGGATCGACCCGCTGACCATCGACCAGACCACGCTGACAGAGGAGAATGTCGCGACGCGCGCGTCCTATCAGGCGGCCGCCGCGCGCGTGCAGGATCGCGACGGCATCCTGTTCCGCCACGATCGCCCGCTGGTGCTCGGTCAATATGCAGGAGCGGTCGACCTGCAGGTGGTCCACCCGCGGCGAAGCTATCGTTTCGGCCGCCCCGCCTGGCTGTCCGATCTCGGCGGCCAGCCGCTCCCAGTGCCCGCGGCGCTGTTGCCGGCGGCGGGGCATCGGCTCGTCCAAGTCTTCGCCGCCACCGCGCCGGCCGATGCCGTGCCGCTCGACCAGCTCATCGTCCGCGCCGGATCACCGCCTGCGCATCTGTTCGCACCGCCGGAGCCGGTGCGCTTCGCCGTCCAGCCGTGACCGGCGTGGCGCTGCATCCGCGCCCCTCGACAGGCCGACACGTCGACATCACGACATGTCGGCCTGTCGTCAGCTCAGCGCAGCAGGCCTTCGGCGAAGCTGCGCACCGCCGGGCCGATGTCGGCGCGGGCGAGGGCGAGGGCGAGATTGGCCTGGATATAGCCCGCCTTGTCGCCGCAATCGTAGCGCTCGCCGTCGAAGGTGAAGCCGTGGAACGGCTGCTGGCCGATCAGTTGCGCCATCGCGTCGGTCAGCTGGATCTCGCCGCCAGCTCCCTTTTCCTGGCTCTCGAGGATGCGCATCACCTCGGGCTGGAGGATGTAGCGGCCAGGGATCATCAGATTGGACGGCGCGCTGCCCGCCTTGGGCTTTTCGACCAGCGCCTTGACCTCGGTGAGGCGGCCGTCGACCGTGCCCGGCGAGATGATGCCGTATTTGTCGGTCTCGCTGTCGGCGACCTCGAGCGCGCCGACGATATTGCCGCCGACCTGGTTATAGGCCTCGACCATCTGCGCGATGAAGCCGGGCTTGCCGACCATCAATTCGTCGGGGAGCAGCACCGCGAACGGCTCGTCGCCGACGATCTCGCGCGCGCACCAGACGGCATGGCCGAGGCCGAGCGGCTCCTGCTGGCGGACATAGACCGGCGAGCCGGGCTTCTGGCGGATGCCCTCGATCGCGGAGAGCGACTTGCCGCGCGCGCGCATCGTCGCCTCGAGCTCGTAGGAGATGTCGAAATGATCCTCGAGCGCGCCCTTGCCGCGGCCGGTGACGAAGATGATCTGCTCGATCCCCGCTTCCAGCGCTTCCTCGACCGCATATTGGATCAGCGGCTTGTCGACGACGGTCAGCATCTCCTTGGGCATCGATTTGGTCGCGGGCAGGAAGCGCGTGCCGAGGCCCGCCACCGGAAACACTGCTTTGCGTACGCGCTTGATCGTCATCGAGAGGTCCCATTGCTTGTGCGAGCGGTCACATTACCGTGCGCTGGCGTCTAGAGTGTTATGAAGACAGAGGAAATACACTAGGTATGAGGTGGTGCCGGTTCGGGACGAACCTTGTGCCACGGTCGGACGCGATCCTTGGGTTCACCCGGAGGCGCGGAGGCGCGGAGATATCGTCCGGGGCGGGCGTGGCCTGTCATCTCCATGGCGTGCGGAACGGGCCGCCGGCGCGGCAGCCCCCCGCCGCGCGAACAGACTTAGCGCAAGCGCCCGGCGGCATCGCGGGCGAGGCGGTCGCCGACCGCTTCGACATAGGCGGGGCGGCGCATCCACTGGTGGCGGATATGGTCGCACGTGCGCCGCCACGCGCCGCGCGTCGGCGAGCGCCACGGCAGCCCGAGCAGGCCGAGCACGCGCCAGGCGAGCCCCCAGCGGCCGATCTCCGTGCCCGCGGCGGTGACGCCGCGGCTGGCGACGAGGCTCGGCCACGCCATGGCGAAATGCGCCAGCGCCGCCTCGATGTCCGATTCATAGGTGCGGTTGACGAAGCCGTTGGCCTCCTTGAGCGCACCGACCGGACGGGTGTGACGGACGGGGACGGCGTCGACGATCGCGAAGCGGCGGTCGGCGGCGGGCAGGGCGCTGCCCCAGATCAGGTCGATGCCGCTTTCCCAGCCGTAATCGAACAACGGCGCGACCTGGTGCAGCGCCCGCGCCGCGAAGAAGGGCGCCATCATCTCGATGTAATTGACCTCACGATAGCGCAGCGACGGGTTCTGCACCGTGCCGGCATAGGTGAAATAGCTGTCCCAGGTCAGGCTCGGCTGGAAGATCGTGAACCCCTCCGCCGCGCCGAGCGCGAACAACCGGCTGAGGCTGTCGGCATCGGTGTCGATATCGTCGTCGATCAGCGCGATATAGTCATATTGCGCGATGAAATCGGCATTGTCGGACAGGGTCGCGCGCCAGCCCTGCACCTTGGTGCCGGGGATGAAGCGGTGGAAGGTGCCGGGCGCGGCGAGCGGCCGGCTGTTGGGATCGAACGAGGCGACGAGCAGGTCGAAATCGCGCGTCGCCGCGGGCGTCAGCCACCCCTCGTGCAGGCTCTTCGGCCCGGCGCGTGTGATCACCAGATTCTTGGACGTCGCGCTGCCCAGCATCAAGAAACAATCCTGCTGGTCATGATGCGCGCTTGTCTCCGCAGGGCGTTCGTCGCGGCCGGGGCGCCGTCTGGTCGCCCTGCGGGTAGCGTCTTTGGTCGCGATAATCCAGCATCCTGTCGCATAGCCGCCGGTCGCGCCAAGCATTGCCGGAGCTTTGCCGCCCGCATGCCCCCGCGCGCGCCAAGTTGCAGCGGCCGATACGGCCCTTGTTTGCTTGGCCCGTCGGCGCGGACTGCGCAGGCGGCGGCCCGCGCCGCGACGCAGGCCCGCGCAACGCTCACACGTCGGCCCGTTCTTCCAGCCGGCGGATATGGTCGATCAGCTCGGGCGCGTTCCACAGCCGGCGTTCGACATAGGATTTGGCGATCTGCTTGACCTTGTAGGCGGCGCGGCGGCGCAGATCGAGCGCGGCGCAATAGGCCTTGATCTCGGGGAATTCGCGCGCGAGCGCGAGATAGGGGATGTTCCACGACCGGCCCCATGGCGCATAGGCGCCCTGCCACGGCCGGGGATTGGACATGAAATGGACGATCGCCGGCGGTGCGATCGCGTCGAGGCCATAGCCGAGGATGAAGCCCGGGAAATTCCAGCGCAGCGAGGCATAGTCGCGCCGCCCGTCGGTGACGCGGTTGATCACCGTCTGGTCCTCGAAATGCAGCGCGCTGGTCGCATCGCCCATCTGCGCGAGCGCCTCGCGCGAGATCGCCGCCCAGCTCGCCCGGTCGACGCGGAACACGCCGCTGTTGACGTAATCGTCGCCGAAGGCGCGGATCTCATCCTCGAATTCGTCGCGCAGCCGGTCGACGCCGCGCAGATAGATCATCGGGTCGCGCACCGCGCACAGCCCGCCCGGCTGCGGCCGGAAGTCGAGCAGCGGGGTGAGGTCGCCGACCACCTGCGTATCGCCGTCGAGATAGAGGATCTCGGCATAATCGGCCGGCAGCAGTTCGTCGAGGAACAGCCGCGCGTTCATGATGTGCAGCCCGCCGAGCACCGCCGGGTCCGCCCAGCGATAGTCCACCCCCTTGGCGGCGCAGACATGCGCGATACGGCGGCTTTCCTCGCCCGGCGCGGCGGTCATGTCGAAGACGATCACGTCCCAATGCACCGGCGAATGCTGCCGCGCCTGTATTGCGCTGACCAGCGACTGATACAGATACCCCTGGTTCGCTATGTAGCAAATGCATGATCGCGATGGGGAAGCATTCACAGTCACGGAGATTCCTTTGCGGCCACTCTGTGTGCCGGACGCGCGCGCGCCGTCAATATGATCATGCAAGCGATGGGGGCGCCGCGCCGCGCACGACGGGGTGTTTCGTTCGACACGATGCTGCTCCCCCTCCCACGCGGCCGGCATAACGGACTTCGTCGGGGCAGGTAAGGGCGGCGTTGAAACGGCATGGCATGCCGCGGCATCGGATCGACCCGTTCATGTCCCCGCGTCCGGCGATCTTGGCCAAAGCTTTGGAACCGTGCCAAAATCGGACGTGGGACGGCACGACTGGCATGATCGCCCGCTTTGCCCTACACGAATGGTGACCAGCGCGTTTACCGACGGATCGCCGCAGCCCGGTGGTGCGTAGTGGCGGCGATGCGGGCGAGAGCCAGACGGGCATCAGACCCGCCTCCGCGAGAGGACGATGCTCCAACCCCCTGACAGCAAAGGTGGCCATGATCCCGATCCTGCCCAGCTCCCGCGGCGCGCATATCCGGCGCCGCATCGTGTCGGTGATCGGCGCGGGTGCGACCGCGCTGTCGCTCGCCGGCACCGCCGCCTGCGCGCCGGTGCCGCAATGCCCGGCGCGGATCGACCTCAAGGACTATCGTCCGACGTTCGACGAGCCGTTCGACACGCTCGACGTCTCGGCGCACGGGCCGGGGACGCGCTGGACCGCGCATACGCCGTGGAACGGTGATTTCGGCAGCGCGACCTTCGTCGATCCGCAACCGGGCTTTCCCTTCTCGGTCGCCAATGGCGAGCTCACCATCCACATGAAGCGCAATGCGCAGGGCAAGTGGCAGGGCGGGCTGCTGTCGTCGAGCGACGCCAAGGGCAACGGCTTCACCCAGCGCACCGGCTATTTCGAGATGCGCGCGAAGCTGCCGGCGGGCAATGGCGTGTGGCCGGCCTTCTGGCTCGGCTCGCTCGGCAAGAAGGGCGAGACGACGCCGGAAATCGACGTGCTCGAACATTACGGCCGCGATCCCGCCACCTTCCTCGCCACCACGCATCTGTGGACCGACGGCAAGAGCCGCGACCAGGGGCCCAAGGTGGTGCGCGTGCCGGCGGGCTCGCTCAGCAGCGCGATGCACCGCTACGGCGTCAGCGTCGAGAAGGAGGCGATCACCGTCTTCCTCGACGGGCGGCAGGTCGCCTGTTTCGCCTCGGCGCCCGATTACCTCAAGCCCAAGATGCTGCTGGTCAATCTCGGCGCGGGCGGCGGCTGGCCGATCGACGGCATGCCCGACGACCGCGCGATGACGGTGGACTATGTCCGCGCCTATGTCCGCAAGGACCGACCATGATCCGGATCAAGCTATCGTCAGGCTTTTGCAATATCTTGATGGTAAACGCCCGGGCAGCACCGCGCAGGGATCGTCGATGAAGGTACATGTCCATCTCGCTTACGGCTTTGGCGAGGCGCGTTGGGGCCGGCGGTTCGACGATGGCCAGCTGATCGGCGTCAACGAGCGCGATGCCTATGGCTATCGCCATGCCGCACCGATGGTCGGGGCGATGACCAGTTCGGTCGACCATCCCGAAGGCAGGTTCGGCCGGCTGGTGCGGCTCGGCTTTCGTGCGGTGCTCGGCTTCGATTTCCTCCACGCCTGGCGCAACCGCGCCGCGCTGCGCGCCGCGGACGTGGTGTGGACGCATACGGAATCGCAGCATCTCGCGGTGTCGCAGGTCTTCGCCTTGCAGCGCGTGCCGCGCGCACGCCAGCCGAGGCTGCTTGCGCAGAGCGTCTGGCTGATCGATCGCTGGGACCGGCTGTCGGCGCTGCGCCGCGCCTATTACCGCCGGCTGATCCGCCGCGCCGACGTGCTCACCTTCCATTCGCGCGACAATCTGGCGATGGCGGCGACGCGGCTGCCCGGCACGCGGCGCGAGCTGGTGCTGTTCGGGATCAACGCGGCGACGATCACCCCGCCGGTACGCGATCCCGCCGGCGCGCCGCTGATCATCTCGGTCGGCAATGACGTCCATCGCGACTGGCCGACGCTGATCGCCGCGGTGGCGCGCCATCCCGACTGGCGGCTGCGCATCGTCTCGACCAAATGCCCGCCGGCGCTCGCCGCGGGCATTCCCAACGTCGAGATCGCCGGCGTCTCGACCAATCCCGAGCTGACCGCTTTGTGGCGGCAGGCGACGATCGCGGTGGTGCCGCTGTCGCCCAATGCCCATGCCTCGGGGATCACCGTGCTGCAGGAGGCGGCGCTCAACGGCGTCGCCGCGATCGCCAGCGACGTCGGCGGGCTGCGCGATTATTTCGATGCCGATTCGGTCTCTTATTATCCGAGCGGCGATGTCGATGCGCTCGAGCGCGCGATCGCGCATCTGCTCGGCGACGCCGAGGCGCGCTACGCGCAGGCGGTCGCGGCGCAGCGGCGGATGGGGCCGGAGGGCCTCAGTTCTTATGCCTTCGCCCGCAGACATGTCGAAATTTCCCAAGCACTTGTCAGCGGGAGCGCCGATTAGCGGGCAGCGTGGTGCGGCCCGGTGTTGCCGGCTTGCAGCATTAACCGTGTAATCGTCACACCTGTGCCGTTATGGCCCCGCTTCGGGACGCTCTTGTCGTGGAAATATCTACCATTATCAGGTCGGTATGATGTAGCGCCGGCAAACCGGCCAGGACGACGCGCGACGCGTGAATATTTCGACGGCATTAACCAAACCGCAACGCGCGCGGTACGAATGGGCAGGTGAAGGGGTTGTCTCATGTATCAGACCCAAGACCGGGGCGGTGAAGTGCGCGTATCCGACCGTCCCGCTACCAGTCACGCCAACGAAATGATCCTGCGGCTGCTCGATCTCACCATCGGCATCGTCGCGATCATCGTCTTCGCGCCGTTGCTCGTCGGGCTGGCGATCGCCATCTATATCAGCGACCCTGGGCCGCTGATCTTCGCGCAGCCGCGCATCGGCCGCAACGGGCGCGAATTCCGCTGCCTCAAGTTCCGCACGATGGTGGTCGATGCGACCGACCGGCTCGAGCAATTGCTCGCCAACGATCCCGCCGCGCGGGCGGAATGGGCGCGCGACCACAAATTGCGCAACGATCCGCGCATCACCCCGCTCGGCCGCTTCCTGCGCAAGAGCAGCCTCGACGAGCTGCCGCAGTTCTTCAACCTGATCAACGGCACGATGAGCGTCGTCGGGCCGCGCCCGATCGTCAATGCCGAGGTGGTGCGCTACGGCCGCCGCTTCGCCGATTACTGCCGGGTGCGGCCGGGGATCACCGGCCTGTGGCAGGTCAGCGGGCGCAGCGACACGACCTACCGGCGCCGCGTCGCGCTCGACGTCGCCTATTCGCGGCATCGCTCGCTCGGGCTCAACATCAAGATCATGATGATGACCGTCCCCGCGGTGCTCGCCGCCAAGGGCAGTCGCTGACGGCGCGGGCGGCCGGCGGACGGACGGACGGACAGGGGGCAGGGGGACAGGATGTGACGCGCACCGACACGACCGGCGATACCGCGAACGGGCGGCTGCTCGTCAACGGCCGCTTCCTGTTTGCGCGGCCGACCGGCGTGCAACGCGTCGCCACCGCTTTGCTCCATCAGCTGGGCGAACGCCGCGACGAGCTCGCCCGGCTGTTCCCGGCGGGGGTCGGCATCGAGGCGCCGGCGGGCGAGCTCGCGGCGCAGGTCGCCGGGCTGCCGGTGCATCAGGCCGGGCGGCGCGGCGGCCAGATCTGGGAGCAGTTCACCCTGCCCCGGCAGGCGAGGGGGCAGGGCAGGGGCGACGTCATCCTGTCGCTGTCCAACGTCGGCCCGCTCGCCGCGACGCGCGGCATCACGATGATCCACGACGCGCAGGTCTATACCGCGCCGCAATCCTATTCGCGCGCCTTCGTGCGCTGGTACCGCTTCCTGCTGCCGCGGCTCGGCCGCCGCAATCTGCAGGTGCTGACCGTGTCGCATTTCTCCAAACAGCAGCTCGTCGACCACAAGGTCGCGAGCGCCGAGCGGATCACCGTCATCCCCAATGGCGTCGACCATATCCTCGGCTTCGCCAGCGACGACGCCGCGCTGCGCCGGCTCGCCCTCACGCCGCGCGGCTATGTCGTCGCACTGGCGACGACGCAGCCGCACAAGAATATCGCGGTGCTGCTGCGCGCCTTCGCCGCGGGGGCGATGGGCGATCTGCGCCTCGTGCTGGTCGGCAAGACCGACGCGGCGACGATGCGCGCCGCTTATCCCGACCTGCCCGACGACGTGATCTTCACCGGCATGGTCAGCGACGGCGAGCTGCGCGCATTGCTCGAACAGGCTTTGTGCTTCGCGATGCCGTCGACCACCGAAGGCTTCGGCCTGCCGCCGCTCGAGGCGATGCTGCTCGGCACCCCCGCGGTGGTCGCGCCGTGCGGCGCCCTGCCCGAAGTGTGCGGCGACGCCGCGCTCTACGCCGATCCCGACGATCCCGCCGCCTGGCAGGCGCAGATCGCGGCCTTGCGCGACGACGCCGCGCTCGCCGCGCGGATGCGCGAGGCCGGCCGCGCGCAGGCCGCCACCTTCACCTGGGCGCGCGCCGGCGACCTGCTGGTCGACTGCCTGCGCCGCTGCACGAGCGCCCGCGCATGACTCCAGTCAAGGACCCGTCGTCGATGAAGGTCGCCATCGTCATCGCCAGCGTCGGCCGCCCGGTCGAGCTCGCCCGCTGGGGCGACCACGCCCGCCGCCAGACGCTCGCCCCGAGCGAGATCCTCTTCTCGATCGCCTCGGACACCGATATCCCGCCGGGCTTCGCCGATCCGATGGTGCGCGTGCTGCGCGGCCCCAAGGGCTCGTGCCACCAGCGCAACACCGGGCTCGACGCGCTGACCAGCGACCCCGACATCGTCGCCTTCTTCGACGACGATTACGTGCCGAGCCGCCGCTGCCTCGAAGGCATCGCCGCGGTGTTCGCCGCGCATCCCGATCTGGTCGGCACCAGCGGCGACCTGCTCGCCGACGGCATCCACAGCGCCGGCGTCGATTACGAGACCGCGACCGCGATGATCGAGACCTACGACGCCGAGGATCCCGCCATCGACACGACGCTGATCAAGGCGATGGGCACCTATGGCTGCAACATGGCGTTCCGCCGGTCGGCCGTCGGCGACGTCCGCTTCGACGAGAAATTGCCGCTTTACGCCTGGCAGGAAGACGTCGATTTCTCGCGCCGGCTGCGCGGCCGCGGCCGGGTCGAGCGCACCCATGCCTTCGTCGGCGTGCATCAGGGGGTGAAGGGCGGGCGCAGCCCGGGCCGCCGGCTCGGCTATTCGCAGGTCGCCAATCCGCTCTACCTGATCGGCAAGGGCACGATGACGCCGCGCGACGCCTTGTGGCTGATGGCGCGCAACGTCGCCAGCAACCATGTCAAGGCGTTCAGCCCCGAACCCTGGGTCGACCGCAAGGGCCGCGTCATGGGCAATTGGCGCGCCGTCCGCGACCTGCTCACCGGCCGGCTGCGCCCGGACCGCATTCTGGATATGTGAGGGAAGGTCGCATCCGCGGTTGGACGCAGGAATGAAGGAGCGTCCGGGTTTGGGCGTTAGCGGAATGTCCGCTCGTGGGTGGAAAGCCGACGTTCAACTGGTCTTGCGCACCGTGGTGACCGGGACCAGCATCGTCCAATGATGCTCAATCCCAAAATACTGGCGATAGCTGTGGCTTGCCTAAGTGCTATGTTAGCTTCATCGACAGGTAGCGCCTGTAGCTTTGCGCACCGGAAGCTGACTTCCGCACAGACAAGGCAGCAAGCGAGAGATGATTTCAAGCGTGCGAGCGCTGTGATCGACGCTGTAGTCGTCGAACCGATGAAGTTTGGACCTGATTGGAAGCCGGGCCTGACGCCAATCGCTTATCTTAAGGCTTTGAAGGTTTGGAAGGGGCACGTCGGACAGGAGTCGGTGCCGGTCGTGTACATCAATTCCTGCGACATTGGGCTCAAACGCAAGGGTGAAAGGCTGCGTATCCTCTTGACGGGCGACGGCGTCTTCAGAGCCGACCAAGGCAAGAACGGCGGAGGCATTGTCGATCTAACAACTTACCAAGCCGAGATCGACCGTCTGGTCGGTCGGCAGCGTCTTCCAGCGCTATTTCATTTCGCGGGTGCAATACCGACCCCAACCCGAAAGCGGAATGTCCGCTGATGGGCGAAAGCGGAACGTCCCCTATAGGGGGTAGCTGCCATCAACGAGGATACCAAATGCCTCGCCTATGTCGTTTTCTGACAATTTTTGCTGACGCGCCCATAGAAGAAATAATTCGGCAGAATACCCGTCAAGCTCACCTTCCGGTTGCGTGAGATTGGCTACAAGGCGTAGCGCTCCTTGTTGATCGACAGGCAACGCATAGATCTGTGTCCAAAGCTCATCTGTCCCAGGCAACCATTCGATTGCTGCGCCTTTATCATGCTGGACAATAATCTCGTGATAAAAGCCGATCTTTTCAAGCAGAGCACGAGCAACGACGTTCCCCATGGGTCGAAACATGCCCGCATCAATCTGCTTTATTATTGTGTCGGCGTTGAACGACGGCGTCATGAGCTCAACATACAGTCGGTGATAGTGTCTGCAATTTGGCGGTAACCAACCTCATGCATCTGGGGATAGCCATGCGAATGCAACGTAACCCCCGACAAGTAGGGCGATGATTGCCATAGCGACGATCGGACCGCAATACGTAGTCCGGCCCTTTAATTGATCCACCATGCGACTAAGCTGAACGAATGACTGCTTTCGGGCAAGCGCCTCGCTTGCTCGAAGGGCGATAAATGGACGTAAGCAGATCGGCGGCATTTAGCGGGGAAGCGGACGTTGCGTGACGTCGCGCTGCTGCTAATCTTCCAGCATATTTTCAACATCATCGGGCTGTAAGCGAACATTGGCGGACGTCGGCCTGCGATGTACGGGGTGGGCACGACTGCCGAACGACAGGCGTCTTTCCCCTCGTGAGATGCCGATCACGATCAATAAATCACCCGTCATGACCACCCAGGGTTCCCGATGTAGGGCTTATCCTTCGCAGCGTCCGACGCTCACCTATCGTTGAGGGGCGGGTCGAAGTTTTTCGGGACTCTTGATTACTGTCTTGGTGGCATGATCCTTGGCACGGACACGCTGCTTAGATTTGCTATACTCGCGTTCTTTCCATTGCTCGGTGCCACGGTGAATGCCAACCGAACGTGGGTCTGACGCATACGGACCTAAGGCTTGGGCAGCCAGAACAGGACAAGGGGTCATGCTAAGTAGCAAGGCCGCGATTGTCGTACTTCTCATGATATACGACCTTCGCTAGCTGTGAAACAGCTTTCTTATCGTATCGAGGCCAAAGAAACTAGCATAAAGGATGGTACGCAAGCGCCTGATCGACGACTCGGGAACTTGCCCTAGGACCGATGGATATGTCTGCGATTGTGCGGAAGCGGCCGGCCCCCTTATCACCAGATGCAGACGTTCGGCTCAATGATTAGCGCCTGTCAGGTTTGTTTCGACTGCGGCAAGCTTTGATCAGCTTGGCGATGAGTGGGCTTGGAGGGATGCGGACCAAATACGACGGTCCGACGCTGAATGTGATGTTCTTTTTAGATCTCGCAAACGCATCTGCGACAGCTGGGTCGATTACCATTAGACCCGCTCCGTCATAACGCCTAAAACTAAAGCGGCTCTGATCTACCTGTAGCTGAAATGTAGTCGACTCGATCGGAACCTTGCCATAAACAAGGTGGAACAAGGGCTTAATATCGCATAGTGCCATAAAATACTGCTGCGAATTATCTTGGAATCGGTACATTGCTGCGCCGATTTCCTTATCGTCGTCAAATCTATAATGCCAGCCTGCCTTCTGCCAATCGCTTGCGGGTGGCTTAGGATCATGGCCGTTATTCCAGCACCAAATCGTTCCGACTGCCCCCGCCAGTACTAAAACCTTACTCAAAAGCCGCGTCATCACTATAGTGTGCATGTTCATGTAAGCGTTTTCAATCTAGCGTCAGCGACCATGCGATCGGAGGGCGGCGACGTGATTGCGCATTCGCTCGCGCTTGGAGGCGGCGTAGCGTTCATTCCGTTGCCGTATGTCCTCGTCATCGGCCCAATGGCTCAATTCTTCCCATGCGGTCTTCTCCGCTGGATCGAGAGCGAATGGATCGGGCACCGCGATGTCGAGTTCGGATTGAGCTATATGCCCGCCATCAGCGACCCGTTGCAGGGCTTCAACCAGGAAGGCTTCGACGACCGTCATTCGCGCATGGTGACCGACATGTTGAATGTCTGCAATTGGGCGTGAGGCGACATTGCGTACGTCGCTTATCGCCGCCAATGTGCCCTGATGTCTCGATCCTCGGCGTTCGCTTTCGTCGCGCTCTCTTTCTTGGCGGGGTGTACCGACATTGGGACGTCATGCGCTTTTTTAGATAGGGGTTTTGGAGGCGCTAGCCCGGTTGACCCTAGCGATTTGCCTCCATCCACGATCCACGATGATACAGCAATCGCGTCCGCCCGGCGAAAGGTGGAGTATTGCTACAACAAGAGGCCGAGCCTGCGTGCCGAAGAGATAGCGCCATACGAAACGCGGCGAGGTAGGTCAGGTAGAATTTACCTCCTGTATATTTCCAGATATACATCGGATACAGTCGTCGGATTTGTAGTGAATGCCAAAGGTCAACCCTTATTTGCCGTCGAAGGCGGTTCACCCAGGGACTTCTATAACCGAGCCTTTTAACCGTATGTGTGACCTGAATCTCGTCCGCATACGTTTATTTGATTGCAGAATATTTGCGGAATGTCCGCTTTTCGGCATTAGGAATCGTCGTTCGACCGGCGGTTTAGCAGCCAACGAACACCTAGTCCGATCGGGGTTGCCACGAAGGCGGTTGGCAGAATGACTTCGAGCCAGAAGCCGGGGTGGCATTTTATGTCAGGCATGCAGTCGCCCAGGCTGGCAACCAAAGTCGCGAGCATAAATACTGGAATGCCGAAAAGCGACGCTACGGCGCAACCCCATTTACCCCCACGCGTGCTTTCACCCTTATAGTGGCTGTCGCTCATCAGGGCATTCTACACCATCCGCCAATGTCCGCTTTCCCCCACAAGCGGCACGTCCGCTTGTGGGGGAAAGCGGACATCACCGTTAGTCAACGCAGACGCTGCCCTCGGGTGATACCTTGCCATCTTCGACTTTCGCATAGCATCCGAACGTGGACCGTTCTGCCTCGCAAGCGCCGTGAGCAGGAGCACCGGGTTTAGGGTCTGATCCGGGTTGACCCCCAATCGCTACGATGCACTGGCCTTCGCAATCAGATTTGCCAGAACAAAGTTTGCCGCCGTCAGAATACCGGAACTGACAGAACGGGCTGCCGAAAGGGCCGCCACTCTCATATCCGCCTTGCGCGACGCAGCTTCGGGTATCTGACTTGTTCAAGCGCGCAAGCGGGCGGCTGCAACTTCCCATCCCAAAGATCGCCAGCATGAGCAGGATCATTGCGGAACGGAGGGGAGCGGCTCGCATCGAGCAGACGTGTCACACCGACGGAATGACTGCAATTGAGCGATCGTGATCAAGGATAAGGGGTGGATCGGCGGCGACTTGGCGCGACCACCCGAAGTGACGACCATCCTCCGCCGATCCATATTCCTTCCATCATGCTCGGGGCTCTTTGTAAAGCCAGCGATTGTCGAATGGTTGCGATCAAGGAGAGTGCCTGTAGCCTCGAACGGCGACAATTGGGCGTAAGTGGAAAGGCCGCGTATGGGCGATAGCGAACGTTGCCTGAACGCGCGAATGACCTTACGTGCTGACGCATGGTCGACGGGAAACCCGATTGGAGCGACGACTTAGCTGCGAAGCTGCTCGGCTCCGTGGTCCTCGTCGGCATCACCCGTCGAAGTGTCAACGGCGAGACGCTTGAGCAGTTCTATGGGACTGTCCAACGGGCGAACGCTCAAGGCATTGACTTAGCCTTAAGCGGCTCGCGCTCCGGCGAAAACTTCTTCCTGCCACCGGACCCAAGAGCCTTCTTCCCCGCCCAGCCGGGCTCGTATCGGCTTCGCAATACTGGTGAAATAGTCGAGACCCCGACTTCACCACGACATGGACAGTCGACCAGAACGAGGATTGAACGTCCGCACTTAGGCGTAAGCGGAATACCCGCTTTAGGAAGAAAGCTTTGAAAGCCAACCTTTACCCGAGCGTCGCCAACGCCTTAATCGTTTCATCTTTCGTAGGTGGTCTGCTGTCATCTGCCACAAAGTTAACGGCGTCGCGAACGGCATCGTCCGCCAAGTCAAAGTCGTCACTCATGATGATGCAATCTGCAACGTAATTCGCCAGCTGGAAAGGCAATCGCCCATCGGCTATAGCCGCGAGCAGTCGCCGTGCGCCTTCTCTTGTTACTTCGACGGGCGGACCATCAGTGATGATAATGTAGCCGTTCTCACCCGCTCGGAAGGACGCTTCGCAAGCCTCCACTTCGGTAGTGATCTCATCAATCAGCACCTCCGGCGAGAGCTCACCAGTCAGAAATCCCACGAGAGTCGCGTGCTCCATAGGAGCAGAGTGCATTGATGAACGAATGTCCGCAATGGTGAACCGTGGGACGGGTTCTGAAATGCTGGCAATGGGCGTTAGCGGAAGTTTCGAAATACAAACGCAACCACAGCTTGAGCCAAAGTAGCGCAAGCGCGATAGGGATCGATACAATGACCAGCAGCCCAATGGTCAACAGCGTCGACCAGCCTTGATGTTGGCCTATCGCAATAAACCAGAGGGTGAACAGCACACAGATCGCGTTGAAGAAGTGATCTAAAAGGCTCTGACGAGATCGTCGCATTCAGTTATGATGCCGTGCGTCTGCGATGTCGGCTAGTGGGCGATAGCGGATGCGGGTGCTGAAACTGCGAGAATCGGGTATCGGCCGCGCCGGACTGGGCACATTAGCTCCCTCGCGGCGAAGGGCCTCTCCGCCGCTAAATTTCCGAAGCTGGCCGGAAGCGAAATGGCATCTTTAGGGATAGACTGAGGTGTAGCGGACTCAGCCCATGACGGCTGACTTCCACCCATGTTCGGTCAGGTCGATCTGGTCGTCGACGAAGGAAGTGTCGAACCCCGGCTCCCATGGAAAGATGCCGCTTCGATCCGGCCAAACGATCTGGAGGCATGGAAAGTCATCGTTCCCATAGAACCAGCGGCTCCAGCCGAGGTGATCCGTATAGAAGCGCTTCGCCACGGGGAACGCGTAAGCGAGGAGGTTTTCGAACGCTCTATCGGTCGGCATGCCTATCGGCAGTGGCGATCCCGCCTTGGCTTCACGGAACAAGGTCCAAAATACATCATGGGTTATCTCGCGCTTCATCCCAAACATGATCAACTCGGGCTGACCCGCGTTTACCCATAAGCCAGTGGTAAAAGAAAACCCCGGACCTTCGGCGTCGCCAAGGACCGCCGTGTCGAACCATCCATGTTCACGGATCTTGGCCACGAACGTTCTTTCGGGATCGTCGAGAACTTCAATCGGCGCGTCTAAAGCGGTTCGCATAATCACAAGCTAATCGGGCCGTCGAACGTCCGCAATCGTGAAGCGGAATGGCCGTTCCGGATGTCCATTGATGGGCGTTAGCGTTCGTTCCGCGCTCGGAAAGCAAGCACAAGGAAGAGCGGCCATGCAAGCGTACTGAGCCCCCACACGGCTATAAATGGATAGACGATCACTGGCGCGTTCATGCGACTGCCGAAGATGAGCATGAGCACGCGGCACACGAGAAAAACGGCGGCTGTGATCGCAAGCCAAGTCAGTGCTGACCTTAGGTTCATCAGCTAGACAGTGCGCGCCCTCGTCAAAGCGTCAATGTCTGATTTTGGGAGGATTGCGAATATTCAGACAGCCCCTAATCTACCTGAATGCGAGAACCGGATTTTGAACACGATGGGTGGTGCTTGGACGACGGAGAAGCCCGGCACGCCCATTCGCCTGCCACCTTCTGGATACCAGACCGACATATTCGGGAAGGGCTCCAACCCGGTGATTTTGCAAAACTAATTTTCAGAATCAGCGTAGACGACCGGGAAGAGCCGGTCGCGGTTGAAAGCATGTGGGTCGTCATCCGGGAGCGAGTACCGGGCGGTTATCTTGGCGTTCTCGATAACGAGCCTGACAGCATCGACGAGAACGATGCGTTCTGGGTCGGAACTGAGCTACCGTTCGGCCCCGAGCATATCATCAACGTGATGGATAGGGACACTGCCAGCATCTCGCTCGCGACGGCAGAGCCACGGACACGTTGGCCGACCCATTAGTCTCAGGACGTCCGCAAGTTGGCGTTAGCGGAAGTTGGCTTTAACTCGCATCCCTAAGCACCGTCAGCGAGGTCGCACCATATCGAAGCACGTACGGTGATCCAGCAGGTTCTCCGACCGGCAGTTCGCTGCCGAAAAAGGCGACGTAGCAGTCGAACATTCCGATCCCCGCATCGAGCCAGCAATGAACCACCACGCCAAATTCGGGGGTGGTCTGGTCATCGTCGAAGACTGCGCTGTCGAGCCGGAAGCGAGTGCCAGGCTCAAGGTAGCGATCTGCTTTTCCCGCATCAGCTAAAACGGTCATGGTGTATCCCTTGGGCGGCGGGGTTCTGTCACCTGGCTCAGCGAATGTCAGCTATTGGGCGAAAGCTTCTAAGGCCGCTTCTCATAACGAGCCGCATAGGGAGGCAGCTCTCGGATCGCCAGCTCGAAAGCTTCGCGAATTTCAGTTTAACTAAATCCACGATCCCAAAGCTCGGTCGCGAAATATCTCATGGCTACTGGTAAAGCTGGAATGTGCGGCCACGGATTGCTGAGGTGTTTCTCGCGAAGAGCCACGCCGTCGCTGCGAATGGTCTCCTTCCACTCGTCCTGCCATTTGTCGTCGGGATCGTAGTCAGCCATGCACGCGATTGTATCAGTCACGAGGAACGTCCGCTGTTGGGCGTAAGCGGAACGTGTGCTCTTGGGGGAAAGCCGATCTGCTGGCTTCAGCGGAGCCATCCTGCCAATGTGCCTGAATGGCTGATACCACTGTCGACTTCATAGCCTTTGATGATGATCGGGGCGCATGCTTACTCGTCCTTGTCGAAGAGGGCTGGGAGCAGCCATTCGACGATCATCTTCGCTCGCTTCAGGATCGACTATATGGCTGCGTCAATGCCGCTCTCGATGGGCAGGTCGCGGCGCTGTTCCCAAAGTCAGCAGGACTGAACTTCATTGTCCAGGTGGACTGCTATAACCTGCCGACAAAACCAGTAACCGAGTTCGTCGAGCGGTTCGCCGCCGGGTTATTTGAAATGAACGGCTACTCACCCAAGCAATCAAATTTCGTAAGGTCATTCAAATTTGAGGTAAATCACGACAGTCTCGCTACCTAGCGAACGTCCGCTTTCGGGCGTTAGTTGACGGTCCGCTTAGGGAAGCAGCTTCTGCAAAGCCGCCTATTGTTTGGTCGCTATCTCATTGTTCGGACCCATCCATAGCTCCTCATGCGGGAAAGGCAGCCGGATGCTGGCAGACCACTTCTTGCCATCGATCTCGACAGCCCCCTTTTCTCTTTGAGCGGCGAAAAACGAGCGGAGTGCAGGCAACTCGGAGGATGGAACGAAAATGCTGTACAAGTCACCGCGTTTACGCGTTGTCGGACTCGTGAGAGCAGGCCACCGCTTGGGCCAGATAATTGATCGTTCAGGCGCGTGCTCGTAAGGCCATACCATAACTTCTACTTTTCCAGGCATCCAAGGCTGGGCACTTGGCGCAGAAAAGTTACGCAACCGATCGAATGCTTCAAGGATCGTGTCTGACAACTTTGCTCTTACCTGTACGTCGTCCAGGGAGCCATACACGGTGATGTAAAGCGGCACCTTTCGGTCATACAGAAGCAAATCATTGTCTGGTTGATCAGTCCAATCTGTTGCTTCATAGCCACCTGAGAGGGCGGTCAATTCTGGACTGGAAAACGCCTCCCGCAGGACGTTCAGTTCGGTTGGATTTAGCTTGACCGCCCCATAATCGTCCTTTCGACGAAACAATACTGTTCCATCACTGTAAAGCGCAAAGGCCGGCGAATCCGAACCGATCACCGTTTTCCATGGGTCAGTCGAACGCAACACAATGAGTGGACTTGGCGTGGATGATGCTCGAGCCCTAGCAAGCGCAGCAGGACGCTCGAAGAAAGCTGCCCGGGATTGATCGGGTCTTATGGCTGTCGTTTTCCTGGGAGGTGTCGCGTCTCGGCATCCGGCCAACCCAGCCAGAAGCGAACAGGCAGCACCCAACGCAATACGGAGCACTCGACGGTAGGCCATTGTCAAAGGCTTACCGAATGACCGCTTTAGAGCAAGGAGTTCGGAGGCGCAGATGTCCGGTAATGGGCCGAAGCGAACTGTCCGCTTGTGGGAGGAAAGTGGACAGGCGGCTTTTCGTGCAAGAGGTCGGAAAGCGCCTATTGCTTGAACAGTCCTGTTCTGCAAACCTCGAGAATGAAGTTCAAGCCAGCCACCTTGTGGGCGTTCGTCGCCGTGTCATCGCTATATGCATGCCGACGCGCTGATCGCTTGCCGGAGGTAGGTTCTGGGCTGACCCGGCAACCCGTCCAGATAGTTCACTATGGCGACGACGGTGCGTTGGCCCGCATGGACGGAAAACCAGGCCTTTACGCTGTGGTCTTCGATCCTGACTGCCAGGGTTGCAAGATCGCCGAAGAAATCATTCAACCGGCATCCACTGTGGACATAAGCCTTTGTGAGTTCGGGATGGTCGTATCCGGCAATATTGAAAAGACGTCCCGGAAATTGAAAGGAACAATCAGGGTAAGGCGCGTTGATCGGCAACCCAACAGCAAGGCCGGTCACCAACAAGGTGCGCCTGAGCAGCCTTGCGAACGACCACTTTCGGATAACGGCGCGACAAGACGTGACGTCTAACATTGGACGGCACCGGCATGTCTGACATGTCTGGCATGTCTCGCATGTCTGGTAGTTGGTGGAAAGTGGACACAGCTAGAGCTACCTTCCGGAAATGACGGTCTCTCTTCTCAAGGTCGGAAATTACCTCTCACTGGAGTTCGATACCACTGACGTTGAAACGGTGCGATCATGCATTGAGGAGTGCTACGCCGAGATACGCAGCGAGGCGGTCGGGATCGCGACGATCGTGATGTTCGGTGGAGAAGAGTTTACTTTTCAGAATGAGTGGGACGATCCGTGCTTGATCTCGCAATCAATCAAAGGTGATGATCTATTGCGGGCTCTCCACGAGCACTTTTGTCGAGGCTGAAGTCCGCTCTTGGGGCAAGATTGCCAGCGGCAGGGGATCGAACCCGCACCCGTTACCGGGATCGCTGTAGCGATACGTCTACCAATTCCGTCACGCTGGCTTTGATGACGTATCGTGCGGTCGTTTTTTGAGCAATGTTCGCTATTGGGCGGAAGCGGAACGGCCACTTTTGGGAGGAAAGCGGACAAGCGCTTTTCAGGCGGCAGTTCCCGTCAGCGGACGTTGCGCCCGATGCAGCCGCGAGCGTAACATGATCGAATGCACCCCGGGTCCAAGGTCCGCCGTCGCGAAGGCGATCTCCTTAAAATTGATCTTGGCGGCGGTCACCAGTCGTATGCTCAGGTTGCCGCAGGACCACTGATGATATTCTTTGAACGCGCGAGTGCCGACGATCTTGCCCCGGAAGATGTAAGCCGCTTGCCGGTCCTCTTCCGCCTTTGGGTTGCAAACCATGCCGTCACGCATGGGCGTTGGCCAGTGATCGGTCGTGTCCCGCTTAACCCTGAAAGCCGCGTAGAGCCGTTCTTCTACAAGCAAGACGTGATGACCGGGAGATTATCTCTTTACCATTCGACGTTTGCGGCACCGAACTGGGAGCGAGCAGCGACCTATGCAGAATGCGCTGGATTGGAGGCTGCCGCCGTATGGGAACCCGAGCACGTTGAGGACCGACTCCGTGACCACTTCGCAGGTCGGCCTAACAAGTGGGTCGAAAGCTTACGGATAAATGAGGCCGCAATCCCTTGAGCGTCCGCTTGTCGGCAGAGCGCCTGGCCTATTGAACGGCCGAGATCGGGCGGCTGTGATCGCAAACCAAGTCGGTGCTGCCCTCAAGGTCATCAGGGCGACCGTGCGCCCCCCTCGTCAAAGCGTCACAGCCCGCACTTGGGCGGTCCGAGCCATTGCCAGATGGGACGACCGCCAGATCACTCACCGCACCGGCTTGATCCTCGCCCCGCCGCCATAGGCCGGTGCGGCCAGCCCCATCCGGCGGCGGATGATGCCGAGGATGACGCTGGTCACCACCAGCCAGCCCGAGGCGATCGTCGCAAAGGCGACGAGCAGCAGGTGGGTCAGCCCGGCGACCACCATCAGCGCGCTGATCGCCGCAAAGAAGTCGCGCATCGTCAGGTGGATGAGGAATTCGGTCAGCGGCGAGGGCGGGCCGCCGCGGCGCAGGTGGAGCTTGATCACGTCGAAGTTCATCGCCGCGCCGGTCGCGCTGGCGTGGCGGCCGATCAGCAGCAGCCCGGCGGCGAGGCTGACCAGCGCGATGCCGCCGGCGACCGCACCCGACACGTCGCCCGCCATCGCGACATTGGCGGTGACGCCGAGGACGAAGGCGAGGTTGGTGCAGGCGTCGATGACGCTGTCGAGCGTCGCGCCGGCATCCGAGCTGCGGCAGGTGGCGCGGGCGATCTCGCCGTCGACGCCGTCGAAGATCGACGCGGCCTGGAACAGCAGGCCGCCGGCGACCAGCCCCGCCGCTCCGCCGAACAGCAGCGCCACCGCCATCGCCAGCGCGAGCGCGGCGGTGCCGAGGCTGGCGTGGAACGGCGTCACCGCGGGGAAGCGCAGCAGCTGGTGGCTGATCGCGCGCGAGATCGGCCGGTTGACGTAGCGCGAGACGATGCCGTCGCCGCCCTTGCCGGTCGCGGCGAGGACGGTGCGGCCGGCGCGGTGCAGCAGCCGCCACGCCGCCTCGGGCGTCGGCGGCGCGGCGGCGCTGGTGCGCGTGTCGAACAGCGCCGGCAGCACATGCTCGCGCCCGCCGTCCGGCCGCCGCGCCAGCGCCGCGACGAACCGCTCGCCGCACACCGTCAGGATATCGCCCGCCGAGGGCCGCGCGGCGAAGGCGAGCGGCAGCCGCGGCGCGAGGCGGCGGCATTCGGCGAGCAGCGCATCGCTCGGCAGCCAGTCGTCGCCGGCGACGATCGAACAGCGGCGGATATCGTCCTGCCCGGCGATCGTCCCGACCGCCTGCACCGCCCGCGCCGCGGCGGGAATGCCGGCGACGCGATATTCGGCGGTCGCCGCACTCGAAAAGACAAGGATGATCTGGGGCAAATCGCTCGTTCCCGCTGGTGCGTCGCCCAGTTGACGGAGCGGCGGGGGCAAAGCCTTGGTGAAAAGCGGGCGGCCGCCGCGCTTGTCGGCGATGGCGGTATGAAATAGTATGAACAGATCAAGCAACGAGGTCGACGATGGGTGCTTATGCCAGGATGACCGTCGTGGTCCCCGAGCCGATGGCGGAGACGATCCATGCCGCCATAGCGGCGGGCGAATATGCGTCGGTGAGCGAAGTGGTGCGCGACGCGATGCGGCTGTGGAACGAGCGCCGCGCCGTCCGGGCGGAGGAATTGCGGCTGCTGCGCGATGCATGGGACACGGGCAAGGCCAGCGGGAGTGCCGGTCCCCTCGACATGACGGCGATCATCGCGGAAGCCGGAGACGAAGCCGACGCCGCGCGGTGAGATGACCACGATCGTCCTGTCCCGCCGGGCGCGGGAGGATCTCAAACGCATATGGACCCATATCACGCTGGATGACGCGCGTGCGGCCGACAGGCTGCTGCTGGCACTCGACGCCAAGATCGAGCGGCTGCGCGATTTCCCCGACATCGGCACGGCGCGCGACGATATCCGGCCCGGTGCGCACGCTGGTGCATGGGCGCTATCTGATCCTCTATGCGTATGATGCCGGAGCCGAACAGGTAGAGATCGTCGCAGTCGTCGAAGGCCTGCGCGACCTCGATCGCCTGATCTGAAGGGACCCAGCGCGAAGGAGGGCGCGGATCGTGGGGCGGGGCACCCGCCCGATCTAACCCGCGCCTCCGGCGAGCAGGTCGCGGTAGAGCGCCAGATTGGCCGCGGCGAAATCCTGCCAGCGCAAGCTGCGCACCCGCGCGAGGCCGGCGGCGCGCAGCCGCGCGGCGACGCCCGGCGCGTAGAGCACCACGCGCAGCTGCGCGGCGATCGCGGCAATGTCGCGCGGATCGGCGAGCAGCGCCGCGCCGCCCGCGACTTCGGGCATCGACGAACGATCGCTGGTGACGACCGGGCAGCCGCACGCCATCGCCTCGGCGACCGGATTGCCGAACCCCTCCATCAGCGACGGGTGAAGCAGCACCCGCGCCGCGCCGTACAGCGTCAGCAGCGCCGCGCCGTCGACCGTGGCGAGGAAGCGGACGCGCCCCGAAAGGCCCAGCGCGGCGGCGAGCGCGGTCAGCCGCGTGCGGCCCGGACCGCGCCGCTGCACCATGACGAGGTCGAGGCCGGGATCGTCGCCACAGGCGGCGGCGAAGGCGCGCAGCGCGCCGTCGTGGTTCTTGTACGGCGCATCCTGCCCGACGGTGAGGACGAAGGGGCGATGCAGCCCGAGCGCCGCGAGCGCAGCCGGGTCGGGCGGCGCGACCCGGAACTGATCGGCGACGCCCGACAGCGTCACCCGGGTGCGCGCCGCCACTGCCGGCGCATAGGCGGCGAGCTCTGCCGCGGTGGCGCTGCTGATCGCGGCGATCCCCGCGGCGGAGCGGATCGCGCGGCGCAGGCCGTGGCCGTAGAAATGCCGCTCGACCATGCCGCGCGCGCCGGTGCGGCACCAGTCGGGATGGGTCAGCCGCATGATGTCGTGGATCGTCACCAGGCAGGGCATGCGCAGCCCGGCGGGCATGATGTTGAAGGTCGCGTGGAACAGCGCGACGCGCGACAGGTCGACGACGCGCGGCAGCCACCACATCGTCGCCGGACCGTTCGCCGCCTGCGCGACGACGCGCTCGGTGACGTTGGGCGCGTCGCTCAGCGGCCCCGGATGCGCGGGGTGGCGCAGCAGCAGGAAGCGCAGATCCGGCGCGAGCGCGGGGACATGGTCGATCAGCCCGCGCACCACCTCGGCGATGCCGCTCGGGCGCGGGCCGAGATAGCGGGCATCGATGCAGATCGTCGGGGTCGGCACGGCGCGGGCCGCTATTGCACCGCGTTGTTGATGCCGGTGATCGAGAAAGCGGCGCTCGACACGATGTTGAGGAATTTCTGCAGATCGGCGAGCGGCGCGTTGGAGACGTAGAGCACGTCGCGGTCGCGGATCGCGAAATCCTGCGCGGTGAAGAAGGACGCGCCGTCACCGAGGTCGAGCCGGTAGACGACCGGGACGAGCCCCGCCGCGGTGCGCTTCGCGGTCTGCGCCACCGAAGGATCGAGCACCTCGGGATGTTCGAGGCGGAAGACGAAGACGCTGCGCCGGTCGGCGCGGTCGTCGCGCAGCCCGCCGATCCGGCCGAGCGCCTGCGCCAGCGTGATGCCGCCGCCCTCGAACGGCACCTCCGCATTCTGGCCGACCGCGCCGAGCGCGACGAAGCTGTACGGCTGGAAGACCGCGGCGACGACGTCGCCCGCCTGGAGCGTGATGTTCTGCGACGGATCGCGGACGATCGCGTCGAGCGGCATCGCCGCGGTGCGGCCGGCACGGCTGAGCTGGATCGTCGTCTTGGCGACCGGCTGGCGCGATCCGCCCGCCGCGGCGATCGCATCGAGCAGCCGTTCGCCGCGCGGGGTGAGCGGCAGGCGGCGGGTTGCGCCGACCTCGCCGATCACCGTCACCGCGCGGCTGTCGTTCTGCGCCAACCGGACGATTGCCTGCGGGCTGTGCGCGCGCCCGGCGAGCCGCGCGACGATCAGCCGCCCCACCGCCTGCGGGGTGAGGCCGCGCACCAGCAGAGTGCCGATGAAGGGGACGGTGATGGTGCCGTCCTCGCCGACCAATTGCTGCGGGATGCCCGCGCTCTGCGCGATCGCGCTACTGATGTTCGCACCGGGCGCGGTCGCGCCGAACAGCACCGCGGGCGGCGCTTCCCAGATCGCGATGTCGAGCACGTCGCCGACGCCGATCACCGTGCCGGTCGGCGCGACCGAGCCGAACACGTCGGCGAAGCGCTGCGCGCGGGCATAGGCGGCGGCGCGCTGCGCGGTCGCCGCGTCGAGCGCGACGACGCTGATGCCGCGGTCGCTGGCGGTGCCCGCCCTGGCGGCGCGGGTGATCGCCTTGGCGCTCGGGCCCGAATTGCCGACCGTCGAACAGCCGGTCGCGAGCAGCAGCAGGAGCGCGATGGCGGATCGGGGGGTCGGGGGCAGGGACATCACAGGAACCTCTGGTAGAGCGCGGCGAGCCGCGCCCGGTAACGGTCGGGCGAGAAGAACGCCGCCTGGACGCGGCCGCGCGCGGCGAGATCGGCGCGCAACCCGGCATCGCCGTCGAGCGCGTGCAGCCCGGCGGTGATCGCCGCGGTGTCATAGGGGTCGACCGCGATGGCGGCATCGCCCGCCACCTCGGGCAGCGACGAGGTGTCCGAACACAGGACCGGCGTGCCGAGCAGCATCGCTTCGAGCACCGGCAGGCCGAAGCCTTCGTAGAGCGACGGGAACAGCGCCGCCTTGGCGCCGCGGATCAGACTGACGAGCAGGCCGAAGGGCGCATAGGGCAATTGGATGATGCGGCCGCGGCGCACGTCGCCCTTGGCGGGCTTGCCGTTGGCGAGCGCGTCGAGCAGCCGCAATTCGCCCTCCGCCCGCCAGGCGCGCGCGCCGACGATGACCAAGGGCGTGGCGAGGCCGCTCGCCATATAGGCCTCGACGATGCGGCCGATGTTCTTCTTGGGCTCGATCGACCCCCAGAACAGGAAATAGTCCTTGTAGCCGGCGCCGATCGCGCCCTCGACCTCGCGCGCCACCTGCTCGTCGGGGGTGGCGAGATAGCGGGCGGGGATGTCGACCGCCTGATAGGTGTTGGTGACCCGGTCAGGAGCGATGCCGGTCAGGTCGATGATGTCGCGACGCGAACATTCCGACACGGTGACGAGATGGTCGGCGTGGCGCGCGAGCGTGCGCAGCAGCTTGAGATAATGCCGCTTGTTGTCGAGCGTCGTATAGGGCAGCCGCAGCGGCACGAGGTCGTGCAGCGTGTAGAGATTGGCGGCGCCGGCGACGCGCAGCGGCAGCGGATAGGTCCAGTGGGCGAGGTCGGGCCGCTCGGGCAGGCGCACCGCGGTGGTCGCGCCCCAGGCATGGAACCGGCCGTTGGCGCGGCGGAAGACGTCGCCGGCATTGTAGAGCGTGTCGTGATGCGGCAGCCGCGCGTCGAACTGGCGCGTCACCACCTGTCCGGTGACCGGCACCGCCGCGGCGCGCGCGGCGCGCGGCGACAGCAGCCCGGCGAGGTCGCGCAGCCGGCCCTGCGGCCGCGCCGCGCCGGCATCGAAGAAGCCGATCTCGCGCAGCAGCGGCTCGCGCGCGGCAAGGCCCTGCAGGCCGTAGAGCACCGAGGTGCGATGGCCGAGCCTGCCCAGTTCGTAGCTGAGGTTGCGGGCATAGGTGGCGACGCCGGTGCCCTTTTCGAGCCCGAGATTATAGCCGTCGATCAGCACGTGTTTCATGGCGTCAGCGCCTGCTGGACATGCGGCCAGTCGCGGAACGCGCCCGCCGCGGCGGCGACCGGCCAGGCGGGCGCATCGGGCGGCAGCTGCGCGATCGCGGCGGCGCCGTCGGCGGGCGTGCGATGCGCGAAGGCGAGGACGCGCAGGATCTCGCCATCCACGCCGGCGGCGGGGGCGACGGCGGCGGCGGCGGCGAAGCGCGGGTCGGCGATCATCGCCGCGGCGAGCCGGTCGCCATCGCCGTGGCGGCGCAGCAGGTCGGTCGCCTCCGCATCGTCGACCGACGCGCCGGGCCAGAGCAGCCAGGCGAGCGCCTCGACATCGGGGCGGCCGGGAACCTGCGTGCTTGCCGCGCCCTTGCGATAGGGGTGGATCGGCCAGGCCGCCGGATCGGCGCCGCCCTGCGCGACGACGAAGCGGAGATGCTCGACGACGTCGGCGGCAGGCTCGCCGAGCGCGCAGGCGGTGCGATAGGCGGCCTCGGCACGGGCGAAGGCGCCGCGCTCCTTGGCGACATGCGCAAGCTGCACCCAATAGGAGCGCTGATAGGGATGGAGCGCGAGCGCGGCGGCATAGCGCTCCTCCGCCGCGGCCCAGTCGCGCGCGTCGCGCCGCCAGTCGCCCTCGCGCACCAGCAGCCGGAAGCGTTCGTCGCCGAGCGCGCGATGCTGCGCGACCTCGATCAGCGCGGCGCGGTCGACCGCGGCGGCGGCGTCGATCGACGGCGCGGCGACGAGGCCGATCGCCTCGCGGAACCGGTCATAGGCCTCGTCGAAATCGTCGAACAAGGCGAGCCGCCCGCCGTGGAGCAGCGCGAACCGGTTGCAATGGTCGCGCAGATAGCCGGGATCGTGGCTGATCAGCACCATCGCGCGATCGCCGCGCTTGCCGAACAATTCGTGGTTGCAGCGATCGTGGAAGCGCGCGTCGCCGACCGCGCCGATCTCGTCGATCAGGAAACAGTCGAATTCGATGATCATCGAAATCGCGAAGGCGAGCCGCGCGCGCATCCCCGACGAATAGTTGCGCACCGGTTCGTGCAGATAGCGGCCGAGCTCGGAGAAATCGGCGACGAAGGCGAGGTTGCGCTGGAAATCCTGCGCATAGATGCGGCTGATGAAGCGGATATTGTCGATCCCCGACAGCGTCGGCTGGAACGCGCCCCCGAAGGCGAGCGGCCAGGACACCGACATATGGCGTTCGACGCGCCCCGCGGTCGGCCGTTCGGCGCCGCTGATCAGCCGCACCATCGTCGACTTGCCCGCGCCGTTGCGCCCGAGCACGCCGAGCCGCTCGCCCATCGCGAGGCTGAAGCCGACGCCGTCGAGCACGACATTGTCGCCCGAGCGGGTGTGGTAGACCTTGCGGACGTCGCTCAGCCGGATCATTCGGGCACCACCCGCCGCGCCACCCATTGCGTCGTGAACAGCGCGACGAAGGTCAGCACGAGGCAGAAGGGCAGGATATAGCCGAGGTCGTAATGCGCATGGACGCGCGACCCGAAATAGCCTTCGCGGACGATCTCGGTGCCGTGCACCATCGGGATGTAGAGCACGTATTTCTGCGCCGCGGCGGGCAGGGCATCGACCAGGAACGCCGATCCCGACAGCGGGAAGATCAGATAGGAGGCCGGGTGCCAGAGCTTGTCGACCAGCTCGCTCTGATGGCTGAGCGCCCCCAGGGTGATCGCCAGCGCCCCGCCGAACCAGGCGATCAGCAGCCAGCCGCCCACCACCTCGAGGATGTTCTTCGGCGGATCGATCATGCCGAGCACGATGAACAGGACGCTGAGCCCCGCGAACGACATCGTCGCCCCGCCGAATTCGAGCAGGACGCGCGCGACATAGATGTCGAGCACGCGGATGTTGCGATGGTAGAGCAGCGACAGGTTGCTCCACAAAGCGCCGATGCAGCGGCCCGGCATGTTGCGCCACAGCAGCACGCTCGAATAGCCGGTCAGCGCGAAGGCGACGATCGGCAGGTTGCTGCCGTGATAGGCCTTGGCCGCGGTCCACAGCGCGGCGACGCCGAGCGTGAACAGCATCGGTTCGACGAACAGCCAGAGGAAGCCGATATTGTGCCGGCCGTAGCGGGTCAGCATCTCGCGCAGCAGCAGCGCGACGAGCACGCGGCCCTGCACGCGCAGGCTGTCGCGCAGCCGCGGCGGCGGCGGCCGGACGGGGACGGGGGCCTGAGCGGCGGTCATCCCTCGCGATGCTCGCGGATGCCGGCGAGCAGGATGGTGAGGATGCCCCAGCCGAGCAGGCCGAGCACGAACACCGCGAGCACGCCGCCCAGCCGCCGCGGCCGGATCGGATAATCGGGCAGGCTCGGCGCGGCGATTCGCTCGACATAGGCGCGCTTGCGCGCCGCCTCGGCATGCGCGTCCTGCAGCGAGATCAGCGTTGCGGCGAGGCTCTTGGCGGCGAGTTCGCTGTCGAGCTGGAGCAACTGGTAGCGCGCGCCCGCCGCGGACAGCGAATTGCGCCCGCCCGCGACGCCCGAGCGGCGCAGCGCGATCTCCTTCTCGAGTCCCGCGATCTGGGTGCGCAGATAGGGGATCTGCGGCGCGGCGGGGGTGAAGGCCTCCATCTGCTGCAACTGGGTGCGTGCCGAGACGAGCTCGTCGTCGAGCTTGGCGATGCCCTGCAGCCGCGCCTCGGCCTCCTTCTCGGGATCGATGATGCCGGCGCGGTTGCGATAGGCGGCGAGCCGCACCGCGGCGGTCCGCGCGCGCTCCTGCGCCGCGCGCGCGTCGCTTTCGGCGACCTCGAGCGCGTCGGCACGGGCGCGGCTCGACAGGCGGTTGACCAGAGCCTCCGACTGTTCGAGCAGCCGTTCGTTGATCGCGCGCGCCTGATCGGGATCGAAGGCGCTGACGCTGAGGTGGAGCACCTGCGTCGTCGTATCGGGCTCGACCTCGACCTTGCCGAGATAATAATCGAAGAAGCGTTCGCGGTTGCCGGGCAGCAGCCCGCCGAACCGGTCGAGCAGGAAGATCGACCCCGCGGTATAGGCGCGGGTCAGCAGGCCGTCGCGATTGGCATCGGCGAGCGCGCCGCGCGATTCGAGATATTCGACGACCGCATTGCTCTCCTCGGTCGCGCCGCTGAGCCCGGTGCCGCTCAGCACCTGCCCCAGCGAGGTCACCGCCGCCTTGCTCGGGCTGCGTACGACGAAGCGCGCCTCGGAGACGTAGACGTCGCTCGCCAGCAGCAGGAAATAGAGCGCGGCGAGCAGCGTCGGCACCACCACCAGCGCGAGGAACAGCGGCGAGACACGCTTGGATATGGACGGCACTAGCGGGCGGTTCCCAGATCGAGGCGGCGGCCGGCGCGGGGCCGGCGGCCGGGGCCGGGCGCCGCATCGGCGGGCGCGGCGGGGCGGGTGAGCGTGGTCAGCCAGGCGTCGACCTGCGCGAAATGCTGGTCCCAGCGCGGCGGGCGGTAGCCGCGCAGGGCGTCGATCCGCCGCTGCCGCTGCGCCGCGGCGCGGTCGAAGCCGGCGATCCGCGCCGTCCAGCCGGCGACGTCGTGCGGATCGAGCAGGCAGGGGATGCCCTGGCCGACCTCGCGGAAACAGGGCAGGTCGCTGGCGATCACCGGTATGCCCAGCGCCAGCGCCTCCGCCATCGGCAGGCCGAAGCCTTCGGCGAGCGAGGGCATCAGCATCGCGCGCGCGCCCTGCATCAGCGCGGCGAGCGCGGCATCGTCGCACGCCTCGACGATCGTGATCCGCCCGCCGGCCATCGCCGAGGCGGCGAGCGCGGCGCGCACGCCGTCGGCGCCCGTGCCCCAGCGGCCGGCGATGACCAGCCGCGGCGGATCGCACTGCGCGGCGCACAGCCGCTCCCAGACCGCGAGCAGCAGCGCATGGTTCTTGCGGCTCTCGATCGTCCCGACGCAGAGGAAATAGTCGCCCGCGGCGGGACCAGGTTCGACCCGCGGCAGCTCGGCGCCGGCGAGCGGCGCGACGACGACCGGCGGGCAGCGCAGCCGCGCCTCGCGCGCATGCGCGGCGAGATCGCGCGCGACCGCCTCGCTGCCGACGACGATGCCGGCGCCGTGGCGCAGCGCCGAGGCGACGCGCCCGGTGTGGCGGCGGACGGCGTGCGGCCGGCAATGGTCCGGGTGGCGGATCGGGATCAGGTCGTGGATCAGATAGATGGCGCGCAGCCGGTGCCGCGCGACCCAGCCGACATGCGCGGGCAGATCGTAATCGGTATGGCCGGCGTTGACGTAGAGGCTGCCCGGCCGCGGCCGCTCGCCCCGCGCCAGCGCCGCGGCGAGCGCGAGGCCGAGCCGGAGGCGGACGCCGCGCGACGGGGCGGCGAGCACCGCGAACAGCCGCCGCGACGCGGCCGCGCCGAGCATGCGGATCACGCCGCGATGCTGCACCACCGCGCGCGCCGTCCCGGCGTAATGCGCGAGATAGGCGAGGCATATCCGATCGATCCCGGTCGCCGGCCGGCCGCCCCAGCGCAGCGCGACGAGCCGCGTCACGTCGAGCAGCACCGGCGCCTCGCCCTCCGCCGCACCGCAAAACCCTGGATCGACCGCCATCATCCTCAGACAGACGGAGCCGTCGCGCCGACCCCTTGGCAGGGCTGCGCATTTTTTCGGGCGGCCCGGTGCGCGCAGAGGCGCGGAGGACGCAGAGGGGCGCGTCGCCCGGCTGGCGCGGCCTGCTCCTCTCACCGGTTCGGAACGCAGCAGGCACATCTCTCCGCGCTTCCGCGCGAACCTTCTGCTGCCTCGGAGAAGACGATGGTCACGCGAAGACGCGAAGACGCAAAGAGGATGCGCCCGCGAGCGGCGTGGCCCTTTCTTCTCAAAGGTCCGAGAGGAAGGGCCGCGAACGCGACAGCCCAACACCTTTGCGTCTTCGCGTCTTCGCGCGAACCACCCCGCCACCCGCAGGCAGAACAGGTTCACGCGGAGGCGCGGAGACGCGGAGGAGGGGCGGGGCATCTACCGCTCCATCCCCGCAGCGGTCGATGGCCTGGGGCTGCAACCGCCCCACGCAGACCACCTCTGCGTCCTATGCGCCTCTGCGCGAACAGAAGCTGCCAATGTTATCCGTGACCGCTAGATGCGCGTGACCACGTCATAATAATGGTTGCCACCCTCATCCGACAGGCAACCGGCCAAGCGCAGGCCGATGCTATCGAGATGCGCAGCATAAGCGTCCGCACCGAGCGATACCGACACACGGCCGGTCAGCGAGTCCTTCCATCGGCAAGCCTCGCGCGGGGCGCTGAACAGAAACCGTCCGCCAGCTTCCAGTGCCTGCGCGACGTTGGCGAGAAGCCGTCGCTGGTCCGCCGCATCGAGCAGAAAGATGAGCCCGATCGATACGATGCCGACGAAACGTCGTGCAAAAAAGGCGCTGCCCTCTGCCGGTTCGCAGACGGCGGGCATGCCGGGAAGGTTGCGGTGAAACGCCGCGATCAGCGATGGCGACGCATCCACGCCCCAGATCGAAAAGCCCTCGACCGTCAATGCCGTGCCGATCGGCATGCCGGAGCCACAGCCGATGTCGAGGATGGCGGCCGAGCGGGGAAGGTGGTCCTTCGCCCAGCCGACGACCAACGCTGCGCCGACCGGCGATCGAATGGCGACGAACCGGTCGGAGACCGCTTCCCAGCCATTGGAATGGTCGGTCGTCATATCCCCGGATCGATCACGGGTTGCGGATCGGAAAGCGCTTGATTCGCGCCGTCGCGGCCTTGAACGGAACGCGGGTCAAAACGAGCGACGACAGGTCATATTCGGTGAGATCCGCCGACGCGACGAACGCCTCGGCGTCGGCATCACTCGACAGCTTAGGCAAAGGCTTGTGCTTGACCACAATCTCACCTCCCGGCAGGCAGGGCGCAGAAGCGCCCGCTTGGATGAGATTATAGCATAGGGCGTCCCACTGACCCCCCTCAGAACCGCGTATCGAGGCCGAGGCGGACGGTGCGGGGGCGCAGCGGGGTGGTCTGGTCGCGGCCGGTGGCGAAGGGGGTGCCGAGCGCGAAGCGGTTGCCGCGGGTGTCGAGGAGGTTGGTCATCCCCAAGGTGACGCCGAACCGCGCCAGAGCGAGCCGCGCGGTGAGCGAGGTGTCGAGATAGTCGCCCTGGCGCTGGCCGAGCACCGGCCCGACGCCGAGCCGCGACGAGCCGACGTAGCGCAGCCAGCCGTCCACCGTCAGCCCGGCGCCGCGCAGCGCCTGCTGGTAGACCGCGCCGGCGCGCGCGGTGACCTTGGCGATATTGGGGATCTGTTCGAGCCGCGCCGAGGCCTGCGCGCGCATCGCCTGCGATCCCGGCGGCAGGTCGGGGGTCGCGATCAGCGCGAGCAGCCGCTCGGACGGCTCCGCGATACGGCCGTCGTTGAACGCCACCGCGCCCTCCAGCCGCAGCGCGCGCACCGGGCGCAGCGTGCCGGTCGCCTCCACCGTCCACAGCCGGCCGTTGCCGATGTTGGCGGTGCTCGGCAGGCCGCGATTGTCGATGAAATCGGCCTGGATGTCGCGCCACGCCGCGCGCGCGACCGTGACGCTGAGATCGGCGATCGACCAGCCGTGGCGCACCCCCGTCTCGATCGTCGCGACGCGGTCGTTGCGGAACTGGCGGACGTAATCGCTCTCGATCGCGAGGCCGCCGGGGCGGAAGCCCTGCTGATAGCGCAGGAACAGCTTGGTGCGGGGCGCGAGGTCGACCAGCGCCGCGCCGCCCGGCAGCAGGATCGTCTGCGAGCGTTGCGCGGTCTCGCTGCCCTGCACCGCCACCGACACGTTCTCGGGACTGCCGTCGAGCGTCGTCCGCGTCGCGCGGAGGCCACCGGTGAGCAGCAGCCCGGCGAGCGGGCGGACGCTGCCCTCGCCATAGACCGTCCATTCGCGCACGCTGTTGATCACGCCGGTGGTCGGCGCCGGCGCATCGGGGGGGCCGAGCAGGCGGAGCAGCCGGGTGCGGTTGTGGATGTAGCTGACGCCGACGATCCAGCCCGATCCGTCCGCGGCGCTGTGCCAGGCGCGCGTCTCGTTCGCCTGCATGCGGGTGCGGTTGGTCTGGACGAAGACGCGGTCGGGGCCATCGGGCAGCGTCGCGTCATAGCGTTCGAGCAGGTCGTGCGCGGTGATGCCGCTGGTCGAGCGGATCTGCACCGCGCCGATCCGCCCGGCGATCACCGCCTGCGCCTGGCCGTAATCGGCGCTGAACCCTTCGGTGACGGGGGCGAGCCGGGTCAGCGGCGCGCCGGTGCGATCGGCATATTGGCTGTCGGCGCCGCGGATGCGCTGGCCGATGCCGATCAGCTCGGCGCTCCAGTCGGGGCCAAGCGCGAGGTGCAGCGTCGCCCGCCCGCCGGCGATCCGGGTGCGGTTGACGTTGCGGCGGCCGAGCAGCGGCTTGTCGATATAGCCGCCTTCGAGCGCGTCGGTGGCGACGATGCGCAGGCCGAGCCGGTCGGTGACGAGCGGCAGGTTGAGCACCCCCTGCGCATCGAGCCCGGGATCGCCGTGCGCGGTCGCCGAGGCGCCGACCACCGCCGAACCCGACAGCTGGTCGAGCCGCACCGGATTGGGCACCAGCCGGATCAGCCCGCCGAGCGAGCCCGCGCCGTAGAGCGTGCCCTGCGGCCCCTCCAGCACCTCGACCGCGGCGAGGTCGGCGAGGCGGAGATCGGGGTCGGGGGCGTTGTAGCTCAGCCGCAGGTCGCCGTAATATTGGCCGACGGTCGCCTGCGTCGGGCCGGTGAAGCTCGAATCGGCGATGCCGCGGATGAACAATTTGTTGCGCCCGGCGCCGAGATAGGTCGAGGTGACGCTGGTCAGCCGCTGCACCAGCCGGTCGGTGCCGCCCGCCCCGCCGCGCTCGAGTTCGTCGCCGGGGGTGGTCGACACCTGGCCGGCGAAATTGTCCTGCGTCGTGTCGCGCTTGCTCGCGGTGACGACGATGTCGCCCTCGGGCCGGACGGGCGCAGGGGCGGGGCGGGGGCGCGGCGGCCGGCGCGGCGCGGCCGGCGGCGCGGGGCGCAGCCGCCAGCCCTGCGCACCGACCGGCTCCGCCCGCGCGCCGGCACGCGCGGCGATCGCGGCGATCGCCGCCTTGACCGACAGCCGCCCGCGCAGCGCCGGCACCGGGCGCGCCCACAATGTCGCATCGGGCACGACGATGCTGACCCGCGCCTGCCGGCCGAGCGCGGTCACCTGCTGGCCGACGGTGCCGGCGGGCAGATCGATGGTCAGCGTCGCGGCGCGGACGGCGGTCGGGGCGAGGAGCACGGCACAGGCGGCGATGCCGCGCGTCGCGATCCTCACCGCCGGTCCAGCGTCCAGCCGTCCGGCGCGCGCCGCACCTCGACGTCGAGCAACGCGCCGAGCAACGTCGGATCGTCGCGGAACGACTGCGTCTCGAGCGTGCCGTTGAACAGCCGCGTCGCCACCGCGGGCGCGGCGGTGATCCGCCAGCCGAGCTGGCGCGACAGATCCTCGGCGACCGCGCTCAGGGTCGCGCCGTCATAGGCGAGGCGACCGTCGCGCCACGCGCCGACCGCGCCGGCGTCCTGCCGGATGCGGCGCAGCGTCGTGCCCGCGGCGATCACGCCTTCGCCCGCGGCAAGGGTGAGCGCGGCACCGTCCGGGTCGACCATCACCGCGCCTTCTCCCACCGCCACCTGCGTCCGCCCGCCCAATAACCGGATATCGAATACGGTGCCAAGGTCTTGCAGCGGCAGGCCGTTCGCCTCGACGCGGAAGGGGGTGCGGGGATCATGGCGGACGTGGAACAGCGCCTCGCCCGCCTCGATCGTCGCGGTGCGCGGCCGTGCGGGGTCGAGCCGGAGGCGCGTTCCGCCCGCCAGCTCGATGCGGCTGCCGTCGGCGAGCGCGACGCTGCGCCGCTCGCCCGCGGCGGTGGCGATCGTCCGGCTGCGCGGCGGCATGCGCCACAGGCCGACGCCGAGCGCGACGACGAGGAGCGCGACCGCGAGCCACGCGCCGGCGAACCGGCGCGTCCTGGCGGGGGCCGGGGCGGGGATGGGATCCTCCCCGTCGTCGTCATTGGCCGGCGGCATCGCCAGCGCGATGCTGGCGGTGGCGTCGGCGACGGCGAGCGCGGCGCGGTCATAGCGTTCGGCGCGCGCGGCATCCGCGGCGAGCCAGTCGGTGAACGCCGCCCAGTCGGCATCCGGTCCGGCCATGCGCAGCGCCCAGTCGAGCGCCTCGTCGTCGATCGTCGCGGGGCCGGTCATCGCATCGTCCCGCGCAGCGCGGCGAGCGCGCGCGTCACCTCGCGCAGATCGGCCTCGACCGTGCTCAGGCTGATGCCGAGGTCGGCGGCGATCGTCCGGTGCGGCACGCCGTCGAGCCGCGCGCGGCGGAACACCGTCGCCTTGCGCGTGCCGAGCGTGCGCAGCAGCTGCGTTACCCGCGCCGCCTCCTGCCGCGCGGCGACCTCGCGTTCGGGCGTCGGCACCGCGCCGGCGGGATCGTGGCGGCCGTCCTGCCACGCCTGGTCGCGCCGCTCCGCCTGCCGCGCCGACCGGTAGCGGTCGATCATCAGCAGGTCGGCGGCGCGATAGAGATAGGCGAGCGGCTGGGCGATCGGTCCGTCGGTCCGGCCGCGCACCTTGAGCCAGAGATCATGGACGAGGTCCTCGGCCGCCTCGCCCGCGCCGCGCGCGCGCAGGAAGCGCAGCAGCCCGTCACGATTGTCGAGATAGACGGCTTCGAGGCCGGTCGGCGCCATGGCGGGACGGGTGATCCAAGGTGGAAGATGCCGCTGTCTAGTCGCAAGCCCCTGATTGGAGAAGCCATGTTTGACCGCCCGCCGCGCCCGGCGGACGAGCCGATGCGTCCCCGCCGGCCATGGCGCATTGTCCGACACCCCCCGGCCGGGGGGCAGGCCCGCATCGAGGCGCATCGACATCCTTCTCCCTGTTCCGGACCATAGACGGAGCCGACGACGCCGATCCTTGATTTCCGGACGGGGCGGGGTTGTGCGGCGTGGACCGGCGGATGTCCACCGTGCGGCGCAGCTTGGGTGGGGGCGGGTCCGGGATGATTGCATCGTATGCGGCGTCGGCCGTTGCCAAGGCGGTAAAGTAATCCGTCAGGCGTGAGACAAAACGGTCACATCCCTGACGCCATCAAGTCGCGAAAGCTCAAAGATAGTGCAACACAACTGCCCTAGCGCTCAAGCTTCAGGCGCCAAAGAACCGCCCTTCAGGGATTGATTCACCATGAAATTTGCTACCGTCAGCGTCGTCGCGGCGTTGCACGTCCTGTCGACCTCTGCCGCGTCGGCACAGACCTCCCCAACCGATCCGGTGCTCAGTCAGCCGGCCGCGGAGGCTGCTGACGGGGGCGACATCGTGGTGACCGGTACGCGGGAGCGGGGCCGTACGCAGTTCGACACCCTGGCGCCCGTCGACGTGCTCCCGGAAGCCCTGGTGCGGTCCAGCGTATCGGGCGATCTCAACAATGCGCTCGCGCAACTCCTGCCGTCGTTCAACGTCCAGCGCCTGCCGGCCGCGGATGGGCAGGCGTTCGTCCGGCCGGCGACCTTGCGCGGGCTGTCAGCCGACCAGACGCTCGTCCTCGTCAACGGCAAGCGCTACCATCGCTCCGCACTGCTCGGCACCCGCGGCGCGCAGGCCCCCGACCTCGCCAGCATCCCCAGCCTCGCGATCAAGCGTATCGAGGTGCTGCGCGACGGCGCCTCGGCGCAATATGGCTCCGACGCCATCGCCGGCGTTATCAACATCATCCTCGACGATCAGCCGGGGATGGAGGCCTATGGCCAGTTCAGCCAATATTATGCCGGCGACGGCAATGATTATCAGTCCGGCGCGCGCGGCGGCATCGCCCTCGGCGACAAGGGTGCGATCGTCTTCACCGGTCAGTTCGAACATGGCGAGGCGACCTCGCGCACGCGCCAGCGTCCCGACGCGATCAGCTTCCAGGCGGCGAACCCCAGCCTCGCGGTGCCCAATCCCGTCCAGCGCTGGGGCCAGCCCGACGAGGAGCGTGTGCGCGGCGCGGTCGACATGCACTATGACCTCGCCGATGCCGCCACGATCTACGCCTTCGGCACCGTGCAGCAGGGCGAGGGGCTGACCGACTTCAACTGGCGCAATCCCAGCAACACCGGCAGCGTCTACAATCCCAGCAGCGCCTTTCCCGGCTTCAGCTTCCGCAGCATCTACCCGGCGGGCTTCACGCCGCGCTTCGGCACGCAATTTACCGATCTGCAACTTGTCAGCGGCGTGCGCGGCAATCTATCGGACGCGCTGAGCTACGACCTCAGCGCCTCGGCCGGGCGCAGCCGCATCGACTATACGATCGCCGAAACGCTCAACGCCTCGCTCGGGCCGGCCAGCCCGACCAGCTTCTACCTCGGTCGCCTGACGCAGCGGGAGACCAACCTCAACGCCGACTTCGTCTATCGCCTGCCCGTCGGCGGTGTCGAACCGCTCAATATCGCCTTCGGCGGCGAGCGGCGGATCGAGCGCTATGCGGTCGGCGCGGGCGATGCCGCTTCTTATGCGATCGGCGCCGGCGCTGCGACCGGCCTCGCCCCGAACGCGAACGGCTTTCCCGGCTTCGGTCCCCAGCAAGCGGGCAACTTCAAGCAGACGAGCAATGCGGGCTACGTCGATCTCGCCTGGCATCCGGTCAGGATGCTGACGCTTGGCGCTGCCGGCCGTTACGAGGATTTCTCGAGCTTCGGTGACAAGTTCACGTATAAGATTTCGGGCCGGATCGAGCCGGTCGCGTGGCTGGCGCTGCGGGGGACCTATTCCACCGGCTTCCGCGCGCCGACCCCGGCCCAGCTCAATACGCGGGTGGTGAGCCAGGGCCTCGACACCCGCACGCTGCAAGTGTTCAATCAGGGTCGCCTCGCACCCACCGATGCGCTCGCGGTGGCGCTCGGCGCCAAGCCGCTGCGGCCCGAAACCTCGCGCAACGTCAGCGCCGGCCTCGTCGCGCAGACGCATATCGGGCTGGGCGCGACGATTGACCTCTATCAGATCGACGTCGACGACCGGTTCAGCCAGTCGGCGACGATTCCCATCCCGGCCGGTTTCGCCAATCCCGACCGCTTCACGTCGATCAGCTATTTCACCAACGACTTCGACACCCGCACCCGCGGCATCGACGTCGTGGTCAGCTACGCCCGCAATCTCGGCAGCGGCCGCGCCAGTGCGACGCTCGCCTATAATTACAATCGTACCCAGGTCTGCAGCGGGACGAGCGCGGCGATCGCCAACGAGACGCAGCGCCGCATCTTCCAGGAACGCCTGCCGCAGCACAATGCGACCGGTACGCTCGGCTATGACATCGGGCCGGTCGGCGTGATGCTGCGTGGCCGCTATTATGGGCCGTGGACCGACGTGACCGGCAATGCGACCGGCGAGCTGTTCCAGCGCTTCGGCGGTCTCGCGCTGTTCGACGCCTCGCTCACCTATCGGATGACACCGAACATCTCGATCCGCGGCGGAGCGGAGAATGTCTTCGGCACCTATCCCGCCGAGGCGACCAACCAGGCCAATCGCGGCCTGATCTATTCGCGTAACGCCCCCTATGATACCGACGGCGGGCGTTATTACGTGCGGTTCGGATTGACCTTCTGATGATCGGTCGCCGTACGCTGCTCGGCGGCGGGATAGCCGCCACCCTCCCGCTGCCGGGGCGCGCCATCGCGCCGACGCGGCCCGCCGCAGATGACGAGACCTTCTGGGCCACGGTCGCGGCGGACTATGACGTGCCGCAGGAGGTCATCCAGCTCGAGAACGGCAATTGGGGCGCGATGTCCCGACCCGTGCGGGCCGCCTATGAACAGGCGGTCGCGCGCGTGAACCGGGATACCAGCTTCTATACCCGGCGCGGCATGACGGCCGACCTTACCGCCGCGCGTGCCGCGGTGGCGGCGGAGCTTGGCGTGCCGGCGGAGGAGATCGCCTTCACCCGCAACGCGACCGAGGCGCTGAAAGCGCTGATCCTCGGCTACAATCGCCTGACGCCAGGCGACGCGATCCTCTATGCGGATCTCGATTACGACAGCATGCAGGCGTGTATGGACAGCCTCGCGCAGCGGCGCGGCGTCCGCGTCCGCCGCATCGCGCTGCCCGAGCCCGCCACCCGCGCCGGTCTGATCGACGCTTATGCCCAGGCAATGGCGGACGAACCGCGGCTGAAGCTCATTCTGCTCACTCATATGAGCCATCGCACCGGTCTGGTGATTCCGGTCCGTGAGATTGCCGCGATGGCGCGCGCGCGTGGGATCGACGTCATCGTCGACGCTGCGCACAGCTGGCAGCAGCTCGACTTCGCGCTGCCGGACCTCGACTGTGATTTCGTCGGGTTGAACGGACACAAATGGCTCGGTGCGCCGCTCGGCGTCGGTATCCTCCACATCCGCCGACGCGCCTTGTCGCGCATCGACCGCGATCCTGCCGAAGACGCCGCTGGTCCCGATACCGTCATGGCGCGTGTCCATACCGGCACGCTCGATTATGCCGCCTGGCTCACCGTGCCCGCGGCGCTGGCCTTTCAGCAGCGGATCGATCGCGCCGCCCGTGCCGCCCGGCTTCGCGCGCTCCGCAACCGCTGGGTCGGGCAGGCGCGCACCATATCTGGTCTCGAGGTGCTCACGCCGGACGATCCCGCGCTGCACGGCGCCATCACGTCCTTCCGGTTGCGGGATCAGACCAGCCCGCAGGCCAATGCCGCGATCGCGCAGCGGCTGCTCGACCGATACGGCGTCTTTACGGTGCATCGCGCCGGCGTGGCCAAGGGCGCCTGCGTCCGGGTGACGCCGTCGCTGTTCACCTCCGCCACCGATATCGACCGGTTGATCGTCGCGCTGCGGGATATGTCCAAGACCGCATGACGTGCCCGGGATCGGCGCAACAGCAGCCATGAACGGCGGGTACCTCTCGCCGTTACCTTGCGGATGGTCCGCTTCCCGTCACCCCCAGCCCAACCGCCGCGCGACCGGCGCCAGCCGCTCGGCGACCATCCGTTCCGGCCCCTCGGGCCGGCCGACCGCGATCCAGCTGCCGAGCAGGAGCGCGGCATAGGTCGCGGCGCCGACCAGCACGGTGGCGATCACCGCGACCAGCGACAGCGAGTGGCGCAAGGCATCGGGCAAGGCCAGCACCACCGCCGCCATCCCCGCGGTGGCGAGCGCGATCCGCCACGGCGCGACGAGCTGCGCGACGATCGACAGGCCGACCAGCCGCCGCACATAGCCCATCGTCACCAGCATCAGGATCGCATTGGTCAGCACCCGGCCGATCACCGCGCCCATCACGCCATAATGCCAGATCAGCGCGATCAGCAGCGGCAGCTTGACGAGGATCTCGACGACGCGCTGGCGCAGGAAGATCGCGGTGCGGTCCATCGCCATCGCCATCGGGTCGAGCGGCGACACCCAGACGACGAACACCGGCGCGAGCGCCAGCCAGCGCAGCATCGGGATCGCCTGGATCCAATTGCCGCCGAGCACCACCGGCACCACCTGCCCGGCGAGCAGGCTCAGCCCGACCATCCCCGGCGCGGCGATGGTGAGCAGCGTCTGCGAGATGCGCAGATAGGCGCGCGCCATCCGCTCGCGCGAGTCCTTCATCGTCACGAAGCCCGCCATCAGCGGCCGCATCGCCGGCGCGACCAGCACCTGTTCGGGCACCGACGACAGGTCCGCCGCCATCGAGAAGCGGCCGAGGTCGGCCTTGCCGATGAAGCGGCCGAGGATCAGCTTGTCCGACTGCCAGCTCAGCGCGGCGAGCGCCTGGGCGAGGCTCGCCCAGCCGAGGAAGCCGGCGAAGCTGCGCCATTGCGTCAGCCCGAGCCGCGGCCGGAACGGCGCGAAGGCATAGGACTGGATGAGGCTGGCGAGCGGCGTCACCACCGTCCCCGCGGCGATCGCCCAATAGCTGCGCGTCGTCACCGCGAGCAGCACCGCGACCGAGAAGCCGAACACCTTGCTGACGATCTCGATCACCAGGTCGCGGCGGAAATCGATCCGCCGCGCATATTGCACCATCGCCGGGCTCTGCAGCCCGCGGGTGATCGGCGCGAGCGCGAGGAACAGGATCAGCGGCACCAGCCGCGGATCGGCATAGGCCCAGGCGAACGGCCAGGCCGCCGCGGCGACGATCAGCGCGAGGACGAGGCCGCGCAGCACGCCGATCGTGAAGGCGGTGTCGAGATGGCTGCGGCCGATCGTGTCGAGCCGCACCAGCGATTGCGCGATCGGCAGTTCGGACACCGCCTCGACGACGAAGATCAGCGTCATCGCCACCGAGATCAGCCCGAAGTCCTGCGGCGACAGCGTCCGCGCCAGCACGATCAGCGTGGTGAAATCGATGCCGCGCGCCATCAGTCGCGACGCCATCAGCCACGCCACGCTGCCCGCCGTGCGGCTGCCGACCCCGCGGCCGCCGACCTGTCCATCCGTCATTGCCGCCCCCATGGCCTTCCGGCACCGCTCGTGCCCGCCGACCCGTTCGCCGGCGGCTGCCGCCCCGGGCGTGCGGGGGCGGCCTCGCGGCGCTCCCTACTCAATCGCGCGGGCTGAAAAAAGTCCTCTGCGCGAAGCGGTTGAGCAGCACCGCCTGCCAGCGGTGATCGAACGCCTCCTTGCCGCTCTTGAGCAGCCGGCGGGCGCGCAGCAGCGGCGAACCGCTGCGATATTTGGGATCGATCGCGCGGCTCGCGTCGACGGTGAGATATTGGGCGAAATAGGGGTGGGCGGCGAGGAAGTCGGCATAGACGCGGCGGTGCGCCGGCTCCCACGGGCCGCCGGTCGTGTTCCACGGTTTGATCGGGCCGGTGAAATGGACGATGCTCGGCGCGATCGCCCGCGCGCGGTCGGCGAGGCGGAACCAGGTCGAATAATTGTAGCGCGGGTGCAGCATCATCCGGCGCGGCCCGCCCGGTGCGTTGAGCACCGCGTTGAGCGCGCTCTGGTCGTGGTGCTTGCAGCGTTCGGGGTTCTCGGCGAGGAAGCGCAGCGCCGCGCCGGTGAGCTGGCGCCACGTCTCGCGCCGCGCCATCATCACCCCGGCGTTGAAATAATCGGCGACGCGATCGATGCCGATGCCCTTCAGATAGGCGGGCGGATTGGCATAGCGGCCGCCATTGTCGAGCCGGTCGGCACCGGCGAGCAGGGTATCGGGCGGACAGTCGAAGCCGATCAGCGCGGCGACCGGACCGACGATCTGCACGTCGCCGTCGATGTAGATCACCGTATCATATTGCGCCGGGATCTCGGCGTCGATCACCAGCCGGCCGAGCGTCGAGCTCGGACAGTGCAGTTCGGGCAGCCGGCCGACGCTGTCGGTGAGGAAGCGGCGGCTGTCGAGGAAGCGGAAGTTGAACCGCGCCGGCGCCAGCGCCGCCTGGATCGCGCGCTGTTCGTCCTCGGGGATGTCGATCAGATAGATGAGGATGTCGGCGATCGCCGCGACTTCGGGCTGGGCGGCGAGCTGCGAGGCGGCGATCAGCGCCTGCGCGACATAGCCGCGGTCGCTGACGAAGGTGACCACCCGTGTGATCCCCGGCCGGTTGCTCTCGGGCGTCCCCAGGGGGAAGGTGTCCACTCATCAACTCCTGACTGCACGCACCGGATCGTGGAACCCTGCGCGACCGGCGGGGACGATCCTGCCGCGCCCGCCACCGGAACGTGGCAAGGCGATGCGATACAACGTTCTTCTCCCCATTATCGCCCGCGAGGGATCAATATTTGGTAAGCGCCCGCCATGTCATCGCCAGGCAGGATAGCCTTGCCGGACAGGGGATGCTACGTCTTTGTCCGGATTGGCAAACCGGCCGGCGGAGGGCGCGCGTGGACGCGCCGCCCCGCGCGACCGGGCCGGACGGGCGCCGGACGGGGCCGCATTAGGGGCTGTGATGGTCGTTCTCGCAATTTTCTGGCTGCTGTTCTTCGCCGCGGCGGTGTCGGGCATCCGCTGGACGCTCTATCTGTTCTTCTGCAGCCTCGCCTTCGGCTCGCTCGCCATCCTGCCGGTCAACCTCACCGGCGGCACCACCTTCCTGCCGCACACCGCCTGTTCGGCCTTGCTCTGCGTCCGCTCGTTCATCGCCTGCCGCAAGCCGCATCTGCTGGTCGACGGCCTGCTCGATTACAACAAGCTCGGGCTGCTCACCGCGTTCATCGTCTTCGGGCTGATGGTCACCTATACCGCGCCGTTCCTGTTCCACGGCGCGCCGATCATGGGGCTCAACAACATCACGCGCAGCCCGCTGGGCTTCGGTTCGGGCAACATCACCCAGCCGCTCTATCTGCTCGCCGCCTTCGCGATCACCATCTCGATCTACCAGCTGCTGCTGCAGACCGAGACGCGGCGGATGGTCTATCAGGCGATCTTCATCGGCGGCGCGATGGCGGTGCTCGCCGGGATGATCGACATGGCGACCGCGGGCAGCGGCCTGCTCGCGCCGCTGCGCACCGCCACCTATGTCATCATGGACGGCGACGACGTCGGCGGCATGCGCCGCGTCATCGGCTTCAACACCGAAGCCTCCGCCTACGGCACGCTGGTGCTGTCGTTCGGCTCGATGATCTATTTCATGCGGCTGGGCGAAGCGCTCGGCGGCATCTATGCCAAGATCCAGACGCCGCTGGCGCTGGCGCTGATCGCCTTCACCGTGCTGTCGACCTCGTCGGCGGCGTTCCTCGGCCTGGGCGTGCTCGGCATGATGGCGGTGTTCGCCAACGTGCTCGCGCTGCGCCACCCCGCCGACGAGAAGCGCGCGCTGATCCAGCTGCTGGTCATCGGTGCGGGCGCGATCGTCGTCGCCGCGCTGGTGATCGCGACGCCCAGCCTGTTCAACGGCGTCGTCGACCTGGTCGACAGCCTGATCTTCAAGAAGACGTCGAGCAGCTCCTATTCGGAGCGCAGCAGCTGGAACATCGTCAGCCTCGAAGGGCTGGTCGCGACCGGCGGCTATGGCGTCGGCGTCGGCTCGACGCGCGCATCGAGCTGGCCGGTCGCGGTGCTGAGCAGCACCGGGGTGATCGGCGGGCTGATGATGGCACTGTTCTTCCTCCGCCTGATGACCGCGAGCCTGCGCGGCGCGAGCGACGAGATCCGCCGCGTCGTGGTCGGCGCGCGCTATGCGCTGCTGATCTGCCTCATCCCCGGCGCGGTGGCGGGGACGCTGGTCGATTTCGGCGCGTTCAACGCGACGCTGTTCGCGATCACCACCGCACTGCCGACGCTGATCCCGGTCGCGACGCGACGCCGGCGCATGCGCCGCCCCGGTGCCGGCGAACCGCGCACCATCGCGCCGCGCGCGCAGCCGGCGCCGCGCCCGGCCCGCGCCGGCGTCCGCCGCGTCGCGCGCTGAGGGTTCGCGCGGAGAGGCGCGCGGCGGCTATGGACGGGATGATATTCCAAGCGACGCACGCCTTTCTATCGGGACGCTATACCGGGACGGCTCACGTGTTCGGCCGGTCGCGCCCATCATTCGGATCAGCATACGACAACAGCCAGATAGTCAGGCCGATCGGCTGATATGGCGCGAAGTGTCGCGTCACGCGTGACCAACGGCACCTTCCGAACCCGGGCGGTCGCGATCAGAAAGCAGTCCCCTGGGTCTTTGTGGCCGGTTTCCAGGGCCACCTTGGCGGCCTCTATGGCAATCCGCTGGTCTATCGGCACCACCCGCGCCCGCGTCACCGCCACAGCATCGCGGAACCAGTGATCCGGCGCGTCATCACCGAGATGTGGACGATCCGCCACCCGGGTTTTCTGCGACGCGACCGCCAGCTCCCATGCCGTGATCGGCGACGCCAGAAGCGCACCAGCCTCTTGGCTGTCACCGATCGCCACCAGCGCCTCCTCCATGAGGGGAGCGTTGCCGGTGACGAGCCAATAGAGGGTGTGCGTATCGAGAAGAACGCCTGCCAAGAGCGATTACGACTTGGCCGTGGTCGATCGGCCAGACTTGCTGCCTTTGAGTGCCTGCGAGGCAATCGGCTTCGTCAGGTCGACGCCCTTCTTCAGCGTCAGACCCTTGAGCGCGCCGACGCCGAAAACCGTGACGAGCCGACCTGTCTTCGTATCGCGAACGACCGTGCTGGTCGATGTGGCGTGGGACTTGGTCATTCCCATAATATACGCCGTCCTACGCCGAGCTCCAAACGACCGATCCGCGTCACTTCTGCACGGGGACCTCGGATTTCGATGTCGGCCGCCCCCTCCGCGCCTCTGCGCGCACCCTGATCGCTGCCCGGCCGGCTGTCCCGGACGCCGGGACGGCGTGGCTGGCCGTCTGCGTCATCCGTGCTATCAGACCGGCGAGAGGAAAGGAGCGGCGATGGGCAAGCGCATTCTGGTGACGGGCGGGGCCGGTTATATCGGCAGCCACACGTGCAAGGCGCTCGCTGCGGAGGGCTTCGTGCCGGTGACCTTCGACAATCTGACGCTCGGCGATGCGGCGCGGGTGCGCTGGGGCCCGCTGGTCGAGGGCGACGTGCGCGACGCCGCGGCGGTAGCGCAGGCGATCGCCGATCATGATGCGGCGGCGGTGATCCATTTCGCCGCGGACGCCTATGTCGGTGAATCCGTCGCCGATCCGGCGCGCTATTACGACAATAACGTCGGCGGGATGATCGGCCTGCTCGCCGGCATGCGCCGTGCCGGCTGCACGCGGATCGTCTTCTCCAGCACCTGCGCGGTCTATGGCAGCCCGGCGACGCTGCCGATCGACGAGGATACGCCCGCCGAGCCGGTCAATCCCTATGGCCGCACCAAGCTGATCTGCGAACAGATGCTCGCCGACCATGCCGCCGCCTATGGCATCGACTATGTCGCGCTGCGCTATTTCAACGCGAGCGGCGCCGATCTCGACGGCGAGCTCGGCGAGGACCGCGACTACGAACCGCATCTGATCCCGCGCGCGATGCTCCACCTGCTCGGCCGGCTGCCCGATTTCGCGGTGTTCGGCAGCGACTTCCCGACCCCCGACGGCACCGCGATCCGCGATTACATCCATGTCGCCGATCTCGCCGCGGCGCATCTGCTCGCGCTGCGCCGGCTGCTGGACGGCGGCGAGGCGGCGGCCCGCGTGTTCAACCTCGGCTCGGGCAACGGCCATTCGGTCGCCGCGGTGCTCGCCGAGATCGCCGCGGTCTCCGGCCGGCCGCTCGCCGCGCCGCGCGGCGGCCGCCGGCCGGGCGACCCGCCGCAGCTCGTCGCCGACGTCGCGCTGGCGCGTGACGCGCTCGGCTTCACCGCACGCCATTCGGCGCTGCGCGACATCATCGCCTCGGCGTGGCGCTGGCATGCGCAGACGCACGGCACGCCCCAGACCGGCCACGGAGACGCTTGTGCATCTTGAGAAACGCATCCTCATCACGGGTGGCGCCGGCTTCCTCGGCTCGCACCTGTGCGACATGATGCTGGCGGCGGGGCATCGCGTGCTGTGCGTCGACAATTTCTTCACCGGCACGCAGCGCAACGTCGACCATCTGCGCGACAACAACCGCTTCGAGCTGATGCGCCACGACGTCAGCTTCCCGCTCTACGTCGAGGTCGACGAGATCTACAATCTCGCCTGCCCGGCCAGCCCGATCCACTATCAGCGCGATCCGGTGCAGACCACCAAGGTGAGCGTGATCGGCGCGATCAACATGCTCGGCCTCGCCAAGCGCACCAAGGCCAAGATCTTCCAGGCCTCGACCTCCGAAGTCTACGGCGATCCCAGCATCCACCCGCAGACCGAGGATTATTGGGGCAACGTCAATCCGATCGGCATCCGCTCCTGCTACGACGAGGGCAAGCGCTGCGCCGAGACGTTGTTCTTCGACTATCGCCGCCAGCATCACCTGACGATCAAGGTGGCGCGGATCTTCAACACCTATGGCCCGCGCATGCACCCCAATGACGGGCGCGTCGTGTCGAGCTTCATCGTCCAGGCGCTGCGCGGGGACGACATCACCATCTTCGGCAACGGCGAGCAGACGCGCTCCTTCTGCTACGTCAGCGACCTGCTCGACGGCTTCGTCCGGCTGATGGACACGCCCGAGACGGTGACCGGGCCGATCAACATCGGCAATCCGGTCGAGTTCACGATGATCGAACTGGCGCAGCTGGTCATCGAGCTGACCGGCTCGCGCTCGAAGATCGTCCACCTGCCGCTGCCCGCCGACGACCCGCGCCAGCGCCGCCCGGACATTGCGATCGCCCGCCGCGAGCTCGGCTGGGAACCGCGCGTCCAGCTGCGCGAAGGGCTCGAGAAGACGATCGCCTATTTCGAGACGCGGCTCGCCGAGGGCGCGACGGCGGCGGGGTAGGACGCCTGCCTCGGCGTGATATGGTGACGCGCCGTGCGCCCGCGGCCGTGTGGTTCGCGCGGAGGCGCGGAGGGTTTTCGTATCGACCAGCGGTTCGGGTTTCGTCGTCCGTCGCTACGGGTGTCGCTGATCTCCGCTCGGTGGCTCACGCGCGGGCGTCGGGATGAGGCAGCCGCTCTCACGCCTCCGACGATCACCGGACAGAATGCTGCGCCTCAGCGCCTCCGCGCGGATCATCGTCCCCGCGGCTTCGCAAGGACCATCGATCCGCCGACAGGCCAACCCGACGAGGGCGACGACAGGCGCCGAACCACGGCAATGCGCCTCGAATTTCACCCCGCCCGCGCCAAAACGGGACGCTTCAGCGACGAACCGGTAATATCGAAGCGATTCTGTCCTATCAGGCCGTGTCCCGCTGCTTGCCAAGGCCGATTGGCTCATGCGATGGCATATCAATCATTTCGGCGGCACCGTCGGGGCGGCCATCAGCAAGGCCGATCCAGCCAGGCGTCGCGGTGATACGACCCGTCAGGATAGGACCGAGCCGTGCCAGCGCGATATTGTGATGCTCTTGCCAGAACGGTCGGCAGCATGGCGGTAGGGGAGCGGCGGCGATGACCGGCCGCCTCGCCAGCATCGTGGTGATCAACCACAATTACGGCAGCTTCCTCGCCACCGCGATCGACAGCGCATTGGCGCAGGATCACACGCCGCTCGAGGTGATCGTCGTCGACGACGGCTCGACCGATGATTCCGCCGCGATCATCGCCGGCTATGGCGACCGCATCCGCGCGGTGATGAAGGCGCAGGGCGGCCATGTCGCCGCGGTCAACGCCGGCTATGCCGCGGCACGCGGCGACTATCTGCTGTTCCTCGACGCCGACGACCTGCTGCGGCCCGACTGCCTCAGCCAGGCGCTCGCCATGCTCGAGCCGGGCGACGCCAAGGTGCAGTTCCGGCTGGCGACGGTTGACGGCACCGGCGCCGACCAGAACATGCCCTTTCCGCATTTCCCGCCCGGCTATGCCCCCGCCGACGTGCTGCGCGCCGCAGCGCGGTCGGGCTGGTATCCGTGGACGGTATCGACCGGCAACATCTTCACCCGCAGCTTCCTCGACCAGGTGATGCCGATCGACGCCGGCACCGTCTATCGCTCGCCCGACGGCTATCTCAGCAAGCTCGCGCCGCTCTATGGCGCGGTGCGCTCGCTGCCCGCGGTGCTCGGCGGCTATCGCGTCCATGGCAACAATGCCTGGGCGAGTTCGCAGAAGAGCTGGAGCGCCGATGTCGCGCTGCGCTGGCTGGCGTTCGACCGGGTGCTCGAACACGCCTTCGTCACCGCGGCGGGGCAGCGCGGCGTCGCGATCCGCCAGCCGCTGCTGCGCTCGTTCCAGAGCCTCGAATATCGCATGCAGGCGCTGCGCTTCGCCGATCCCGCGACGCGCCCGCCCGACCGCCGCCACCGCGTCGTCAGCGATGCCGCGCAATGGCTGGTCGAGCTCCACCCGTTCGGCTGGGCGGGCAGCGCGGCGCGCTTCGGCTGGCTGCTGTTCCTCGGCTATGCGCCGCGGCCGCTCGTCGAACGCCAGATCCGCAAGGCGCGCACCCAGACCAACCGCTCGCCGCTGTTCAAGGCGCTGCTATCGCTGACGCGGAAGTTCGAATAGCCGCGGTTGTGTGAAGAATTGGGTTCGCGCTGAGGCGCGGAGGACGCGGAGATGATGCGCTTGCCGCGTCGGTCGCGCGCCTGATCGGGGATGGGATCGGAGATGCGGGCCTCTACGCCCTCCGCGCCTCTGCGCGATCCTATTCCACGCCGATCGCGCCCCGATCTCAGGCGACGCTATACGGCGTCCTGCGGAACGAGCGCAGCGCGCGCTTGCGGCGCAGCGGCACCCGCCACGGCAGGGCCCAGCCGAGCCCGAGCCGCGGCGGCTGGTCGAGCCCCGGCCCGGCGCGGCCCGACGTCGTCTCCCAATAAGGCGCGAGCACCGGATGGCGCGCGACCAGCGTCGTATAGGCGTCCTTGAACTCGCCGTTGTACGAGGGATATTTGTCCGCCCACGGCTTTTGCGCGCCGGTGAAGTGGATGATCGCCGGGTTCATCCGCTCGCGCAGCCCGAGCAGCCCGTACCAGCGGTTGAAATTGTAGCGCGGCGACAGGAATTCGCGCTTGGCGCGCGGGGTGATCGCGTTCAACGCGCTCTGGTCGTGATAGCGGCAGATCGCCGAGCGATCGCGCATGAACTGGAGCGCCTGCACGCCGAAGGCCGCCCATGTCTCGCGCGTCGCCGCCAGCACGCCGCTGTTGAAATAAAGCCGCGGATCGCTGATCCCGAGCCCGCGGACGTAATGCCGCTCGCCCGTCGCGCTGCCGCCGGCTTCGGACCACCACATTTCGGCGGCGTCGGGCCCGGCGAGGATATGGCCCTCTCCGACGTCGTGGCTGACCAGCGGCAGGATCGATCCGACGATCTGCACGTCGCCGTCGATATAGACGATATGCTTGTACTGGCTGTCGATATACCGAGACGACGACAATCGCGCGAGCGCCGCCTTGGGCACGTGCGTCTCGTTGAACACCGCGCCGTCGGGCAGCGCGAAGCCGTCCTTGCTGATATGGCGGAAGGCGATCTTCGGAAACGCCGCCTGCAACGCCGCCCCCTGTTCGGGCGCGATGTCGATCAGCATGATCATCACATCGGCGATCGCCATCACGTCCGCCTGTCGCGTAATCTGTTCGGCCGCGACGATCGTCGGGACGAGAAAGCCCCGATCGGTCGAAAAGAACACCAATCGGTGCCGACGGTCGCTCATGCGTTACCCCTAAGTGATCGCAAGCTTCGAAGCGCCCGAAGGCCCTGCCAGCCCGACCGGGATTAGGCGGGGCAGGGTATATTTGCCAGCTATATCAACGGCTCGTCCGATGGAACGGGCCAATAATCCGATCAAATCGCGGCAATCCAACAGTATTGCTGTCCAACTTTACTGTCGATGCCCGGTCTTTCACGCACGGCATCGGCGCTCCACCGGAGCATCCGGTGGAGCGGATCATGTGACAACTTGGGGAATAGCCCCGAAGATGCCGGACAGGGCTAGTCGGTCGGGTCGGCCGGGCGCTTGATCAGCCCGTAATCCTTGTCGAGCACGTCATCGAAGACGCCGAGGACGATATGGAGATCGTCGCCGGTCAGCCGGCTGTCCCGATCGACGACGTCGCTGCCGCGGATCGAGCCGGCGAAAGTGCGGAGATGGGCGATGGCCTCGTCCACCCGGCGTGCGGCTTCCTTCTCGGTCATGCCGCTTGGTGGCATCCGCCCCGATCCTGCACAAGTTTTTCTGCTGCGGCGCAGCGGATACGCGGTGATGCGAGCCGGTGATGCGACCGATCCCCTAGCGGATCAGCCGCTGCGTGAACGGCAGCCGGTCGAGCGCCAGCACGCACAGCGCCGATGCGATCACCGCGAGCAGCGCATCGACCAGGCAGACGGCGAGCGTCGCCCGGCCGATCAGCCGCGCGGCAAGGTCGAGGAACAGCAGGTGGACGACATAGAGGCCGAGGCTGAGCCGCGCGAGCTGTGCGAGCAGCGGCGGCAGGTGCAGCGTCGGCGGCAGCGCCAGCGCGACGAGGAAGGCGGCGATGCCATAAGGGATGGTCATCACCGTATCGTCGGTGAAGCGCGGGAAGGGGATCGTCCCCTGCGCATGGAGCGCGGCGACCTCGCCGAGCTGGAGCGCGGCGGCGAGCGCGAACAGCGCCAGCGCCGAGGCGAGCGCCGGCCGGAGGTCGCGCGCGCGCATCCACGCGCCGGCGGTGATGAACAACAGTCCGAAGAACGGCCCGTTGCGCGTGTTGAACGGCGGCCGCGGCAGGCCGAGCCAGCCGCGATACGGCCCGAAGGCGAGCGCCAGCGCGTAGAAGAGCAGCGCCAGCGCGAGCACCGCACTCCAGCCGAACCGGCTGCGCACCAAAGCGAACAGCACGCCGGCGACGCCGAGCGCGGGCAGGAACCAGAGATGCTGGCCGTCGAGCCCGGTGACCAGCAGCCGCACCAGCATCGCCGGCGAGCGCAGCTCGGCGAGCGAACCCTTGAAATAGAGGATATAGACCAGCGCCCAGACGAAGAAGGGCGGCGCCAGCCGGACGAGCAGGCGCATCGCGGTGCGCGCCGGTGCGCGCGGCGACAGGAAATAGCCGAAGGCGACGAAGAAGAACGGCACCGCGAAGCGCGCCAGCACCGCGATCGTATCGGCGGCGGTGGCGGCGTCGTTCGCGCCGTCGGCGACCGCATGGATCAGCACCACCGCGACGAAGGCGACCAGCCGCATCAGGTCGACGCCGGCGCGCCGCGACGCGACCTCCGGCGGTGCGGCGGGCAGGACGGCGCTGGGTGTCGAAGCGATGGCGGCCTCCGTACGGCAACGGCCGGCGCATGGTCACCGGCGGCGGGATCGGAACGCACACGCGCCGGTCACGCCGGCGGCACCGGTCTAGTCGCTCTCCCGCGCCGACGCCAGCGCCCGCCACCGATCCCGTATCGCCGGGAAACACGACAGGATGTCCCCAAAGCGCGACACCTCCGCGCCTCTACATGATCCTGTTGGGGCACTCATCGGATAGGGCGCGCAGAGGCGCGGAGGACGCAGGGGAGATGCAAATTGGTCGCGTGATCCACAGCGGTTGATGGGTTCACGCGGAGGCGCGAAGGTGTCGCGCCTGCGGTGATCGCGGCTTGTCACAATTGCCCTCGAAATGACCGGGCCACACTTCCCCGAAGCACGACCTCTTCGCGTCTTCGCGTGAGCCAAAATGCCGGATTCCCAGAGGCTTGGGCAAAGAATCGCCAGGCCGGTACGGGGTGGGGCGGAGGCGTGGGAGCTTGCGTCCGCGTCGCGGCTCTGCGCCGACAAACGCCGTCATATCAGCCGCTTAGCGTAAGCGGCGCTTACTCTTTATAGTAATTGCGGTAGGCGCGCCGTCTGCGTCGCCGCGACCGCCGCTTGAGCAAGACCACGACCGATAGCAAGCCGACCAGCGCCGCAAGGATGACAAGGGTAGGAACCGACATGCTCACGATTTAACACAGGCTCCCTCGTGAACGTGTACCGGCATCTAACAATGATGCGCTGCGATATGCAACGCCCAATCGCTTGCCCGCCGTGTTCAACAATGGGAAAGCATTGATCGCGTTTTCGACAAATAGCAATATTCGCGCACGCCGATCACGGTAAATATTAAATAAACAGCGGCCGAGCCGCGGCCGCGGCGCGTCCTTGATCCGGTCAGCCGTGGTCGAAACCGGCAGGATGATCTGATGGAGACGTTGTTGTCCGGTCACGGCATAACATTCGGCCGGCACGGGATCGGGCAAATGACATCTGGCCTGAATAATCGTCGGCCAGGCGCCGCGACGTTGCTGGATCAGGGCCGGCGGGGATAGGGTCGCGCGACTTGTCGCGACGGTGACGGGCAGCGCTCGCAATGTCCGGCGACGTCGATCGACTTGCTGGTCATGTGAAACCCTGCGGCGCCCGCGGCAACGCTGATGATATTCGCCGCGGCATGGCCGCGGACCGGGGTCGATTGTCCGCAGCGGCTACAGACCAAATTGATACGCGGCTGATATTGCTCGCCTTCTATCGCGCGATTGTCGGTCGGCTGGACGAGATTGGCCTGCATCAGGATATCGAGGATGCGATAGACGCTCGACGCCGCGGGCTCGGCGCCGCTGCGCGACGAGGCGTTGGCGAGCGCGAAGATCTGGTCGCGCGCATCGGCATGCGCCGCCTCCTGCGCGCGCGTCGGCGCCGGCGCGGCGGGCGCGGGGCTGCCGCCCCGGCCACGGCGCAGCATCTTGGTGGCGATGCCGAGTACCATCGCCTCGCCGCCCTGCGGCCGGCCGGCGAGCTGCCAGAGCAGCAGCACGGTCATGCCGAAGCCGAGCGCGCCCAGCGCGGCGAAGCCGGCGAGCGCGGCGACCAGCCACGGCTTGGCGAGATCGGCGGGCAGCCATTGCGTCGCCGGATAGACAAGCGCCCCCATCACCAGACAGCCGATCACCGGCCGCAGAATCGCCTTGAGCTGCGCCCAGACCGGCAGGTCGATCGCGTCGCGCGCCGCCTTCACCGCCATGCCGGCGAGCACCAGCGCGGCCGCCGCGCGCGCCGCGGCGATGCCGGGGATGAGGAAGAACCACGCGCCGGCGATGACCAAAGGCACCTTGACGAGGAAGTCGGTGAGCTGGCGGTTGAAGATCAGCGTCGAGCGGCGCAGCGCCAGCGCCAGCGCGTTGAGCGGCGTCCACAGCAGCCCGGGAATGCCGGCGAGCGCGAGCCATTGCAGGATCGGCGCGACCATGTCCCATTTCGCGCCGAGCGCGAGGCTAACCACCGGATGCGCGAGCAGCGCGGTGCCGGCGAGGATCGGGAAACCGAGCAGCGCGACCGCGGCGAAGGTCTTGAGATAGGCCTGGCGCAGCCGCGCCGGATCGTCGCGCACCGCGACCAGCCCCGCCGACAGCGGCCCGAGGATCGGGGTGAGCAGCACCTGCCCGGGGATCGAGGCGAGGCTGTCCGCCATCGTGAAGCGGCCGACCGAGGCGGTCGGCGCGAGCCGGCCGAGCACCAGCCGGTCCATCTGCCAGGCGAAGGCCGAGAAGAGCTGCGCGCCGCTCAGCCAGCTGAGGAAGTTGCGGAACAGCCGCCAGTCCTTGAGCGACAGGGTCGGGCGATAGGGAGCGAGCACGAACGACATCAGCGACGCGGTCACCGGCGAGGCGATCGTGCCGAGCGCGAGCGCCCAATAGCTGCCGGTCGCCACCGCGACGCCGATCGACACGCCGATCGAGACGAGCTTGCCGAGCAATTCGGTGGCGACGGTGCGGCGGAAGTCGAGATCGCGATTGTACAGCGCGAGCCGTGGATTGTTGATGCCGCGGAACGCCGGCGCCAGCGCCAGCGCGAGGATCAGCGGCAGCAGCCGCATGTCGCCGTAGACGATCGCGAACGGCCAGGCCGCCGCGCCGATCAGCACCGCGAGCACGACGCCGCGCAGCACGCTGAGCGTGAAGGCGGTGTCCATCATCGATCGGGTGATGTCGCGCTCGACGAGCAGCACCTGCGACACCGGCAATTCCATCACCGCCTCGACGATGAAGATCAGGCTCATCGCGATGCTGATCAGCCCGAAGTCGGCGGGCTGGAGCAGCCGCGCGAGCACGATCAGCGCGACGAGATCGATCAGCCGCGACAGCAGCCGCCCGCCGACCGCGAGGATCGAGGCGAGCGCGGTGCGATGCGACGCGGCGGCCGCGGGGGCAGGGGTGGGGACGGACAGCGCGGTCACGTCAGCGCGCCGACGCCGGGACGCAGCGTCCGGGAACAGGTACGGGGCGCACGGCCGCAACGAACGCCAATAGTCTGTGCTCCGATGCCACGCCGGCGCGGGACCCACGCGATCCCGCTCCGCAAGCTGCACCGCGGCGGCTCATCGCGTTGATTAGCCGTTCCTTTGTGGCCTGTCATCAGTCTTGGAGCCATGGTGCGCCGCACCAAGTGTCTCGCTGCGGTGCAGCTTCGCGCGCCGGGGCAGCGGCCCTGATCCCCGCCGTCGCACTATCTTAGTCTATCGCTCTAGTAATGATCGGCTAACCATAATAAACAGCCCAATCGTATCGGCAAACATCGTTCACCCTGTCTTTACCTTTTGCCGGCTAGGACTATAGGGGAAGGATTAGGGTGTGATTATGGCGATACCTGCTCAGATCATCGGCGACGACCGTGGCTCGGAACGTTTCACGGTCGGGCTCAATGCGACGCTGCGCGACCAGGTGACGCGCCCGCACGACGTGATGATCGACGATCTGTCGCTGACCGGCTTCCGCCTGTCGGGCGGACCGGCGCTGACCGTCGGCAGCGAGGCGTCGATCGGCTTCGCCGGCATCGGCATCCATCAGGCGCGGGTGACGCGGCAGGACGGCGACGTCTACGGCTGCGAATTCGTCACGCCGATCACGCCGGAGATGCTCGGCCGCGCGCTCTCCGCCGAGCCGGTCGCGCCGATCGCCTTTCCGACCGGTGCGGGCGCGCTGCTCGACCATGTCCCCGAACCGTTCGTCGAACCCTATTCGGGCCGCACCAAGCTGGTCATCGCCACCGTCGCCGCAGCCGCCGGCTGGGCGGTCGCCGCGGGCCTGTATCTCGCGCTGAGCTGAGCGCCGCGCGCAGGGGGCGGGAGACCGCCCCCGTCGCGCGCCGCGCCTACAGGCGCAGCACCGCCGAGGCGGTGACATTGCGTCCGGCAAAGGCGCGGGCGCTGTCGATGCCGTCCGCCGGCATCCTGTCGCGCACCTGGCCGACCTCGCTGATCGCGACGACGTCGAACAGATTCTGCGCGTTGAGCGCCAGCCGGATGCGCGGCGTGACGTCATAGGACATGAAGCCGTTGGTCAGGGTATAGCCCGGCATCTTCAGCGTGTTGGAATCCCCGGCATAGGAGGCGGTGGTGCCGGTGACGTTGAGGCCGACGGCGAAGCGGCCGGTCTCGATCGACGGCGTCGCCTGGAAGACCAGCGCCGCCTGCCGATAGGGGATATGGCCGTTGAGCGCCGGATCCACCTCGCTCTCGGCGATGCGGGCATGGGTATAGGTCGCCCCGCCGACGAGATGGAAGAGGCCGCGGTCGATGCCGCCCTCGAATTCGATGCCACAGGACCGATAGTGGTTCTTGACCAGCATCTGGACGGGGATCGCGATCTCGTTGGTTTCGGCGGTGAGCGCGCGGAAGGCGGTGAGATTGACGAAGATTCCGCCAGCGCGGAATTTGACCCCGGCATCCTGCTGGTCGACGTCATTGACCGCGACCGCATCGGCGATGCTGCCGTCGGGGCGGATGCCGCCCCCGAACAGCAGATGGTCCGCGTTGAAGCGCGCGCCGCGGCTCACCCGCCCGAACACCGCCAGATCGTGGACGATCTCGTAATTCACGCCGGCCGAATAGGTGAGATAGCGCTTGCGATAGTTGACCGGCTGGGCCGCGGCCAGTCGGACGACGGGGACGGCGCGCTCGGGCGGCTGGAGGAGGCCGTCGCGGTCGACGTCGATCGGGCTGGTCGCCGCGCCGGCATAGCTGCCGGTGGCGGACGAACCGTTGAAGCGGATGCTGCCGCCGATGTTGAGGCCGCTGAACTGGATGTTGGCGCCGACATAGGGCGCGTCGATCGTGTAATCGACATTGTAATAACGCTGGCAGCAATTGCCCCAGATCGGCTCGCCATAAGCGATCAGGCCATGCTGCGTCACCGCCTGGCCGGCGCCGTCATAGACGTCGAGCAGCGCGGCATCGCGGCCCTTGGCCTCCTCGAGATAGCTGTTCCAGTGCCAGTCCATCCGCACCTTCTGGAACGACTTGAAATAGCCGAGCGCGATACTGCCCGTGACGTGATCGCCGCGATAATCGCGGGTCAGCGACAGGATATTGGTCGCATTGGTGAAATCGTTCAGCGTCACGCCGAAGGTGAGGGCGTAGAGGCCGAGGCCGTTGCCGTTGAGCGCAGCGGGATCGGCGATCCCGCGACCGGCGCGTGGCCCGCTGGCATAGCGCAGCGTCGCGCCGTTGCCGCCGATCGTCTGCGCCAGCGTGGCGAGCGGCGCGACCAGCCCCGGATAGGAGGTGGCGGCCGATCCCGCGTTGCTCGCGACGTTGAACAGGTCGGAGACGGTGACGCCGTCGCCGAGATCGAACGACGCCTGCGCGCCGCCCCCGCGGGTGCGGATGCGATAGCCGTCGGCGAGGTCCGCGGCGATCCGGTTGCCGTCCGCGCCGATCGCCAGGTCGTTGCGGAAATAGGGCGACAGGGCGGTGCCCGCGCGCAGGTCGAAGCCGGGGAAGGCGGTATAGACGGGCGCGTCGGCGGTGCCGGTGATCCGCACCGGCGCCGGCACGAACAGCGGCGTGCGGTCGTCGAGCAATTTGGCGTGGAGCCGGATGAAGCCGTTGGCGAATTTGCGCGTGACATTGGCCTTGAGCTGACCGCCGCGCTCGGCGGTGAAGCCGGCATCCTTGAGGCCGCGGCCGATCCGGTAGAAGCCGCCGGCGTGGAAGGTCCAGTCCTGGCCGAGCGGGGCGCCGTAATCGGCGTCGATCCGCGTCCGGTTGAAATCCATGCCGCGGCTGACGCCGACCGCCCCGCCGGCGACGTCGCCGGTCTTGCTGATGTAATTGATCACCGCGCCGGGCGCGTTGCTGGTGAAGGTGGACGCCGATCCGCCGCGCACCACCTCGACGCGCTGGACGGTGAAGTCGGGGCGCAGGAAGGTATCGGCGGTGGCGAAGGCGATATCGCCGAAGTCGAGCACCGGCAGCCCGTCCTCCTGGAACTGGACGAACTTGGCGCCGCCATCGGCCGCGGGCAGGCCGCGCACCGCGATATTGGCATTGCCCTCGCCGCCCGAGGATTCGGCGCGCAGCCCGGGCACGTTGCGCAGCAGGTCGGCGCTGCTCATCGGCGCCAGCCGGGCGAGATCCGCGGCATCGACCGCGCTGATCGAGATGCTGGTGGTCAGCCGCCGGCGCGGCCGCGCCGTACCGGTGACGATGATATCCTTGTCGGGCGAGGGGGTCTGCTCCGCCGTCGTGCCCGCATCGGATGCGGATGCGGATGCGCCGGTCTGCGCCGCTGCCGATTGGGGGATCAGCACGATCGCAGCTACTCCGGCCAGCAGGCGTGACGAAACCTTCATGCAATACCTCAAACAGGATTGGAACCATATTGGTCACATCCTTTATAGAGGCAGGTATCGTCCGACCGACGCGCGCCGCTGCCGCCGCCCCGGCGTCGGCAGGATTTCCCGGACGATAGCGTCGCGGCTCAGCGCCGCAGCAGACCGCCGTCGACCGCATATTGGCTGCCGGTGACGTAGGAGGCGTCGTCGGAGAGCAGGAACAGCGCCACGGCCGCCGCCTCGTCGGCGGTGCCGGCGCGGCCGAGCGGCACCTGATCGATGACGAACCGTTCGAACCCGCGCCGCGCCGCCTCGGGCAGAAAGGCACGGAAATCGGTGTCGATCGGCCCCGGCACCAGCACGTTGACGCGGATGCCGCGCGGCGCCAGCGCCGTCGCCCAGGATCGCGCCGCGCCGATCAGCGCGCTCTTGCTCGCCGCATAGAGGCCGGTGGCCGCCGCGCCCTCATAGGCCGACGAGGAGGCGGTCACCACCACCGCCGCGCCCGGCTTGAGCTGCATCGACAGCCGGGCGAGCTGCAGCATCGGCCCGCGCACGTTGACCGCCATCATCGCATCGAAGCTTTCGGCATCGACCGCCTCGGGTGGCGCCAGCACCGCCACCGCAGCGTTGAGCCACAGACCGTCGAGCCCGCCGAGCGGCGACACGGCCGCGGCGAGCGCCGCGGCCGCGTCCGGATCGGCGGCATCGTTGACCAAGCCCTGCGCGCCGGTGCCGAGCCGCGCTTCCACCGTCGCGACCCGCGCCGCATCGCGCCCGGTGACGACGACCGCGCCGCCTTCCGCGACGATGCGCTGCGCCCCGGCGAGCCCGATCCCGCGCGTGCCACCGGTGATCAGGATGCGCTTGCCGTCGAACCGTGCCATGCGACTCTTGTAGCGGCATGGGGCCGCTGGCCGATCTGACGGCGCCGGCATTGCGCCGCCCCATGCCTCATGCGGAACCGCATCCGCGACTTGAACGCGGTACGGATAATCCGTACAAGAGCATCGTGCACACGGTGATCGGAACCCCAGCTTATCTGGCTGCGGCGAAAGAGGCCGGCATGGGGGATGTCGAGCGTCAGGCGGTGGTCGACCTGATTGCCGTCAACCCGGAGGCTGGCGATATCATGCCGGGATGCGGGGGCGCGCGGAAGCTACGCGTCGCGCGACCGGGTGGCGGTAAATCCGGCGGCTATCGCGTGATCAGCTATTACGCCGGGGCGGACGTTCCGGTGTTCCTGCTGACCGTCTTTGCGAAGAACATGAAATCCAATCTTACCAAAGCCGAGCAGCAGACGTTCAGCACCGCCGTCAAGCTGCTCACCGACAGTCTGGGAGTCCGACATGGCAAAGCGCGCATTTGACGGGATGATGGCGGGGATCGCCGATGCCATCGCTTATGCCAATGGCGATGACAGCCGGGGCAGGGTGGCGACGCCCTCGCCGGAGCTCGACGTGGCGGCAATCCGCAAGCAGACGGGCAAGACGCAGGATCAATTCGCCCGCGCCTATCGCCTGCCGATCGGTACGCTGCGCGATTGGGAGCAGCGCCGCACTCAGCCCGATGCGCCGGCGCGCGTGCTGCTCGGGCTGATCAGCGCGGAGCCGGATACGATCGAGAGGCTCGTCCAGCAGGTCTGAGTGAACGCCGCGCGTCGGCTTACCACGTCTGTGGCTGGTCGGCTGCGAACGCCGTGTCGGTCGACGCCCCCGCCTCCGCCGACGCCAGCACGCTGTCGGCGGCGACCAGCCGTTCGGCGCGGGCGACTTCGGCGGCGAAGTCGCGCAGGAAATTGGCGCGGGCGAAGCGGCTGGCATTGGCGATCGCCGCCTCGGGATCGAAGCCGGGCAACCAGGCGTCGAACCGGTCCATCGCCGCGATCAGCGAGTCCGCGGTCTGTTCGTGGAAGTGGATGCCGGTCTCGCCGTCGATCACCGTCTCGGTGCCCCCGCCGCGGCCGAACACCACCACCGGGCGACCCGCCGCCTGCGATTCGACCGGGATGATGCCGAAATCCTCCTCGGCGGTGAAGATCAGCGCGCGCGCCTGCGCATAAGCGGCGCGCAGCTCGTCGAAGCGCATCCGCGTCGTGAAGCGGACGTTGGGGCCGGCCTTGGCCTTGAGCGTCTCGAGCATCGGCCCGTCGCCGATGACGTGCAGCTTGCGGCCGCTGCGGGTGAAGGCCTCGACCGCGATGTCGGGCCGCTTGTAGGGGACGAGCTGGCTGATCCAGACGCATTCGTCGCTGACCGCATCGCTGCGCTGGAAGATGTCGACGTCGACCGGCGGATAGACGACGCTCGCCTCGCGGCCCCAGAATTTGCCGATGCGGCGGCGGACGAACTGGCTGTTGGCCATGATCACGTCGGGACGCGACGCGCTCATCCGGTCCCAGGCGCGCATGCGCGGCGCGACGAGCCGCAGGTAGAGGCCGGCGAGCTTGCCGCTCGCCTTGCGATAGGCGTGATACTGGTCCCAGATGTAGCGCATCGGCGAATGGCAATAGGTGACGTGGACCGCATCGGGGCGGGTGATGACGCCCTTGGCCGGCCCCGCCTCGCAGCTGATGACGAGATCATAGGCGCTGAGGTCGAGCGCCTCGAGCGCGGCGGGCATCAGCGGCAGGTATTTCTGATATTGCGTCTTCGCCAGCGGCAGCTTGGCTATGAAGGTGCTGAAGATCCGGTGGCGCTTGAGCGTCTGCGACAGCGCGCCCTCGTCGACGACATGGGTGAAGATGTCGGCGTCGGGATAGAGGTCGCAGATCCGCTCGAGCACGCGTTCCCCGCCGCGCATCGTCACCAGCCAGTAATGGACGATCGCCACCTTGCGCGGGCGCGGCGCGGACGGGGTCTCAGGGGTCATCGGAGGTCCTGTGGCACGGGCGCGGCTATTGCGGCAGCGCGAGATGGGGACGCTGGCTGCGCCGCTCGGGGAAATAGGTGCGCGGCGCCTCGGTCGCGGTCGCACGCGGGCTCGGGCTCGTCGACGGCGGCGTCGCGGTGGTGGCGGCGGCGGTCGCCGCATCGCCCGGGGTGACGGTCGGCCCGGGATAGGTCGGCGGCACGATGCCGACGCCGACGGTCGCGCCGCTCGTCGCGGTCGGCGTCACCGGCGTCGTGCCGGCGGCGGCGTCGGCGTCGGCGGGCGGCACGTCGGGCAGCGCCGCCAGCGCCGCATCGGACGGCACCCCGGCGGCGGCGCGGAAGCCGCTATAGTCATAGGGCTGGCCCGGCAGGCGGTAGAAGACGTGATGGCCGAGCACGCCGAGCTTCAGCAATTCGGGCGCCCATTTCGGGAAGACGTAGAGCGTATGGTAATGCGTCGCCTGCCCCGCCTCCGCCGAGATCGCGCCGTTGAGCGCGGCGGCGGCGACGGCGAGCGCCAGCTTGAAGCGCGCCGGATTGGGCGCGCGGGCGAGCGAGCCGTCGCAGGTGAAGCTGAACTGGCAGCCGGTCGGCCGCTCCGCCCCCTGGTTGACCACCGCGCAGATCGTCTTGGGATAGCGCGGATGGCGCAGCCGGTTGAGCACCACCTGCGCGACCGCGCGCTGGCCGGCGAGCGGTTCGCCGTTCGCCTCGTAATAGACCGCCTTGGCGAGGCAGTCGGTCTGCCGGTCGAGATCGGCGCCGAGCCACGCCGCGACGAACGACGGCGCGAGCGGGTTGCTCGCATGGCTGAGCGGCAGCGCGAGGTTGCGCGCCAGCGCATCCTGCGGCGACAGCGGCAGCACCGCGCTCGGCACGAAGCTGTCGAGCGGCAGCGCATCCTCGGCGAGCGGCGTCGCGCCGCCCTCGGGCGCGGCGGCGGAGGTGGCATGGTGCGGCGCGAACGGAATCGCGTCGAGGAAGCTGCCGTCGTCGTCGTCCATCGTCCACAGCGCGAATCCCAGCACGACGACGATCAGCAGCGCCGCGAGGCCCCACAAGGTCGATCGTTGGGATTGGGCTAGCGGCACGGACACTCCTCGAAGGCAATCGGCGCGCGCACCCATGGCCGATCGCTGCGCTCCTGTCGTGCAGAGGCCGCCGGCGATCTGCCACCGCATCGTGCGTTTTCGGGACATTTGCAAGCTGGCAGAGGCGATTGGCAGGCGCGGGGCGGCGGTCGGGCGGCGTCGTGTGCGGCGATCGGGGACGATGGGCGCGCAGAGGCGCGGAGAAACAGAAGAGCGGTTCGGTCGGGCCACGCCATGCCTCCATCGCGACTATGGATCGAGAGCGTTGCCCGTTCACATGTTTGATCATCCGATCCCGTGCAGGGCGTGATTGTCGGACGGACGCGGTCTATACTGGGACCATGGCAGAGGCGGCATTCGGCATCGGCGTCTATACCGCGCCCGAGGCGGCGCAAATGGTTGGCATGCATGCGCAGACGCTACGCCGCTGGCTGCTTGGCTATGAGCATGCCGGCATCGACGCCGCACGCCGTCACGAACCGCCGCTCTGGCAGCCGCAATATGCACCTGACGAAACCGATGGCGTGCTGCTCGGCTTTCGTGATCTGGTCGAGGCGCGGATCGTCCACGCCTTGCGTGGGAAACACATCGGCCTGCCGACGATCCGCATCTGCATCGACCGGGCGCGGGCGATCGTTGGCGCCGATCATCCTTTCTCGACTGCGCTGTTCAAGACCGATGGCAAGACGATCTTTCTCGAAATCACCCGCGACCTCGACGAACCGCACCTGATCGATCTCAAACACAGCCAAGGCGTGTTCAACCGGGTGGTTGCGCCCAGTCTCGCCGATCTCGACTTCGGACCCGAGGGTGCCACGCGCTGGTGGCTGCTGCCCGGCAAACGGACGATCGTCGCCGACCCGGCGTGCGCCTTCGGCCAGCCGATCATCGCCGCGACGGGTATTACCACCGCGCGCGTGGCCCAAGCCGTCGCTGCGGAAGGCTCGGTCTCCAGCGTTGCGCAAATCTATGAGATCCGGCCCTCGTTGATCCGCGACGCGCTCACTTATCAACAGCAACGCGCGCTGCGTCAGGCCGCGTGAAACTGCTCGTCGACAACAACCTGCCGCCTGTTCTCGGCAGAGGACTCGGTGCGTTGTTCCAGGGGCGTCATCAGGTCGAGCATATCCGCGACCGGTTCGGAACCGGCAGCCTGCCCGACGCGACCGGGATCGCGGCGCTCGGCAAGGAAGGCGGCTGGTGCGTCCTGTCGGGTGATCGGCGGATCGCCACCAAACGCCCGTCGCGCGAACTGTTCCTGCGCGCCAACCTGATCGGCTTCCTTCCGTTGCCCGCGGTGATGGCGCTGCCGCTGCATGGTATCGCCGCGCGTATCCTGACGCTCTGCCCGCTGATCGAGACAACCGGGCAGATCGTTGACCGGGGCTGTTTCGAACTCGGCATCAAGGGCACCCGGCTGCATCCGATCGGCTGAACGCCCCCCTCGACTTGACCGCCGCGGACAGGCAAGTCGGGGAAACCGCGGCAGGCGCGGCGGAAGGAGGGGCCGGTGGCCGATCATGCGGCGGCGCTGGAGACGCCGGCAAGCGGCAGGGCGTCGCGGCAGCGGCTCGGCTGGGCGGCGCCGGCGCTCGCCGTGCTGCTCGTCGCGCAATGGCTCGCCGGGGGCGCCAATCAGGGCGTGTCGAGCGCGCTCGCCGCCTGCGCCGATGCCGCGCTGGCGATCGCGGTGTTCGCGCTGGCGCCGGCGCAGTCGCGCTTCTGGGCGCGCGCGCGCGGGCCGTTCGTGCTGCTCGCCGCGGCGCTGCTGTGGGCGGCGCTGCCCGGCCTGCTCCCCGCCGGCCTCGCCCGCGCGCTGGCGATGCCGGTCAATCCGGCCGCCGACCGCTTCGCCCTCGCGCTCGCCAAGGCGCTGGCGACGACGCTGCTGCTGATCGTCGCAGGCCTGCTCGCCTATCGCGACGGTTCGGCGCGCGGGCTGGTGCGGGTGCTGACGCTCGCCGGGCTCGTCTATCTGCTGTGGGCGGCGGCGGATGCGCTCGACTGGCTGTACGACAGCGCCCGCGCCGCCCGCTACAGCGGCACGATCGGCAATCCCAATGCGGCGGGGATCGTCTTCGCCGCGCTGGCGCTGCTCGCCGGCGGGCTCGCGCTCGCGCCCGAGGCGGAGCCGCCGGCGCTGCGCGGCGCGGCGCTGGCGGGAAGCGCGGTGGCGCTCGTCCTGTGCGCGCTGACCGGCAGCCGCAGCGCGGTGCTGCTCGCGCTCGTCGGCGGCGCGCTGCTGCTGGTACGGCGCTGGCGGCGCTGGCAGGACGGGCGGCCGCCGCTGCGGCTGGTCGCTGCGGCGGGGCTGGCGCTGGTCGTGCTGCTCGGCGTCGTCGCCTGGGCGACGCCGGTCGGCGACCGCTCCGCCTATCTGCCCGAGGATGCCGGATCGCGCTGGGCGGTGATCGACCATTATGCCGGCATCGCGCAGGCGCAGCCCGTCTGGGGCCATGGCCTCGGCAGCTTCTACGACGTCAACCAGCAGACGCTGACGCCCGAGGTGGCGCCGCTCTACTGGAATTTCGGCGCGGCGCACAACGCAGCGGTGCAGCAGGCGATCGAGACCGGCTGGCCGGGCCTCGCGCTGCTGCTGCTCGCGCTCGCCGCGATCGGCTGGCAGGTGGCGCGGGCGCGGCGCGACTGGTGGACGGTGGCGCCGCTCTGCGCGTTGTTCGCCATCACGGGCAGCGCAATGGTCGACATCGCGCTCAACGTGCCGGCAGTGGCGGCGCTGTTCGCGGTGCTGCTCGGCGCGATCTGGGGCGCGGCGCTGGCGAGCGGGACGCCGCGGGTGCGGCGGCGGGGGAAGGGCGTGCGGGGTGCTCGGGCGGTGGCCTAAGGGTGAGGGCGCTTTCGGACAGGGGTCGCAAGGGTTCGCGCAGAGGCGCGGAGGACGCAGAGGGCGCGTACCCAGGCGTGCTCGCGTGATCTCGGCGTTGGAGGGGTTTTCGCGCGAAGACGCGAAGACGCGACGATGTTCCGCCTGCGGCGGCCACGACCCATGCCATCGACCGGCAGGGGGAAGGGCCACGCCGTTCCGAAGCGCGCCCTCTTCGCGTCTTCGCGTCTTCGCGCGATCATCCGCTTCTTGCCACGCAGACAGCGGAGGGCAGGATCGGGATCACGCGGAGGCGCGGAGGCGCGGAGATTTGGGTGAGGCAGCGTCGCCGGTCCTTCCGGCCGTTGGAAAGCGGGAGCGCTGCCGCGCACCCCCTCCGCGCCTCCGCGTGACATCCTCTGCGCCTCCGCGCCTCCGCGCGAACAGACCCCGCCGCTACCGTTTCGGCATGCGCAGCGCGACGCGGACCGCCATCGGCGAGCCGGCCATGATGTCGGCGAGCCGGTCGGCGAAGCGGCCGTCGAGCGTACCGAGCCACGCCGCCTCGGCGACCGCCGCCTCCTGCGTCGCGGGCGGCAGGTCGCGCCAGTAGCGCGCGGCATAGGCGCTGCGCCAGAAGCCCTCGGCGGTGAGGAAGGGTGCCGCGGCATAGCTGGCCATGAAGGCGGCGAGGCTGGTGCGGCTCGGATGCGGTCCGCTGCCGAGCGCGAGCTGGCTGTGCAGCAGCAGCGCGGCCGCGCGCGGTCCGCCGGCGTCGGCGCGCGCCAGCATCGCCTGCGCATGGGCGAGCGCGGCGCGGTCGCTGCCCGCCGGCACCGCGGTCGCCGCCTGGCGCAGCCACAAGGCGGCAAGGCCGGCGGCGGCGCGCGGCGGGACGTCGGCGGGGCGCCAGTCCGCCGCCTCGGCGAGCAGCGCGGCGCGGGTCGCGGCATCATCGTCGCGCGCCGCGGCGACGCGGGCGATGCGCCGTTCAGGACCGATGGCGAGGCCGGCGAGCAGCAGCGTCGCCCCCGCCACCGCGAGCCACGCCAGCCGCTCCGGCGCGCGCGCCACTATTCGTTGTAATAGGAGGAGTAGCGCGCCGAATAATAAAGGCCGCCCATCGCCTCCGACCGGTGATCGACCATCGTCAGCACCGCGCCGAGCACCTCGCCATGGCTATGTTCGAGCCCGGCGAGCGCCGCGTCGACCGCGGCGATCGGCGTCGCATTCCACTTGATCACCAGCATCACCGCGTCCGCAAGGCCGACCAGCGTGCGTGCATCGGCGATGCCGAGCAGCGGCGGCGTGTCGAGGATGATGAAGTCGTAGCGGCTGCGCGCCGCCTCGAGCATCGCTTCCATCCGGCCACCGCCGAACAGGTCGATCGGGGTGAACAGCGAGCCCTGGACGAGCAGCAGGTCGAGCCCGTCGACCTCGTCGGGGATCACCGCCTGCGCCATCGTGCTGCGGCCTTCGAGCACGTCGGCCAGGCCGGTGTCGACCGAACGGTTAAGCGCGCGCAGCACGCCGGCGCGGCGCACGTCGCAGTCGATCAGCAGCACGCGGTCGCCGCTCATCGCCATCACCCGCGCGAGCGACAAGGCGCTGGTCGTCTTGCCCTCGCCGGGCAGCGTCGAGGCGAGCGCGATCACCTTGGTCGGCTGCGTCTGGTTGCGCGTCACGACGAAGGCGCGGATCGCGCGATAGGCCTCGGCATAGACGGTCATCGGCTTGGCGACGAGCGTGGTGGCCGGGTTGGTGACGCGATGCGCGCGCAGCTTCCACGGCGTCGGCAGGCGCGGCACCGAGGCGACGAACGACAGGCCGAGCAGCGTCTCGATATCCTCGGGCTTGCGGATCGTCGAGCTCAGCCCCTCGAACAGCAGCACGCCGGCGAGACCGAAGACGAGGCCGATCAGCAGCCCCGCCGCGGCGAAGGCCTTGACCTGCGGGAAGGTCGGCTTGGTCGGGATCGTCGCATTCTCGATGATGTTCGCCTGCGGCGTCGAGACGCGCTGCGCCTGGCTCGACTGCTGCGCCGCCTGGGCGAGGCGGGTGTAGGCGGTGCGCTTGGCCTCGGCATCGCGCTCGAGGCTGCCGGCCATCACCGACGCCTGGTCGTCGCGGGCGACGCCGCGCTGCAGCGTGTTGAGCCGGCCGCGCAGGCTGGCGGCGCGTGCCTCGGCGGACAGCGCCTGGCTGCGCAGACCGCCGACGACGCGCTGCGCCTCTTGGCGGATCTGCTGGTCGAGCGATTCGATCTGCTCGGCGACCTGGATCGACAGCGGATAGCGCGGGCCGTAGCGCGAGCTCAGCTCGGCACGGCGCTTCTCCGCCTCGGTACGCTGGCGGCGCAGGTCGGCGATGACCCCCGACGACAGCACCGCGGAGATGGCGTCGGTGCCGCCGGTGGCATTCTGCCGTTCGGCGACCGACAATGCCGAGCGCGCCGCGGCGGCCTCGGATTCGGCGGTGGCGAGCTGCATCGACAGCGGCGCGATCTGCTGGTCGGTGATCGTGCCGCCCTCGCCGCTCTGGCTGATGCCGCTCTGCGCACGATAGGAGGCGAGGCGCGCGTCGGCGGCCTGCACCTCGGCGCCGAGCTCGCGCAGCCGGTCCTGGATCGACTGCGACTGTTTCGCCGCGGTGCCCATCAGATTGTCGGCGGTGCCGGCGACATAGGTCGCGGCATAGGTATTGGCGATGCGCGCCGCCTTGGCGCCGTCGACCGAGCGGATGCCGATCATGACAAGATAGCTCTTGTCGTCGCGGTTGATCTTGAGATGGTCGAGCACGCCGCTGGTCGCGCGTTCGATCGCGGTATTGGCAGGGCCCTTGCCGGCGAATTCGGGATCGCGGTCGAGCCCCAATTGCGTCACCACCTTGCGCGCGGTGCCGCGCGAGCCGATCACCTGCACCTCGGTATTGACCGCGGTCTGGTCCGCGGGCTGTTCGTTGGTGTTGCCGAAGTCGAGCGGCGAGGCGGCATTGGGGGTGATGCGCACCTTGGCGAAGGCATCATATTTGGGCGTCAGCATCAGCGCCGCGCCGAGCGCGGCGGCGAACACCAGCACGGCGGTGGCGACGACGACGATCCAGCGCCGGCGGATCGCATCGCCGACCGACCGCAGCGTCACTGCACGGCGGCCGACATGACGCGACTGGTCGAAGCGGCTTGCTTCCTCGGTTTCGGCCAACGCGGACATCTTATTCATACGGTCGCTATTTTCCCTTTGGGGACAACAGCGTTACCGCTGCACAACGATTGATAACAGTGCACGCGTCTCGTCGAAAGCCCGTAATCCGACGTTGCCGCGCGCGGTACGATTGTCGCGCCCGACGACGAGGCCGAAGCCGAAGTTGCGATTGAGCAGATAGCGCGCACCGGCGCTGTAGCGCAGGATCTTCGATTTGGCGTCCTGATTGGCGAAATCGTCCTGCTCATAGCCGAGCTGCGCGTTGAGCAACAGGTTGCGCAGCAGCTCGTGATCGACGCGCACCGCCGCGGCGGTGGCGAAATAGCCGCTGCTCGTGCCGAAATAGCTGTCCTGGATGGTGCGGCGGACGTTGAGGCCGACCGTGGTCAGCTGGGTCGGGAAATATTCGACCCGCGCTTCCGCCGACAGGCCGGAGATGTCGGAATAGATCGGGGAATCGTAGCGGCGGCTGACATAGCCGAGGCCGATGCCGCCGCGGACCAGCGCCGACAGATCGAAGCTCGCGCCCCCGATCACGTTGACCTCCTTGGAATCGCGGTTGGGGATGCCGGTGGTCAGCGGATATTTGTAGGTGGTGTCGGTATAGCCGCCCTGCAGGAACAGCGAGGTGTCGGGCGACATCGCATATTCGCCGCGCGCGGTGGTGCGGAAGAGCACCTGGTCGCGGCCCTGCTGGCTGATGATCGTGTTCGAGAAGGAGCGCACGTCGGAGAAGTTGAACTGGTCGACGCTGACCGCGACCTGGCCGCGGATGCGCGCGCCGGCGAAGGCGCTGCCGACGCTGGCGGTGGTCTGCTGGAACTGGATCGCCTCGGCGGCATCCTGCGGCGAGGCGGCGGACGAGCGCGGCTCGGTCGAGCGCGCGGTGCGCAGCAATGTGTTGAAGCTCAGCGAGCGGGTCGCGTCGAGCCGGCCGCTCGCATCGACGTTGTAATTGGTCTCGTTGCGCGGCGTCTCGCTCGAGAAGCGGCGCAGCCGCGCCCCGGCGTTGAAGTTGAGCTCGTTGGTCGACCAGTTGCTGTTGGCGGCGATCGACGGCGCGATCAGCGCATAGACGTCGCTCTGCTTGTTGTTGTCGACCTGATAGGCGTTGTCGGTGAAGCCGGCGCCGAGTTCGAGCTTGGGATAGAGCAGGAACGAGCCGGCGCGCACGCCCTGCGCCTGATATTCGGGGCGCTCACGCTGGAGCACGCTGGTGTTCTTGCCGCGATCGAAATCGAGCGGCAGGTTGGGCAGCACCAGATTGGCGTCGGTCGACTGCGCCTCGACGGCGCTCGCCGCGAACGGCAGGGTCAGCATGCCCGCCAGGGCAACAAGGGGCAGCCGCATCGAAATACCTGTCAAAATCATGGATCAGAAATTGGCGTAATTGGAGCCGCCGCCCCCGCCGATGCCGACCACCGGGCCGAGCGCCAGCGTCGCGCCCGGACCGCCGACCGCGGCGGTGCCGTAGCGGTCGCAGCGCGAGGCGCTGGTCAGCACGTCGCGCAGCGCCTGCACGGTCGGCTTGGGCTGGGCGGTGTCGAGCGTCTCGTGCAGCGCGGCGACGACCACCGGGCAGTTCGCCTGGCTCTGGTCGATCGTATAGGCGATCTGCGCCTCGAGCGCCTCGCGCGAGGCGGGAGCGGGCACGCCGGCGATGGTGCGCAGGATGTCGGTATAGAGCGCGATGACATTGGGATCGTCGCGCGACACGACCGGCGACAGGGGCGTCACCGGGATCTGCGCGTCCCCGCCGGCGGCTACCAGCGTCGCTGCCGCCGCCATGCCCAGAATAAGCATCCGCATCCGTGGAACCCCTGTTTTTTCAATCCTGTGTCACATAACGCCGCAAACCACAATCACGCCGCATGGTCCGATGTGGTTGTGTCCGTTTCCGGGACAGCAACCAACGCCGCTCGCGCCGCATCGGAGCAGGCACGGCCCTTCCCTCGTACCGGCCGCGGGGGAAGGGCATGACCATCCCGGAGCGCCCCCTCCGCGCCTCCGCGTGATCCTGTTGTTTCGCGCAGAGGCGCAGAGAGCGCAGAGGGGCGCGCGCATGCCGCTGCCCGGTCGGATGATACGGCGGGGAACTAGGGATTCACGCGGAGGCGCGGAGAGGCTGCGCCGGCCGCAACGGCAGCCCATGCCATCGGCCGGCAGGAGAGGGAGGGCCGCGCCAGCCTGAAGCGTGCCCCCTCTGCGTCCTTCGCGCCTCCGCGCGAACCCGCTCAGGCGCCGCGGCGCGGCGTCGTCAGAACAGGCGTTCCTTGATGCGGATCGTATCGCCGGGGCGGACGCGCAGGTCGGGGGAGAGCGGCACGGTCTCTTCGTCCGCCTCGCCGGCGTGCTTGACCACCACCGACTTCTTGCTGGCGCGATAGGTGAAGCCTTCCGCGGTCGCCACCGCGTTGAGCACCGTCAGACCCGACGAATAGGGATATTCGCCCGGCTTGTTGACCTCGCCGAGGATGTAGAAGGGGCGGAAGGTGAGCACGTCGATGCTGACCCGCGGCTCGCGCAGATAGCCGTCGGCGAGCTTGCGCTGGATCGTCGCGGCGAGCGCGGTGGTGGTGACACCCGCCGCCTCGACGTCGCCGATCAGCGGCAGCGACAATTTGCCGTTGGCGTTGACCAGGAACTCGCCCGACAGCGACGGTTCGTCGAAGATCAGGATGCGCACCTTGTCGGCGACGCCGAGCCGGTAATCGTCGGTCGCGGCCGACACGCCCGCCGGGCCGGCCTGCGCCGAGGCGGTGACGCCGGCGCGTGCGGCCGCGCCCGTCGCGGCAGACGTGGCGGCGGGCGTGCTGCCGGCCGGGGAGGTCTGGCCGGCGAGCGCCGGGCCGCAGCCGGCGAGTGCGATCGCCGCGATCAGCGTCAGGATTTTCATTCGCCGCATATCCCCAGTAACCATTCGATGCATCCGGCCTTCTCCCGGCGCGGACACAATCGGCTAAAGCTAGCGTACGTCATGTTTCTTGTCACCTGCTGGGGTTTAGGACAAAGGCCCGCTACGGGACGGCTTGTTAACCTTTGCTGGCTAGCCTTGCCGCCATGACCGTCCTTGCCCTGCTTCGCCGGCTGCTGCTCGCGCTCGCTCTGGTCTCGCCCGCGCTCGCCGCGGCGCATCCGGTGCTGTCGTTCATCACGCTCGACCAGCCGATCACCGCGCCGCGCGGCTTCACCGCGATGTGCGCAACGCGGCCCGAACTGTGCAGCACCGTGCCGATGACCGGGTCGGCGACGCTGACCGACGACCTGCGCCTGATCGATACGGTCAACCGCACCGTCAACCGGCGCGTCCGCCAGCAGACCGACGTGCGCACCTATGGCCGCGGCGAACTGTGGACGCCGGCCGGGCGCGGTCGCGACGCGCGCGGCGATTGCGAGGATATCGCGCTCGAGAAGCGGATCGAGCTGATCCAGGCGGGCGTCCCGCCCGAAACCCTGTTCCTCGCGGTCGGCTATGCGCGGCGGATCGGCCTGCACGTCGTGCTGGTCGCGCGCACCGGCTCGGGCGACCTCGTCCTCGACAGCCGCACCGAGGGGCTGCGGCCGTGGCGCGACGTACCCTATCAGTGGATCGGCGCGCAATCGGGGCAGGACCCGTCGCGCTGGTTCGGCATCGCGCGCAGCTGAGCGGCGCGGAACCAACGCAGCGATCGACCATTACCCCCGGTTCGACCTTACGGGTCCGTAACAAAAGGGGTTAGTGATGAAGAAGACGGTAATGGTGGCTCTGGCAGCCGGTCTGGTCAGCCTGTCGGCCTGCAACTCGAGCCCGCGCGAGCAGGCCGCCGACAATATCGAGTCGAACACCGAAGCGGTCGCCGACAATCTCGAAGATGCCGCCGACGCGACCGGCAATGCCGCTGCCGCGGACCGGCTCGAGAACACGGCGGACGCGGTGCGCGCGACCGGCCAGAACCAGGCCGAAGACATGCGCACCAACGACCCCGACACCAATCTGTCGAACGGCATGTGATCGAGACCGATCGGAGCGGCTGTCGCCCTCCGATCGTCCGACCGGACGGGAACCCTCGCCGCGGCACGGCGTTTGCCGCACGGTAGCGGCATGACCGTTATGACCGTGTCGCCGGCGGGGAGATGGTAATGCTGACCAAAGCATTGAGCGTCGTAGCGTTGGGCATGATGTTGGTAGCGGCCAAGGACGATCCGCTCGCCGGTCGCGTCGCCGGCCCGGCAAGCCAATGCCTGTCGGGCTTCGATACCAATGCCCGCGCCGAGATCGTCGACGCGCGCACGATCGTCTATTCACGCACCGACCGACGCAATTGGGTGGTCCATCCGCAGGGCGTCTGCCAGGGCCTACGGCCTGGCCGCACCCTGGTCGTGGAGCAGCGCGGCGCGCAGCTGTGCAAGGGTGATCGCTTCCGCACCGTCCAGTCGACTTCGTCGGTGCCGTCGGCCTATTGCACCTTCGACAGCTTCGTCCCCTACGACCGGAGCACCGCGCGCTGATCCGCTGCGGGTCGTCCGTCGGGCGGCCGGTTCTGATCGCGATCGCAGCGGCAGCCGGGCTGTCCGCCGCGGCTGGTGCCAATATATTCGATGCGGACGGCGTGGACCCGCGCGCGTACGTCGCGGCCGGTGCGGCAGAGGCACGACGGCTGGCGCCGATCGGCGCGATCGAATCCGATTTCGTGCTGCGCGCCAAGCGCGGCTTCGGCGTGCCACCGGGGGCGGGTACCGCCTTCCTGGTCTCGCCATGCTATGCGCTGACCAATTACCACGTCGTGTTCGGCAACCATCCGCTCAATCTCGACCCGATGGCGGATTACGACGTCAGCGTCCGCTTCGCGCTCGCCGCGGCCGACGCACCGCTGCGCGTGGCGGGCCGGGTGCGTCACGCCGGCGGCCTCGGCGGCGCTCTGCCCGATCTCGCCTTGGTCCGGCTCGACGATTGCCCGGGGCGGCGGCTCGGCTGGTACGAACTTGCCGCGCCACGCGCCGATCCGCGCGGTCCGGTCGATCTGGCGGGTTATGCGCGCGACCGCGGCATGCGCCAGCTCAGCCGCCAGCGCGCGTGCCGGATCGTTGCGGCAGCGGGGACGGCGACAGCGGGGGCGGGCTGGCTGTTGCACGATTGCGCCAGCCGCGAGGGCGCCTCAGGCGCGCCGCTGCTCGATCCGGCTGCACCCGGCGCGCCGCTGGTCGTCGCGATCAACGCCGGCGAACTCGCGCCGGTCCGTGACATCCTGCCCGGCTTTACCGCGGCACACGCCAATATCGCGATCCCCTCCGCCGCGCTCAGCGCGCTCCCCGCGATGCTGGCGGCGATCCGCCGCGACCGCGCCGGCCAGGCGAATCCGCTGGCGCGGTGAGGGCCGCCCGGCGCGTTCGGCGCCGGGCGGGTGAGGATCAGTTGCTGTCCGAATCCTCATGGTCGCTGATCAGCACCGCGGCGCCGATCGCGATGCCGGCGACGATGATCGCGGCCGAGATCGGGCCGATACCGGCACCGGCGAGCTTGCTCGACTTGCCGGTCGGCGCGGCGGCGCGATGCGCCGACGACAGCGACAGCGCGCTCGCGGGATTGGCGGTGGCGGCGCTGGCCGCGACGGGACTGGCCGCGAGGGCGAGCGTCGATGCGCCGAGCAGGACGGATTTCAACATATGGAGTCTCCCAGTGTCGGCGAACGATCGCCACCGGTCCCAACGCACCACGACGCGTTATGCTACATCGCTTCGCCGCGCCGCAGCATGATTGCGCCGCACGCCCGACAGCCGCAACGCAGCCGCACGCCTCTCCGATTGACCCGAACATATGGTCCATATACGGTTCGTATAGTCAAGGCAGGGGAACGGATATGGGAATCGTCAAGATCGACGACGGGCTGCACGAGGAAGCCCGCAAGGCGAGCGCGGTCATGTGCCGGTCGATCAACGCCCAGGCCGAATTCTGGATGAAGATCGGCATGCTCGCCGAGGCGCATCCAACGCTGTCGTTCAACGCAATCGTCGCGGCGCAGCGGGCCGCCGGTCACGCCCCCGTCGCCGCGGCCGCCTGACATGGTCAAGACGGCGGACGAACTCGCGTTGATGCGCGTCTCGGGCCGGCTGCTCGCGTCGGTGTTCGAGATGCTCGACCGCCAGGCCCTTGCCGGCATGTCGACCCTCCAGATCAACGATCTGGTCGAGCGGTTCATCACCGACGACCTCGCCGCGCGCCCGGCGAGCAAGGGCCAATATGGCTTCCGCTTCGTGCTCAACTGTTCGATCAATCACGTCGTCTGTCACGGCGTGCCGAGCGCCGGCGAGATCGTCCGCGACGGCGACATCATCAACCTCGACATCACGCTCGAGAAGAACGGCTTCATCGCGGATTCGAGCAAGACCTATCTGGTCGGCGAGCCGAGCCCCGCCGCGCGGCGGCTGGTGCGGGTGGCGCGCGAGGCGATGTGGAAGGGCATCGGCCGGGTGCGGCCGGGCGCGCATCTCGGCGACATCGGCGCCGCGATCGAGCGCCACGCCAGGACGCACGGCTATTCGGTGGTACGCGACTTCTGCGGCCACGGCATCGGCCGCGACATGCACGAGGAGCCGCAGGTCCTCCACTTCGGCCGGTCGGGCACGGGCATGCGGCTGCGCGAGGGCATGGTGTTCACGATCGAACCGATGATCAACCAGGGCAGCCGCACGGTTGCGACCGGGGACGACGGCTGGACGGTGGTGACCAGCGACGGCAAGCTTTCGGCGCAGTTCGAACATACCGTCGCGGTGACCCACGACGGCGTCGAGGTGCTGACGCTGCGCCACGACGAACGGCGCGCGGGCGCGGCCTAGCGGGGGCTTGCTGGCTGGCTTCGCTGCCGAGGGTGCGCGCAGAGGCGCAGAGAACGCAGAGGGTGGCGTTCGGGCGCGGGCGTGGCCCTGTCATCCAGACGAGAGCGGAGGTTCACGCGAAGACGCGAAGAGGGTGCGCGCGCCGTCGCACCTGCTGGCTTCCTCCGGACGATGGCGGGCAGGACGCATTCACCATCTCTGCGCCTCTGCGTCCTCCGCGCCTCTGCGCGAACTCCTCTTCGCGTCTTCGCGTCTTCGCATGAATCCCCTTCGATCGGAGCAGCTGAAGAGGTTCACGCGGAGGCGCGGAGGCGCGGAGGGGGGGCGGTCCGGGCTGGCGTGGTCCGTTCATTCCTCGGTCGGGAGGGGAGGGCGCTGCCGCGGCAGGCGGGACATCCTCCGCGCCTCCGCGCCTCCGCGTGACCCAAGATCCGCACCGTCGTCAGGATGGGCGGGCTAGCGCAGCACCGCTGCGGTGTCGGCCAGTGCGACGTCACGCATCTGATGGAGATAGGCCTCGTAATAGCCCTTGTGCGAGGCGCCGACGATCGCGACCAGCCGCGTCCCCGGCGCGCGGCCGAGCAGCTCCCGGATGTTCGCCACCATCCGCAGGTTGCGTGTCTCCCAGTAAGCGACGTAGCGGCGGCCATAGCCCTGCGCCGAAAGTTCGGTGAGCGCCGCGCCCCAGTCGCCGCGATAGGCCTGCGCGGCATAGTCGGGCGCGTTGAACGCGCGATACAGATCGAGCAATCCGTCCGGCGCGCCGAGCCGCGCGATCAGCGCCGCGTCGGCGGCGGCGCGGGCCTTGCTGGCGGGATTGTCCCATGCCTTGGCGATCGCCGCGCCATAGGCCGCATCGTCCATCGGCGCGCCGACGAACGACTGGTCGTCGACGCTCCATACCCGTTCGAGCCCGGCGCGCGCGGCGAGCGGCGCGGCGATCAGCGCGGTCTCGTTGCGGTCGATGGCGCGCCGGCGTATCTCGGCGACCGCGGCATCGGTGAGACTGTTGCCGGCGCGGCGTTCGGCCGGCGGCAGGCGCAGCCATTGCACCAGCGCCGATGCCGGCTCGCCCGCCGCGAGGAAGAGCATCGCCAGCCGCCGGCGCTGCGCGGGCGACGGCGTCGCCGGCCAGTCGGCGAGCTGCCGCTCGACCGCGGCATTGGCGGCGGCGACGTCGAGCCCGGTCGCGCGCCCGGCCGCGGCGGGATCGTAGCAATAGCCGTCGACCGCCTCGGCATGGAGGGGGTGCTGGTGGCGCATCGCGTCGCAGTGCAGCCCGGAGATATTCTCGCTGGCGACCGCGGTCGGCCGCCACGCGGCGAGGCGGTCGACCAGCGGCGTAACCCTCTCCGGCTGAAAGCTCTTGGGCAGCGTCGACAGATGTGCCGAGCCGAGCACGAGCACGTCATTGGGCGCGCCGGCGGGTCGATCGGTGAGCATGTCGGGCCGGAACGTCGGCCGATAGTCCTGCGCCGGCGCGACCGTCGCTGCGCCGGCGAGCGCCATCGCTGCCGCCCATATCGCTCGCATCCTCATACGCCCCCCTGTCTGATACTGCCGGTGCATTGCTGGTATAATACAGCAAATGCGTCAAGTCTGGACCGTCGGCTGCCGGCTTCAGAGGCTAGCGCGCCGGCAACGCCGATGAGGGTGCGCGCAGAGGCGCAGAGGACGCAGGGGGGTCGTTCGGGGCGGACGTGGCCCTGTCACTCGGACGAGAGAGGAGATCACGCGAAGCCGCGAAGAGGGTGCGTGCGGTCGCACCTGCGGCCTTCGGCATCTTCTCTGCGTCCTCTGCGCCTCTGCGCGAACCTCTCTTCGCGGCTTCGCGTCTTCGCGTGAATCATCATCCACTCCCTTCGATCGAAGCAGCCGGAGGGGTGCACGCGGAGGCGCGGAGGCGGTGCGGTGGGGGCTGGCGTGGTCCGCTCATTCCCGGCCGGGAGGGGAGGGCCGCTGCCGCGGCAGGCGGGACATGCTCCGCGCCTCCGCGCCTCCGCGTGACCCCTCTTCGGCCTGCCGCCTAGCCGAACGGTTCGCTGGTCGTGCGCGGGCGGTCGTCATAGGCCTGGATCAGCCATTGCGCCTCGCCCTCGAGCCCGAGCGCGGTGAGGCAGCCGGTTTCGTGCGCGCCGGTGTCGATGCCGATGCGGTTGCCGCCGAGCTGCGGCCGGCCCGGCGTGAAGGTGTGGCCGTGGACGATCACCTTCTCGTGGCGGCGGCGGCTCGACAGGAAGGGTTCGCGGATCCACAGCAGATCGTCGGGGTCCTGCCGCGCCAGCCGCACGCGCGGGCGGATGCCGGCGTGGACGAACAGATAGTCGCCGCACGTCCAGGCATGCGGCAGCCGGTCGAGCCAGTCGACCACGCCGACGTCGAGCGCGGCGCGCAGCGCGTGCAGCACATGCGCGGTGTCGACCGGATCGGGGATCGCGACGCCCAGTCCCTCCAGCGTCTGCCGCCCGCCGAAGCGCAGCCAGAAGGCGAGCGCCTCCTCGTCGCCGCGATAGACGTCGACCAGCGCCGCCTCGTGATTGCCCTTGAGCACCTTGACGTCGTCGTCGCCGGCGAGCGGCAGCGCGCGCAGCAGGGTCGCCGCGTCGCGACCGCGATCAATGAAGTCGCCGAGGAACACCAACGTCACCGCGGCAGGCCCGCGCGCGCTCGAATCATGGCGGATCGCGTTGAGCAGGCTGATCAGCAGATCCGCCTCGCCGTGGATGTCGCCGATCGCATAGACGCGCCGCCCGGGCGGCAGGCAGGGCGCGGCGACGGGGCGGCGGCGAAAGACCATCAAGCTCCATGGCGCGCACCCTGCGCGGAAGGGAGGGATCGGGAGCGTCGAACGCCGTGACGGGACCCCACGACCACGCGAAGCCCGCGGCCTCCAACCACCATCCGCCCCGGCCTTCAACCGATATTTAACCGCAACGGCCTAAATCACTTGAGAATTATTCTTGGGCTGAACAGTCATGCGTAGCTTTGGACTTTTGATGGCGGCCTCGAGCCTGCTGCTGCTCGGCGGCTGCGGTGGCGGCAGCGGCAGCGGCAGCACCGCCAGCACCAGCGAAACCGCGGCGGGATCGTCGGGCGTCGTCGTCGTCCCCGCGGCGACGCCGACCCCCACGCCGACCGCGACGCCGACGCCGACGCCGGCCGCGACACCGACCCCGACGCCCGCACCGACTCCTACCCCGACACCGACACCGGCCCCCACGCCGACGCCGAGCCCGACGCCGACACCGACCCCGACGGCGTCCAATCCCAATACGCTGGTGCTCGGCGCGGCGACCGCCTTCGGCCAGCAGACCTGGGATTTCTCGATCCTGCAGACCGCCAAGACGCTTGGCGTCGCCCAGGTGCGCGACGGCGTCGCCTGGACCGAGATCGAAAAGTCGCCCGGCGTCTATCAGTTCACCTCGCCCAAGGTGAGCTGGATCGACAATGTCATCGACGGCGGCTTCCCGGTGACCTTGTTGTTCGACAACACCAATTCGCTCTACGACAGCGGTTACACCCCCTATACCGACGCCGGCCGCGCCGCTTACGCCAAGATGATCGTCGCGACGCTCGACCATTTCCCGCGCGTCAAGGCGATCGAGGTCGGCAACGAATACAATGCGTTCAACTTCGTCACCGGGCCGGTGTTCAACGACGGCTATCCCGCCCGCCAGAAATATTACTATGACATGCTGAAAGCGGTCTACACCGCGGTCAAGGCGACGCATCCCGACGTCAAGGTGCTGGGCGGGGCGGCGCTGGCGATCCCGGTCGGTTACTTCAAGACGTTGTTCGCGCTCGGCGGGCTCAACTATATGGATGGGATCGTCGTCCATCCCTATACGACCAATCCCGAGCAGCTCGACAAGCAGCTCACCGTGCTGCGCAACGCGATGGGAAGCAGCGCCAAGCCGATCCACATGACCGAGTTCGCGCAGGAGCTCGACAGCATCCCCGACACCGCCGACTATCTGGTCAAGAGCGTCGCGGTGATGGCGTCGGCAGGCGTCGCCGAGGCGGACTGGTATGCGCTGCGCCAGCAGGGCAGCGCGAGCAACATCTGGTACAAGAACGTCGCGCTCGCCTCGTTCGCGGGCGCGGTGCTGCCGCCGGGGCAGGGCTATCAGGTGATGGCGACGCAGGTGCTCACCCAAGGCGCCGGCAAGCGCATCGCCACCGACCCGTTCGTCTACGCCTATCAGTTCGGCGACAAGGCGATGGTGATCTGGGGCGATCCGCGCAGCCTCACCGTCTCGGCCAATGCGAAATATTACAATTCGCAGGGCGTCGCGATCGCCAAGCCGGCGACGCTCGACCAGAATTCGCCGACGATCATCGTCAGCGATACGCCGCTCGTCTACGGCAGCAACGTCACGCTCGGGTCGACGCAGCTCGTCGCCGACAGTTACGACCAGTTCGACTTCACCAATTCGCTCGACGGATCGACCAAGTTCGAGGGGCCGTGGAGCTATTTCGCTTATGGCGTGCGCTCGCAGGCCTATACCCAGGCCTATACCCAGGGCGGCGGCGAGATCGCGAGTTCGGACTGGATGCCCTATATCGGCATCGACTGGCTGCGCCCGTTCAACATCAACGCCAATACGGTGAGCCCGGTCGACTATAACACCGGCGGGTCACCCGACGCCTATAAGGCGATCCTGCGCTACACCTCGCCCTATGACGGGACGTTCAACATCGTCGGCGCGTTCGACGTCAACGCCAATTCGGCGGACGGCATCGACGTCGGCGTCGTGGTCAACGCCAAGACGGTCTATACGACGATGTTCAAGGGCCATTCCGACCTCAGCCTGAAGGGGATCACCCTCAAACAGGGCGATGTCGTCACCTTCGTGATCGGGCCCAACCAGAATGCGACCGGCACCGACACGACGCAATATCGGCTGAAGCTCTACCGCGCGTCCTGAGCGCGGCGGCAGCGATGCGGACGGGTCGCCGGCGGGAGCCGGCGGCCCGTTCGTGCCTGTGGGGCGGGACGCGGTGACCGAGCCGTGGCGACGGCGCTGCGGTAACCGGGCCGCAGCGACGCCACCGCCGGTGACCGGACCGGAATGTCAGGACGGCCGTAGCCGGCAGATCGCAGCCATCGCAGGATGCGTGATGCACCCCGCCCCGCTCAGCCCGCCGGCGTCGTGCGAGGCGGCGGGGCGGCGGGGGTGAGGATGTCGGCGAGCGTCTGGTCGATCGCGGCGGCGCCGTCGTCGTCGCGGTCGCGGCGGGCGAGGCTGCGCAGGTCGCGGGCGAGCGCCTGCGCTTCACGGGCGAAGAGCGCATGCGGATCGTGGTCGACGGTCACCGCGACCGGGTCGATCGCGCCGACCCGCGCCACCGCGCTCGCCAGATCGGCGGGCGCGGCGTCGGTCCGCCCAACGGGGGTGGCGGTCTGCGCGGACGCGATATCGGCGTGGATCGCGCCGCCCACCGCGGCGGCGGCGACGAGCACCGCCGGATCGGTCGCGCGCGTCGCCTCGATCTGCGCGGGGGCCGTGGCGGTCGCGGCGACGGCGGCGGTGTCGGTCGGCGCCGGCGTATCGTCGCTGCCGACCGGCGCGGGCGCGCTGCTCGGGATCATCGTGCCGCCCGCGTTGATATAATCGTGCACCGTCGCGGCGAGCTCGCGCGCGATCTGTTCGGCGGCCTCACCGCGCTTGGCGGGATCGCCGACGTGCAGCATCTCGACGAGGTGGAGCTGTGCCTTGAGATCGGCGATCTTCTGGGTGGCGTGGAGACGCGCTACCTCCGCCTCGCGCTTGGCGGTGCGCAACGCCTCGAGCGTCTCGGTCGCGGTGGCGGCGTGACGCGCCTCGCGCCGGGCTTCGGCGCGATGTTCGGCGGCACGATGCGCGGGATCGGGCTGATTGGGATCGAGCCGGTTGGGATCGGGATGCGGCACGGCCGGATGGGCGGCCTCCGCTGCCGGCTCGGGCCGCGCTATCGCCGACGGCGTGGCGGCCGCGGTGAGCGCGTCGATCGCGGCGACGCTCGCGACGGGAGCAGCCGGCACGGGGCCGTAATGCTGCGGATCGGCGTAGACCGCCGGCGGGGCGCTGCCAATATTCATGCCTCCATGATAGAAGGCCGGCAGCGCTCGCGGTCACGCGACGCGACAAAAAACCGTCGCGTCGGCGTGGTCGGGCGCGGCACGTCCCCGTGCCGCGACGCTTATCAGAAGACGGTGGCGATGATCCCGGCCCAGAGGGCGGCGGCGATCGGCAGCGCGATCAGGATGCCATGGGCGCCGAACGGATGACGGTCGGCCTCGGGGTAGTTGAAGATACGCATCAGAGCCTCTCCCAGCGTTTTCGCTATGAGTGGTTAACGTATCCATTTATGGTACCGGTTCAAGGGGTTTCGCGATCTTTTGTGTTTCGGGCATGCGTCACCCGTACCGCGTTGCAGCGACCGCAGCGCGAAATCACCGTTCCCTTGCGCACCGTGGCGGGCTTGTGCCGCCATCGGTGGATGCCGTGCCGGCATAGAAATCCAAGCACACCAACGCCTCACCCTGTCGTGCTTAACTATAACCAAACCCACGGTAATCCACCAGAGTTCGCGGATCTGGCGGGTCCCGAAACGGGGCAGGTTGCATCCTCCGTCATGGCCGCTGCATCCGCCGCAATGGCGCGGCCGCCGCGCGCCCGCCGGCACCGTACCGTCGGCACGGAGGGTCACCCGCCGGCGTCCCGGTCGCGTCATTTTCCATGCCGCGGTATGGTTAACGCTGCCGATGCGGCGTGGCGTGATTCGCAAAGGCCTCGGCGATCGTCAGCCGCAGCCGGTCGTGCGACACCGGCTTGGCGATCACCCGCCCGCCGCTCGGGCAGCGATCGGGATGTGCGGTAAGATAGAGGACCGGCGCGGCGACGCCGTCGGCGGCGATCCGCGCGACCGCGGCGGTGCCGGTGCCGTGGCGCAGGCAGACGTCGGCGATGATCAGATCGGGGGCGCGACGCGCGGCGGCGCGCTCGGCCGCGGCCTGGCTTTCCGCCACCTCGATGCTGCCCGCGCCGGCCAAGGTCGCGGCATCGGCGACGAATTCGCCGAATAGATAGGAATCTTCGATGATCAGCACATGCGGCATGGCGGCCTTTTCAGCGAGAGTACTGAAAACCCACCAAATAAAAGAACGTTCCACCCATGAAACGAGTGACCGCGAACCGGACGGATCATGGCCGGAGCCGCGCGCGGGGCGCGGCTCCGGGCCGGTCGGCTCAGGCGGTCGCGTCGGCCTTGGGCTTGCGGGCGGGCTTGGCCTCCCCCTTGGCGGCATTGGTCTGGCCGGGCTTGCGGCCGAGACCGATCGTCTTGGCCATCGCGCTGCGGCTCTCGCTATAGGCGGGGGCGACCATCGGATAATCGGCCTTGAGCCCGTAGCGGGCGCGATATTCGTCCGGGGTCATGCCGTTGGTGGCGAGATGGCGGCGCAGCGTCTTGTAGGGCTTGCCGTCGATCATCGAGATGATGTGGTCGCGCGAGGCGAGCGACTTCCGCACCGATACCGCGGGCGTGTAATCCTGCGCCGGCGCGGCATCGTCGCCGCCCTTGGCACTGCCGGTCGACAGCGCGACGACGGTGTCGTGCATCCGCTGCAGGAACGCCGGCACATCGTCCGCGCTCACCCGGTTATTGGAGTTGCTCAGCCACGCCACAGTCAATTCGGTTGCGAGTTCCACCGGACTGATGCTGGTGTCAAAGTCGTTCTGGTCGGCCATGTTGTGCTCCTTTGGCGTGACGATGACCGTGCAATAATCGCTAAGTTGACGCTGACAAGCCTGTTCTTCACTTGTCAGGATCAAGCAATGCCGTGCCGCAATGTCGTCGTGGTGCCAGCGTGGGACAACATGGCGCAAAGCTCAGGTGACAGCAGCTATCGAACAATCGTGGAACAGCCGGGCGATCGGCCGGGCGCGACTAACGCCGTGGGCGCGGCAATATTTGATACGTTCGGCGGCGAATCAGGCGACGAAGCGCCACTGGCCCTTGCCGTGGCGTTTGGCGGCGTACATCGCGCGATCGGCGGCGGCGAGCGCGAAGGCGACGCCGGGTTCGTGGCTGAGCGCCGCGCCGAGGCTGCACGTCGCCGGCACGCGCGCACCGGCGAGCGCGGTGGTGACGCGGTGGTGGATGTCGGCGACGCGCGCCTCGGCGCATCCGTCGTCCGCGGCGAGGCAGAAGGCGAGCTCGTCGCCCCCGATCCGCGCGGTCGCATCGCCGGGGCGCAGCGCGCCGCGCAACGCGCCGGCGGCGACGCAGAGGATCTCATCACCGGTGGCATGGCCGTGCACGTCGTTGATCCGCTTGAAATCGTCGAGATCGATCAGGCCGTAGAGCAGGCCGCGCGCCTGGCGCGCGATCTGCCGGCTCTCGATCGCAAAGGCACGGCGGTTGCCAAGGCCGGTGAGCGGATCGATCCGCGCCTGATCGTGTGCGCGGTCGAAGGTGCGCCGGAACGCGCCGACCAGCAGGATGAGGAAGCCGACCCCGGCGATCCGCATCGCCGCATTCCAGATCGCGATCCCCGTCGGCACGTGCGACGCCTGCGCCGACAGGCCGTCGCCGAAGCCGTTGATCGCCAGCGTCGTCGCCACCGCCAGCACCCCCGAGACGAGCCCCCAGCCGCCGCCCAGGCACCAGGCGGTGAAGCAGAGCGGCACCAGATAGAGCGTGTTGAGCGAGACGAGCCGGCCGGTCGCCGCATCGAGCAGCACGACCACCGCCCAGGCCGCGGCGAGGCCCGGGACGGTCTGCCGCGCCGGCAGGCCGGCCGTCCATTCGAGCATCCGCTCGAGCGGCGAGCGCAGCGCAGGGGCGGGGGATGACATGCCCGCCCCCTAACCGTCATTGGTTAACGGATCGGACGCCACGTGCGGGCGCGGGGCGGGAAAAACGCCTCGCCGCGCGGGTTGGCGCAGGCGAGGCTACCCGGCCTTGGGGGGGCACCGAGCGTCAGCGTTCCTGACGCTTATTCCTTAACGGAACGTAAAAATGGCGTCCGTACCGGCCTTTACCCGCATGCCTCAAAGCTGCGCGTTCGCCGGGCAGGCGCCTGGGTTCGCGCGGAGGCGCGGAGGCGCAGCGACGACGTGCTGGGGACGCGCCGCGGCTTTCCGGGCCTCCCGAAGGCGGCTGCGCCGCAGAGTGCACGCGGAGCCGCGGAGCCGCGGAGGAGCGGAGACCGTGTTTGGGGAGCGGCGTGGCTTTCCGGCGTATCGTGCAAGGCGGCTGCGCCGCAGGGTCGTGTGAGGCCGAATGGCAGGCGCGCGGGCGCATTCCCCCGGCTTCGCGTCCTCCGCGCCTCTGTGCGCGCCCTCATCCCCCGCGTCGGGCCATCGGTTCGGACATGCAACGATCCGCGGGTCGCCTCGTTATACCGTTGCGACAGCGCGCAAATCCGCGGCATGCCCGCCGCAGACTTGGCACGCTTCGCCGGATATCGATTGTCAGCGTCGTTAACGCTGCGCTGTCTGCCGCTTCCTTATCGGAGGGTAACTTATGCGTCTGAATATCGCCAAATCGTCTGCGGTCGTCCTGATCCTCGCCGGAGCGGGCACGCTCGGCGGCTGCGCGACCAAGGGGTTCGTCCGCGAACAGATCGCCACCGTCAACACGCGCATCGATGGCATGGACGGCCGCCTCCGCACCGTCGAGGGCACGTCGGGCCAGGCGCTCGCCCAGGCACAGGCTGCCGCGGGTCAGGCGCAGCAGAACGGCCAGCGCATCGACCAGCTCAACGGCCGCGTCGACGGGCTCGACCAGCAGGTGCAGCAGCAGGCGCAGCAGCGCGCGCGTCGTCCGCGCGGCTGATCGCTTGCGGATGCGGCGGGCGGCGGCCCCACGCGGCGACTGGCGCTGGCCGGCGCTCGCCGCGATCCTCGCGCTCGTCGCCCCGGTCGAGGCCGTGCCGGCCGCCCAGGCGCGCGCGGTCAAGGCCGGCGCCAGGGTAGCGGCCAAGGCCAAGGTCAAGACGAAGTCCAAGGCCAAGCCGCAGACCGCGGCGACGCCGGCCTTCGTCCCGGTGCCGTCGCCCGCGGCGGCACAGGTGATCGCCTGGATCGCCGCGGCGCAGGACAATGCCGGCCTGCCCTATGCGGTGATCGACAAACAGCAGGCGGCGCTGTTCCTGTTCGACGCCGATGGCACGCCGCGCGGCGCGACGCCGGTGCTGCTCGGCATCGGCGTCGGCGACGAATCCTCGCCCGGCGTCGGCGCCAAGCGGCTCGAGGAGATCGGCCCCGCCGAGCGCACCACCCCGGCGGGACGGTTCGTCGCCAAATTCGGCCGCGCCTTCGGCAACCAGCGCGTGCTGTGGGTCGATTATGCCAATTCGGTCGCGCTGCATGCGGTGATCACCACCCACAAGAGCGAACATCGCGTCGCGCGGCTGCTGTCGCCGACCCCGGACGACAATCGCATCAGCTTCGGCTGCATCAACGTCGGCACGTCCTTCTATACCAAGACGCTGCGGCCGCGCTTCACCGGCAAGGGCGGCATCGTCTACATCCTGCCCGACACGCTGCCGCTCGATACCGTCTTCCCGCGGCTGCGGCTGCTGCCCTATCTCGGCGCGCCGGCATGAGGAGGATGCGATGCTGCTGCTGACGCTCGCGCTGCTCGCTGCGGCGGACCGCCCGGTGGTGGTGAGCGCGCTGACCACCGGCCAGCTCGCCGCGCAATGCCAGGGCAAGGACAAGGACCCGACCGCGAGCTTCTGCACCGGCTATATCCTCGGCGTGTTCGACACTTTGTCGGTGGCGCGGCAGATCTGCCCGTCGCCGGAGCGCGCGTCGAACATCGCGGTACTCGCCGCGGCGCGCAAATATCTACGCAAGCATGACGACAGCGATGCCGCCCCGTCCTTCGTGATCCGTGCCGGCCTGCGCGAGGCCTTCCCCTGTCCGGTCAAGACACCGCCGCGGACCAAGACCCGCAGGACGCGTAAATAGGTACGCTATAGTGTCGTTGTCGGGCTGGATCGCACGCTGATACTACAGCTATCGTGTCCTATTACCGCCGATTCTTTTATCGGGCGGGTGCAACATTTGCGATCGGCCTGGGGTTGGTGGGCGAGCGCGGACCTGCGCCGCAACCGATGGACATGATGCGATGAATGCAGCCTGGGCATTTCCCTTCATCTTCGTCGCCGGCATGTTGCAGGCGGCCGGTGCGGCGATGGGCGGCGAGCTCAACAAGTCGCTGCACAATCCGTGGCTGGCGACCTCGCTGTCGTTCCTGCTGGTGCTGTTCGTCACCGCGGCGCTGTTCGTCTGCATGCCCAAGCCGCTGCCGACGGTCGGCGATTTCGCGACGATGCCCTGGTGGGCGCCGCTCGGCGGCATCGTCGGCGCGGTCGCGGTGTTCGCCGGCTTCACCTTCATCCAGACGCTCGGCGCCGGCCCGGTCAACGGCGTGACGATCACCGCCAACATCCTCGCCAGCCTGGCGATCGACCATTTCGGGCTGCTGCGCATGGAACAGCATGCGATGAACCCGATGCGCTTCGCCGGCGCGGTGCTGATGATTGCGGGGGTGGCGCTGATCTCGAAATTCTGATGCGCGCCGGGCGGCTTACACGGAGACGATCGGTGCGCGCAGAGGCGCGGAGGTCGCAGAGCGGGGCGTGAGGTCGCGGCTTGCGTGACCGCATCCGGCGCCAGCTGCTGTCTCCTTCCGGGGGAAGCCACGCCATTGCCCCACATGCAACGCCTCCGCGCCTCCGCGCCTCCGCGTGACCAAAATCCGGCCGCCGCTGATCGTCGGGAGGAGAGGGTTCACGCGACGACACGAAGACGCGACGAAAAGGGGTTCACGCGGAGGCGCGGAGGCGCGGAGGGGTGCGCGCAGGAGGGGACGTGCCGCCCTGCAACGGCTGGAGGGAGCAGAGCCCTGGGCTGACGCGCGCCCTTTTTGCGGCTTCGCGTGACCCTCATGCGACGCCAGCCGCCGCCCCGGGAGCCATATCCTCGCTGCGCCCTCCGCGCCTCTGCACGAACCCCAAACGAAGGTCGAGAAAAAGCCCGTCCCGGCGGCGGGCCGGGACGGGCGCCAAGGCTGTATAGTCGATGTCTGAGAGGCCGAGGCCCATCGACTCATGCCGTCAGTCTGCGACAAGTTCAGCGCGCGTTCAACTGCGCGATGTGGCGCGGTGCCACCAGTGCATTCGCCTAACATTCCGATGAATAATCCGTCATCCTCGCGGGTTCGGCTTGCCCGCGACCGGCGCGGGGTGCAGGGCCGCGGGTGGGAGAGGTAACTTTATATCATGAGGTTTCGATGCGCCCGCTGATCGTGACGATGTTGCCGCTGCTGCTCCCCGCCGTCGCCCATGCCCAGACCGGGGCCACGACCGGCGCACCGGCCCAGACCAGCGCCGATCCCGCCACCGCGCCGGCACCGGCCGATCCCGCCCCGGCGAAGGACATCGTCGTCACCGGCCAGCGGCTCGACGCGGCGCGCGCGCATATCCAGCCGAGCCTCGGCGCAACCAGCTACGAGATGACCAGCGCGACGATCCAGGCGCTGCCCGGCGGCGAGAACCAGCAGTTCAACCAGGTGCTGCTCCAGCTGCCCGGCGTGGTGCAGGACGGCTTCGGCCAGTTCCACGTCCGCGACGATCACAACGGCCTGCAATATCGCATCAACGGCACCGTCCTGCCCGAAGGGCTGGCGGTGTTCGGCCAGACGCTGTCGCCGCGGCTGGTCGACCGGCTCGAGCTGCTCACCGGCGCGCTGCCCGCGCAATATGGCCTGCGCAGCGCCGGGATCATCGACATCACCACCAAGAGCGGGCTGTTCCACAACGGCGGCACCGTCTCGCTCTACGGCGGCAGCCACGACACGATCGAGCCGAGCTTCACCTATGGCGGCTCGACCGGGCGGACCAATTACTTCGTCTCGGGCGACTATCGCCATGACGCGCTCGGCATCGAGAGCGTCGACGGGCGCTCGAACCCGGTGCACGACGACACCGACCAATATCAGGGCTTCGCCTATGTCGATCACATCCTGAACGACAACAACCGCGTCTCGTTCGTCGGCGGTTATTCGAACCAATGGTTCCAGATCCCCGATCCGGTCGGCGCGCAGCCCGACGGCAGCTGGTCGGTCGGCGGGCGCACCGCCTATCCGAGCGAGGCGCTGAACGAGCGCCAGCTCGAACGCACCGGCTTCGGCCAGCTCAGCCTGCTCCACGATGCCGAGCCGCTGACCATCCAGGCGTCGGTGTTCGCGCGCTATTCGTCGCTGCGCTACCGGCCCGACCTGCTCGGCGAATTGCTGTTCGACGGCCAGGCGCAGGCGGCGCTCAAGCAGGATTTCACGATCGGCGCGCAGGGCGACGCGGTCTATCATCTCGGCAGCGCGCATACGCTGCGCGGCGGCCTGCTGGTCAGCCGCGACCGCAGCACCAGCGCGACGCAGACCAGCGTCTTCCCGGTCGACGACAGCGGCGCGCAGGCGGGCGAGCCGATCGTCCTCGCCGATCGCGCCGCCAAGACCGCGGTGACGCTCAGCCTCTATCTGCAGGACGAATGGAAGCTCGCGCCGACGCTGACGCTCAATTACGGCGCGCGCTACGATCATTACGCCGGCTATCGCACCGAGCAGCAGCTTTCCCCACGCGCCAATCTGGTGTGGCAGCCGGACAGCCGCTTCACCGGCCATATCGGCTATGCGCGCTATTTCGTGCCGCCCCCGTTCGAGAATGTCGCGGTGACCAGCGTCGCCGCGCTCGCCGGCACCAGCGCCTATCCCGAGGTCACCACCGACACGACGCCGTTCGCCGAGCGCCAGCATTATTTCGACGCCGGCTTCCAGATCAGGGCGGACGCGCATCTCACCTGGGGCATCGACGCTTATTATCGCATCTCCAAGAACCTGATCGACGAGGGCCAGTTCGGCGCGCCGATCATCCTGACGCCGTTCAACTATGCGCAGGGGCGGATCGGCGGGATCGAGGCGAACGCCAGTTACGCGCGCGGCCCCTGGAGCCTCTACGCCAATTTCGCCGCGGCCAAGGCCAAGGGACGCGACATCGTCTCGAGCCAGTTCAGCTTCTCGGCCGACGATCTCGCCTATATCGCCGGTCATTACATCTATCTCGACCACGACCAGAGCTACACCGGCTCGGGCGGCCTTTCCTATGCGCTGCGCACGGGTGCGCTGGCGGGGAGCAAGATCGGCGGCAGCCTGCTCTACGGCTCGGGGCTGCGCACCGACGGCGCGGTGCCCAATGGCGCGAAACTGTCGCCCTATGCGCAGGTCAACCTCACCGCGAGCCACCATTTCGCCGCGCCCGACGTCGACGTGCGGTTCGACGTGATCAACGTCGCCGACCATAAATACGAGATCCGCGACGGCGGCGGCGTCGGCGTCGGCGCGCCGCAATACGGCCCGCGGCGGGGGTTCTTCGTCGGGGTGAGCAAGGCGTTCGGCTGAGGGGCGGTAGTCCCGCGTGAAGGCGGGACCGCCGTGGACGTCGGCGTCGATGCGCGATGTCACCGTGTTCCTGCGCAAGCAGGAACCCAGGGTCAAGCAGAGCAACGACCGACACTCTTTGCGACCCTGGGCTCCTGCGTGCGCAGGGGCACTGGCGTGGTGTTGCAGGAGTCTTGTGAAAGCGGGAGCATGGGTGGCCGCGCTTATCCGCCCACTCCGGCCGGATCCCTGACGCCTTTGTCATTTGCGTTAACGCCCGCAGCGACAGCATCCTTCGTCCGCCCCCGCGCCCGGCGGGGAAGGAGACCCGCATGTCCGTCCGGCCCCCGTCGCTCGCCCGTGTCGTCGCCGCGCTGTTCGCGCTCGCCGCGCCGGGCACCGCCTGGGCGAAATGCGAGGTGGCGCAATTCGCCGAACTCAAGGTGGCGATGGTCGGCGAGAAGCCGATGGTCGACGCGACCGTCAACGGCCAGCCGGTGCGCTTCGTCGCCGACAGCGGCGCCTTCTTCAGCAGCATCTCGCCCGGCTATGCCAGGCAACTGGCGCTGCCCTTGTCGATGCTGCCGCCGCAATTCGTGGTCCGCGGCATCGGCGGCAGCACGCAGGCCGATCTCGCACGGGTCAGGACGCTGACGCTCGCCGGCATTCCGCTGCACGACGTGCCGTTCATCGTCGGCGGCAGCGAGGTCGGGCCGGGGGCGGGGCTGCTCGGCCAGAACGTGCTCGGCCTCGGCGATGTCGAATATGACCTGGCGCATGGCGCGATCCGGCTGCTCCACCCCAAAAGCTGCGCGCACGAGGATTTCGCCTATTGGGCGGCGGGGCGGCCGGTGTCGATCCTGACCATCCTGCCGCGCGACGCGCACCAGCCGCACACCATCGCCACCGTGCTGCTCAACGGTGCCAAGATCCGCGCGATGTTCGACACCGGCGCGAGCACCACCATGCTGTCGCTGGCCGCGGCGGCGCGTGCCGGCGTGACGCCGGACAGCCCCGGCGTCATCCCCGCCGGCTACAGCCGCGGCATCGGCCGCCATATCGTCAAGACCTGGCTGGCGCCGTTCGACGCCTTCGCGATCGGCGGCGAACAGATCAACCACAGCAAGCTGCGCATCGGCGATCTCGGCATGGACGACGTCGACATGCTGATCGGCGCCGATTTCTTCCTGTCGCACCGCGTCTACGTCGCCAATGGCGAGCATCGCCTGTTCTTCACCTATGACGGCGGGCCGGTGTTCAACGTCAATCCGGCGCATGCGGTCGATGCCAGCGGCGCGGCGCTGGCGGTGCCGGTGGCGACGCCCGATGCCAAGGACGATGCCGGGCTGGCGCAGCGCGCGATGGTGTTCGCCGCGCGCCATCAATATGCACAGGCCGACGCCGATCTCAGCGCGGCGATCCAGCTCGCACCGCAGCAGGGCCATTATTATTACCAGCGCGCGACGGTGCGGCTGATGGAGCATCAGACCGGCGCGGCGCATGACGATCTCGACCGCGCGCTGGCGCTCGCCCCCGACGATGCCGAGGCGCATGTGCTGCGTGCGCGGATGCGGCTGGCGGCGCACGACCGCCCCGCCGCGAGCGACGATATCGCGGCGGCGGATCGCGCCGCGCCGGCGGCGTCCGACCTGCGGCTGACGCTCGGCGCGCTCTATGGCGACATCGACCAGTTCGACCGCGCGATCGCGCAGTTCGACGGCTGGATCCGCATCCATCCCGACGACAGCCGCAAGCCGGTCGCGCAGAACGACCGCGCCTGGGTGCGCGCGCTCGCCGGGCGCGACCTGCCCGCCGCTTTGTCCGACGCCGACAGCGCGATCCACCAGCGTCGCGACAATGCCCGCTTCCTCGACACGCGCGGGCTGATCCGGCTGCGGATGGGCGACTATGACAAGGCGGTGGCCGATTATACCGCCAGCATCGCGCTCAGCCCGCGCGACGCCTGGTCGCTCTACGGCCGCGGCCTCGCCGAACGCCACCTCGGCCAGACCGCCGCGGCCGACGCCGATATCGCCGCGGCGCTGCACATCGCCCCCCATCTCGACGAACGCTTCCGCGGCCTCGCGATCAGCTGAGCGCGCGGGCAGACGGGTTCACGCGGAGGCGCGGAGGGGCGGGGCGGATACGTATCCGCCCCGGCTCTGCTTCCCTCTTGCAGATGACCGGGCCCCGCCAGCCTCACGCACTTTCTCCGCGCCTCCGCGCCTCCGCGTGAGCCATCGTCTTCCCGGGGACGGCGGGGGGGCGACCTCGCATCCCCGCGCGTCATTGTCGCATCGCGTTGGGCGGATAGCTTTTCTGTCTACGTACAGTCGATGCAGGTTGAGTTCGATCCGGCGAAAGACGTCCGCAACATCGCCCGTCACGGCGTATCCTGGCACAGTGCCGCCCAGTTCGACTGGAGCAGCGCGCTCGAACGCGAAGACGACCGCTATGATTACGGTCACCGCCGCTTCGTCGCGCTCGGCCTGATCGCCGAGCGCGTGCATGTGCTGGTGTTCACCCCTGGCTCGCACGACGGCGCGGTGCGGGTGATCAGCCTGCGGCGGGCGGAACCGCATGAAGCGAGATTCTATCTTGGCCAGATTTGACCCGGCGATCCACGACGACAATCCGCCGATGGACCTCGCCTTCATGACCGGGATGGCGCCGTCGCACCGGCGCGGCCTGCCGCATGCGGCGCCGACGGTCGAGGTGCGGCTGCGCCTCGACATGCGGACGGTCGATCATCTGCGCCGCGCCGGACCTGGCTGGCAACTCCGCCTCGATGCGCTGCTCGCCCGGCTGATCGCGGCCGGGGAGATTTGAAAGGGGCCTTCGACATGCGCGCAAGAGCGCATGTCGAAGGCGGTGCCGGCCCGCTCCCCCGCCCGGCCTCCCATCAGGATACCGTGTGGGAGGCCGGGCGGGGGAGCGGGCCGGCACCGCCCTTACAAGCCGATCAGAAGTTGATCGTCGTCCCGATCGCGATGTTGCGGCCGAGCGAATCGTAGCGCTGCGGGATGGTGTTGCTGCGTGCCAGCGAGATATTGTACGAATCCGGCACGATCGGCGCGCTCTTGTCGAGCAGGTTGTTGGCGATCAGGCGCAGCGAGAACTGCTTCGCGATGGCGAAATTGAGCGCCAGGTCGAAATAGCTCTGCGGTGCGACGCGATAGTAATTGGTCAGCGCGCGGTCCGCGGTGCCGCCGATCGCCGCATCGCCCGAATTGTTGGCGTTGGTCAGCGAGCCGACATAGCGCCAGTTGAACGAGGCGCTGAAGCCCTTGTTGGCGGTGGTGTAGGTGGTGCGCAGGCCGTGGCTCCACTTGGGGATCAGCTGGCCGCAGCCGTTGCCGTAATAGCCCGCGCAGTTGCGCTGCGGCTGCAGCGGCGAATCCTGGCCGCCGGCGAAGGTGGTCAGCGAGCCGTTGAAGCCGAAGTCGAGCCGGCCGATCGCATCGAGATCGAGCGCATATTGCGCCTGGAAGTCATAGCCGCGCGCGATCGACGTGTAATAATTGGTCGTGCCCTGGCGGATGAAGCCGGTGGTGGCATCGGTGCCGCTGGCGAACAGCGTGCCGTTGGCGTTGCGGACGATGCCCTGGCAGAAGAACTGGTCGCCGCCCGAGCGCAGGCAGCCGTCGGTGTAATAGCTATAGTCGTTATAGCCGAGCGAGTTGTCGATCTTGATCCGGTAGCGGTCGACCGAGAACACCAGACCCTTGACGAAGCGCGGCTTGACCACCAGCCCATAGGTCTGGGTGTAGGCGGTCTCCGGATCGGCGGTGAAGCCGCCCGAGCGCACCGAACAGGCGTTGGTGCCGTTGGGCGTGGTGTTGTTGCTGCACAGCAGGGTGGTGCTGCCGTAGAGCGCGTCGGACAGGCCGGTGGCGCGGCACACCTCGCGCGAGGCGATCGGCGCGCCATAGGTCACGCCGGTCGCGGTGGTGGTGACGGTCGGCGCGCAGAAATCGTTGAACGTGCCCGAACCGCCCGCGGCGAACTCGATGTTGCTCGCCTGGCGGATCTCGACCACCGTCGGCGCGCGCTGCGCCTTGTTGAACGAGGCGCGGAAGGTCAGATCGCGTACCGGCGCATAGACGCCCTCGACCTTCCAGGTGTTGAAGGTGCTCGGATTGCTGCTGTACTTCGACACGCGATAGCCGCCGTTGAGCTGGACCAGCTCGGCGAACGGCTTGTGCTCGATGAGCGGCGCCTGCACCTCGATATTGGCTTCCCAGACGTCCTGGCTGAGATAGCTGTCGGTGCCGCCGAGCGCGCTGCGATAGGCGCTGTCGGCGCGCGACGACAGGGTGTCCTTGCGATATTCGGTGCCGAGCGCGATCGCGACGCCCTGTTCGGCGAACGGCGAGGTGATGCCGTATTTGCCGAGGTCGCCGGTCATGTTCGCCTGCACGTCGTACAGCGTGCCGGTGGTCACCGCGGTGCCGGTGCCGAACAGATAGTTGATCAGCGCGGGATCGGTGTTGCCGGCGCTGAAGATGTCGAACGGCACGCAGCCCGCCGCGCCGCTCGCGCAGCTCGCCGAGGCGGCGGTGCCGGTGACGTCGACGGCATTCTGCAGGCGGCCGGGGATGGCGAAGCTCGGGATGTAATCCTGATGGTTGCGCGCATAGACGCCGCCCACGTCATAGGTCCAGGCATCGCCGACCTTGCCGCGGACACCGCCGGTCAGGCGGACGCCGGTGTTGACATAGGTATCGGGCCGGTCGTTCATCTCGCCGAGGCGATAGGCGAGCGTGACGGGCACGCTGGTCGTGCCGGCGCCGCAGCCGATCGCGGTCGCCTGCGTCCCCGACAGATAGGGGTTGGCGCAGCTGACGTTGACGGTGCCGGAGGCGATCGTCGGATAATTGTTGTACGACTTGTCGCGGAACCAGATCCCCGAGGCATAGAGCTCGGCTTCGGGCGCAAGGTCGAGGCTGGCGAAGCCGCCCGCGTTCACCCGCTCGGAGGGGCGCTGATAGGCATAGCCGCTGAAATAGTTGGAGGCGTTGCCGGCACCCGCCGCGAAGGGCACGAAATTGCGCGACCCGTCGGGATTGTTGACGAACTGCGCGCCCTTGTTGACGCCCGACTGCGGCGTGATCAGGCCGCTGGTCGAGCTGCTCGGGGTGAGGCCGCACGACAGCGGGCCGTTGAGCTGCAGCTGGGTGATGTAGCAGCCCGCGTTGGAGCGCGAGGTGAGGGCGACTTCGTCGGTCTTGCGATAGTTGACGAAGCCGCTGAGGTGCAGCTTGCCGTCGAACAGCTTGGTGCCCGCGGTCAGCGTCAGGTCGGCGCGGCCGCCATCGTTGGTCAGGCCGCGCGGGCTGGTGAAGCCGGCGGCGCGCGCCAGCGGCGAGACGATCGTGTCCTTGTTGTTGTGATTGTAGAAATTGTAATTGGCGTCGAGCTGGACGCCCTCGAAATCCTTCTTGAGGACGAAGTTGACGACGCCGGCGACCGCGTCCGAGCCATAGACCGACGAGGCACCGCCGGTCAGCACGTCGACGCGCTCGAGCAGCGAGGGCGGGATGATGCCGACGTCCTGGCCGTTCTGCGTGCCGAGGCGCTTGCCGTCGATCAGCACCAGCGTCCGCTCGAAGCCGAGGCTGCGCAGCTTGATGCGCTGGCGGCCGTCCGAATCGTTATAGGTCTGCTGGCTGTCGGGCGCGACCTGCGGCAGGCGGTTGAGCACGTCCTCGACGTTGACCGGCGCCTGGGCGCGGATGTCCTGCGCGGTGACCGAGGTGATCGGCGCGGCCGAGGTGACATTGGGGCGGTTGATGCGCGTGCCGGTGACGACGATCTCGCCCGAGGCGGGCGCGTCGCCGGTCTGGCCGGCGATCGCCGCGGCGCGCGTGTCGGAGGCGACCGCGGCATCGGCGGCGGGCTGCGGATCGGTCTGCGCCGCGGCGGCGACGTTCGCATTGGGGGCGGGCGTGTCGAGCGGCGGCGTCTGCTGGGCGGCGGCGGGCAGCGCCCACACCCCCATCGCGGCGAGCAATGCGATACGCGAAACCGACTGAACCAAGACGCCTCTCCCTCTGACCCGGCGTCGCGCGCCGGCTGTCCCTGCCGGCCTCCGTCAAATCGGAAACCAAATCAGGCCCTTACCAGACCTGAATAATACCAATTTCAAACTAAAGTAAATACACCTTGATCAACGCGCGAAAGGGTGGGTGACGGCTGACGGCCGATACCGTCGTGCTATGATGGACGGGCAGGGAGGGCGTGCGGAGGCAGAGATGACGACCATCAGCAAGACCATCATCCCGACCGAGCAGCACAATGCATGGCTTGCGGCGCAGATCGAAGCCGGCAGCTACACCGACGACAGCGATGCGATCCGGGATATGATCCGGCGCGAACAGGACCGCCGTGGTGAGATCAATGCCCTTCGCCATGCCCTGATCGAGGGCGAGCAGAGCGGCGCACCGCAAACCTGGGACTTTGCCGCGTTCAAGCAGCGTAAGATCGAGCAATATGGCTGAATTGCCGTTCGCGCCGCGTGCGGCGTGATCCGGATGATATATTCGACTATAGCACGACACGCTGGGGTCTGGATCAGGCGGTACGCTATATCGATCTCATCGCAGACGTCTGCGGTGCCTTGGCTGAGGCGCCCCATCATGCACAAAGCTGTGCCGATATCCGGCCAGGCTACCGACGCCGGACAGTCGAGCAGCATATGATCCATTTTCGCGCAACGGACGATGGCATCGTCGTCGTTCGGATCCTGCACCAGCGCATGAAGGCGAGCCGTTACCTGTAAGGGCCGGCTGGCCAGCGATCACGGACTGGACGTCACGGGCAACCGTTGCGGCGGATGCGGTCGGCTTCCTCGGCGCGGTCGCGGGCGTGGTGCCATGGCTCGGGCGGCGCGGCGGGCAGGGCGGGCGGCGGGGTCGGGATGCCCTCGCGCGCGCCGGCGAGGCGCATCGACCAGCGGCGCAATCGCGTGCCGACGCCGGCCAGCCGGTCGCGCGCTGTCGTCATTCTTGCCCCCTTCGCCGGCGCGGATGATCGGCCGGTCTTCGTGTCCCCGTGCGGTCGCGCCGGAGATCGGCGGGCTGCCGCCACGATCGCCATCGTGGCGTCGCACGCGGATCGGGACGCGATGGCGGCCCCTAAGCCGTTCCTGTTACATGCCTCTGACAGGGTGGATGACAAGCGCGTCATCTCTGTATCACCGCGAGACAGAGGCGCGCAGAGGCGCAGAGGCATGGCCCGCGTTTCCGCCCGCCACCGGCTGGATATACGAAGGGCGCGCTCCGGCGATCGCCTGACCTGCGGCGTCAGCCGCTGTCCCGCTCCCGACGAAGCCACTCCGCTTCCCGGTACGCACCCTCTCCGCGCCTCCGCGCCTCCGCGTGAACCACGGCGGCTGCCTGTCGCTCGACGTCGATGAGCCACGCGAAGACGCGAAGACGCGAAGAGAAAGGGTTCACGCGGAGGCGCGGAGAGGGTGTTCGGGAGGAAGTGGTCTGCCCGGCAATGACCGGAGGGAGGTGCGCTGGCGCGCGAGCGGCTTTGCGTGAATTTCGGGCGGTGTCAGCCGCTCCCACGCCCCGGGATGCCACGCCGTCGCGCCAGCCCGCCGCGCGATCCATCGGCGGCGCTAGGGGAGCGGGGCGAGCGCGGCGGTCAGCAGGCGTTCGATCGTGGCGAGGCCGGCGTGGCCGAGCTGGATCAGCTCCGATCCGTCGCGCGGCGCGACGAAGCCGCGCTGGACGAGGACGCGCAGCCAGCGCTCGACCGAGCCGGGGGTCAGCGTCGTCGCCGCGGCGATATCGGCGAGCGTCGCCGGCCGCCCCTCCGCCTCGGCGAGATAGAGCGCGAGCAGGATCAATCCGGGATAGTCGCCGAACAGGTCGCGGCCCCACGCCTCCATCCGCAGCGCATAGAGATGGCGCAGCCGCAGCGCCGCCTGCCACAGCCGCTGCGGCGTCGCGCCGGCGTCCTCCACCCAGGACAGGGTCGAGACGAGCAGCCCCGCCGCGTCGAAGCGCGAGACGAGCAGGTCGACCGCGACGATCCCGCCGTCGGGCCGCCAATAATGTTTGCGCAGCTGCGTCGGCGCCGCCTTGTCGACCAAGGTGTCGAGCATCGCCGCGCTCTTGGCGAGATCGTCGGCGACGGTGATCGAGCGGTAGGAGGCGCCGATCAGATCGGCGTGCGGGCGTTGCAGCAACCGGCAGAAGCCGCTGTCGGCGCCGAGGATGATACCGGTGGTGGTCGAGACGCAATGCGCAACCGGCATCCCGGCTCCTCGGACTGACCGCCGCGGCCCCGCGCCGCGCCGGATGAGAGGATATCCGATAATCCGAATGGCTTGCCCAAGTCGAGCGGCGAGCCGCATGCCGGTGCCGAAGTCAGGCGACGCGGTCGAACTCGGCGTCCTCGGCATCGGGACCGCCGCTCGACAGGTCGAGCCGATGGCCGCGCGGCCGCTGGTCGGTCATCGCGCCGGGGGCGAGCGCCGGTGTCGCCTTGCGCGTGGCGACCAGCGTCCGCTTGCGGGTAAGCGGTGTCAGCACGCGCGGCGTGGCGCGGCGTGCGGCCGGCCGGTCGCCGAGGTCGAAGAAGCCGATCGTCTGCTGCAATTCGCCCGCCTGTTCGGCGAGCGTCATCGCGGTGCCGCTGATCTGTTCGACCGCGGCGCTGTTCTGCTGCGTCACCGTGTCGAGCTGCTGGATCGCCTCATTGACCTGCCGCGCGCCGATATCCTGTTCGCGGCAGGCGGCGCTGATCTCGGCGACCAGCTCGGCGGTGCGGCGGATGTCGGGGACGAGCCGGATCAGCCGCTCGCCCGCCTCGGTCGCCGCCCCCACCGTCTCGCCCGACATTGCCGAAATCTCCGCCGCGGCGGCCTGGCTGCGCTCGGCGAGCTTGCGCACCTCGGCGGCGACGACGGCGAAGCCCTTGCCGTGGTCGCCGGCGCGCGCCGCCTCGACCGCGGCATTCAAGGCGAGCAAATCGGTCTGGCGCGCGATCTCCTGGACGATGCCGATCTTGTCGGCGATCGTCCGCATCGCCGCGACCGCGCGCGTCACCGCCGCGCCGCTGCCCTCGGCATCGCGCGCCGACTGGCGGGCGATCGCCTCGGTCTGCGCGGCATTGTCGGCATTCTGTTTGATGTTGGCGGCCATCTCTTCCATCGAGGCAGAGGCCTGTTCGGCCGCGGCGGCCTGTTCGGTCGCACCTTCGCCCATCTGTTCGGAGGCGGAGGACAGTTGCGCGCTGCCCGCCGCGACCTGCTGCGCCGTCTCGTCGATGCCGCGCACCACCTCACGCAGCCGCGCCGACATGGTGTTGACCAGGGCGATGAGGTCGCTGATCTCGTCCTGATGGTGGACCTGCACCTCGCTGTGCAGATCGCCCGCCGCCACCGCCTCGACCGCGCGGCCGGCGCTGCGCAGGCCCTGCGAGACCAGCCGCGACAGCCAGACGCCGCCCGCGCAGGCGATCAGCAGCGCCAGCCCCGCGGTGACGATCAGCGTCATGCGCGCCGTTTCGTACAGGCGCCGCGTCTCGCCATTGGCGTCGAGCATCTGCTGGCGCGCCTGATCGACGATCTGCTGGGCGACCGCGGCGAGCGCATTGACCATCGTCCGCGACCGCGTGGCGGAGAGCGCGCCCGCCTCGGCATTGCGGTTGGCGAGCGCGAGCACGCGGATCTGGTCGTTGAGCGGCAGATAATCGGCCCATTTCGCCTGCAGCCGCTGCCACAGCGGCCGGTCGGCGTCGCGGGCATGCGCCACCCCGGCGGTGAGCGCCTTCTGCACCTCGCCGCGCAGGCGCATCAGATCGGCGTCGAACTGCTGCATCTGCGCCGCGTCGGTGACCATCACCAGATTCTTCTCGGTGCGGATGACGAGATTGACGGTGTTGGCGAGATCCTGCGCGCTGTCGAGCCGGGCGACGGGACCGTGGATCAGCCCGTCGACCGCCTGATCGAGCCGCGCCATGCCGCCGATGCCGACCCAGACGACGGCGGCGAGCAGCGCGAGCAGCACCGCAAAGGTGAAGGCCATTTTGCTTTTGATCGTCAGTCGCATCGATCCTGCCCGCGGATGGTTATGCAACATAATATAGTCAACGCGGGGAAGAGTGCGGCAGCTGCCCGTTCGTCGGCAACGATCGCCGCCATTTCGGCGTGAGGGCAGGCCTATCATCCCGGTCGACGGCGGCGCGACGGGTCAGATCCGCTCGAACTCGGCGTCCTCGGCATCGACCTCGCCGGCGGCAAGGTCGAGGGCGAAGCCGCGCACACGGGTCTGGTCGGTCAGCGTGCCCGGCCGCGGCGTCAGCAGCCGCGCGGCGCGCGTCCCCTGGATCGCGGTGCGCTGCGCAGCGGGGCGTTTGGCGACGCGCGGCTTCGCGGCGGGGCGGGGGCGGGGAGTGCCGGAAGCGGCGTCACCGCGGCGGAAGAAGGCGAGCCCCTGTTGCAGCTCCTCCGCCTGATCGGCGAGCGTCGCCGCGGTGGCACTGATCTGGTCCGAGGCGGAGGCATTCTGCTGCGTCACCGCATCGAGTTGCTGGATCGCCTGGCTGACCTGCGCGGCGCCGAGGTCCTGTTCGCGGCACGCCGCGCTGATCTCCGCGACGAGCTCGGCGGTGCGGCGGATCTCCGGCACCAGCCGGGTCAGCATCGCGCCGGCCTCGGTCGCCGCGCCGACCGTGTCGCCCGACATCGCCGAAATCTCCGCCGCGGCGGTCTGGCTGCGCTCGGCGAGCTTGCGCACCTCGGCGGCGACGACGGCGAAGCCCTTGCCGTGATCGCCGGCGCGCGCCGCCTCGACCGCGGCGTTCAAGGCGAGCAGGTCGGTCTGTCGCGCGATCTCCTGGACGATGCCGATCCGCTCGGCGATCGTCCGCATCGCGGTGACCGCGCGCGCCACCGCCTCGCCGCTGCGCTCGGCCTCCGCCGACGACTGGCGGGCGATCTTCTCGGTCTGCGCGGCATTGTCGGCATTCTGTTTGATGTTCGCCGCCATCTGCTCCATCGATGCCGAGGCCTCTTCCGCCGCGGCGGCCTGTTCGGTCGCGCCCTGGCTGACCTGCTCGGCGCTCGACGACAGCTGCTGGCTGCCCTCGGCCATCCGGTCCGCCGCTTCGGTGACGTTGCCGGCGAAGCCGGACAGCGCATCGATCAGCCGGTTGACCGACTCCTTCATCCGCTGGTGATCGCCGTCGCAGGCGATCTCGACGCGTTCGAGCAGCGAGCCGGTGCTGACCAGATCGAGCACGCGATTGCCCTCTCCGATCGGCAGCAGGATCGCATCGAGCATGCCGTTGATCCCGGCGATCAGCCCGGCGAAATCGCCGCGGAAGCGCGCGACGTCGCCGCGCTCGCGCAGCTGGCCGGCGGTCGAGGCGACGATCAGCCGCTGGATCTCGGCGGTGATCTCGCGCAGATTGCCGCGCAGCAGCTCGATCGTGTCGTTGATGAACGCCTTCTTGCCTGGAAAGGCGGCGAGCGGCGCGTTGAAATCGCCTTCGCCGAACTGGGCGATACACGCCATCGCCTGTTTCTTGACCGCGATATGGCCTGCGACCATCGTGTTGATCCCCGTCGCCATCGTGCGAAAATCGCCGGTGAACGCCTCGACCGGCACGAACACGTCGATGTCGCCGCGATCATGGTCCGCCGACATGCGCGTCATCTCGGCGATCAGCCGCCGCAAATTGGCGCGCAACAGCTCGATCGTCTCGTTGATGAACGCCTTCTTGCCCGGGAAGGCGGGCAGCGACGCGTCGAAATCGCCCTCGCCGAAGGCGCGGACGCAGGCCATCGCCTGGCGCTTGGCGTCGATATGGCCGGCGATCACGCCATTGACCTCGCGCGTCACCGCGGCGAGGTCGCCGGTGAAGCGCACGACCGGCAGCGTCGCGTCGATCTCGCCGCGGGCATGATCGGCGGCGAGCGTCGCCACCGCCTCGCGCAGCTGCGCGACCGGCGCGGTCGCCGCCTCGACCAGCGCGTCGACCTCGTCGAGCAGCCGGCGCGTCGCGCCGCTCGCCACGGCGGGATCGCTGCGTTCGCCGAGCCGCCCCTGCGCGATCGCCTGCCGCAGTCGCTGCACCTCGCCGATCGCGACATCGATATGGGCGGCGGAGGAAAGCGAGAGATAAGGACGCATGGCAGACTCTCTTGATCGATGGCGCCGCCATCCCCGGGGATGACGGCCACGGCGAAGACACCGGCATCCGGCGGATGACGGGGCGGCGGAAGCGCGGCCGATGGTCACGTTCGAACATCAGGTCGGGCGGGTGACACCCGCTCCGGGAGACGGCCGCTCCCCGCGTTCGACGCGACATAGGGTCACGACCGCTCCATGTCGATTATGGACTTAAGTTTTAGTTAAAGCGGTATGGCGCCACAGAGGTCGGCGACCGATGGTCGACGCCGACGGCAGAGCGGCGGTCATGCGCCCGTTGCGCGGGCTCGGCCACCGCCTGTCTGGCCCTGTGCACCGGCCGGTCATCCCGGTGGCGGGCGGTCCGGCACGGCCCGCCGTCGACGGGCCGCGCCGCGCCTCGCCAAGGCTCTGACATTCATCACGTTCGACGCAACGGTACGGTCAGGCGCCGGCGCGGGCGGCGCGCGTCACATCCGTTCGAAGCCGGCATCGTCGGCATCGCCGGTGCCGGCGCTGAGGTCGAGCGCATAGCCGCGCAGGCGCGACCGGTCGGCGAGCGGGCCGGGACGCGGCGTCAGCAGCCGCGCCGATGTCGTGCCCTTGATCGCGGGGCGCTTCGCGGTGGCGGGGTGACGCGTCGCGACGCGCACCGGCGGGGCCGCGACCGGCGTGTCGGCGCAGCGGAAGAAGGCGATGCCCTGCTGCAGCTCCTCCGCCTGGTCGGCGAGCGTCGCCGCGGTGGCGCTGATCTGTTCGGCCGCGGCGGCATTCTGCTGCGTCACCGTGTCGAGCTGCTGGATCGCCTGGCTGATCTGCGCGGCGCCGAGATCCTGTTCGCGACACGCCGCGCTGATCTCGGCGACCAGTTCGGCGGTGCGGCGGATCTCCGGCACCAGCCGCGCGAGCATCGCGCCCGCGTCGGTCGCCGCCACCACCGTCTCCCCCGACACCCGCGATATGTCCGCCGCGGCGGCCTGGCTGCGCTCGGCGAGCTTGCGCACCTCGGCGGCGACGACGGCGAAGCCCTTGCCGTGATCGCCGGCGCGTGCCGCCTCGACCGCGGCGTTGAGGGCGAGCAGGTCGGTCTGGCGCGCGATCTCCTGGACGATGCCGATCTTGTCGGCGATCGTCCGCATCGCCCCGACCGCACAGGCGACGGCGGCACCGCTGCGTTCCGCCTCGGCGGAGGACTGGCGGGCGATCTTCTCGGTCTGCGCGGCATTGTCGGCATTCTGTTTGATGTTGGCGGCCATCTCTTCCATCGAGGCGGAGGCCTGTTCGGCCGCGGCGGCCTGCTCGCTCGCGCCCTGGCTCATCCGGTCGGCGCCGGCGGACAATTGCTGGCTGCCCCCGGCGACCTGCGCCGCGGCGGCCGCGATCGTGCCGACGACCCGGGTGAGCGCCTCGACCAGCCGGTTGACCGCCTCCTTCATCCGCTGGTGATCGCCCTCGCAGGCGATCTCGACGCGTTCGAGTAGCGAGCCGGTGCTGACCAGATCGAGCACGCGGTTGCTCTCGCCGATCGGCAGCAGCGTCGCATCGAGCATGCCGTTGATCCCGGCGATCAGCCCGGCGAAATCGCCCTGGAAGCGCGCCGCCTCGCCGCGTTCGCGCAGCCGGCCGGCGGTGGCGGCGGCGATCAGCCGCTGGATCTCGGCGGTGATGTCGCGCAGGTTGGCGCGCATCTGCTCGATCACCTGATTGCCCGACGCCGCCTTGCCGGGGAAGGGGGCAAGCGGCGCGTCGAAATCGCCGGCGCCGAACGCCCGCACGCAGGCGACGATGCGGCGCGCCGATTGCACGTGCCAGTCGACCGCAGCGTTGACGTCGCGCGCGATCGCGGCAAGGTCGCCGGTGAAGCGTGTCACCGGCATGACCGCATCGACCTCGCCGCGGTTGTGCGCGGCGATCAGCGTCGCCGCCTCGTCGCGCAGCGCCTCGACCGGATGGGTCGCCGCATCGAGCAGCGCGTCGATCTCGCCGAGCAACGTGCGCACCGCGCCGCTGCCCGCCGACGGATCGCTGCGCGCGCCGAGCCGCCCCTGCGCCAGCGCCTGCCGCAGCCGGCGCACCTCCTGGATCGCGACGTCGATATGGGCCGAGGGCTTGAGCGAGACATAGGGTCGCATGACGGGGCCTTTGGACAGGACGCGGGGTCCGCCGCGCCACAGTCTATGATAGCTCGCCCGGCGACCGTCCTGATCGCGCACGTCTATTTGACGAAGCGACATCTTCGCGGCTTGGCGCGTCAAGCGGGGTGACGCCCGGCGGCTGCTGTGCCTAAGACGCATCATGGCTCATCTTCCCCGCCGTGGCCGTCGCTGGACCCCTGCGCGCTTCCGCGCGCTGCTGCGCGCGCGCGGGCCGACCTCGGTGCGCTTCCGCCAGCGGATCGCGGTGACCACCGGGGCGGTGGCGATCGGCATCGTCGCGGTGCTGTTCGCCGAGCTCGCCGACGCGACCTCGGCGCTGTTCGACGGCTTCGTCCGGCGCCAGCCGTGGCTGCCGCTGCTGTCGACGCCGCTCGGCTTCATGGCGCTGGTCTGGCTGACCCGCCGCTACGTGCCGCTGGCGCGCGGATCGGGCATTCCGCAGGTGATGGCGGCGCGCGACGATCCCGCCGCGGCGACCGGCAATCTGATCGCGGTGAAGACGGTGGCAGGCAAGGTGCTGCTGACGATGGGCGCGATCCTGTGCGGCGGCAGTGTCGGCCGCGAGGGGCCGACGGTGCAGCTCGCCGCGGCGGTGATGGGGGTCAGCCACCGGCTGATGCGGGTGACGCTCAAGAGCACGGTGGTGATCGCCGGCGGCGCGGCCGGCGTCGCCGCGGCGTTCAACACCCCGCTCGCCGGCGTGCTGTTCGCGATCGAGGAACTGGCCGCCGCCTATGAGCAGCGGATGACGCTGATGGTGCTCTCCTCGATCGTCATCGCCGGCATGGTCGCGCAGAGCCTGACCGGCAATTACGTCTATTTCGGCGTGATCGGCGCGCATATGTCGCTCGGCGCGGCGCTGGTGGTGGTGCCGGTGGCGGGGCTCGCCGGCGGCCTCGCGGGTGGCGCCTTCGCGCGGGCGATGCTCGCGCTCGCCAGCGGCCGGCACCGGCTGACGCGGTGGAGCAAGGCGCGCCCGGTGCTGTTCGCCGGCGCCTGCGGGCTGGTCGTCGCCGCGCTCGGCGTCGCCACCGGCCTGACCTGGGGCACCGGCTATGGCGCGGCGCGCGGCATGATCGGCGGGGTCGATGCGCCCTTGTGGTTCGGCCCCGCCAAATTCGCCGCGACGCTCGCCACCGCGGTGGCGGGGCTGCCCGGCGGCATCTTCGCCCCCAGCCTCGCGGTCGGCGCCGGCGTCGGCAACCTGCTGCGCGCGGTCTTCCCCGACGATCCGACCGGCGCGGTGGTGATCCTCGGCATGGTCGCCTATTTCACCGGCGTGGTGCGCGCGCCGCTCACCGCGGTGATCATCCTGTCGGAGACGACGGCGAGCCGCGGGCTGATGCTGCCGATGTTCGCCGCGGCGTTCATCGCCGACGGGGCGAGCCAGGCGGTCTGCCGCGAGAAGCTCTACCACGGCCTGTCGGCGACCTTCTCGCCGCATCGACCGTCTTAGTGTATTATATGGCTGACACACATGGATCAGTGATGCTATGGCATCGTTCGCCAGTGCTTCAGTACCCTGTGCCTGGCGATCCTTAGATGGACCCCTACGGCTGCCGCCCCCGCGGCGGCAGCCGGATTTTTGGTGAAGGGCCGCGCGCAGGCTTATTCCTCCGCCGATAGCGGGCAGCATCTTATCCTCCCGCGCGCGCCCTCCGCGCCTCCGCGTGCCTCTCTTCCTTCGCGGCTTCGCGTGACCCGTTAGGCCGCCCCGCGGCGCACCCGGGCGAGGCCGAAGGCGGCGAGCGCCAGCGCGGCGAGGCCGATGCCCACGGAGAGCCGGGCACCGGCCCCGCGCTCCGGCGTATCGGCGAGCGTCGCAGGATCGCCCGCGAACAGCGCGAGCAGGTGGCGCGCGACCGCCGCGGGCGCCTCGCGCTGCGGGAAATGGCCAACCCCGGCGAGGCGGATGCGCGCGAACGGCCCGGCGAATTTGGCGGCGACGTCGTGCGACGCCTCGGGCGGATTGACCCCGTCGGCGTCGCCCTGGATGTAGAGCGCGGGCAGGTCGAGCGTCGCGGTGGCGCGCACCTTGTCCTCGAGCCACTGGCTGCGCGGATCGGGATGCGCCTCGCCCCAGCGCGCGCGATAGCTGTGCAGCGTGACGTCGACCCAGTCGGGATTGTCGAAGGCGCGCGCGACGCGGCGGAAGGTCGCCTCGTCGAACCAGCCCGGCGGCGACCAATTGACCCAGTGGCGATGCGCGAAGCCCTTGCGATCGTCGCGCACCGCCTGCGCGCCGCGCGCGGTCGCCATGAACCAGTGATACCATTGCCGCTGCGCCTGTTCGAACGACGGCGTCGGCATGCCGCCGAGCCGCGGCGGCGTCGACAGCATCGCCAGCCGCACCACCCGTTCCGGCCAGCCGACCGCGAGCGCCTCGGCGATATTCGATCCCCAGTCGTGGCCGGCGACCATGACGCGGCGGATGCCGAGCGCATCGAGCAGCGCGATCGCGTCCATCGCCAGGATCGCGCTGTTGCCGGTGCGTGGCGCGGCGGCATCGACGAAGCGCGTCGCGCCGAAGCCGCGCAGCGTCGGCACGATGACGCGGAAGCCGGCATCGGCGAGCACCGGCGCGACCTGGTCCCAGGTCGAGGCATCGTCGGGCCAGCCGTGGAGCAACAGGATCACCGGGGCGCTGCGGCTGCCCTGGTCGTGATAATCGATGATGACATCGTCGCAGGCGATCGTCGGCATGCTCGGTCTCCCGCCGGATATGGCCGGATCAACCCCTTGATGCGACGGGCGTTCCGGTCAGTGGAGACTGGCGTGCGCGTCGCGCTTGACGCTGTCCTCCAGCGTCGCGATCGACTGGCTCACATAGACGGCGGGCAGCGCCAGCCCGAGCCGGTCGAGGATGCGCAGCGCATCTTCGAGCAGCAGCAGCGCCTCGCGATCGTCGGCCATGTCGTCTTCCTCGTCGGACCCGGGCGATGGCCCGGCGTCACCCGCCATAGCAGGTCCATCAGACGTTTCGGTGACGGCGGGATGAGGGGTTGTTCATCCGGCGGCCTCTTTGACCGTCACGGCGAGACAATCCTGCACCGCCCCCGACATGCGGGTCGCTGACGTCAAGTGCCTGCAACGCTTGGTGCAAGGCGTGCCGCCTTGCCGCCCGCTTACCCCGCGATCACGACCGTCGGTGCGGCGGCGGGGATGCGGGCGAGCGTCGCGGCATAGCCGGTGGGGACGCGCGCGATCTCGGCATCGGCCTGATCGAGGTCGCTGGTCGCCTGTTCGCGGTCGGGCGCGTGTTGCCGGCGTTCGGCGTCGCGCAGGATGTCGCGCAGCATGCGGACCAGTTGATGGACGTCGGCGACGACCGTTGCGGGATCGTTGGGGCCGCCGAGACCGGGCAGGGCGGTATGCGCAGGGGTCTGGCCCGTGCCGGTCGCGGCGGCGGTGTCGCCCTTGCCAGTGTCGCCGGTGGCGTCGTGCCGCGCCGCGGCGGCGGCAGCGCCGGCGGCGGCCTGTGCGGCGGGAGCGGCAGCGGCGGCCGTGGCGGGGGCCAGCGCGGCGGCGGCGGTGTCGGCGGGTTCGGCCTCGAACGGCGCGGCGGGATCGGTGGCGAGCGAGCCGCCGAGCGACAGGCCGCTGCCGCCGGCGCGGACATAATCGTCGACCGCGCGGGCGAGTTCGCGCGCGATCTGCACCGCCGCGGCGGCGAGCTTGCCGGAATCGCTGGCGTAGAGCAGCTTGAGCATATTGAGCCGCGCCTTGAGCTGGGCGATCTTGGCGGCGGCCTGCGCCTGTTCGGCGTGATGGTCGTGCTGCGCGGCGGCGACCGCGGCGAGCGTGCGGATCGCGGTGCACGCATCGGCGCGCGCCTGCCGGGTGCCGAACGCCGGATCGTCCTGCGCCGCCTGTGGCGCGATGTCGCCGCGGGCCGACCGATCAGCCGGCGGGATCACCGATGCGATGCGGACTGGCTTCATGGACGTCATCCCGACTGTACCTGTCCATTATAGCCGAATCGGCGGCGACGCGGTCGCGCGCCGCGGCAAGATGCAGCCGCGCCTGTTCGAGCGAGGCGGTGGTCTCGTCGCCGCGGCCGACGACGATGCCGACCGAGGCGGTGACGGGGTCGATCGTCTCGCCGCTGCCGCGCAGCTTGAGCCGGCGCGCGTGAAAGGCGCGCAGCGCCTCGTCGGCGCGGGCGCGCGCCATGATCAGCGCGACGTCACGCATCACGACGATGAATTCATTGCCGCTCCACCGGATCAGCTCCTCGTCGGGGAAGCTCTGGCGCAACGTCGCGGCGAAGGCGCTGAGCACGTTGTTGCCGACCGAACGGCCGTAGCGCGCGTTGATCCCCACCAGCGCATCGATGCCGAACAGCACCATCACATAGCTGCGCCCCGACAGCGCCACCTCCTGCAACAGCCGCTCGCCGCCCGCCTGGTCGAGCGCCGCGGTCAGCTCGTCGCGGCCATCGTCGCGGCGCGGCACCGCGCCCGCGATCGTGTCGCGGAGCAGCGCGAGCTCGGCGCGCAGATCGGCGAGCTCGCGCTCGGCCTGCACCAGTCGCGCGACGATCGCATCGGTATCGGCGGGGGTCGCCTGCGCCGTGCCGAGATCGGCGCCGAGCGCACGGGTGACGTCGTGCGCCTCGGCGGCGAGCGAGCCGAGCGCATCCGCCTGCTGCGCGACGCGATGCTCGCGCCAGCGGATGTCGTCCGACCGGTCGCGGCAATATAGATCGACGAGCCGCGTCGCATCGGCGGCGGTGAGGCGCAGCCCGCCGTCGATCGCCGCGTCGATCTCACGCGCGAGCGGCGAGCCCGGCGTCGCCAGATAGCGCGCGGCGAGATCGCGATAGACCTCGCTGGGCGGGAGCCGATGATGTTCGAGAAATGCCAGGGCCTCTCGGGCCAGTTCAAACGCCGCCATCGGGACTCTGCTTTCGACCGGGTCGCCGCACAAGGACAGACGATCTGACTGATCTACCGCCTCCCCCTGGGGTCGGCAACCATCACCGCATGGCATCTCGCTGCGGCGCGCGCGCCTACATGGTATAGGCGCCGGCGCCGGATCCGCGCAGGGCGCAGGCGCGACCGGGCGTGCGGTGCGAGCCGCACGACGCCTCCGCCGGGCGCTCGGCTGACGCCCTTGGGTTCACGCGGAGGCGCGGAGGCGCGGAACGGGTGCGTCCGGAGATGCGCCGTCGCTTTCATGAAGCGGGAAGGCGGCTGGCGCCGCAGGGGTCAGGCGAAGACGCGAAGCTGTCGCGTGCGCACGCAGCTTTTTTCTCCGGCCGTTGGCGGGCGGCACCTATCCATCCGCGCGCACTCTCCGCGCCTCCGCGCCTCCGCGTGAACCCGTTGCTCGCGGCGTCGCGTGACGTTCCCCCCGGCCGGCGGGGCAAGGCTTTCCGCCGGTTCAGGCGGAGGCGCGGACGGCGGTGTAGCGGGTGTCGGCCTGGGTGGGCGCGACGAGGGTGGTGAGGGTGGCGTAATATTGCGTCAGCGATTCCTCGGGGCCGTCGGCGATGCAGCGCATGACGCTCTCGACCGGCCAGAGCGAGACGCTGCCCACCTGCAACCGGGGGTTGATCACCTCGGCGACGCCGTCGCCGTCGTGCCAGCTGCCGCCGAGCATGCGGCGGATCACCTCGCCGAGATAGGCGGCCGCGCCGATCACCAGATCGCCCGCATCCGCCGAGTCGACGCGGCGGTCGAACAGCGCGGTCAGCATCGCGTCGAGCGCGACCAGGCTGGCCGGCGTATAATCGAGCCGCTCGCCGCTCTGCTCTTCGTGAAAGGCGACGAATTCGTCGGCCTGATCGATGATCTCCCCCAGTTCCACCGCTGCCTCCCGTTCACGGTCCTCGCTTATTATAGCGGCGCGGCGCCCCCGCCCGACGCGCGCGCCACATGCCGGAACCGACAATCGCCGCGACCGGCGACCGCAGGCCGCGACCGCCGTCTATAAGCTAATGATAATCACTATCGGGGAAAGAGACGATCATGGCTTTCGGTCTGCGGCGCGACGGGATTGCGCTCGCCCTGGTCTGCGCCGGCGTGGCGGCGGCGGGCCCGGCGCGGGCGAGCGAGGGGATGTTCTCGCGCGTCTATACCGCTGATCTCACCCCCGCCGGCCATGTCGAGATCGAGCAGGTGGTGCGCGAGCGCGCCGGCCGCGTCTTCGGCCATTACGATGCCACCGACCTGCGCACCGAGGTCGAATATGGCGTCACCGACAATTTCCAGGCGGCGCTCTACGTCAACGCCAACCGCATGCACGCGACGCGGACAAGCGACGACGACGACGACCATGCCGACACCGGCTTCACCCGCCACAATGTCACGCTGGAGAGCATCTCGACCGAATTCGTCTATCGCGCGCTCAGCCCGTACAAGTCGCGCCACGGCTGGGGCCTCGCGCTCTATCTCGAACCCGAATATGCCTTTCACGACCTGCACAACGGGCTGCGCTACGCGCCCGGCACCTTCTCGCTCGAAGGCCGCGCGATCGTGCAGAAGAATTTTGCGCAGGACCGGGTGATCGTCGCCTACAATCTCGTCCTCGAGGCGGAATCGATCCGCTTCGCCGGCCGGCCCGATACCAACAGCGAGCTCGACTGGAACAACGAACTCGGCGTCACCTATCGCGTCGCGCCGCGCGTCTTCGTCGGCGGCGAGTTCCGCAACCACAACGAATACGGCAATTTCACCCATCACGAACATTCGGTCTATTGGGCGGGGCCGGTGGTCCATTATGCCGACCAGCATCTGTGGGCGACGCTCGGCCTGCTGCGCCAGTTCGCCGGCGCCCCCGGCCATGACGAGGACGGCAATGACATCGGCAACCGGCTGTTCCTGCGCAGCCACGAACGCAACGAGCTGACCTTCAAGCTCGGCATCCCGCTGTGAGGGGGCGGCGCAGGCGCTGGGCCGGTGCGACGCTGATCACCGCGACCGCCGCGGTCGCCGCGCCGGGCTGGGCGCGCACCACGATGACGCTCGCCGAGGCGCAGGCGATCCTGTTCCCGCACGTCGCGCTGGTCGCCGACGACCGCGTGCTGACGGCGGAGCAGATCGCCGCGATCCACCGGCGCAGCGACGTCGCGGTGCTGTCGAAGACGGTGCACAGCTGGCGCGCGCCCGACGGCGGTCGATTGTTCGTCGATCAGGTGCTCGGCAAGCATGAGATGATCACGCTGGCGCTCGCGCTCGACGCGGGCGGCGCGGTGCGCGGGCTCGAGATCCTCGACTATCGCGAGAGCTACGGCGGGCAGGTGCGCGATCCGGCGTGGCGGCGGCAGTTCACCGGCAAGCGCGACGGCGCGCCGCTGCGGCTCGACCGCGACATCCACGGCCTCTCCGGCGGCACGCTGTCGGCGCGCCACGTCACCGAGGGCGTGCGCCGGCTGCTCGCGACCAACGGCGTCGTCTTTGCCGGCTGAGGGGGTGCCGATCGGGGGGATGCCGGTCGAGCGCATCCGGCCGCTGCTCGGCACATTGGTCTTGATCCGCGTCGACGAGGGGGGCGGGGGCGGCGATGTCGCGGCGGCGATCGCGCGCGGCTTCGCGGCGATCGCGCACGTCCACCGGGTGATGAGCGCGCAGGCGGCGGACAGCGACCTCGCCGCGATCGCGCGCGCCGGCGGCGGCGCGGCGGTGACGGTCGACCGCGCCACCGCCGCCTGCCTGCGCGCCGCGCTGCGCCTCGCCGCGGCGAGCGACGGACTGTTCGACCCGGTGCTGCCCGGCGACGGCGCGAGCTGGCGCGACCTCGCGCTCGCCGGCCGCCGCGTCCGCGTCGCACGACGGCTGCGGCTCGACCTGTCGGGGATCGCCAAGGGCTATGCGGTCGACCGCGCCTGCGCGGCGTTGCGCGCGGCGGGCGTGCGCCGCGCGATCGTCAATGCCGGCGGCGACCTCGCGGTGCTCGGCGGTGGCTATCGCATCCGGCTCGCACCCGGCCATGCGGCGCCGGCGGCGGTGGTCGCGCTCGACCGCGGCGCGCTGGCGAGCAGCGATGTCGCCGCGGCCTGGGCCGATCGCGGCGCGGCGCAGCATCGCGACGGGCGCAGCGGCGCGGCGGCGCCGGCGGGCTTCGTCAGCGTGGTGGCGCCGCGCTGCCGCGACGCCGATGCGCTGACCAAGATCGTCCTCGTCGCCGGCGCGGCGGCGCTGCCGCTGCTCGCCCGCCATCGCGCCGTCGCCTATTGCAGCCGTGCCGGCGGCGACTGGCAGACGCTCGCGCCCGACGCCGGATCGTGGGGCGCGGCGCGATGACGCCGGCGCGACGCCGATGGGTGTGCCTCGTTGCGGCGCTGCTCTGGGCGAGCGGCGCGGGCTGGCTGGTCGCGCATCACTGGCTGGTCCGGCCGGGCGATTACGGCCCGGTGCCGAGCCCGGTCGAGCCCTGGGCGCTGCGCCTGCACGGCGGCTGCGGCTATGCCGCGGTGGCGCTGCTCGGGCTGCTGTGGGGCGTGCACATCGGCCCGCGCTGGCGGATGCGGCGCGCGCGGCTGTCGGGGGCGCTCTTGGTCAGCGTGACGCTGGTGCTGACCGGCAGCGGCTGGCTGCTCTATTACGTCGCCGACGACGACTGGCGCGCCGGGATCGCGCAACTGCACTGGCTGCTCGGCCTTGCCGGCCTGCCGGTCTTCCTCGCCCACCGGCTGACCGCGCGCGGGCGGGCGCGACGGGGGAGGGCAGCGCCGGACCTCTGACAGAGCCTCCCCATGCAGCAACGGATCGCCGCAAATCATGCGGGGAATAGCCATGTTATTCGCCGCATCGTCAACGCGCGCCTGCGACAGATGGCGACAATTTGGTCAGGAACGATGTCATGTCGCCTGCGTAATCTCCGCATCGACCCAGTCACGGGTCCGGAGAGACAGGCATGACCACCCCCCGTATCCTTCCCCGCATCCTCGGTGCCGTCGGCCTGTTCGCCGCGACGCTCGGCCTTGCCGGCACCGCCGATGCGCAGCGCCACGACCGCGACCGCGACCATGGCCGCTATGAGCGCGATCATCGCGGCCCGCATTACGGCCGGCACGACCGCGGCCGTCACTTCGGCCGGCACGACCGCTGCCGCACCGTGATCCGTCACCACCGCCGCGTCCGCGTCTGCCGCTGACGCAACGGCGATGTCAGGCCGGGCGGCGCAGCGCGCTGCGCAGCCCGGCCGGCAGCTGCGCGGGCGGGCAATAGCGATACAGCGTCGCCGGCCCGCGCGTCGCCAGCGTGAAGCGGCGCGCGTCGAGCACCGTCACGACCTGCCGCTCGGCGACGCGCGGGGCGGGGCCGGCGCCGGCGTCGATGCACGACTGGCGGACGGTATAGCGCCGCCCGGCGCGGGCAAGCACGCGCGCGACGCACGCCCGGCTGTGCGCGCCGCTGAGGCCTTGCCCGTCATATTGGCGGATCACCGCATTGGCGGGATCGGCGCAGCCCGAACCGTGCGAGACGTAGATGCCCGGGATGAGCGGGTAGACGCCGCCCGGCCGTGGCGCGGCGCCTTGCGCGCCAACGCCGGTCAGAAGGAGGGCGAGCAGCGCGGCAGCGGAACGGATCATCCGTCGACAACGCACATGGCCGCGCCCGGTGCCTGCCGCGTCGGACTTGCCGCCGAGCGATAACGGGTGCATATAACGGGCAGGGAGTGCATCCATGCTTGCCGCCTTTCTTGATGACATCCGCGACGCCGATCTGATCGCACCGCGTCGGCTCGCCGGGCGGCTGCGGCTGCCGCTGACGCAGCTCGCCAAGCTGGCGCGGGTCAACCGCAACACGATGACCGCGCGTCCCGAAAGCCCGGCGGTCCAGGCCAAGCTCGGCGAGATCGCGCGGATCATCGCGCGCGCCGCGGAACTCTCCGGCGACGAGGGCAAGGCGATCATCTGGTTCCGCCACCAGCCGATCGCCGGCTTCGGCAAAACCGCCGAGCAGCTGGTCGAGGCGGGCGAGGCGGCGGCGGTGCTGTGGACGCTCGAGTCGATGGATCAGGGCGTCTATGCCTGAACATGGCGCGGCGCGCCGAGCGGACGATGACTGACCTTGTCCCGCTCGCCGGACGTTTCTGGCGGATGCTCGGCGTGCGCTGGCAGCGGCGGCCGTTCGACAGCGGCGCACATCTGACCGGCGGCCGCTGGAACCCGCCGGGAATGGCAGCACTCTACCTGTCTGCCGATCATGCCACCGCGATTGCTGAGATGCATCAGGATCTGGTCAGGCCGGGGACGTTGGTCGCCTTCGACATCCGCGCGGACGCGATCGCGGATCTGCGCGGCGGCGATCCGGCGGTGCTCGGCTGTGCCTGGCGGCGGCTGTTCCAGCTCGACCATTGCGTCCCACCGACCTGGACGCTGGCCGAGACGCTGCGCGATGCCGGCGCCGACGGCGCGCTGGTGCCGTCGGTGCAGCAGGCCGGTGGCAGCAATCTGGTGCTGTGGCGCTGGCACGACACGCGCACGGCCGGTCCGGGTGCGGCGCTGACGCTGCTCGATCCCGAGGCGGTGTTGACCGGCGAGACATCCGACGACGCTAAAAGTTGAACCATTTTGAACTCTTATCCCTATGGTACGCTTCGACCATCCATTGGGTAGGAATGTCAGGGATTGTATCCGCTCCACCGTTACCGTGCACTCGCCGACCTGACCCGTGACGAGGAGACGGCGCTCGTCACGTTGGGCGATGCGCCGGTCACCCGCCCGCCCGGCCATATGATCCGGCCGGAAGGCGCGCCGGTGTCGGGCTTCTACCTCCATATCCGCGGCTGGATCACCTCGTCGATCATGCTGCGCAACGGCGCGCGGCTGATCCAGAAGGTGCATCTGCCCGGCGACATGCTTGGCACGCCGAGCATGGTGCTGCCGCATGCGGCCGATACGCTGACCATGGTGACCGAGGCGACCGTCGCCTTCGTGCCGTTCACGCGGCTCGGCGCGGTCTACACCCGCCTGCCGCGGCTCGCCGCGCTGTTCACCTTCGCCGCCCAGGCCGAGCGGGTGTCGCTGATGGACACGCTGGCGGTGACCGGCCGCGCCTCCGCGCGCGAACAGCTCGCGCGGCTGCTGCTCGACCTGCATGCGCGGCTGCTGCCGCTCGGCCTGGTGGTCGACGACGGCTTCGACCTGCCGCTGACCCAGGAGGCGATCGGCGATCTCGCCGGGCTGACCGCGGTCCACGTCAACCGCAAGCTGCGCGACTTCCGCGAGGAGGGGCTGATCGCGCGCGACGGCACGACGATCCGCCTGCTCGACCTGCCGCGGCTGCGCGCGCTCTCCCCGATCCTGCCGCGCGCGCTCCGCTTCGACGCCGCGTGGCTGCCGCCGGCGATCTAGAGGGTTCACGCAGAGGCGCGGAGGCGCGGAGAAGGTGCGTGAGCGGGTATGTTGCCCGTCATCGGCTCCGAGAGCGCTGGTGCCATGCCCTTATGCCCGCAGGGCGTGGCGCCAGTAGAAGAGGAAGCCGCGCAGCTTGTGGCGCAGGCGGAAGGCGTAGAAGGCGCGGATGCCGGCATGGGTGGTCACCGGGTCGGCGAGGTCGCGCCACAGGTCGGCGATATCGCGCAGCAGCGCGCGCGCGATCCACGCATCGCGCCAGTGTTTGGCGTAGAGCGCGCCGTCGCCGAAGCCATAGCCGGCGAGCAGCCGCGTCTCCTCGTCGCGGTGGCGGCGGCCGTGGTGGTGGTCGACGGTGAAGCGATGGTCGTAATGCAGGCCGACGCCGCAGCGCATCGCACGGAACAGGAAGTCGGTGTCCTCCGCCGCGACGAACGGCGCGCCGGCACCGAAGCGTTCGTCGAACCGGCCGACGCGGCGCGGCACGTCGGCGGTGAAGGCGAGATTGGCGCCCATCACGAAGCCGCCGGGGAAGCGGCCGGCGACCGCGGTCATCGGGTGATCCTCGAGCTTGACCGTCACCGGCAGGTCGGCGGGATCGCCGAGCAGGATGCGCCCGCCGACGATCGCCGGCGCCGGCACCGCGGCGAAGGCGGCGAGCAGCGCGGCGAAATAATCGGCGTGGAGCAGGCAGTCGTCGTCGGTCATCGCGACGATCCGGCCGCTCGCCCGCGCCAGCGCATGGTTGCGCGCCCGCGCGAGGCCGGGCCGCGTCTCGCGCAGGCGATGGACGGGGAAATGCGGCTGCCAGCCGGCGATCACCGCCGCGGTCGCGTCGGCCGAGCCGTTGTCGACCAGGATCACCTCGATCGACACCTCGGGCGCGGCATCGGCGGCGCGCGTGATCGAGGCGAGCGTCGCGGCGAGGCTGGCGCAGCGGTCGCGGGTGCAGACCAGCAGGCTGACGTCGGGCGCTTCGCTCATCCGGCAGCGAGCCGCGCGACCGCGGCGACCGCCTCCGCCATCGTCGCGGCGGCGGCGTTCGGCGTGGCGGCGGGCCAGGTCGCGCGATAGGCGGCGATCTTGCCGTAATCATTGTCGAGCACGACGTGCGGCAGCGCGAGCAGATCGGCGAGGATCGCGCCGTGCAGCCGGTCGGTGACCAGCACCGCACCCTGCGCGATCAGCGCCAGCCCGCGCGCGACGCGGTGGCGCGCCTGCGCATCGCGCGCGGCGATGTCGTCGCCGGCGGGCAGGTCGGGCGCATCGTCGAGCCAGTCGACGACGCGCGCGCCCGCGGGCGGCGGCGCGCCGTGATCGCGGCGCTCGTCGTCGCTGCGCAACAGCATCAGCAGCGGCGCCTCCGCCGGGCCACGCGGCTGCGCGCCCAAGGCGATCGCGGAATCGGGGACGAGCCGCACCGGCGCGGCGAGCCGGTCGGCGGCGAAGGCGAGGCTGGTCGCGTCGCGGACGTAGAGCGTGAAATCGGGATGAGCGTCGGCGAGCGCGACGAAGCGCGCCGCCTCGCCCGGATCACGGAAATGGATCGACTGCGGCAATTGCACCACCGGCCGGTCGCGCACCCGCGCCAGCACCGTCTCGCGGAAGCGCTGGTGATGCGGCCAGATATCACCGAGATTGCCGCCGCCATGGAGAAAGACGACCTCCGCCTCCGCCGTGGCGAGCGCGTCGATGTCAAGATCATGCCATGTCGACACGTAGACGGGTCGACGTCCGGTGATCGCCTCGAGCAAGGCGCATTCGCCGAGCCAGATCGCGCTGTCGCCGACATTGGCGTGATCGGGAAAGTCGAGCAGCGCATAGCGCGTGCCGGCGCCGACATGCGTGCGATAGGCGGCGTCGAGCACCGCCAGCGTCGCGGGCGGGCTCATGCGGCGAGCGCGGCGTGGTCGGCGATCGCCGCGCGGTACAGCGCCTCGCAGCGTTCGAGCCAGCGGTCGCGGCCGAACATCCGCACGGCGCGGTCGCGCGCCACCGGCCGCGGAATGGCGAGCGCCTGCCGTATCGCCGCGGCGAGCGCGGCGACGTCGCCGACCGGGGCGAAGGCGCCCGCCTCGCCAATCACCTCGCGCGCGGCGCCCTGGTCGAAGGCGGCGACCGGCAGGCCGCAGGCCATCGCCTCGGCGGCGACCAGCCCGAACGGCTCGTCCCAGCATGGCGTGAACAGGAACAAAGCGGCGCGGCCGAGTTCGGCGGCAAGCGCCTCGCCGGGCAGATGACCGCGATAGCGGATCGTCTCGCCGAGCAGCGGCGCGACCTCGGCGGCGTGATAGTCGGGATCCTCGATCGGGCCGAACAGGTCGAGCGGGATGCCGGCGCGGCGCGCCGCCTCGGCGGCGAAATGCGGCCCCTTGTTGGGGGTGATCCGCCCGCACCAGATGGCGCGGCCGTCGCCCGTCGCGCGATACGGCCAGGCATCGGTATCGATGCCGTTGTGCAGCACCGACGCCTGCGCCGGCGCACCCTCCGGCCACCAGGCGGCGAGCTGCGTCGCCGAGGTGACGGTGAGCCGATGCCCCGGCGTCGCGCTGGCGCGGACGAACCAGTGCAGCGCATCGTATGGCGGCACGTGCAGCGAGGTGACGGTCGGCGTCACCGCGGTGCGCCGCGGCTCGATCGCGAACCGGTGCAGGCTGTTGTTGTGGACGACGTCATAGCCGCCGGCGGCGATCCGGTCGCAGGCGGCGGCATAAGCGGCGTCGAGATGCGCGATCAGCGGCGCCGAGCCGCGATGCTCCGCCCAGGGGAAGGTTCGCTCGTAATGTTCGGCGACGACCGGATCGATGCGGAAGCGCGGATCGCTGTCGCCCGAGGCGAACAGCGTCACGTCATGGCCGCGCGCCTGCAGCCCCGCGGCGAGCTGCCAGCCATGCGCCTCCATCCCGCCGGCGAACGGCGGGGCGATGCGCTGGCGGACATGGGCGAGGATCGCGATCCTCATGCCGCGGCGAGGCTGTCCGGCGCGGGGTGGGACCCGCGTTCCTCGAGCGTGCGGATCACGCTCGCCGTATTGGCATAGGGCTGGTGGCTCTGCTGGCCGGTCAGCGCATAATCCTCCGGCCCCGGGCGGCGCAGGATGCGCACCGGCCGGCCGGCGGTATCGTCGACCAGCCCCATCAGCCGGAAGGCGTGCAGCCAATGGCCCATCGTCCGATAGCCCCATTTGCTCTCGAACAGCTCCGCGTTGCGCACGACGCTGTCGAGGTGATGGACCGGCGGCATATGGTGCGGGTGATATTGGTGATAGGCGCGCCCACCCTTGATCCAGGCGATGGGGACGCCGGCCTGGTCGAGCGTCTTGCCGAAATCGGTGTCCTCGCCGCCATAGCCGACATAGCGTTCGTCGAACCCGCCGACGGCGAGGAAGGTGGCGCGCCGCATCGCGAAGTTGAGCGACCAGAAGCAGCGATAGTCGTTGCACGCCTCGACCCCCGCCGGCGGCGGGCCGCGCCGGTCGGAATGGCGCACCGCCAGCGCGTCGAACCGCTCCATCGACAGATCGGCGTCGGTCGCCCCGCCGGGCAGGTACATCACCTCGCCCATCAGCAGCGCATCGTGCGTCGCGAGGAAGCCGGCATAATCGGCGACCAGATCGGGGGTCGGGATGCAATCCATGTCGAGGAAGACGAGATCGTCGCCAATCGCCGCGCGCGCCGCGGCATTGCGCGCCGCGGCGAGCGGCAGCGCGTCGGCGACGACGTGCATCTGACGGATCGGAAAGGGCGCGTCGGGCAGGTCATAGGCCTCGGCCTGCATCACCGCGACGATCAGCTCGACCGGCGGCAGGCTCTGCTGCGCGAGGCCGTGGACGAGGTTGACGAGATGCGCGGGCCGCCCCTTGGCGAGCGTGACGACGGATACGGTCATGTGCGGATTCCAGTGGGAGGGATGGGGCCGGTCGGGTGGTTCACGCGAAGACGCAAAGTCGCGAAGGCAGGAATGATGGTCGCGCAGAGGCGCGGAGGACGCAGAGACGATGCGCCTGCCGCGTCAGCGGCCCGCTATGTCGGGTCGATGATGTAAGCCGGTGCGCTGCCGCGCACGAAACACCTCCGCGCCCGCCGCGCCTCTGCGCGAACCGTTCTTCTTCTTTTTCTTCGCGGCTTCGCGGCTTCGCGTGACTCATCATGCCTCCACCACGACCGGCGTCGCCACCACGGACGGCGTCCACAGCCGCTCCGCCAGCCCCTCCAGCCAGCGCGCCGCGTCGGCGGCGGGGTCGGCGGCGATCATCGCGCGCTGCGCGGCGGGGCGGTGATCGCGCCGCGTCGCCGCGAGCGCGGCGCGCCAGCCGTCCGCCGACGAGGGCAGATGCGGCCGCACGCTCGCCACGCCGGCGGCGGCGAGCGCCTCGGCCTTGCGATGCTGTTCGTCGAAATAGCGCCATTCGGGGATCGCCAGCCACGGCCGCGCCGCGGCGAGGATCTGCTGGCAGGTGGTGTTGCCGGTCGAGGCGATGACGAGGTCGGCGGCGGCGATATGATCGGCGGCATCCTCGACCCAGCCGCGGTGCGTCAGATTGGCGGGTTCGGTCGCATGCCAGTCGCGCTGCACCGGGCCGATCGTGATCCAGCGCGCCTGCGGCGTCGCGCGCGCGCCGACCCCCAGCGGCGCGGCGGCGAACCCGCCGCCCCCGCCGCCCGCCACCACCAGGATCATCTCCTCGTCCGTGCCGATCCCCAGGCGCGCGCGCGCCGCGTCGCGATCGCTGACGCGGGTGTCGACGCCGAGCCCGCCGGCGAAACAGGTCTTGGCGCGCATCGTCGCATCCCAGTCGGGCTGGGCGAGATCGGCGTGGAACGGCGCGAGCAGCCCCGCCGCGCCGTCATAGGCGGCGCGATGGCCGGGATCGCCGCGGTCGCCATGCTGGAGCACCTTGACGTGCGGCACCGAACAGATGCGGGCGAGCTGCGCGACCTCCGCCGAGACGTCGCAGATCATCAGCGCCGGATCGGCGGTGTCGAACCAGCCGCTCAGCGTCGCCATCGCGCGGCGGATGCCCGGCCAGCCCAGCGGCGCGCAATGCAGCGTGTCGGGCGTCGCCACCCAGTCCATCGTCCCCGCCTCGTCGCCGCTCGGCTCGAACAACGACGGCAGGCGGACGATCGCGACACGATCGGGCAGCGGCGGGAAGATGTCGTCGCGCGCGCAGAACAGCGTCAGCGGCCGCGTCGGCGGCAGCGCCTGCGCGATCGCCGCGCAGCGTTCGGCATGGCCGCGTCCCTGATGATGGACGAAATAGCCGAACGGCCTCATGCCGCCAGCGCCGGCGCAGGCGCCGCCACCGGCGTCGCGACCAGCCCGAGCCGGTCCAATCCCTCGACGATGCCGCCGGCATGATGCGCGGCGGCGCGGTACAGGCCGGGCCGCGGCGGCAGGCCGGCGAGCTCGTCCCCGGCATTGCCGACGACGATGGCCTGACCGCAGGCGGCGAGCATGTCGGCATCGTTGCCGCTGTCGCCCGCGGCGATACACTGGCCGAGCGACCAGCCGTGGCGCGCGGCATAAGCCGCGATCGCCGCGGCCTTGCCCCCCGCCGGCGCGAGCACGTCGATCAGCCGGCCGTGCGAGAAGATCACCCGCGCCTGCAATCCCGCCTGCCCCAGCGCGGTGCGGATGCGCGCGGCATCCCCCGCGTCGCCGAAGAAGCTCACTTTGTGCGGCCCGGCGGTCTCCGCCGGCTGCGGCGTCAACGCGAGCGGCGTCAGCGTCCGCACCACCGCGGCGCGATCCCAGCCGGCATCGAGCGCGCGCGCATAATCGGCGCAGGCGCGCCAGCCGCCCGCGCCGTCGGCGAGCAGCAGCCGCGTGCCGACATCGACGATATAGGCATCGGGCGCGGGCAGCCGCCAGGCGGCGAGGATCGCCTGCGCCGCGGCATGACCGCGCCCGGTCGCGACGACGAAGCCGAGCGGCGAGGCGGCACGCCACGCGGCAAAGGCCGCCGCGCCGTCCGCGCAGCCGGTCAGCGTATGGTCGATGTCGCAGGCGAGCAGCCGCGGCGCCGCGATCGCGCGGTAGAGCGCGACGCTCTCCGCCGCATAACGCGTCCAGCAATAGGCGCCGACATGCGCCCGCGCCGCCTGTGCATGGCGGGCGTGGCGGACCGGATCGCACAGCAGGTCGCGGCAGGCGGCGGCGATCGCGGCGTCGTCGCGCGGGTCGATCAGCACGCCGTGGCGCAGCCGCGCGACGATCTCGGCAGGGCCACCGTTGCGCGTCGCCACCACCGGCACGCCGGCCGCGGCGGCCTCGATCACGGTCAGGCCGAACGGCTCGTGCAGCGCCGGATTGACGAACACCCCGCCGTCGGCGGCACGCGCGTAGAGCGCGGCGACGTCGGCGGCATCGTGGCGCGGCGGCAGCGCGATCCGCCCGGCGAGCGCCGGATCGGCGGCGAGCCGGTGGAGCTCGGCGAGCACCGCCGCCTCCTCGCCCTGCGCATGATCGTGCCGCCCGGCGAGGATGACGAGATTGGCCGCGTCGCGTAAGCCGGCGTCGCCGGCATAGGCGCGGATGAGGGCGGCGAGGTTCTTCTTGGCGACCGGCCGCGCCACCGCGAACAGGATCGGCCGGTCCGGCCGGTCGAGCCAGTCGCCGAGCCGGTCGGCGAGTGTCGGCCGGCCGGGCCGATCGGCCTCGTGGCGCGGCACGCCGGGCGGCAGGCAGTGGATCCGCCCGGCGACCGCGACGTCATAGCCGCCGATCTGCCGCTCCGCCTCGTCGCGGGTCGAGACGATGATCGCCGCGGCCTCGGCGATCGCGCGCCGCTCGGCGTCGATCCGCGCGGCGAGGCCGTCGCCGCCCAGCCCGGCGGCGCGCTTGTCGATGCCGAGCGCGTGCGGCGTATAGACGAAGGGGATGCCGAAGCGCGCCTGCGCGACGCGCGCCACCGCGGCGGCATCGGCGAAATGCGCGTGGATGACGTCGGGCAGCCGCGGCAGCGCGGCGAGATGCGCGCAGAACGCCTGGATGAAGGCGGGCAATTCGGCGTCGAGCGCCTCTTTCTCGAGATAGGCGGGGGTGGCGGTGGCGATCCGGTCGATCGTCAGACCGGGGGCGACGCTCTCGCTGGCGACGGCATGGCACGGATCGAGCCGCGCGTCGCGGAACCGGCGGGTGACGATCGACACCGCGTCGACCGCCTCGGCCTCAGCCTGGGCACGCGCCGCCTCGAGCACATAAGCGATATGGCCGCCGGTGTCGGCGGTGATCCCGTAGGCGACGGGCGGCGCTTTGAGACAGCCGCCAAGGGCCAGATGCAGGATGAACAATGGACCCCCAAGTTATTGTTCCGGCGAAACGTTTCTTAACGCAAATTGGTTTCGCCGCGGGGCACGCACGCTCTGCTCCGGATCGGGACGGGACCGGAACGTCTGCGCACGGCAGCACCGGCCGGGGCCGGGGGCTTGCGCGCGATTCGCGGCGCGCGGCGCGGGGGCTTGGCACGCGACTCGCGATGACTCATAGAATCGCGATGCCGATCCGCGCCGAGAACCGCTGGCTCTACCCGATCGACTGGCCGCAGCTGTCGCAGGCGATCCGCTTCGGCCGCGCCGCGGCGCGCTGCGAACGCTGCCGCCGCCCGCATCGCCGCCACGTCGCGCATCTCGGCGACGGCCGCTGGTGGGACGGCGCGGCGCAGCGCTGGCGCGACGGCGACGGTCGCTGCGTCGGGCTGCGCGGCGCCGCGCCGCTCGCCGCGGTGCGCACCACCTATGTCGTGCTCGCCTGCGCGCACCTCGACCATGATCCCGGCAACAACCGCTCCGCCAATCTCGCCGCGCTGTGCCAGCGCTGCCACATGCTTCACGATGCCGCCGAGCATCGCTGGCAACGCTGGTGGAATGGCTTTCGCCGGCGCGCGATCCGCGACCTGTTCGAGGACCCGCGGCTTACCCGTCGGCGGCTGGCAGTGGCTGTCGACATGTCGATACGTCGACGTGTCGGATAGCCAGGAAGGTCAGCGCGGTTCGTCGGGCGTCGCGTCATTCGGGGTTCGCGCGGAGGCGCGGAGGCATCACGCGCGGGTCAGCGTGGCCATGCCCCCGCCACGGCCTGAGCGCATCGCGACGGCCATGGCGCACGCGACACCCTCCGCGCCTCCGCGTGATCAAATCGGCAAGAGCGGGATCATACCCGGCAGCGTCGCGCTTTTCGGCTGACGATTTGCTCGCTGCCGCTGACACCGGTGCGCCCCTCTGCGTCCTCCGCGCCTCTGCGCGAACCCTTCAGCCGACGCGGGATACGGCTTACAGGAAACGCGCACCGGCATGGTCGCGGAACAGATCGGCGTCGCGGACATAGTCGGAGAGCACCTGCACCGATTTATGGCGGCTGACCTCCTGCAGCTTGAAGATCGTCGCGCCCTGCGCCGCGCCTTCAGTGATGAAGCCGGCGCGCAGCGAATGACCGCCGAACAGCGCCGGATCATAGCCCGCCGCGGCGGCATGGGATTGCACCAGCCGCGCGATCGCCCGGTCCGACATCGGCGCGTCGGTGAGCGCGTCCTTGCGCGTCAGCCGGCGGAACAGCGGCCCGTCGCGATGCCCGGCCGCCGCCATCCAGCCGAGCAGCAGCGCCTTGGGCCGGATCCGCGCGCCTTCCGGAATCGCGATCACCGCGCCCGCGCCGGTGCGATCGGTCTTCGACTGCGCGATCGTCAGCCGCAGCCCTTCGGGCACCAGCGCGACATGATCGAGCGCGAGCGCGACGATCTCCGACCGGCGCAGCGCCGCGGCCATGCCGATCGCCAGGATCGCGCGATCCCGCCGCGCGCGCAGCCCGTCGCCCTCGACCGCGGCGAGCATCGCCTGCAGCACCGCGGCATCGGCGGGCCGCTTGCGCCGCTTCGCCCCGCCATGTTCCGCGCGGATCCCGGCGAGCACCTCGGCGAGCCGCCCGGCATCGGGCTGCGCGGTCGGCGCCGGATAGCCGTGCGCACGATGATGATGGCCGATCGCCGCGACGCGCCGGCCGATCGTCGCCGGATTGATCCCGCCGACCGCCTGATCGCTGACGAACACCGCGACGACATCCGGCGTCGCCGGCAGCGCGATCAGACCATGCGCCTCGCACCAGGCGGTGAAGATCGCCCAGTCGCTGTCATACGCCCGCCGCGTCGCGGTGGCGCGCGCGGCGCGGGCATAGGCGGCGGCCTGCTCGATCTTGGCGTTGAGGATCGCGGGGAGCGGCGGTTGGTGGGGGATGGGTGCGGCGGGCGAGGCGATGACGGGATGGGGTGCGGATGCGGGCGGCCGGCGGGGCATGGGGGGAGCGTGGCATGCGGCGGCGGCGGTGGCTAGGGGTGTGTCCGGGAATCATGGTTATCGGACAAGAGCGTCTTTATTAGTTCGTGTCAGAACCTAACACATATTGATCAGCTTTGTAGGGCGACAGGCTGCTGTCTCAAACCATTGCAGAGCGACGCGCCTTATGCCTAGCCTTTGCCCATTCCATCGCCGGGCGCTCGATGAACGTCCAGGAAAGCCAGGCGATTGGCAGTATCAGCGTCATGGTCAATGCAAAAAATAGCAATATCCCCACGCCCCCCGTCATTTTCGACCATATTAGCAACTGTATTATTGGAGAATGGTACACATATATTCCAAAAGATATGTCACCGAACCGATTAACCGGCACATGTGGTCCAATCAATCCAACTGAAAGAACCAACATTGTTATTGCTAAGGGTGCCACCAGATCAAAGGTTTGGACACCGAGGGCGACAATGTAGCCCGAAAAAAATACAATCGGCCATCGGAAACGCATTAGATGCTCACGGCTAAAATAAGCCGAAGCGCCTACAGCAAAATATCCAGTCCACCCAGGTAATTGGCGGGCCATCCGAGCATAGAAATTAATATGATTTGTATCTGAAAACCTATTCCATCCCATGCTCCAAGCGTAACCCAACATATATATTAATATAGCCCAGATAACTCCCTTTCTCCCCCTGATCAGAACCAGCATACCCGGCAGGATAAAATAAAATGCAACCTCAATCTTCAACGTCCACCAAGCAGTGTTGATTTCCTGATGTATATTATGCTCAAATGCGCCCGGTATGGTAGGCTGAAAAGTGTTCATTAAAGATAGGTTGGCCAAAAGATAACGTATGCTGGAAACAAATAAAACCATTGGCTCGCGCAACGTCGAGACTGACAGTCCAATGATCAAGGCGAACATGATTGAGGCAGCATAGGCTGGGTAAATACGGCAAAGACGAGATAGAAAGTATACCTTGACGTCGCGTGCACGGTCATAGCTTCCGGTGACCATATAACCGCTGAGACCGAAAAATCCGGCAACAGCCAGATCGCCGCGCGCAATCGTACTATACCATGCCGGCGCCGACAGCCCCGTCATTACATAGCTGTGATAAGCGACGACCATGGAAGCCAGGATCAGGCGAACCAAATCCCAGTTGTTGCGCTCTCGCAAGCGATCGGCCGCGAGCCCATTGGGCCCGATGGATTTGGAAGCTGCCGCCATGGTCGATCAAATCACTTGGTAGATTTTGTTTTTTGAACTTGGGCGTTTGCCGCCGCAAACGATGCCGTCGAGCCTATTCCACGGACAAGACGATTACTGATCCGCGTATTCATTCGGGTTTGCAATCGCTGTGATACCCTGGCCATGGGGATCACATTCGGTGCCATTTTTGCTGCATCCTCACGTTGGCCGACATCGATGGACCGCGCCGCCTGCCGGCTTTCGCTTTGAGCTGCCGTAACAGACGATAACGAGCAACTGATTATGGTAAGAATGATACGCATAGACATTGGGGTTCGATGATCGCGCCTCATCCATTGCCTCCTCGTTGACCCGCGGGAGCGAGCTGCACGCGATCAAATTGCCCGCTTAACGCCGGAATAGCGTCCGACGATCGCGCCATCAGAGCTAGGGTCTGCATCGGGCAGTTCGTCGGAACGGTCATCAGGCCGGAAAAATTTCCCCCCGCAGACGATGAATTAGGAACAGCAACGCGTCCGACCTCCCGTCCATCCTGACATGTCATAACCCAATAGGGCAGTGCCGTATCGGGCTGATCGATGTCGACGCTGTGACCGGTTAAACGATAACTGCCTGGCGGAAGCACCTGAACCTGCCTGACTAATATTCCGCCGACACTGGCCGACGCACTTACGTCAAGCGAATTCCGGTCTATAGAAGCACTCAACCCATCTGCCGCAACAGATTGCCAGTCAAATACGGTCGGGTTCGTCAGTGCTGCTGCGAAGGTCGGATCGCGGCTGGCGTCACGCCGTGCGTTGGCGCGAAAGGACGCGTAATACTGCCACGCTTCCTCAACCGATCCCTTCGCGCTAAGCCGCGCGATCAGCAACTCTTTTGCTACGTTAGAAATGATAGGCTTTCGCAACTCAATATCACGAAACAACGAGGCGGTCGCATTTGGATTGCGTCCGTTCGCAGCAGCATACTCGATGAACAAGCCTGCCCAAGGCGGTTCGGATGTGAGCGTCGTGATCAATCGACTACGGATGCGGTCGTCTCCCATCGCTTCGACGAGAATCGGAAACAGCATCTCACTTGCTTGCTTGGAAATTCTTAGTGCAATATCATAATGATGCAATGTCGCCGAAATGTCTCCACGCGCGACAGAGTCTTCAATCTCCCATAATTGCGCGAGCAAATCACGGCGTGTTAGCTGCTGGCCATACGCAAAAAGCTGCCGCGCCTGTGGTGTATTCTTTTTTTCCTCAGCCCGAAGCCCCAAAGCAGTGACGGCTGCCGCGGCGGTAGCGTCCTGCCGCAGCGCCCGCTGTGCTAGGCTTTCATCGAAGGGTGCGCCTTTGCCTTGAAGATCAAGGACGGTCTTCAGTGCAAGTTGAGCGGTGACCCGGCCATCCCAAGGAGCCAAGGCATGCGCCCGCGCCGGATCATCGTTCTTGATCACCGAAGCCAATGCCGCGGCGAGGCTTAGCGCGCCAAACGCTAACAGTAGGGCAGCCAACACACCGCGAACTATCCAGTCGATCGACGATCGCCTCGGTATGGAGCGCCCTACCTGCATGCTCCGGGATGGATCAGGCCTTCTCATCGCGGCCATAGCCATAACCATATTCGTAGCCATAACCGAAATGAGCTTTTCGCATCTCGAACTTTGTCATCACGGCACCAATGACCCGCGCATTTACACTCGCGAGGCGACTGAGCGCGGTCTTCACCAAGGTCGAGCGAATGCCGTGCGCCTCGACCGTATAGATCACGCCCTGAACGCGAGCGGCGATCAACGGCGCATCCGCTAGTCCCATCACAGGCGGGGAGTCGATCACGACGTGATCATAGCTCTCGAGCAGGCGATTGATCAACACTGGCAGGCGGTTGCCGGTCAACAATTCTGCTGCGTTCGGCGGAATGGGGCCGGCCGACATCGCTGTGAAGCCTAGATCTGCCATTTCGAAGATCATTGTCTCGATATTGTCGTCGCCGGACAAGAAATTGCTAAGGCCGCGATCATGGGACACGCCACCCAGTTGGTGGACCGAAGGCGAGCGCATGTCACCGTCGATCAGGATAACGCGGCGATGGCCACGCGCGAGCGTGGTGGCAAGTGCAAGTGCGGTCGTCGACTTGCCTTCTGCGGGTCGCGTAGAGGTGACGGCCAAGGACCGCGGCACGCCCTGCTCGGTGGTGAACCCCAAACTGGACTGCACCGCAAGATAAGCATCGACGAGATCCGACTTGCGATCCAACAGCGCTTCTTTGGGCGTTGTATTTCTCACCTTTGGAACCGACCCAAGCAACGGCAGACCGATGCGGCGCTCCAATTCGCTTGGGTCCGCGATCGCTTCATCCATTTGCTCGAGCGCGAACGCCGCCAATGCACCCATCGCCAAGCCGGCCAACAAAGAAATTGCCAGATTGATCAGTAGCTTTGGGCTTGACGGCATCTGCGGAACATCCGCCGCATCGACAATGGCAACGTTGTTGACGCCGACATCACCCGCAACGCCGATCTCCTTGAACCGTTGGAGCAGGCCATCATACAGGGCGCGGTTGGTATCCACCTCCTGCTGATAGATATTGTACTGGATGCTACGCCGGCGAAGATCGAGATACTGAGATTTTAGCTGGTTTACTCGGGCCTGAAGCGCATTCTCGCGACCAAGCGCTTCCCGATATTCACCTTGGAATGATCCGGAGACACGCGCTTCTTCATTGGCGATCGACCGGTCAAGCTGCGTGATCTGTGACTTAAGCGCCGCTGCCGCGGGATACGTCGGCTCGAACTGAACCATTAGCCGCTGGTATTCAGCCGTAAGCTCCGCACGACGCTGGCGCAGGCTGTTGATCGCTTGGTTGCGCAGCGTTTCGGCGGACGCGCCCGAACGACCAGCCTGCTGATAGCGTGATTCCGCCTGAATTCGGTCGGCCGTCGCCTGCGTCAATGCGGTGTTCAATGCCGCGAGGTCATCCGCGACAATCGACCGTTCTGACGTAGCACGCCCGTCCGCACCGGTCTGAGACGGCAGATTGATAATCTGCTGCGCAGACGCATAACCGACGAGTTGTCGCTGCGAGGCGTCCAGTCTTTCCTTGAACTCACCCAATTGGCGCTGAAGCAGGTTCCGCCCATAGGACGTCGCCTGGATCTTTCGTTCCAGATTCGTCCTAATAAAGTTTTCCGCCCAAGCATTGGCCACTCGGGCGGACAGTTCGGCACTCGGACTGATAAAGCTGATGGTGACAAGGCGCGAAAGGCGCGTCGGCGAAATATCCACGTTTTTGAGCAATATTCCCCCGGCGGCACGCAGGCGCGCGGGGCGGCCGGATGCGGGATATCGTCCGTTGACCAGCTGAAATGCCGGGTGGTTGCTCGATACGCCGAACAATTGGAAGAACTTAGGGTCATCAACTAGGCGCTGTTCCGTCGCGACGCGCTCGGCCAGCGAGCGCGCATGCAGAAGGCCATATTGAGTCTGGTAAAATTCCTGATCGGCGATGCTCGCTTCGCGTTCCACGCCTTGAAAATTCGTGACCTTGTTGGCCTCGCGCGAAATCTCGATTGTCGTTTCCGCCGTATATTTCGGCGTCATCAACAACGTCACTATCAGCCCCAACAAGAAAAACGCAGCCATCGCGCCAAGCATCACGTAACGCCACCGGATGGCGATGCGGAGATATTGACGGATCAGCGAGGAGCGCGTGGCATCGCCTCCGTCCATTTCCGATCGAGCAGTTCCAGATCCGGTTACGGCATCATGCGGATGAGATATGACTTGGTTCATGACGACGACTCGGCCTTACTGCAGTATCGCGATGAGCGGCGCTGCCAGCAACGGCGCGACCGAAACGAAGTCGCGGAAAAGGCGACGTTGCGGGGAGTCTCCAACGACAATCACATCGTTAGCGTAGATGGGCGGGTCATCGTAGGCGCCGCCTCGAATAGCGGCAATATTGTACAAGCCAGCCATCTTGCGCCCATTCACCGTCCGCAAAATCACAACATCTTCCTGCCTGGCGAACTCAGTCATTCCTTTGGCTGAAGCAACCGCGCGGAGGAGGGTCATCTGATTGGTCACCGGGTAAAGGCCAGGCTCCACGACCTGACCATCAATTGTGACGACTTGGCTCACCGAATTCTTGATGTTGATCGTCACTTCGGGATTGCGGACGTATCGGCCACGCAGAGCCGCCTCCACTGCCCTTGCCAATTCGTCAGCGGTTTTTCCTCGTGCGTCGATCGTGCCAATCAACGGCATTGATATGCGACCGCTGGCATCGACCTGAATTTCCCGGCTGAGCTCGGCGACGTTAAAGACATCGACTTCGATCGTATCTAGCGGCCCGATCAGCGACGGCCGATCTGCAACTGTGAGATCCGCCCGCTCGGGGGCAGGCAGTTCTCCGTTGTTTTGGATGACGGTCAGTCGCGCGGAAGATTCCAACGGGACCCGCTTAGCGCACGCGGCAAGCGCCACGGCCATCGAAAGAGCGATGTAAATTTTCCGCATATTTCCCGAGAAATTCCGCGCCGAATAAGGGATAATCAGTCGCCTATAGATGTAGGGGGTCGCGGGGTAAAGCTGGCGCCCCCTTCGTACCACCGCTGTTCAGCCAAACGGCTGCCAAGACCAGCACCATCATGAACGTCGGCGTGCGTGCTGGATAATCGAAGAGGCTTGCCGCCATTAGCAGCAGGATTGCCGCTGACCCAAATTTGGGCAGACTCGCGTGCGATCGCCAGGCACGGGCACTAGCCCAAGCCCACCAGACTAGAGCCACAATCAGCAACAGCCCGCCGATCACCCCGCCATCCAGAACGATTTCTAGCCAGTCGTTGTGGGCATGATTGAAATAGGTCGGCTTCAAGAGTGCAAAGGGCTCATGCATGCGAAACAGGGTATCAAAGCTCCCGAAACCGGTGCCAAACGGAAGATAATTCCCAATCATGGCCAAGACCGTCGGCAAGCCGCGACTGCGCATGTCTTGGTTCAGATCAGTGGCCAACAGGCGGCCAACAGACACACTGCGTCCGGTAGACACCCCGACGATAGTAAGCGCAACGATAACACATAGCGCCAAGGCAATCAGGGCCGGAAAAGCCCAGCGCGATCTGCGTTGCATCACTCGCTGCAAGCGCTTGCCGATGATCACCGTACCAAGTGCAACGCCAGCGACGCCCAGTCCCAGGCCCGCACGGGAGCCGCTTCCCAAAATCGCCAGCAGAAACAGCAGCACCAATGCGCTCGCCAATGGTCCGCGCCACTGCAGGCGTCCTTCATCCTGAATTGCCCATACCGGCGCCAGCGCACAACCGATGGCCATCAGCAACGCGAAATGGTTGCGGTTGGCGAGCGTTCCCGCCGTCTGCCCCGGTGTGTCGTTGATGAAAGGATTGGCTAGTACCGCTCCGGAAAACTGCAGCAAGCCGATCATCATGCTCGCAGATATGAACACGAGCATCATTGCTGGTAGCCAGTCCTGCTCATCCTTCCGCATTACCGACACCAGCATTAGCGTCGCGAAAGGAATGACGAGAGAGGCCAGCGCATTGATCGTAGCGCCAGGCACAATCGACCAAGGCCGCCAAGGCTGTGTCTGACCGCTGGCCGTTGCTGCTTCCACTAGAATTGCTCTGCCCGGCATCGCTTCCCAGACGCTTGGCGGTAACGGAAGCAATTGGAGCGCCGTCAACAGCGCGGCCGCCGTGACAAAAAACATCACCGGCTTGACCTGACCCAGCCGCGGCCTTGGCGCCAAGACAGCTGTGATCGCCAATAGCGCCCAGCTAGCGCCGCGTACGACCGCTTGCCCCATGACATCGGCACGCGACGCGCCCCCCGCTATCCATACAACAGTGAGAAACATCGCGAACAAGCCAAGTGACAATGTTGGGCGAAACCGCGATGAAGACAGACGTTGGCTCTTCATCGGCTGCCCTTAGGTCCTGATCCACGGCGCAACAAGAGCGGTCGGGCCAGTTCGGCAAGAACGTTCGTCAGTTAATCGCCTTGGCAATGGTTTCTTGGTACAGCGCGGCGACATGCACCCAGTCCTGTGGGAGCGTTTGCGTGATGTAAAGGTGCCCCTCGCGTTGCAGGATTGCCGCCTGGTCGGATGACATTGCCAGCGCATTGCGCAAAATCATCACATCCTCGGATGTGCCATCGCAGGCAATAACTGCGGGACGCAGCGACGTCGGCGTTGCCTCACCGATCCGGGTGGCGACGATCGCGCCATTGCTCAATCCCGCCAGGACGCTGCCGCGGCGTGCCGATACCCCGTCCCTGAACGGCAGATACAGAATCTTGGTGTCCGCAAGCTGCCAGGCCACCGCCTCATCATCCAGCCCCAGAGTCAACGTGACGCCGATCGCAGCGCAACGATCTGCCACCATCGCACCGAAAGCTTCGTAGCCCTTCGGAATTTCTCCTATGATTGCGATATGCGCCAAGGGCACCGCAGTCCGCATCACGGCGATGACATCGAGGAAATCCTCCAGCCCTTTGTTCGGCCGGATATGCCCGAAATACGCGACGTCGATCGAACGCCCGACAAAGTTCGGCTGGCTCTGCGCCCGGGGGATATTGCTCAGGATGCCGATCACGGAGGTCGGCACCTTCGACGAAAACCACTTGAACGCCCTCGCCCGATCCCGCTCCACTTCGGTGGTGAAAATGATGCTCACCGAAAAGTGGGACGCCACCGCCAAAGCAATCTGTGCCTTACGTGACAGTGACGTGAACTCATGGAGAGCTAGCACCGATCGATAGCGCCGCGTAATCCATCCGATCATGATCAGGATATGCGGCACCAGGCTCCAACCATATCCCTGCGTTGGATATTGAATGACGATGTCGGTCGGTTTCAAAGCAAACAATCGCCAAACTATTCGCGGTAGGGCACTCAAAGACCAGTCGCGCTCAACGAATAGTTGCCAGTTTGACTGAGCTGCTTCCATCAGCCGCGCCGTATAGTCGCCAACGCCGCATATATCCGGAGGATAGGCTCCCGACACTATGAGTATCCGTTGTTCGGTCGTATTCGACATGGCTAGCAGGTCTCCAGCCAAGCGACGCCAGCGTAAAAGTCACGCCTTAACTCATACTCGCAAGCAAGCTGCGGTCGATCCATTTCCTGCCCTGGCCGCAAGGCGGCGAGCGCCGCCACCAACGCCGCAGGTGTTTCGAACATCTCCGCCGAGCCCGTATAGAATTCCCGAAAGACGGGAGTGTCGAGCAGAAAGGTCGGACATCCACTCATCAGGGCCAGAGCAACGGGCCGAGCAAAGCCTTCCCCTTCTGCAACGGAAACAGCAATGTCGATTGAACGGATGAATGCGGGCATCGACAGACTGTCGCTGCCAACGACTTCGATCGCCAGCTCGGGATAGGCAGCACGCAGCCGTTCCGTATAAGCATTGTGATGACCGAAAATTCGCCACGAGACCGATGATCCCTGTCTCCCGGCCCGAACAGCTGCGAAAAGTGCATCATAGTTTTTCTTTGAAGAATCCGAACCGAACAGCCCCACCACGATCTGCCGCCCAATGGTCACTACACCGCTTGGCGGAGCAGGAACTGGACCACCCACATGGTTTGGCAGATAGCGCATGCGAGCTTCCTCTACGCCGCACCGTTTCAGGAAGCGGAGGCCATCTGACCGATTGATATAAGCCACGGCGCTTCTTGAAAGCGTGAGCGCCATACGAAAGAGCGCCAACTTGATCGCACCGGTTCGTCCCGTGAACGGAAAGCTGTCATGTACTACGACGACTTGACGCCGCATGAACGCCACAGGATGGGCACTCGGCGTAAAGACGAGTTCTTCCTGCCGATGCGCGCGAATCATCTCCGCCAAAAGCTGCTTCCTAGTGAGAACCCGGACTTTTGCCGTTGGGATTCTGGCCAATACGGTTTGCGCCAACGTTTCTGCTCTAACCCAAATCTCCCTCACCGAGGCGCCAAGCGCCTCCGTGTAATCAAGACCGTAGTGGAACAGCCCATTGCTGTGCCTGATGAACCACATGTTCACGACAATCATATTGTCTCTTCAAGGTTCGACCAAAGAAGTTTTCTTTGCATAGAACAGTCGTAGTGCTAAAGCCCAAAAGGCAAAAAACTTTGCCTTTTCTTTAACATCAATACACTGAATATACGGAATGATAGGGTACGTACAGCTCCAGATACGGCGTTAGTGAGCTTAGCAGTAGCGCTAGTGCAAATACCAAAAGATAAAGGGTATAAGGGACTTTTAGAGATTTTAGATCATAGAAAACTAAAGGCATTAAAACTATTTCAACAATGGAATAGTAGGTGCTTATGATCTGAAAAATTGGTGCGGCAATCATAGAAAAGTAAATAGCACAACCCGCTATATAAATATTATACAGCTTTTGCACATATGGACTTGGCTTTGCATATTTCATATACATGACAAGAATGGCGATGACCGATCCCCGCTTCAAGGCACCGAGAATAGCTTGCCGCGCAAAGTCTGTATTTGCATCATATTGCGCATCACCGGAGGTGTAGAAGACCAGCTTGGAGACGACCGAGAGTCCGGCGTATTGGGACAAGGCATTAGCCAGCCCTTCAAGCAAGCTGAACGAAATGCCAGTAATTCCCAGCGCCAAGCTCATCACAAGTATGAAGATGACCGTGGGCGCCCGCCAGGCTTTTTCACTCACAATCAGGCCTGGTAGCGCCGCCACAGACGTGCGATGCATCAGCGCCGCCAATCCAAAGGGCACCACCCATCGCGGCCATCCCTGGCTAAGACGTCGCGGCCGCGCCAGGAATAAAAATCCGACACAAGTAAATCCTATCGCAATCATACGACGATTGCTACCCATAAAATGGGTCATTCCGTAAGAAGCGTAGAACAAAAAAATACCCATACAAGGTAGCTTTGTGCTACGTTCTATAAATACATATACGGCTCCTACCGCAACGATTGCATCTATCATCAAGAATACCGTGTATTCTCGGCTAAATAGATAAACTAACTTATTAAATATTATGTATCCATAGTCAATTCCGAACACCACTGACTCATAGTCAGAACTAGAGTCGGATGTATAGAAAATTTTGTAGTAAGGAAACCAGTCGGTACCCGTCTCCCATCGCAAGCCGATGAGTAGGATAATCGTGAGGGCACCAGCCCTCGCCATCCACTTGGCTAGTATCTCGTTTTCGTAAAAAAGCTCGATAATCATAGCCATAGCGAGACAGGCGTAGATTATAAGATAGATTCGACCTTCATCGAATATTATATCAATGCTCGTCAGCATCAGACTACATTCGATTTAGCGTTAATGGACACGATATTAGCTTGGTCTAGGCGGAACGTATCATAATGCTGCTCTATATGCGCTAACCGATTGAGACTGCGCACGAAGAAGAAGAAGCGGGACCGCCCAACCATGCGGAACAAAAGACGCAAGCCCGTATGCGCGCGCTCGAGCAAGCGGTCGGCATTGGCCACCGACCGAGTGGTTGCCTTGTCCATTGCCAGATCGGCACCGGGAGATTTGCCCAGCAGCCCTCGCGTCACCAACGCCGCATAGAAGCTGCCCACTCCAACGCCGAAAGGGTCTGCTGCGAACCCGTGCCGCTCCAGCCAGACACGAAATAAGCGGCGATGGCTTGGTAGAATTTGCGTATCGTCCGCAAACCGTTCGAACCCATAAGGGATTGAGAGGTAGCGCGCCATCTCATTTGCACGTTCGCTGATCGCCTCTGCATAAGCTGCATAGACAGGCCGAAGATCCGGATGATCCTCGACATCACTTAGGTTTAATTGAGAGAATTCGCCATCAATGATCTTCTTGAAATCAAATCCCGAAAAATGCAAGAATACGAGAGGAACAGCATTTTCATCGTCAGTTGCGGATGCACGTGGCGTTACGCAGAACGTACCGTCGCGAGCGACAATTTTGCGTTCATGGTAATTCCATGGCGCCACGTTGCAGCCGAGATGGCGCCAGACTTTGACCGCCCCTGAAGAAAACAGGGCTGGTACAAAATCAATCCAGCGTTGATCAGTATACAGCGCATTGTAATGGTCGTTAAAAGCTTGACGCTGCAACCGAGCATGCCACCATACCAAGAACTGCGTCGTCTCGGGATCGGATCGCAGACCGAGAAAGCCCAGATTGTAGACACCGGTTGCCAAGATACCGCGATCCGCCCGCGGACCTTCGGTTTCCGACGGCACGCAGAGATGCGGCGTGATTAAAATTGCGCTGCTATCCAATTCGCGCAATATATGCTCGACGTCCGCGGTCAGGAATGTATCCGGATCCATATACACGCATTTATCGTAACCATCCGCAAACGCATGCATGAAGCATGCCGCTTTCAATGCGGTGCAAAATTCCGTGATGTTGTACATGAAAGCCATGTTGGCAAACTCGACCGCATCAATGAACGGTTCAAGCGCAGCGGGTGCGGAGATAATCGCGTCGTTTGCCGCCATATCGGAGCCGATCTCGTCGGCAACGTAGATACGGAAATCGATGTTGGCACCATGTTTAGCAACCGATTTTCCAAGGACCTCGGCCAAGCCAACATAATTTCTGGCGCAGATCGTAAAGATGAGTGAAGACATGTTTGTCGCGTTACTTTCTCGTCTGGCTCAGGGGGACGGCACCGTTGGCGAAGATGCGACGGATGGCGGGCTGGTCCAACGAATGCTCCCAGATGAAAGCGTTCCGATACGACCTCGCGTCCGAGGCGTTTTCGAATGCCGCAATCCGTCTTGGCAGGGCATCAAATGCCGCGCGCAATGCTGCGGCGTCCTCGCGCGCATATATGATCCCCCAGCGACCGCCGTCGGTCGCATCAATCGAACTTGCGATATCACTGGTGACGATGAACAGACCACTGAAATGCGCGTCCGCATATACGTTCGGAAAGCCTTCGGGCCCGCGTGAGTTCATCAGTAGTGCCCGGCTGCGCATCAGCACGTCATAATAAGCCCGCTTGTCGGTGATCACCCCGTGAAACCGGTATCGCTCGTCGAAATGCGGATCGTCCGCCCGGTAGGTGGCTATCGTCCCCGCCATCGTCTCATCTATTTCCCCCACGAACTCGATGGTCCATCCGGGGGGTGGCGGCCCAGCTTCAAAGATCAGGCTCGTATATTTGACCCAGATCGAAAGCCTTCCCGAGACAACGATTGACGATCGACGCGGCTCCACCGGAGCTGCGGGAACACCAAGTGACGCAAGCCAAGTTTCGCTGACGCCACTGAACGTCTTCGCAAGCTTGTGGCCGAGTTGCAGACCAAGGAAATTCGCCCGCAGGATATCTTCGCAGACAGTCGTTTCGCAGATGACAACGTCTGCCATTGCCAGCAATTCGCGATAATAATGCGCCTGCCGTAGCCTGCGGTTCCAGCGTCCGCCATGACGCTCCCAATCGGCTTCTACCGATCGAAGAAACTCGGCATTGGCATCTAATTTTACGACGAGTTTTACCGTATCTCGGCGCCTTTTTGCAGCCCTTGCCACGACATAGTCGGTAACGGGCGTGAAGGGGAACAACACGAGGTGCGTGAGGCCATTCAACCCCGCAATGTCTCGGTATAACTTTAGATTTTTTAAGAAGTCGAGACGCTTCGGCAATCCGCGTAGCGCCTTGGCATATTGTCGGACGATCTTGCCACGAAAGCGATTATATCCCGGATTCGGATCCATCGCAGAGATCCAATATTCAAGATCAAGGCCGTGCTTTTCCGCCAATACGAACGGCACCTGCCCAAAATCCCGTGTTAAGAAGGCATCCGACGGCGAGAATTCTAAATCATTATAATAAAGTATTAATTTACCGGACACATCAAATCTTCCTACAAAGGAAAATATTCTGATAGGCACGATAACGGTCGCCTAGTATTTTACCGATTATGCGGGATTTTAAATTTTCGAAAGGATTGAAAGCAATCATTCGAACGATCTGCAAGCGTTTGCTTAACATTTCCTTAGCATCTTCGAGCCCAAAGAACCGCACATGCGTCCTGTCGAGGATGCCGGCATCGTCATAGGGGAAACGCCCGCTCCGCACGATCGTCAGCAAATTCGAATAATAATGAAAGTTCGGCAGCGATACCAAAAAGTAGCACCCTTCCTTCGCGGCATCTGCTAATTGCGTCAGCAGCGTTTCCGGATCGCGCAGATGCTCCAGCACGTCGAGTAGGAGGACGAGATCGAATGTGCTCACATCGACCGGCAGGGCATCGCGCTCGAGATCAATCTGGGCGAAATCATCGAATATAGCAGCATAATCGTTGGCCGGATCGAGGAAAAGATCGAGGCCGACGCTCCGCGCCTGGGGGCAGCGGACCTTTAGCGCCCGGGTAACGCCGCCACGACCGCAACCAATGTCGAGTATCCTGGACGGGCAAGTTGGCAGCAGGTCGAGAGCCTCCGGCCGTGAATGATCATAATAGCCGTCCTGCATCTGATTATTCTCCATCCAAGCCCATCCCTGAAATTGGTCGGGCGAGCGAACCGATGCCGGTATAGACAGACCGGGCTGGAATATCGCCCTTGACGACGGCATTTGCCGCCACCACCGCGTCGTCGCCGATGCTGGCGGGGCTGAGAATGACGACGTTAGCGCCCAATTGCACCCGATTGCCGATCTCGATGGGGCCGGGCGCATGAAGCGGCCGCAGCGACGGTGGCAATGCACAATGCGCAGGGTCGCGGAGGTCTCCATGATAATGATCCGTGACGAGCACGTTGGGGCCGAACAGCGTTCCCGCACCGATGCGAAGAGGCTGGATTGCCGTCACAACCAACGGCCCCGAAGCGGAAACCCCCTCCTCAATCGTGATTGCACCAAAATCCGAGTGGACGCCGAGCCATAGGTCGCCGTCACAACGGAAACTGGGGTGGATCGCCATCCCGTCTGTCCGGCCACGCAACTTGATGCGGCCTGTCACTCGCGGCCGCAAACTCATCCAGCGGCGCAGCCGGCTCCACGAGGCATCGAGCCAATGACTTAGCCTAGTCGACAGCGTGCGCATCATTTCACCGCCAGCTTGGTGCGATTCAGCCCACCCAAGACGCTAATCGCGCAGAAAAAAGCCATGGCGGCTTCGGTGACCAACATCGTTGAGGCCATGCCGACGACACCGAAATAGATGCATGCAATCGGTGCCGCGGCTAGAAAGCTTAACCCTGCAAGCCGGTAGACGACCGCCATCGATGAATCGAGGCGCAACACGATCATCACCGGGTTCAGCGAGACGCTAATGATGGTGAAGAAGGACGCAGTGAGCCAGATGGAAAAGATCACGATGCCAACGTCGCTGTGCCGCCCTGAGAAGAACATGTAAATATGCTCCCGCAGCGCAAACATCATCAGCAACGCGAGGGCTGCGGCCACTGCCACGGCCGCGATGTACAGGCGCACTTGGGCCCCCAGCTTTCCGGGAGCTCGGGTATGTGAGCGGACGAACGTGGGGAAACCCGTCTGCGCTGCGACGTTGAACATCGACACGAATGCCTGGGATATCTTCTGTGCGATGCTATAGAAGCCGATGCTTGTGGCAGAAAGCATGGTGCTCATAATAATTACGCCACCATGCGCGTAGACCGCGCCCCAAGCCGTCGCAGAAAATAGTGTCCAGTTCTCGGCGAACAGCGCCTTGACCTCGGCAGATGATGATCTCGTCATCGTAATGTCGTAACGGCGCTTGAGCATTCTCGCAGCGGCCAACAGGGTCACCGCGCCCGCCACCGCTTGGGTTGCCGGTACTATAAAGGCGTCCTCCGGCGCTCGAACCATCAGCATCGCTAGAACGGCAGCGCCCACACGGCACGTGACGATGAGTCGCGCAGCCAATGGCATGATCAACATGCCCTGAAACAGCCATTGCGGGAACAGGCACAGCATGACTGCTGATAGAAGCGACCAGAAGAAGACCCAAAAATGTGACGCCACCTGCTGGAAGACGAATGCCGAGAGGCAAAGACCTAGGAAGATAGGCGTCAAAATGACGAGTTTCACGATGGTCGTGGTGTTGAGGTAGCGGCCGATCGCGACATGATCATCGATATGACTCGCGGCAAAGCGCGTTCCGGACAACTGGATCGCATAATCCATCAGCACGCCTGCCGCGAGTGCGACCGCGCCGGCAATCGCCAGTTGCCCCATTCCAGCGATGCCCAGGGTGCGGGCGAAATAAGGGATCGTGACGACCGGGATCAAATAGGACGCAGCCTGGATGATCGTAAAGGCGGTGAGATTCGCGAAGTGCGTACGGAAGCGAACGATCAATGCCCCGATCTGAACGAATGATCCGCCACTGGGGTGCGGCTGCACGGTGCGGCTATCGTCGGGTAGCGCGCCTGATGGAAGATCGTCCCTGCTCACCGTCTGACCTTCACCCTAGAGCGCCCGGGACATCGGCACATATTGCCCGACCCGTCATCGTGCCTTGGCCGCTTAATCCAATTCACCCCCGAATGGTCAAGTTTTACGGACCAACGGCCGGGTGTCCGCCGCGGAAAACCACCATATCCCGGGACACGACGATAAACACTCAGCAGCTTCGCAACATGGCGGCTGAAAATCCTTACGTTACCATCGTGAAAAGCTAATGCCATCCAAGCTCACGCTCCCCTCATCGGCGGAAACGCGCGCCACGCCGTCGGCGCGGATCGCGACCTGCCCGCCAGGAACCTTATACACCCGCAATCCCGGCGGCCGGCATTGCGGCGGCAGTACAAAGCCGACGCTGTCGCCCACCCCCTGCACCGCGCCCTTGAATTCAACGCGCTGCGACCAGGGATCAAAGCGCACTGCCGGCGCCTCGTCCGCTGAGGCCCGCCAATTGGGTTTCAATGTCAGTGGAAGCCAGGATGTCTCGTTGGTCATGTATCGAATGCCGCGTTGGATCGGTGCCCCGGGCGTCGACAGCGGAATACCCTCAAGCAGCAAGAGGGAAGCACCATCGTCGCGCGGAGGCTTGCCAAAGGTTGCAGCGTGGACGATGCCGCTACCAAATATTTTTCCGAGCACGTCAATGCCAAAATCAAACACGGCACCAGTACCGGAGAGATAGGCGTGAAAAGCCTGCACCGAAAAGCGAGATCGCGATGCCACCAGTCCGCAAACCATCTTGTCGCGATTTCCTTCTAGATAGCATTGACGGATATCGGTCGAATAGGCGTTGTACAAAAATATTCCGCCAGGAAATTGCTCCACCGTCGCATCGAAAACGTTACCGATCGACGTCGAAGCGATGGATCCGCACAAAATGCCGTATGGCCTGTCGACATGATCCTTGGTCGACAGATTCAGCGTCGTATCAAAATGATCTTTCATCTGCGTCATAAAGGATAGCTGATATTCAGACGGCACCTTGACTGGCCAAGGCGGCGAGTGCATGCAATGCACCGCAAATATGTTCGCATTGGCATCGTCCCACGCGACTACGCCGTAATACAACGCGTTCGTCATCACCCGATACGACCCGCAGAAACTATAGTTGACCAGCAAACCGCAGCCGACGCGATCGATGCAAACCTCTTCGACAAACGAGCCAGGGCAACCGTGCATCCGGATGCCGCCGAACGGTACCACTCCCTTAGAAGTCAAAAGAATGTTTTTCACACCACAATTATAAGTCACGCCTTGGGGTAGTTCGCCAAGCAATTTGTCGTAGGCGAAAGCCACCCCTCGTTCGGTCGTCGCGGCCTCTACCATCCACGCACGGTGATCGATAAAATCAGCGACCAGCGCGCAAGCGCCCTTATTACCTGCATTATAGGGATAGTGAACCGGCGCCGGTCCCTCGAGCGTGACGTAGGAGGGAAGTTTCAATCCCTTCGTCAGGCGATAATGAACTTTAGGCTGTGACAGAAAGACGACGCCCCCGCCCAGGCGCCCGGCATGATCCAGTGCCTTCTGAATGGCCGGCGCATCGTCGGCAACCCCATCGCCTAGCACCCCGAAGTCGGTGGCATTGTACCTCAGGGCCGACGCGGACAAACCAGTGGCGACAACAGATGCGCCGACCATCATGTCTCGTCTATTCATTGTGCGGTAGTCCCAAAAATCTAAAGCGATCGCAAAGACATTGCAACATCAACGAGGACGGATTTCGTGCCCGCTATGCCTGCTCGACATCCTTGCTTCTCGTTCGCGCCCACCCGCACCAAAATTTGCCGGCTTTGCAGACCCCGTCATCCACCCCTTGATTGCGGAGGGCTCATCACGCTGGCGGGATGGCCGGGGCAGAATGACTTAACGCCCCTCCACCGCCTTCAGAATTGCACGACCGTAAGCGGTCTTTTTGAAGCGCTCACCGGCTTCGCGCGCCTGATCGGCAGAGATGAAGCCTTGCTCATAGGCGATCTCTTCCAGACAGGCGATCTGGATGCCCTGGCGGTGCTGCAAGGTGCGCACGAACTCCGACGCCTCGAGCAGGCTGTCGTGGGTGCCGGTGTCGAGCCAGGCATAGCCGCGGCCCATCTGTTCGACGTAGAGGTCGCCCGCCTCCATGTAGAGCCGGTTGAGATCGGTGATCTCGAGCTCGCCACGCGCCGAAGGCTTGAGGTCGCGGGCATATTGGACGACGCGATTGTCGTAGAAATAGAGGCCGGTCACCGCATGGTTCGATTTGGGCTGCGCGGGCTTTTCCTCGAGGCTGATGGCCTTGCCGCCTTCGCCGAACTCGACCACACCATAGCGCTCGGGATCCTCGACGCGGTAACTGAACACCGTGGCGCCCGTTGGCCTCGCGACGGCGCTGGCCAGCAGATCTGTGAGATGCGCACCGAAGAAGATATTGTCGCCGAGCACCAGCGCGACATTGTCATCACCGATGAAGTCGGCGCCGATCGTGAACGCCTGCGCGAGGCCGTCGGGGCTCGGCTGTTCGGCATAGTCGATGCGCAGCCCGAACGGCGAGCCGTCATCGAACAGCCGGCGGTAATTGTCGAGATAGTCTGGGCTCGAGATGATCAACACGTCGCGGATGCCGGCGAGCATCAGCACCGACAGCGGATAATAGATCATCGGCTTGTCGTAGACCGGCAGCAGCTGCTTGTTGACCGCCAGCGTCGCCGGATGGAGCCGGGTGCCCGAACCCCCGGCGAGAATGATGCCCTTCATTGGGGTACTCCGATCAGTTCGTCGAGAATGTCCGCCAGCGCCGCATCCCACGGCCGCGGGTCGATGCCATAAGCGGTACGGATGGCGTCATGGCTGAGCAGCGAGTTGGCCGGGCGCCGCGCCGGGGTGGGATAATCGCTGGTCGCGATCCCCTCGACCGCGGCGCTCGGGCCGCCGCGCGTGGCGCTCTGCCGGAAGATCTCGCGGGCGAAACCGGCCCAGTCGGTCGCGCCGGCGTTGCTGAAGTGGAAGGTGCCGGTCGGCGCGTGCGGATCGTCGGCGAGCCGCATCGCAATGGTCGCGAGCGCGGCTGCGAGATCGGCCGCGCTGGTCGGGCTGCCCTGCTGGTCGGCGACGACGCGCAATTGGTCGCGGTCGGCCGCGAGGCGGAGCATCGTCCTGACGAAATTGGCGCCGCCCGCCGATACCACCCAGGCGGTGCGGACGATCGCGCTACGCCCGCCGGCGGTACGCACCGCGAGCTCGCCGCCCAGTTTCGACGCGCCATAGACGCCGAGCGGGCCGACCGGATCGTCGACCTGCCACGCGCCCTGCCGGTCGCCGGCGAAGACATAATCGGTCGAGACCTGGACGAGCGGGATCGCCGCCGCGGCGCAGGCGGCGGCCAGCGCGGCGGGGGCGAGCGCATTGATCGTCCAGGCGGTGACGACGTCGCTCTCCGCCTTGTCGACCGCGGTATAGGCCGCAGCGTTGATCACCGCCGCCCAGGGCCGGCCGTCATGCCCCGCGGCGATGGCCGCGGCGAGCGCGGCGGGATCGCCGAGATCGAGCGCGTCCCGGCCCAGCGCGACCGCCTGCCAGCCATCCGGCCAGGCATGACGCGCGAGCTCGCGGCCGAGCTGGCCGTTGCCGCCGGTGACGAGGACGGCGCGGGTCATCGCCGCACCGCCATGTCGACAGGTCGAAGGCTCGACATATCAGGCCGCGATGCCGCGGCGTTCGGAGGCCTTGGCGGCGACCAAAGGCCGCCACCAGGCTTCATTGTCGAGATACCAGCGGATCGTCTTCTCGATGCCGGTCTCGAACGTCTCCTGCGGGCGCCAGCCGAGCTCGTCGTTGATCCGGCTGGCGTCGATCGCATAGCGTTTGTCGTGGCCGGGCCGGTCGGCGACCGAGGTGATCTGGGTCGCATAGGAGCGGCCGTCGGTACGCGGGCGCAGCCGGTCGAGGATCGCGCAGAGCGTGTGCACCACCTCGATGTTCTGCTTCTCGTTATGGCCGCCGACATTGTAGGTGCGGCCGACCGCGCCGCGCTCGAACACCGCCTGCAGCGCGCGGACGTGATCCTCGACATAGAGCCAGTCGCGCACCTGATCGCCCTTGCCGTAGACCGGCAGCGGCTCGCCGGCGAGCGCCTTGGCGATCATCAGCGGGATCAGCTTCTCGGGGAAGTGGTAGGGGCCGTAATTGTTCGAGCAATTGGTGATCAGCACCGGCAGGCCATAGGTATGGCCCCAGGCCTGGACGAGATGGTCCGATCCCGCCTTCGACGCCGAATAGGGCGAGCGCGGATCATAAGGCGTGTCTTCGGTGAACAGGCCGGTGTCGCCGAGGCTGCCATAGACCTCGTCGGTCGAGATATGGTGGAAGCGGAACGCCGCACGCGCCGCCTCGTCGAGCGTCTGCCAATAGGCGCGCGCCTCGGCGAGCATCGTATAGGTGCCGACGACATTGGTCTGGACGAAGGCGCCGGGGCCGTCGATCGAACGGTCGACATGGCTTTCCGCGGCGAGATGGGTGACGATCTCGGGCTTGAACTCGGCGATCGCGGCCCGGACCGCCTCCGCATCGCAGATGTCGCCCTGGACGAAGCGGTAGCGGTTGCTGTTCGCGACACGCTCAACCGTCGACAGCGTGCCGGCATAGGTCAGCTTGTCGAAGTTGAGCACCTCATGGGCGGTGTTCTCGATCAGGTGACGGACGAGTGCCGAGCCGATGAAGCCGGCCCCGCCGGTGACGAAGATGCGCATGTCTGGGTCCTTCAGGCGAGGGGGGCGAGCGGCCGGCCGTCATAGGGGAAGGGGCTGTCGAAGTCAGCGAGTGCCGGCTGGACCTTGTCCTTGTCGCTGAGCTCGGGGGTGACGCCGGCGGGGAGCGGCCAGTCGATGCCGACGCTGTCCCAGCGGATGCCGCCGTCCGCCTCGGGCGCATAGGTGTCCGAACATTTGTAGGTCACCTCGCAATCGGGCTCGAGCGTGACGAAGCCGTGCGCGAAGCCGATCGGGATGAAGAGCTGGTGGCCATTCTCGGCGCTTAGCTCGGCGCCGACCCACTGGCCGTAGGTGGGCGAGCCACGCCGCACGTCGACCGCGACGTCGAAAATCCGGCCGCGGATGCAACGGACGAGCTTGTCCTGCCCGCGCGGCGGGGTCTGGAAGTGGAGGCCGCGGAGGGTGTGAGCGGGGACGGAGAGCGAGTGGTTGTCCTGCACGAAGGTGCAGGTGATGCCGAGCTTGGCGAAGGCGGGGACCGAGTAGACCTCGGTGAACCAGCCGCGGCTGTCACCGAAGCGCTTCGGGTGGATGAGTTGGACGGGGGAAGCTTGCATATGACACCTCGATTAGAGAGGACTTGAGTTTTCAGCAATAATCGGAGCCGTGTGCAGCAAGCGACATTCCCTTACCCCGTAACGATTTAAGCGGGCAGCGCCGTTTGACCGACACCACTATCACTAGCGAGCGCCAAAGCCGGTTACCATCGTTCTGATCGTCTTAGCCACAATCAACAAGTCTAGCGAAACCGACAAATTACTAATATAGTAAAAATCAAAGTTAAGTTTGGTTTTTACATCAGTAATATCAGTAACATGCCCTTGATTTACTTGCGCCCATCCAGTTATACCCGGGCGAACAATATGACGGTATCGATAGAACGGAATTTCGTTTTCATACCATTTGCTCAACACCTCTGCCTCGGGGCGGGGTCCGATCCAACTCATCTGGCCAAGCAGGACGTTGATGAGCTGCGGAACCTCATCCAAGCGAGAGGTGCGCAGGAAACGACCGATACGCGTCACTCTGACGTCATCGTCTTTGGTCATCGCAGCGCTGCGATCGTCCTGCCCGAGCGTACGTACGGTCATGGTCCGCAGCTTAAAAACGGTGAACGGCTTACCTTGGTATCCGATCCGTCGCTGGCGAAACAACGCGGGTCCCGGTGAATCCATCTTAACAAATATACAGCATAACACCATGACCGGGGCAATCATAACGAGCCCAAGCAATGCCAAAACCCTGTCGAAGCCATGCTTGACCGTCATATATGCCGAAACAGGAGACAAAGATCCGAAGTTGTTTTCAGAAATATGTTCAAGGTCGACCTGCCCACTCAGAGATTCACGCAGATGCTTTGTATGATAAACTGGAATGCCGCTAAGAGCATAGTCCGCCAGCGCCCGCTCCCATTCATCGGGCATATCAACACGAAGATCGGCAGATACAGCGTCGATTTCGGGGGGAAGCGGACCGGGTTCGTTAAGTCTCCTCCACGATATGCCGACGGCATCCGGCATCGGGGCATTGTCCCCGAAAGGCGCCAAACCGACGCAGAACGAGTATCTGCGAGCTCCGTACGCGCTCACAAAGTAGAACCATACAATACTCATGATCATTCCGCAGAATAGCATGAATCTACTATATTCTATACGTCCAATAATTAGCAAAAATGCAAATATACCGTAAGCAATAAAAAAAGATGTTAGGATGTACCCAGTTTTTTCAACTCCAGGATAAGTAACAAAGTTACGAATAAACCAGTAGCCAAGGCACGTTGACAAACATACAATACCCAAAGTTTGCGTGTGGAGCTCGACGTTTGCGCCGCTTTCAAACGTAAGCAGGCGAATGAGATAAGGCAACACTCCTGCAAAGAGCAGCGCCCCTGACAACTGAAAGCGCGGCGGCCGAGACGTAGGTAGACGACGAAGACGAGGCGTTATCATGACACTCCACGCAGCCATGCTGAAGGAATAATAAACACGGAACAGATCGCCGATTACTGCATTCACTTAGAATGTGAAATGGATTACGGCATACAATCAGTGAGGCGCCCACGGCCGCTACCCAACTATTCGAAATATAGATACTATTTTTTAAAAACATGGTCAATAGTCCAAGTATTTACTTGGTCTCGTTCTCTATCTTTTATCCAACCCCATTTATTAAAATAACGCGATAAATTTATAATTTTGCTAATTTTTCGACGAAAACCACCGCTTTGACTTCTATATTCGTGATAAACGGTAACATGTGGAAAGAATATCGTCCTATGCCGCCGGTTTATACGACGCGATAAATCAACATCTTCCCCATACATAAAGAACCGCTCATCAAATCCGCCAACTTCTGCGACAACGGAACGACGCAACACCATGAAACATCCGGACAAAAACGGAAACTCTTTTTCGCTGGCATAGTCCCAGTCTCTAAATTCGTAGGCGTCATTACGCCTTTCAACCCAACGCGTACCTGCCATAAAACCGCGTCCGAATACGTCGAGAGGATGCGGCAGCAGACGACACAGATGCTGAATCGACCCATCAGGATAACAGACCCGTGGCATGACCAACCCGACATCCGGCCGCGCATCCATGAACTTCAGCAATGCTGGCAATACTTGAGACCCGTAGGTCAAGTCTGTATTAAGTACCGCATGATAATCGCTTTCCTGACTTTCCGCGAAAGCAAGATTATGACCACTGCCGTATCCAATGTTAGCACCAGATCTAATAACTTTTACTTGGTTATTATTGAATATTGGTATATTACTTACTTCTGGGCTATTATCGACCAGTATGATGCTGGCATCGGCAAAGGATTCTTGAACTTGGGCTACCGCCCGACCTATTTCATCCACGGGCGTCCGGAACAGGACGAAGGAAACCGTTAGCCTAGCCATTGTCAGACGAAAACCCAGTCTACGATGTCGATATCAATCGACAGATTATGCTTACATGCGATGATCGCATAGCTCTTGCATTGGCGCTCGCCACGATCGGACGAACAGCTCCCAAAATGATATGGCTGATAGGCTGATCCATGCAACGAATGGTACGTCTACCGCCTTTTTCAAATCAGATTTTGGGGCGCCATATGCCACTCAACCGGGTAACGCCAGCCTCCAGCCCTGTCACAGATTTGCAAGCCCCCCTGCCGTTTTGTGACAAGATGCTTTACGCCAATGGAGGAGCCATCATTGCCGAGCTTGATCGATACCGACCATGTGATGCTGGCACTCACCATCGGCGAACCGAACACGCCCATTTTTACTGCTCAGTGCCGTCTGGGTGTTCAGATTATTAATCAAACAAAATACGTACGGGCAGGAATTTCACCTGTGGCGTTGAAGCAGGCGAAAATATCATTTACTTGAAAACATAGTTTATTGCCGAACAGCGTTGCATGCCGGGATGTGTGTCATTAAATTAAAGGTCGAGTGCGCCACGCTGCGCATATCGGCTGGACAATCTTCATCTCGCTCTTTAGTCAATCCGTCGAACACCGGGGGGTTCTAGAATGATCGGGACGATGACGTCGACGCGGCGGGTGCGTGCGCGTGCGCTGCAGACGAGCGGCATGGCGCTGGCAATGGTCGCGGCCCCGCCCGCGTTCGCACAATGCGCGCCCGATCCTACCCAAACGAATATCGTCACCAGCTGCACCGGCACCGACAGCGACGGGCTGGTCGTCACCACCTATGGCACCACGGTCGACGTTTCCGCAGGCGCGACGGTCCAGGGTGGCGGCCGGCCGGGGATCGCGGTGACGCTGCCTTCGACCAGCTACGGCAGCGCCGTCAGCGTGACCGTCGCCGGGACGGTCGATGGCGGCGCCCAGCCGGGGGTCAGCCTGGTGTGGCAGACACCGGCAGGCGGCTACGGCTATAACGACGCCAACCTGAAGCTCACCGTCGCGCAAGGGGGAAGCGTTACCGGCAGCAATGCGCTTCTGCTCGGGCGCAGCAACGGCTCAGGCTACGTCTTCGGCAGCCCCATTGCGACTATCGACAACAGCGGCACGCTGACCGGCAGTAGCGGCATCGCCCTGCTCGCGGCGACGCCGGGCTTTGGCAAATTCGTGATCACCAACCGCGCGACCGGAACGATCGGCGCGATCAGCGGCACGGTCACCGCCCTCAACAACGCCGGGACGATCGACGGCGGCACGCACAGCGCGATTGATTGGGGCGGTGTATTCGAATCCTACGGCACGCTTACCAATAGCGGCACGATCACCGCCGCGGGCAGCGCCGCGACACTCGCCAACCTGGCGTGGACTGCAACGTTCACCAACAGCGGGACGATCAGCAACACGGGTACCGGCGCCGCGGTCGCTGGCAACGTCCTGACGCTTACCAACGCCGCAGGCGGGCGAATCGCCAGCGCCACCGCGACAGCGATCAGCGCCGGCACCACGCTGACGCTGACCAATGCCGGCACGATCACCGGCAACGTCGTTACCGCCGCCAGTCCGAGTTATACCGGCACCAGCACGATTGATTCACACGCGGGCACGATCAACGGCTCAGTCACCTTCGGTGCGGGCGACGACACACTCGTCGCCGGCTGGAACAATGGGCTGGTCACCGGCATCACCGGCCCGATCAACGGCGGTGCCGGTACCGATACGGTACGGGTCCGTTTCACGGCCGATGCGACCGTCGCCGGCACGATCACGCTGCCGACCAATTTCGAACGATTCACTCTGGCGCCCGATGCCAAGGTCACCGCGACGATCGCCGACGGCTTCGCCGGGCCTGGGCTGCTGACGACCAGCGGCTACGGTACGGTAGTCAACCGCACCACACTGACTGGTACGACGCAAGCGGTGCAGATCGGCGCCTATGATTACGGCAATGCGCCGATCTTCATCAATGCCGCCACGATCACCACCACCGGCGGCACTGGTACGGACGTTGCGGTCGCCCTCGGTCTGTATGCGGCACGGTTCGAGAACAGCGGCACGATCGTCGCTGCGAACAACGGTGTGTCAGGTGAGCCCTCGGGCCAGTTCGTCAACACCGCAACCGGCACGATCACCGCGGTCAACACCGGTGTCTCACTGTTCGGTACGGGGTTTGCCAATGCCGGCACGATCCGCTCGACCGGCGGCACCGGCGTGAACCTGCGTGGCACGGCCAGCACAATCCGGACCAACAGCGGCCTGATCGAAGGCAAGGTCGCCGGCGCGCGAATCAGTTCCTTCTTCGCCAACACCGGGACGATCACCTCCCCCGGCACCGGCGTGCTGGTCGATTATGACGGCGTGCTCGACAATCGTGCCGGCGGCACGATCAATGGCGGCGTCGCCGGGACAGTGACCGGGCTATGGAACGCGACGGTCATCAACGCCGGCACGATCAACGGCGACGTGCGCCTGATCGGCAGGGCGTCCAACGGCAGCTACAGTGCCAACCGCTTCTACGCGCTGGCGGGCGGCGTAGTGAACGGCAATCTGACGCTCGGAGCGAGCGACGTACTGATCGCCGAACTCGCCGGCAGCAGCGGCGGGCGGATCGCTGGCATCACCGGCACGGTCACGGCGACGGATGCACAGCTGCGCTATCGCGTCCGCACCGACACCAATGCCGACCTCACCCTTCCCGCCGGCTTCGCCGGTGTCGGTTACGACCTCTATGACAACGCAACGCTGACGTTGAGCGGCAGCGCCGCACAGAGTGCCCCTGCCCTCTACACGGCGCCGCTGACGCTCGCCGGCCGAGGCATCGTTGATCTCGACGCGACGATTACCGCCACCAGCCAGCCGGTGATTCAGGTCGGCTCGCTGCAAATCGCGCCCGGCGAGATCCGGCCGGCGACGAACGGGCTTACCATCACCAGCCGCGGCGCGCTGACGCTCGACCGTTCAGACTCCAACAGCTATCCCTATGCCGCGGTGGTACTTGGCGAGAACGACGTCTTTACCAACGCCGGCACGATCACCGTCGTCGATCGCGCATTGACGGCATACAGCCGGATGACCGCGATCGCCGGTGGCAAGACCGTCACCAACAGCGGCACGATCACACTCGACGGCGCAACCGGCATTTCGAGCGGACGGGACGTCATCAACAGCGGCTCGATCGTGCAGGCCAGCGGCGGTCGGGTTGCGGCTGGGATCAGCGGCGTCACCAATCTTACCAACAGCGGCACGATCGACGTCGCCGGCACGGCGGTGGAGCTCAGCAACTATTATGTCGGCGCCATCGTCAATTCGGGCCGCCTCGCCAGCTCGGGCAGTATCGCGATCGGTCTGGGCGCCTATAGCTATTCCTCCTACGGCCTCACCGTCACCAACCTTGCCGGCGGTACGATCAGCGGCGGTGCCGGGCAGGCGATCCAGATGGGCGGCGGCACGCTCCGCAATGCCGGTACGATCACCGGCACGGTCGATCTCGGTTACTCGCCCAACGGCGGCCGCGCCTGGAACTCGGCGGTCTATGTCGCCGACGGCGGCACGATCACCGGCGACCTGCGCTTCGGCGGTGGCGATGATCTGTTTGTCGCGGTGGAGGATGTCGGCGGGGTCAGCGGCACGATCGATGGCGGCGCCGGCTCCGACACCTATATCCATGCCCGTTCGACCAGCGGCACGGTGGCGCTAGGCTCGCTTACGGCGATCAATTTCGAATATGAAGGCGTGCGCGCACTGGGCGCCGATACCCTCGTCACGATCGGCGCTGCAGCACCGTTCGACGGTGAGGTGCGGATTTCCGGCGATGGCACGATCGTCAACAGTGCGACGCTGAACGGGTCGGTCTCGACCGGCAATTATTACGCCACCTCCCAGGATCCGACCCATACCGACGCGCAACTCGCCGCCTTCACCAACAGCGGCACGATCGCCGGCGGCTTCTACGGCGGCGTCGGCGCGTTCACCAACAGCGGCATGCTTGGCACGACGACGTTCAGGGGGCAGGCGCTGTCGCTCTATGCGACGCCGACCTTCGTCAACACCGGCACGATCAGCAACAGCGGCAGCGGCAGCACGATCTATCTGACCGGAACGCAATCGACGACCATCACCAACAGCGGCACAATCACCGGCGGAGGCGTCTATGCCGCGGTCGAGGCCTATTGGCCGTATTACGACCCTTACTATTATTATTATCCCCGGCCGGTGACGACGACGTCTCCCCCCGCCCCGATCGCGCTGGCGATGAGCAACAGCGGGACGATCACCGTCGGCGGCAACGGGGTGACGCTGTCGGCAGGCAATTACGCCATCAATGGCGTCGCGACCGTGCTGCTCAACAACAGCGGCACGATCGCAACCGATGCAATCGGCGGCCATGCGGTCGCATTGAGCGCAGTCGGTTACCTACCCGGCGAGCAGAGCGTCACGCTGACCAACAGCGGCACGATCCAGGCCAATGGCGGCGGCAGCCCGCTGCCCGCCGATCCCTATGCCGGCGCCGCGCCGGTCTACGGCAGCACCCCGGCGGTCGCGGTCCGCTACGCCGTCAACGCCGGCGACATCGCCGCGATCACCAACACCGCGACCGGTACGATCGAGGCGACCGGTACGCTGTCGGCCGCGATCATGGGTCGCGGCGCACTCGACCTCACCAACGCCGGCACGATCCGCGGCAGCAACGGCACCGCGCTCGCCGGCAACGACTACCTGTCCTACCACCTCGGCAGCGACCGCCTCGCCGGCGCGATCCAGACCGTCGGCGACGCCGACAACCGCATCGTCAACACCGGCACGATCATCGGCTCGATCGGTCTCGGCGGCGGCAACGACCGGATCGAGAATCGCGGCACGATCACCGGCGACGTCGTCCTCGGCGCCGGCGACGACATCTTCCTCCAGCAGGCCAATGCGACGCTGACCGGCACGGTCGACGGCGGCGACGGCACCGACATGCTGATCGTCGATGCGACCGGCGGCGGCACGATCAACGCCGCGCAATTCGTCCGGTTCGAGGGCCTCAGCCAGACCGGTCAGGGCAACGTCAACTATCTCGGCAGCTTCGGCTTCGACACGATCGGCCTGGTCGGCGGCACCATCACCGTCGCCGCGGGCGATACGCTCGCGACCAGCGGCCCGGTCGCGCTGACCGGCAGCAGCGCCGACGAGACGGTGATCAACAACGGCACCATCCTCGGCGCGGTCGCGCTCGGCGCGGGCAACGACACCTTCGTCGAAGGGCCGAACAGCCGCGTCACCGGGGTGGTCGACGGCGGCACCGGCGACGATCTCTACTCGGTCGTCCTCGCCGGCGACCGCAGCGGCATCGGCGCGCGCACCGGCTTCGAACGGCTCGCGGTCGGCGGCACCGGCACGCTGCGCCTGACGCTCGACCAGGATTTCACCAGCCTCGCGCTGAACGGTGCCAACGCCGACCTGACGCTCGCCGGCTATCGCATCGCCGGCGTCACCGGATCGGATGCCGCCGAGACGCTGCGCGTCGACGGCGACATCGCCCGCGTCGCGCTGGGTGGCGGCGACGACACCCTCGCGCTCGGCACGTCGGTCGCGATGGGCCGCTACGACGGCGGCAGCGGCACCGACACGCTCGCCTTCACCGCGGCCGCGCCGGTGACATTGGTCGGCAGCGCGACCGGGTTCGAGCGCGTCGCGCTGACCGGTGGCGCGCTGACCGTCGCGGGGATGCTCGGCAGCGCCGCAGCCCCCCTCGCCTTCACCACCGCCGATACGCAGCTCACCGTCGCCGACGGCGGCACGCTCGCCGGCGTCATCGACCTCGGCACCGGCAAAACCCGCTTCCGCCTCGCCGCGGGCGGCACCTTGGTCGGCAGCGTCGCGGGCGGCGGCCAGGGCAGCGCGACCGTCGCCCTCGCCGGCGACCGGACGCTGACCAATGCGCTGACCGGCTTCGCGACGCTGACCACCGAGGGCAGCGGCACGCTGTCGCTCGCCGGCACCTATGCGTTCGACCGGGTCGGCGGCACCGGCAACCTGACCGTGCTCGCCAATGCGGCGCTGACCACCGGCCAGCTCCGCTTCGGCGACGACGACAACCGCCTGACCATCGCCGGCCGCTTCGCCGGATCGGTCGACGGCGGTGCCGGCCGCAACACGATCGCGATCTCGGGCGGCAATGCCGCGGCGCCGGTCGCTTTCGGCAGCATCGCGCAGGTTGCCGCGCTGTCGATGAGCGACGGCTTCGCCACCGTCTCCGGCAATGCCGCGCTCGGTACTGTCGACATGTCGGGTGGTCGACTGGTCGGGCTGGCGGGCTCGACGCTGTCGGCGGACCAGTTCCTGATCCGGCCCGGTGCGACCTTCGGCTCGGCGGGCACGGTCAACGGCAATGTCACCGTCGCCGGCATCCTCAGCCCCGGCGCGTCGCCGGGGACGATGACCGTCAACGGCAATGTCGCGCTCCAGTCGGGATCGCTGTCGCTGTTCGAGATCACCCCGACCGTCTACGACAAGCTCGTCGTCAACGGCGCGGTGACGATCGCGTCGGGCGCGACGCTGCAGCTTGCACCGAGCGGGACATTGCGCCCCGGCACCAGCTACGACCTGATCACCGCGAGCGGCGGCATCACCGGCAGCTATGCGACGATCCTCAAGCCCGACAGCCTGTTCGGCTTCATCGTCCAGCGCGGCGACCGCATCCAGCTGCTCGGCCAGTTCCTCGATCCCGCCGGCACCAACGCGCAGATCAGCCGCAGCATCGCCTACGCCAACCGCGCGATCGTCGCGCAGCCGGCGGACAGCGCGCTGTTCGCGGCGCTGCCCGCGCTGCTCACCGCCAACGGCACGTCCGATGCCGCCGCCTTCGCCCGCCTCACCCCCGAGACCTATGCCTCGGCGAGCCAGATCGGCGTCGACAACGCGCTCGCGCTCGCCGCGACCGCGCGCGGGCCGGGCCTGGCCACCGGCAGCGAGGACGTCCGTCCCTTCACCTTCGCGCAGATGCTCGGCGGCTGGCACCGGCTCGGCGCGGACGCCGCGGCGGGGACCGCGGCGACGCGGAGCCAGAGCTACGGCTTCCTCGGCGGCATCGGCATCGGCGATGCGACGTGGAGCGTCGGCGTCTTCGCCGGCTATCTCAACGACCGCCAGCAGATCGACGCGCTCGCTGCGCGCACCAAGCTCGACGGCGCGGTCGCCGGGCTCGAGGCGCGCTATGCCGTCCCCGGCGGGCCCGGCGTCACCGCCGCGATCCTCTACGACGGCGGCACCGCGCATAGCACGCGCGCCCTGCCCGGCGCGGGCAGCGCGAGCGCGAGCTACGGTCTGCACAGCTGGGTCAGCGACCTGTCGCTGAGCTACGACCTTGGCCTGTCGACCGACTGGACGCTGCGGCCCCGCGCCGGGCTGACGCTGGTCCGCACCACCCGCGCCGCGCTCACCGAGACCGGCAGCGTCTTTGCGCTCAGCGTCGCGCGCGACCGTCACGTCGCCGGCTTCGCCGACGCCGGGCTGACCTTCGCACGCAGCGATGTCTCGGAGGCGCCGCTGCGGCCGTTCGTCTCCCTGGGGGTGCGCTACCAGTTCAAGGGCAACCGGACCGATGCGCTCGCCGGCTATGCAGGCGGCGGCCTCGGCCTCACCGCGCTGGGGGCGGCGCGCGCCGATCTGGTCGGTACCGCCGCGGCGGGCCTCGCCTACCGCCTGACCACCGGGCTCGACCTGTTCAGCACCGTCTCGTCGCAGACCGGTCGCGACGATCATCAGGAGAGCATCAGCACCGGGGTGCGGCTGCGGTTCTGATCGGACGGATGCGGTTCCCTTGTACGGGGACCGCATCGTCCAATCGAAGCGCGCTACCTGTGCGCACGCTGCCGACTAGATCGTACGGCGTCGAGCAACGGTAGCGGGCGGCAATCGCCCGCTACCGCCCAGGCTGGATCGAACGTTATCGGCGAGGCCCGCTCCTGTCCTGCGACCGGTCGCGCTGCAGCATCCGATAGCGTTCCTGCTCCAGCGCTCGGACACGCTCGAGGGTCTGACGCACGAACGCATCGACACTGTCAGTCGAATATGTCGGCATGGGCCGGCGTTCCGGCTCATCGGGCGCCCGCATCTGCTCCGGTCGCTCGGCGGCAGTGCGATCCGCCGGCCGATCGCAACCCGGGGTTCCGGCCGCGCTCGCATCCCGCCCTCGCGCCGCCAATGCTTCGGCAGCCTTATTGATTCTGGCCAGCGTAGCTGTCAGCGGATCCGCCGCATCGCTGGCCTTTTGGTGCCTCTTTTCGATTTCGGCTCTTGCCGCTTCCAGTCGTGCCAGTGCCAGCACGACCGGATCGGCAGCGCTGGCTTCCTGCGCACGCCGTTCCGCTATCCTCGCCGTCGCGGCTTCCATCCGGGCGAGCGCAGCGGCGATCGGGTTGGCGGGATCGATAGCGTGCGATGGCAGACCGGCGCGTCTGGCAGCAATGCGGACATTCGTCGCCTGTGTCCGGGCGAGCGCCTCGGCGATCGGATCGGCCGGCGTGGCACCCTGCCCGTGGTCGTGTGTGGCCGATACGATCGCAGGGTTACCCGGCAACGTCCGTAAACTTGGCACCGGCTCGGGCATCGCCGCGACAAACTTGCGCAAGGTTTGCGCCTTGACCTGATCGACAAACGACGACGACGTCAGCAGCTCATCGATCGAGCGCTGGAACGTGTCGCGCACGACCGCCTGTCGTTTCGCGAGCGCGGTTTCGGTAGGATCGGCGCCCCCCGTTTCGTGCAGCCGCCGCGCACGATCGGCCCGGTTACGGTCGATCCGCGGCACCGCGCCCTGCTCGCGAATCTTGCGCGCCGCGATCGGTTCGTGCGTCGCATCGACGCCGCGCGCCTGCACCGGCGTCGCGTTCGCCTCGATGCCGCGGTCGCGCAGCTTCTGCGCGAAACGCTGGCGATACCGCAGCAGATCGTCGCGATCGGGATTGAACCGGCGGCCGTCGTAATCGCGCCGCGCGACCGTCAGATGGACGTGCGGATGATCGCGATCGACGTGCAG
>NZ_JBBBDM010000006.1:0-168730 GCF_037120395.1 Sphingomonas kyungheensis
CGCCAGACACCGACAAGCCGCCGCCCGCATGTCCCTTCATCAAATTACAATGTCAAAGAGCCGACAAAAACACCGGCGCTTCGTCAACCCTCTTTGTGGGAGGGTGACACCAGCACCAGATTTTCGGTGACCGAAGCAGCGAACCGTGTGGCCCGTCGCTGCGGTGACGCCCCTCTAGGCGGGGTGATCGGAGCCGTCAAACGCTTTTTGCATTTTTTCCGTCACAAATCGCGCGGCGACGGATTTCCGCGGGTTTACGCGATGTGAAGAAGCGCGCCACTAAGGGGAGCAATGTCCGTCAGCCGCCCCGATTCCACCGAATCCTTCGCCCAGTCCGTACGGCGCGCGGTGATCTGGCGCTCGGGCAGCCAGATCGGCGCGCAGCTGGTGCAATGGGCGGCGACCTTTCTCGTCATCCGCATCCTCGATCCGCGTGATTACGGCCTCTACGCGATGACCGGGGTGGTGCTGGTCTTCCTCAACATGCTCAACGGCTATGGCCTGGCGAGCGGGCTGATCCAGCGCGACGACGTCACGCCGCGGCAGGTGCGGCAGCTGTTCGGCATGCTCATCACGCTCAACCTGTCGCTCGCCGTGGCGCAGATCGCGCTCGCGCCGCTCGCGGCCGCCTATTACCGCCAGCCGGAGGTGGCGGCGCTGCTGCGCGTGCAGACGCTGATCTATCTGTGCACGCCCTTTTCCGCGCTGTCCTACGCCTTGCTCAGCCGCGGGATGGCGTTTCGCGAGCTGGCGACGGCGAATCTCGCCGCCTCGCTCGCCGGGGCGGTCACCGCGCTCGCCGGCGCGCGGGCGGGACTCGGCGTATGGACCTTGGTGTGGGCGCCGATCGCGCTCTATGCGGTGCGCGCGACGATGCTGACGATCGGCGCGCGGTCGCTGATCTGGCCGAGCTTCGACTTTCGCGGCGCCGGGCATCTCGCCCGCTACGGCGGGATGATGGCGGCGGGGCAGTTCTTCTGGTTCCTGCAAAGCCAGGCCGACGTGTTCATCGGCGGCCGGCATTTCGATGCGCACCGGCTCGGCATCTACACCACCGCGCTCTTCCTCGCGCAGATCTTCGTGTCGAAATTCGTGCCGCCGCTCAACGAGGTGGCGTTCAGCGCCTATGCGCGCATCCAGCATGACGGCGAGGCCGTCGCGCGCGGCTTCATCCGCGCGGTGCGGCTGATCATGGCACTGGCGCTGCCCTTCTACCTCGGGCTCGCGGCGACCGCCGAGCCGCTGGTGCTGACGATGCTCGATTCGAAATGGGCGGAGGTGGTGCCGGTGGTGCGGCTGATCGCGCTGGCGATGCCGTTCATGACGGTGCAGGTGCTGTTCTCGCCGGCGTGCGATGCGCGCGGGCGACCCGGGATCGGCGCGCGCAACGGCGCGACCGGCGCGGTGCTGCTCGGTCTCGCTTTCCTGGTCGGCGTGCGCTGGGGGCCGATCGGCCTCGCCGCGAGCTGGCTCGTCGCCTATCCGCTCTATCTGATCGCGAGCAGCCGCCGCTCGCTGCCGGTGATCGGCATCCGTGGGCGCGACCTGTTCGGCGCGGTCGCCGCGCCGGCGCTCGCCGCGCTGGTGATGGCGGCGGGCGTGCGGCTGGTCGACTCGCTGCTGCCGCCGCTCGCGCCGCCGCTGCGGCTCGCCGCGCTGGTCGCCACCGGGGTCGCGCTCTACGGCAGCGGGATGCTGCTGCTCGCCCGCCCGCTGATCCGCGAGCTGATCGCGCTGCTGCGCAAACAGCCGCTGCCCGGCTGATCAGCCGCGCTGGATATAGTCGCGCATCGCCGCGGCCTCCGCCTCGATCCGGTCGATGCGATGTTTGACGAGGTCGCCGATCGAGACGAAGCCGGCCAGCCGCGCGCCATCGATCACCGGCAGATGGCGGATGCGCCGCCGCGTCATCAGCGACAGCGCGCCGATCACCGGCTCGGATGGCGCGACCTGCTGCACCGGCTTAGTCATCACCTGTGCGAGCGGCGCGTCGAGCGCGGCGACGCCCTGCCTGGCGAGCGAATAGACGACGTCGCGTTCGGAGACGATGCCGACCACCGTGCCGTCGTCGATCACCGGCACCGCGCCGATCCGCCGTTCGGCGAGCAGGCGGACCGCCTGCCCCAATGTCGCATCGCTGGGCAGCGACACGACCTCGCTGCCCTTGTCACGCAGGATCGCCGCGATCGTCATCCATCCTCTCCTCGCTTCCCGACTCCGTCCGATGCGGAGTCGATGACACGGCAGGAGATCATGTTTGCAGCGACTTGGCAAAGCCGCCGGCACGCCGTCACGAAAAAGGCCGGCTCCTGGCGGAACCGGCCCTTCGACATGACGCGATCGACGGCGGATCACTCCGCGGCGGGTGCATCCACGGCGGGCGCGCGAACGCGGCGGCGACGCGGCTTGGGCGCCTCCTCCCCGTCGTTGGCCGCAGCGATGTTGAGCGACGGCGGCAGCCGGTCGGCATCGACGCCGTTGCTCTCCGCAACGGGCGCCGCCTCGGCGGGAGCGGCGGTCGCCTCCGCCTCGGGCTGCGCGTCGCGGCGCGGGCGGCCGCGGCGCGGGCGCGGCGCGAGCACCGGCGAATCGGCTTCCAGCACCGCTTCGGTGCGCTGCTGGAGATCCTCGCCCTCGGCGAGCGGATCGGCGCGGCGCTGGCCGGCGACCTCGACCGGCGTCTCGCTCTCGAAGCGTGGGCGGCGGGTGCGATCCTCGCGCTGCGGACGATCGTCGCGCGCGGCGCGTTCCTCGCGCTGCGGCTGGGCGCGCTCGTCGCGATTGCCACGGTCTTCCCACTGGCGCGGCTGGCGCTCGCCGCGGGCCTCGCGCTGGCCCTGGTCGTTCCGTCCCTGATCGCGCTGGTTCTGTTCGCGCTGGCCCTGCTCGCCGTCCTGATCGCCGGCGCGGATCGGTTCGCCCTCGTCGCCGTAATCGTCGTCGTCGTTGAGGTCGAAGGGCTGCTGCCGCTTGGGCTGATTGTCCTCGAACCGGCCGCGCTGATCGGCGATCACGCGGAAATAATGATCGGCGAACTGGAGGTAATATTCGGTATTGACCCGATCGCCCTGCCGCTGCGCCTCGCCGGCGAGATTTTTGTATTTCTCGAACAACTGGTTCGCGTTGCCGCGCGCGCGGCTGTCGATACGGTTGCCGTTGTCGGGCCGGCCCTGGCCGCCCTGGCGGGGGCCGTTATTGCCACCATTGTTACCGCCACGACCGCGACGGCGGCCGTTCTGCTGCCGATTGTTGATCAAGCTACTGTCCCATGATCAGAGTTAAATGGTCCCTGGACAACCAATCCGGTCGATCGCGGCCTGTCCGCATCGACCAGCCCGACCCGGCACATGCCGGTCGAACCAAGCGCCCTTCCGGGTCGCCGCGCGCCAAAGCAACGCTCGAGCCTGCCACGGCCACCGCGACGGTGGCGTCATGACGAAGGATGCGGGGTCAGCGCCTGACGGTGCGGCCAAAGCGAATGGCGAAAGCTGCTGCAACGTGCCCCGGCCCGACCAATAGCTGGCGCAAGGCCGCTCCGACAAGCGAAATATGCGGACGATGCGTGCCGATTTCAAGCTGCGGCGTCCTGCTCGACCAGCAGGCAGCGGTCGCGCCCGCCGAGATCGCGGTGCAATGTCGCCGTCAGCCCCGCCGCGGCGAACAGCGCGGCCACCGCCGCCGCCTGGCGATGACCAATCTCGACCGCGGCGCAGCCTCTCGCCGCGATCAGTCGCGGCAGCTGGCGGGCGAGGATCCGATAGTCGTCGAGCCCGTCGGCGCCGGCGAACAGCGCCGCCGCCGGTTCGTGTGCGCGCACCTCGTCGGGGAGCGGCTCGTCGCTGCCGATATAGGGCGGGTTGGCGAGGACGAGGTCGAACGCCGCATCGACCGCCGCCGCCCAGTCGCCGCGCACGAAACCGGCGCGCGACGCGAGGCCGAGCCGCGCCGCATTGGCGCGCGCATAATCGAGCGCGACCGGCGAACGGTCGATCCCCAGCCCGCGCGCCTGCGGCCATTCGTCGAGCGCGGCGAGCAGCAACGTCCCCGGCCCGGTCCCGAGATCGAGGATGGTGCGCGGCGTCGCGCCCCGCGCCAAAGCGGCGGTGAGCAGCGTCTCGCTGTCGGGGCGCGGCACCAGCACGCCGGGGCCGACCGCCAGCTCGATCGTCCAGAAGCCGCGCCGCCCGGTGATATAGGCGACCGGCTCGTGCGCCGCACGCCGTTCGACCAGCGCCGCAAAGCCGGGCGGCACGACGCGCGCCGGATCGAGCAGCAGCTGCGTCCGCTCGATCCCCAAGGCATGCGCCATCAGCAGCTCGGCATCGAGCCGTGCGGTCGGCGAGGCGAAGCGCGCCGCGGCGGCGGCGAGCGTCGCGTGCATCGTGCGGGCGAGGTCGGTCATGCGGGTGTCACCTGCGGCCCCTTCCCTGACCTTGTCTGTGACTTGGCCACCTTAGTTCGTCATCCCGGCGCAGGCCGGGATCCATGGACACGGTAACGACGTGAGACGCGCACCATCGGCCGCCCGTAACCATGTATCCCGGCCTTCGCCGGGATGACGAATCGAGGGTCGTGTCGAACGTGGAATACCACACCGCGCGCGCCGAACGCCCCTCACCCGTCGAGCGACGCGAGCCGTTCCGCCTCGTCCTGCGCGATCAGCGCGCCGATCAGTTCGTCCATCTCGCCTTCGAGGATCTCGGGCAGGCGATGCAGCGTCAGGTTGATGCGGTGGTCGGTCACCCGCCCCTGCGGGAAATTATAGGTGCGGATCCGCTCCGACCGGTCGCCCGATCCCACCATCGCCCGCCGCGTGCCCGAGCGTTCGGTGGCGAGCCGCTCGCGCTCCGCCTCATAGAGCCGGGTCCGCAGCACCTTGAGCGCCTTGGCCTTGTTCTTGTGCTGCGACTTCTCGTCCTGCTGGATGACGACGAGCCCGGTCGGCAGGTGGGTGATGCGCACCGCGCTGTCGGTGGTGTTGACCGACTGGCCGCCCGGCCCCGACGAACGATAGACGTCGATGCGCAGATCCTTCGCCTCGTCGATCCGCACGTCGACATCCTCCGCCTCGGGCAGCACCGCGACCGTCGCGGCGGAGGTGTGGATGCGCCCGCCCGCCTCGGTCGCGGGCACGCGCTGGACGCGGTGGACGCCCGCCTCGAACTTCAGCTTGGCGAACACGCCGGTGCCGGTGACCGAGGCGACCACCTCCTTGAACCCGCCCGCATCCGATGACGAGCCGCTGATCAGCTCGACGCGCCAGCCCTGCCGCTCGGCATAACGCTGGTACATGCGGAACAGGTCGCCGGCGAACAGCGCCGCCTCGTCACCGCCGGTGCCGGCGCGGATTTCGAGCATCGCCGCGCGCGCATCGGCGGCGTCGCGGGGCAGCAGCGCGAGCGCGAGCCGGCGGTCGGCAGCGTCGAGCGCGGTGCGATTGTCGCGCAGCTCCTCGGCGGCCATCAGCCGCAATTCCTCGTCGCCGGTATCCTCCGCCATATAGGCGAGGCTGTCGGCCTCCTGCCGCAGCCGCCGCACCTCGCCCGCCGCGATCGCGACGGGTTCGAGCTCGGCATATTCCTTCGACACCGCGACGAAGCGGTCGGAGGGCAGATCGCCCGTCGCCATCAGCGCCTGCAATTCGTCGCGCCGCGCCTCGATCTGCGCGATCCGCTCGGGGGAGATGGTGGTCATCGACCCATCCTCCGGGCGGTGGAGCGTGTGCGGAAGCCCCCCACCGTCAGCGCGCCGCGCTGCCACCTCCCCGTGCCGGGGAGGAAGTCCCCCGCGGTCATCGCAGCGCCTCGGCGAGATCGGCGAAGGCCACCTGTCGCTGCTCGCCGCTCGCCAGCGTCTTGAGCTGCGCGACGCCCGCCGCCAACTCGTCGTCGCCGAGGATGATCGCGGTGCGGGCGCCGAGCGCGTCCGCCTTGGCGAGCCGCTGCTTCATCTTGCCCTTATAGGCCATGTCGACCGCGACGCCGGCGCGGCGCAGCTCGGCGACGAGGCCGGTCGCCCGCGCTTCCGCCGCCGCGCCCATCGGCACGACCACCGCGTCGATCGAGGCTGCCGCCGGCTCCGCGAGCAACATCGCCAGCCGCTCGACGCCCGCCGCCCAGCCGACGCCCGCGGTCGGCGCGCCGCCGAGGCTCTCGACCAGCCCGTCATAGCGGCCGCCGGCCAGCACCGTCCCCTGTGCGCCGAGCCGGTCGGTGACGAACTCGAAGGCGGTGTGGCGGTAATAATCGAGCCCGCGCACCAGCCGCGGATTGCGCGTCCACGCCACCCCGGCCGCATCGAGCCCGGCGGTGACCGCGTCGAAGAAGGCACGCGCCTCGGCCGTCAGAAAGGCATCGATGTCGGGCGCGGCATCGGCGATCGGCCGGTCACGCGGATCCTTGGAATCGAGGATGCGCATCGGGTTCTTGTCGAGCCGGACGAGGCTGTCCTCGGACAGCGCGCCGCGATGCGCCTCGAAATGCGCGACGAGGCCCGCCCGCCACGCCTCGCGCGTCTCGGCATCGCCCAAGGTGTTGAGCTGCAGCGTCACACCCTCGGCGATCCCGAGTTCGCGCAGCAGCTGGTCCGCCATCACCAGCAATTCGACGTCCGCCGCCGGCTCGGCCGCGCCGAGCACCTCGGCATCGATCTGGTGGAACTGGCGATAGCGCCCCTTCTGCGGGCGTTCGTAGCGGAACACCGCGCCGCTCGTCGTGATCTTGAGCGGCGCATATTGCTGCCAGCCCTCGGTCAGGAAGGCGCGCGCGATCCCCGCGGTGAATTCGGGCCGCAGCGTCAGCGAATCGCCGCCACGATCGGGGAAGGTGTACATCTCCTTCGACACGACATCGGTGGTCTCGCCGATCGAGCGCGCGAACACCTCGGTCGCCTCGAACACCGGCAGGTCGACGCGGCCGAAGCAATACAGGCGCCGCACGCGTTCGAAGGTGTCGAGCACCTGCGCGAAGCGGCGTTGTTCGTCGCCAAAGATGTCCTGGGTCCCGCGCACCCGGCGCGGCGTTTCGATACGGGCCATATGCGGGCGCTATCTAGGCGAGCCCGCTGCCAAGCGCTAGCACCCGCGCATGAGCCATCCGCAACGTTTTGGGGGAATCGGCAGCCGCATCGCGCCGCCGCGATTCGCGCTGTTCGCCGTGGTCTTCGCGATCGGCCTGGCGGTGCTGATCCCGCGGCTGGGCGCGGGGCGCGGCGCGATGGCGTCGTTCGATACCGCCGCGATCGTCTTCCTGCTGTCCGTCTCGACGCTGTTCGGCCATGGCGAGGCGGCCCGGATGCGGCAGACGGCGCGCGACAATGACGCCAACCGCGCGCTGCTGCTGGCGATCACCGCGGCGACGATGGTGGTGATCCTGGTCGCGGTGGCAGGCGAGCTGAAGGGCCGCAACGATGCCTTTGCGATCGCGCTCGTCATCACCACGCTCGTGCTCGCCTGGCTGTTCTCCAACATGGTCTATGCGCTGCATTACGCGCATCTCTTCTACCTCGCCGATGGCGAGGATGCGGCGGCGGACGCCGGCGGACTCGAATTCCCGTCGTGCAAGGAACCCAATTACTGGGACTTCCTCTATTTCAGCGCGACGCTGGGCATGACCTTCCAGACCTCCGACGTGTCGATCACCTCGCGCCGCATCCGCCGCGTCGTGCTCGGCCATTGCCTCGCCGCCTTCGTCTTCAATCTCGGCGTGCTGGCGTTCACGATCAACGTGCTGGGCGGCGGCGGCAATTAGGCCGCCGACCGGGGCGTGACGGGGGATCCCGCCGGCGCTTCGCCACCCGCCGGTCCTCGCCGCACCGTCATCGGCAAAGGACTGGACGGGTGACCTTTTGGGCGCTTACACTTTCGCCATTCCTTCAGCTGAAAGCGCTCCATGATCCGCACGTCCGCCGTCGTCTTCCTGCTCTCCGCCGCCGCGCCCGCCTTTGCCCAGGTGCCCGCCGGCAACAGCGCGCCGCAGCCGGCGCCGTTCGTCGATACGATCCCCGCCCCGCGCGACGTCCCCTATCCCGGCACGCTCAAGGTCGCGGTCGATGCCACGGATACCGATCGCGGCATCTTCCGGGTCAAGGAGACGATCCCCGTCGCGCAGGCCGGCGCGATGGCCCTGCTCTTCCCCAAGTGGCTGCCGGGCGCGCATTCGCCGCGCGGCGAGATCGAGAAGCTCGCCGGACTGGTGATCCGCGGCAACGGCCGCATCCTGCCGTGGACGCGCGATCCGGTCGACGTCTTCGCCTTCCACATCGACGTGCCTGCCGCGGTGAAGACGCTGGACGTCGAATTCCAGTTCCTGTCGGCGACCAAGCCCGATCAGGGCCGCATCGCGGTGACCCCCAACCTCATCAGCATGCAGCCCAATTCGGTCAGCCTCTATCCGGCGGGCTATTTCACCCGGCAGATCCCGGTGCAGATGACGGTGACCTATCCGACCGGCTGGACCGCGGCGAGCGCGCTGCCGTCCAAGGCGGCGGGATCGACTTACACCTACGACAAGACCAATTACGAGATCCTGGTCGATTCGCCGATGCTCGCCGGCCGCTACGGCAAGACCTGGCCGCTCAGCCCGCGCGTCAACCTCAACGTCTTCGCCGATTCGCCAGACCTGCTCGCCGCCAAGCCCGAGCAGATCGACGCGCACAAGCGGCTGGTCGATCAGGCGGTAAAGACCTTCGGCGCCCAGCATTACGACCATTATGACTTCCTGCTGTCGCTGTCCGACCAATTGGGCGGCATCGGCCTCGAACATCATCGCAGCTCGGAAAACGGCTCGCGGCCGACCTATTTCACCGAATGGGACAGCAACGTCGCCGCGCGCAACCTGCTGCCGCATGAATTCACCCACAGCTGGGACGGCAAGTTCCGCCGCGGCGCCGATCTGTGGACGCCCGATTACCGCACGCCGATGCGCGGATCCTTGCTGTGGGTCTATGAGGGGCAGACGCAATTCTGGGGCTATGTGCTGCAGGCACGCTCGGGCCTGGTCAGCAAGCAGGATACGCTCGATGCCTATGCGGGCATCGCCGGCAATTACGACCTCGCCCCGGCGCGGCGCTGGCGCGACCTCGTCGACACCACCAACGATCCGGTGATCTCCGCGCGCAAGCCGAAGGGCTGGACGAGCTGGCAACGGTCGGAGGATTATTACAACGAAGGCCTGCTGGTCTGGATGGAGGTCGACGCGATGCTCCGCCAGCAGTCGGGCGGCACCAAGTCGATCGACGATTTCGCCCGCGCCTTCTTCGGCGTGCGCGACGGCGACTGGGGCGAGCTGACCTATCGCTTCGAGGATGTCGCCGCGACGCTCAACGCGATCCAGCCTTATGACTGGGCCGGCTTCCTCACCAAGCGGCTGACCGAGACCGGCCAGCGGGCACCGGTCGACGGTTTCGCGATGAACGGCTATACGCTCGTCTATGGTCCCGAGCCGACCAAATACTTCACCAATGCGGAAAAGAGCGGGACGATCAACGTCACCTATTCGGTCGGCCTGTCGATCGCCAAGGATGGCGAGGTCGCGCAGGTGATCTGGGATTCGCCCGCATTCAAGGCGGGGCTCGACGTCGGTACGGTAATCGCCGCGGTCAATGGCAATGCGTATAGCGGCGACGCGATGAAGGCGGCGATCGTCACTGCGCAAACGTCCAAGGATCCGATCCGTTTATTGCTCAAGAATGGGCCACGTTATCGTGAAGTTGCCATCGACTATCATGGTGGCCCGCGGTATCCGCACCTGCAGAAGACCGGCACCGGCGAAACCGGTCTCGACAAGCTTCTGATGCCGCGGTGAACCGCGGCCGACACGACTGACAAGGGAACTCCATGCGTATCGATCTGATTCCGGTCGGCAAGAACCCGCCCGACGACCTCAACGTCATCATCGAGGTGCCGACCGGCGGTGAGCCGGTGAAGTATGAATTCGACAAGGCGAGCGGCGCGCTGTTCGTCGACCGTATTCTGCACACGCCGATGCGCTACCCGGCTAATTACGGTTTCGTGCCGCATACGCTGTCGCCGGACGGCGATCCGCTCGACGCGCTGGTGATCGCACGCTCGCCCTTCATCCCAGGCTGCGTCGTCCGCGCCCGGCCGATCGCGGTGCTCAACCTCGAGGACGAGGCCGGCGGCGACGAGAAGCTGGTCTGCGTCCCCGTCGATCAGGTCTTTCCGTATTATTCGAACGTCGGCGGCCGCGCCGACGTGCCGGAGATCGTGTTCGAGCAGATCGAACACTTCTTCACGCACTATAAGGACCTCGAGAAGAAGAAGTGGGTGCGTGTCGGCACCTGGGGCGATCGCGACGAGGCCCGCCGCATCACGCTCGAGGCGATCGAACGCTATGACGCCGCCAAGGCGCAGGGCGAAGAGCCGCACAATCACGAAGTGCCGGGCCGCGAATAAGCCCGGGCAGGCGCCGGTTCAGCCGGCGCCTGCGGCAAGACGGGTCAGCGCCGCGCCGCTGACCCGCTGCACCGTCCATTCGTCCATGCCGATCGCGCCCATGCGGCGATAGAAAGCGATCGCGTCGCCGTTCCAGTTGAGCACCGACCATTCGAAGCGCGTACAGCCGCGCGCCACCGCCAGCCCCGCGACATGGCGGAGCAGCGCGCCGCCGACCCCGCGCCCGCGCGCCTCCGGCGTGACGTAGAGATCCTCCAGATAAACGCCACACCGACCGGTCCAGGTCGAGAAATTGTGGAAGAACAGCGCAAAGCCCTGCGCCACGCCGTCCGCCTCGGCGATCACCGCCTCCGCCGCCGGGCGCTCGCCGAACAGCGCCTCCGCCAGCAACTCCTCGGTCGCCACCACGGCATCGGGTTCGCGCTCGAACGCGGCCAGTTCGCGGACGAAGCGCAGGAGGGTGGCGACATCGTCGCGGGTGGCGGCGCGGATCATAAGGCAGCTTCCGTTTGCGGGGCGGGCGCCGGGCGGCGCACCGCGTAGAGACAGCCGGCGATGATGAACAGCGCACCGCCGACGGTATAGGGCGACACGCGCTCGCCGAAGACGAGCCAGCCGAACAGCGCCGACCAGATGAAGGCGGTATATTCGGTCGTCGCCAGGCTCTGCGCCTCGGCCCGCGCATAGGCCCAGGCGAGCGCCACCGCGGACACCGAGCCGAGTGCGGCGGCGAGCAGCACCGCCGGCAGCTGCCCCGGCTGCGGCAGGGTGCCGAACCACGGCGCGGCGAGCAGCATCCAGCCGCTCAGCACCAGGCTGGTGAACAGCGCCACCTCGATCGGATCGGCCGCCTGCGCCTGCTGGCGGAGCAGCACGAGGCTGACCGCATAGATCAGCGAGGCGGCGAGGATCGCGATGCTGCCCGCCACCACCGCGTCGGAGGCATGCGCCTGCACCTGTCCCGCCGCGATGATCAGCACGCCGAGACTGGCGACGAGCGACCCGGCGATCGCCGTGCGCCGGATCCGCTCGCCCAGCGCCAGCCCGGCGAGGAACAGCGCGATCAGCGGCGCCAGAAAGGTCAGCGCGACGCCCTGCGCCATCGGCACGCGGGCGAGCCCCCAGAAGAACAGCAGCACCGATGCGCCCCCGGTGCTCCCCCGCAGGACGTGCAGCCGCAGCGCGCGCCGCCCCGGCCAGCGCGTCCGCCGCGCGACGAACACCGGCGCGAGCAATGCCACCCCGACCAAAGACCGCCACAGCACAGCGGCATAGGCCCCGCTCGCGATCGACAGCCCCTTCATCACCGTGTCCATCGCCGAATAGACGGCGATCCCCGTCGCGGCGACGGCGAAGGCGGCATGGGTGGCAGCGGCGGGCTTCATCGGATCAGGCGGATGTCGAGGTCGAGACCGAGCTCGAGCCAGGCCCGATCGGCGGTCAGCACCGGAAGATTGCTGCGCATGGCGAGCGCGAGACAGGCGCGATCACCAAACGACAGGCCGCGACGACGCGTCAGCAGTCGCAAATCACCGACGATCCGCGCAAGCTCACCGTCAAAAGGATCAATGCTGAGCGGCAAGGCTGCCAGAAAGGCGTCGACATCGGCGCCCGCGCCGCCCCGTTCGAGGACTTTCGAATAGACCTCCCCCAGATTGACCGCCGAGAAATGGAAGGTTTGCCCTGGCCGGAGAAGCACCTCGCCGCCGACTTCGCCCAACAGGCCCGCCAACAGCACCGACGTGTCGACGACCTGGATCATTCTCCCCAGTCGGCGCGACGCTCGGCCAGGAACTGGTCAACGCTATAATCACGCATGGCTTCGCGCAGGCGATGGATCGCGTCCTGTCGTTCGTCTTCACGCCGCACAAACAATGTGCTGCCCGTCCGATCGACGCTGACCCGATCGCCCGGCGCCAGCCCAAGCTCCCGTGTCAGCTCGCCGGGAAGCGGCAGGCTGCCATCGGCAGCGAGTTGGGCGTGGTAGGTCATTGTGGGACCGTTGCCATATTTCTCACGCCGCGGCGACCGCCGGCACCGGCTGCGCCGCCGCCGCCGCCTCCGCCGCATCGATCTCGGCTGCCTTGGCCTCGACCAGCCGGACGATGTGGTCGATCATCCCCTCGTCCTGGACGTGATGATCGGTGACGCCGGACAGATAGACCATATGCTTGCCGTTGCCGCCGCCGGTGATGCCGATGTCGGTCTCGCGCGCCTCGCCGGGGCCGTTGACGACGCAGCCGAGCACCGACAGGCTCATCGGCGTGCGGATATGCTGCAGCCGTTCCTCCAGCGCCTGGACGGTGCGGATCACGTCGAAGCCCTGGCGCGCGCACGACGGGCAGGAGACGACGCGCACGCCGCGGTTGCGGATGCCGAGCGCCTTGAGGATCTCGAAACCGACGCGCACCTCGTCCTCGGGCTCGGCGGAGAGCGAGACGCGGATCGTGTCGCCGATCCCGTACCAGAGCAGGCTGCCGATACCGATCGACGACTTGACCGTGCCGCCGACGAAGCCCCCCGCCTCGGTGATGCCGAGGTGCAGCGGGCAATCCACCGCCTCGGCGAGCTGCTGATAGGCGGCGACCGCGAGGAACAGGTCGGACGCCTTCACCGCGACCTTATATTCGTGGAAGTCGTGGTCCTGGAGCAGCTTGATATGATCAAGCGCCGATTCGACCAAAGCATCCGGGCACGGCTCGCCATATTTTTCGAGCAGGTCCCTCTCGAGGCTGCCGCCGTTGACGCCGATGCGGATCGAACAGCCGTTCGCCTTGGCGGCGCGCACCACCTCGGCGACGCGCTCCGACGAGCCGATGTTGCCCGGATTGATCCGCAGGCAGGCCGCGCCGGCATCCGCCGCTTCCAGCGCGCGCTTGTAGTGGAAATGGATGTCGGCGACGATCGGCACGCGTGATCCGCGGACGATCTGCTTGAGCGCCGCGGTCGATTCGACGTCGGGGCAGGAGACGCGGATGATGTCGACGCCCGCCTCCTCGCAGCGGCGGATCTGATCGATCGTCGCGCGGATGTCGGGGGTGGGCGTGTTGGTCATCGTCTGCACGGTGACCGGCGCGTCGCCGCCGACGGGAACGGTGCCGACCATGATCTGGCGGCTCGGACGGCGGATGATATCGCGCCACGGACGTAAGGACATGGGGGATATATACAGCGTTCGGGTTGCGGTTCAAAGACGCTGGTGTAGGCGTCCCCCGGTGACGACGCCGCGCGCCCCGATCCCTCGCCACTATGGCCTCGACTGGCTGCGCGTCGCCGCCTTCGCGATCCTGATCGTCTATCATGTCGGCATGGTGTTCGTGCCCTGGGGGTTCCACGCCAAGAGCGCGCATGGCGCCGCCTGGGCGGTGCTGCCGATGCTCGCGGTCAATGCGTGGCGGCTCAGCCTGTTGTTCGTCGTCTCCGGCTATGCCTCGCGCGCGCTGCTCGGCCGTGCCGCCAGTCCCGGCCGCTTCCTGCGCCAGCGCAGCCTGCGCCTGCTCGTCCCCCTCGCCTTCGGCATCGCCGTCATCGTGCCGCCGCAACCTTGGGTCGAGCTGGTGACGCAGCATGGCTATGCCGGCGGCTTCCTTACCTTTTGGACGCACGATTACTTCCGGTTCGCGCCGCTCGGCGGGATCGTGCTGCCCGCGGTCAACCATCTGTGGTTCGTCCTCTACCTGTGGCTCTACACCGTCGTCCTCGTACTGCTCGTCATGCTGGTGCGCTGGCGCGGCGCCCAGCGGGCATTCGATACGATCTTCGGCGGGCCGGGACTGCTGGTGCTGCCGATCGCCTGGCTGGTGTGCATCCACGGCTGGTGGTTCCCGATGGGCTATGAGACGCAGAATCCGTTCGACGATGCGATGGCGCATTGCCTCTATCTCCCCGCCTTCCTGTTCGGCTTCGCGCTGGCGGGGTCGGCGCCGGTGATCGCCGCCTGCGTGCGGTGGCGGTGGCCGGCGGCGGCGCTGGCGCTCGCCGGCTATGGCGTCATCCTCGCCATCGAGCTCGGTCAGAGCCCGATCGCGCCGCGCTGGCTCTATCCCGTCTACGGCGCCGCGCATGCGGTGCAGCAATGGGGGGCGATCGTCGCGCTGCTCGGCTTTGCGGAGCGGCACTGGAACCGCGATTCGGGGCTGCGCCCGACGCTGACCGAAGCCGTCTTCCCCTTCTATCTCGTCCATCAGACGATCCTCGTCGTCGTCGCCTATTGGCTGATCCCGGCGGGCCTGCCGGGCGGCGTCGAATTCCTGTTGCTCGTCGCGGCGACGATCCTCGGCTGCTTCGCCTTCTACCGGATCGGCCGGCGGATCGCGTGGCTGCGCCCGCTGATCGGCCTGCGCCCGTTGCCCCACCCCAAGCCCGAGGTTGCCCCATGACCGCCACGCCAGACTGGTCGCTCGTCCTCCACGGCGGCGCCGGATCGATCGAGCGCCACCGGCTCACCGCCGCGCAGGACGAGGGCGTCCGCGCCGCGCTCGGCCTCGCGCTCGATGCCGGCGGCGCGATCCTCGCCGACGGCGGCAGCGCGCTCGACGCGGTCGAGGCGGCGGTGCGCGTGCTGGAGGAGGACCCGCATTTCAACGCCGGCCGCGGCGCCGCCTTCAGCCGCGACGGGACGATCGAGCTCGACGCGGCGATCATGGACGGGCGCAGCCGGGCCGCCGGCGCGGTCGCCGGCCTGACCGTGACCCGCTCGCCGGTCGGCCTCGCCCGCCGGGTGATGGAGGCGAGCCCGCATGTGCTGCTGAGCGGCGCGGGAGCCGAAGCCTTCGCCCGCGAACAGGGGATCGCCGCGGTCGACCCCGGCTGGTTCGCCACCGACGAACGCCGCCGCCAGCTCGACGAACTGCTCGCGCGCAACGCCGACGCCTTCGATGTCGACATGAAATACGGCACGGTCGGCGCGGTGGCACGCGACCGCGCCGGCAGCCTCGCCGCGGCGACCTCGACCGGCGGCGTCACCGGCAAGCGCTGGGGCCGGATCGGCGATTCGCCGCTGATCGGCGCGGGCACCTTTGCCGACGACCGATCGGTCGCGGTGTCGTGCACCGGATCGGGCGAATATTTCATCCGCATCGGCGTCGGCCATGAGATCGGCGCGCGCGTCCGCCTGTCGGGCGAGTCGCCGCAGGCCGCCGCCGATGCGGTGATGGCGGAGGTGCGCGCGCTCGGCGGCACCGGCGGCGTCATCGTCACCGCCCCCGGCGGCGAGGCGGTGTGGAGCTTCACCACCCCCGGCATGTACCGCGCCCGCGCCACCGCCGCCGGGCTGCGCGAGGTGGCGGTCTACGGCGACGAGTGACGCGGCTTGCCGCCTGTGCTGGTCCCTCCCGCCGGCTTCGAGCGCCCCTGCCCACCCGCATCGCATTGAGATAAGGCGCTTCTAGCCGTCGCGATCCGCCGCTATGGGCTACGCCCATGAAAATGCTCCGCTTTGTCGCCGCCGTGCTGCCGGCGCTGGGTTTCGCCGCGCCGGCGTCCGCCTATTGGGAATTCGGGCACCAGACGGTGGCGCGGATCGCTTATGCCAATGTCACGCCGCGCACGCAGGCGGCGATCCGCAGGCTGCTCGCCGAGACGCCGCTGCTCGACACGCCCGAATGTCCGGCGACGACGATCGAGGGGGCGAGCACCTGGGCCGATTGCGTCAAGCCGCTCAAGGGGCCGGACGGCAAGTCGCGCTTCGGCTATGCCTATAACTGGCACTTTCAGGACGTGAACATCTGCCAGCCGTTCACGCTCGAAGAGGCGTGCAAGGACGGCAATTGCGTCTCCGCGCAGATCACCCGCGACGTCGCGATCCTCAAGGATCGCCGCGCCCCCGCCAAGGCGCGCGCGCAGGCGCTCGTCTTCCTGATCCACTTCGTCGGCGATCTCCACCAGCCGCTCCACGCCGGCGAGAAGGGCGACAAGGGCGGCAACGACGTCGCCGCCGTCTATGGCGGCTATGGCCCGCGGCGCTTCAACCTCCATTCGATCTGGGACGGCACGCTCGCCGAGCGCGCGATCACCAGCGGTCCGTCGCTGGTGCGCCGCTACCCGGCGGCGGAGCGGCGCCGCATCGCCGCCGGGACCGTCACCGACTGGAGCCGCGAATCGTGGCAGGTCGCGCATGACGTCGTCTATGCGAGCGCGCTGCACGGCGACCCCTGCGCGCCCTCGCCTGCCAAGGTGAGGCTCGACGAGGCGACGATCGAGAAGATCGTCCCCGTCGCGCGGCTGGAGGTGGAGCGCGGCGGCCTGCGGCTGGCCAAGCTGCTCGATCAGGCGCTCGGCTGAGGCTGTCGCGCGGCGGCGCGGAGGGGGATGCGCGTGCGGCAGGCGCGGTCCGCCGCACGATTCGTCGCGGCTGACAAACCACAGCGCCTTGCGCGACGCTTCTGGGCGAACCCGAATCTAGGCCATCGCCCCCGCGCTGATCACCGGCTGCGTATCCTGCTCGCTGCACAGCACCACCAGCAGATTGGAGACCAGCGCCGCGCGCCGGTCGTCGTCGAAGGTGATGACGTTCTTGTCGGCGAGCTGCTTCACCGCCAGCTCGACCATCCCGACCGCGCCGTCGACCAGCGCGGTGCGCGCCGCGATCACCGCCTGCGCCTGCTGCCGGCGCAGCATCGCACCGGCGATCTCCTGGGCATAGGCAAGGTGGGTGAAGCCGCATTCGTCGACGGTGATCCCCGCCACCGCCAGCCGTGCGATCAGCTCGTCGCGCAGCGCGGCGCTGACCTGCGCATGGCCGGCGCGCAGCGTCACCTCATGCGGATCGTGATCGTCATAGGGATAGCGCGAGCCGATCGTCCGCACCGCCGCCTCGATCTGCACCTGCGTGAAGTCGCGGAAATAATCGACGTCGAACAGCGCCTGCGCCGTATCCGTGACGCGCCACACCACCTGCGCGGCGATCTCGATCGGGTTGCCGCGCAGGTCGTTGACCTTGATTTTCTCGGACAGGACGCTGTTCGCGCGGAGCGAGATCTTGCGGGCGGTCGCCCAGGGCAGCGTCCAGCGCAGGCCGGTGACGCGATCGGTGCCGTGATAGCGGCCGAACACGATGATCGCCGCGGCATGATTGGGCTGCAACATGTAGAAGCCCTTGGCGATGAAGATCACCCCGGCGACCGCCGCGATGAGAACGACATCGCCGATCACCGACCCGGCCGCCACCTGTGGCATAGCGACGATGCCGATCACCGCCAGCGCCGCGACGAGCGCGAGCATCGTGTAACCACCGGTCGCACCGGCCCGGCGCTCCTTCGAGCGCGTCAATTCCTGTTCCATCGCCGCCCCCGCGCTGCCCATCCTTCCTTATAGCGGCGGCGCAGGGGGCGAGGGCATCACGCCGGCAGATCGGGCGGGTCCGTCGAACCCGCCCCCACCGGCATGCGCGTCAGTTGAGCACCACCGTCACCGAGCGGCGGTTCTGCGCCCAGCTCGCTTCGTCCGACCCCAGCGCCACCGGGCGCTCCTTGCCGTAGCTGATCGTCGTCAGCCGCGACGGGTCGATGCCCCTGGCGACCAGATAGTTCTTCGCGGCATTGGCGCGGCGGTCACCCAGCGCGAGATTGTATTCGCGCGTGCCACGTTCGTCGGCATGGCCCTCGATCGTCGCCCGCACCTGCGGATAGCGCTGCAGCCACGTCGCCTGACTGTCGAGGATCGCGCGCGCCTCGCTGTCGATGTCGCTCTGGTCGAGGCCGAACAGAATCGTGTTCGAGCTGACCGAACGGCGGAAGTCGGCATCCGAACCCGGGACGATCGCGCCGACGGCATTACCGCTGGTGGCGGGCGGCGGCGTCATGCCGGCATTCTGATCGACCGGCGGCGGCGGCAGCTGCTTGGGCTTGTGCGCGCAGGCGCCGAGCGAGGCGAGCGCCGCAGCGGTCAGCAGGGTGTGGGTCAGTCTGGCCATCGTCGTATCTCCCGTGGATGATGAACGTATCGCGGATCAGGGGCGCAGCGGCCCCCAGGCAGGGTCCGACCCGTCGAGCGGCGTCGGGATCTTGCGTTCGACCTGTCCGGTCAGATCGACCATCCACAGATCCGCGCGCCCGCCGCTGCCCTGGCCGGTGCGATAGAAGGTGATGACGCGGCCGTTGGGCGACCAGCTCGGCCCCTCGTCCTGCCCGCCGGTGAGGATCTTCTCGCCCCCGCCGGACGGCGACATCGTGCCGATACGGAAGGCGCCGCCCAATTTGGTGAAGGCGATCAGGTCGCCGCGCGGGCTCCATACCGGCGTCGCATAGCGGCCGCCGCCGAAGCTGATCCGCTGCTGGCCCGATCCGTCGGCGTTCATCACATAGATCTGCTGCCCGCCCGACCGGTCGCTTTCGAAGACGATGCGCGATCCGTCGGGCGAATAGCTACCGCCGGTGTCGATCCCCGGCGAGGTGGTGAGCCGCTGCGGCGTGCCGCCCTGCGCCGAGACGCGGTAGATGTCGGTATTGCCGCCCTGCGCCATCGAGAAGAGGATCCAGCGCCCGTCCGGCGAGAAGCGCGGCGCGAAGGTCAGCGCGGCATTCTGCACCACCCGCCGCGGCCGCCCCGAGCCGAGATCGTAGACGTAGATCGACGGCCGGTCGTTCTCGTAGCTCATATAGACGATCGACTGCTGGTTCGGCGCGAAGCGCGGCGTCAGCACGATCGACTGACCGTTGGTGAGGAAACGGTGGTTGGCGCCGTCCTGGTCCATGATCGCCAGCCGCTTGATGCGCTTGCCCTTCGGCCCCGTCTCGCTGACGTAGACGACGCGGCTGTCGAAATAGGGGCCCTCGCCGGTCAGCCGCGCATAGACCATGTCGGCGCATTTGTGCCCGGCGCGGCGCCAGTCGGAGGGCGAGACGACGAAGCCCGAGCGGGTCAGCTCGATCTTCGACGACACGTCATACAGGTAGCAGCCGATCGTCAGATTGCCGTCGCCGGTGGCACGGACGAAGCCCTGCACCAGCGCCTGCGCCCCGGTGCCGCCCCAGTAATCGAACGCCGGCGCATTGACCTCCTGGAAGCCGACGGGCCGCAACTGCCCTGCGCCGAGCGGCGAGAACAGGCCGGAGTTCTTGAGATCGTTGGCGATGATCTCCGCCATCTGCCGGCCGAGCGCGTCGGTCGATCCGGCGGGGGTCGAGACGATCTGCGCGGTCGGCATCGCCGGGATCGCGATCGGCAGCGGAGCCGAGACGCCGCCGGTGACCGAGACCTCGAGCGGCGCCGCCTCCTGCCCCGCCGCGGTCGCCGGCTGCTGCGGCGTGGGGGCTGGCGCAGGCGCGGGTGCCGATGCGGTCTGGGCGAGCGCCGGCACGGCGGCGGTGACGGAAAGCGCGATGAGCAACGACCGGATCATGACCTCAAACCCTTTTCGCACCTGATTGTCCCGTGGAGACGCATGCCGTCCCCCTTAGCCCGTTCGCCCTGACCCTGTCGAAGGGCAGTGGGTCGCATGCGCCCGCCTCGGATCGCGCCGGCGGCTTCGACAGGCTCAGCCCGCCCGGTGGACGCGGACGCCTGCGCCCCCGTCATTGCAGCTTCCACTGGAAGTTGATGTTGTTCCAGCCGCCCGACGGCGTCGAATAATATTCCGACGGCAGCTTGAGCGGCGCACAGCCCTTGAACGCGGCGATGCCGAGATCGACGACGCGCTGCTTGTAGCGCTCATTCTCATCGGTGACGCCCGACTGGCGGACCATGCGCGGCGTCGCGGCGAGCGTGCCGTCCTCGTTGAGCCGCAGGTTGAGCGTCGTCACGATCTCGTTCGCGCCCGGCCCCGGATTGACCTGGCGATCGGCGCACGGCTGGATCTGGCGCGCGATCGCCTGGACGATCGAGGCCATGGCGCGGCCGTCGATCTTGGCGGCGCGCGGCGCGGTCGATTTGCTCGGCGACGGATCGCTGCTCAGCCCGGCAAGGAAATCGTCGCCGAGTCGCGAACCGCGCGGCCTGGCGGCCTTGGACGATTCACTGCTGCCCGATCCCTTGGCGGCGGCGGGCTTGGCCGGCTTGGCGGCGCTGCTCGACGGCTTGGCGGCGGATTTGGCCGGCGCGGCGGGCGTCGCCCTGGCGGGCTTGGCCGGCGCGGGCTTGGCCGCCGGCTTGGCAGGCGCCTCGGCCGGCCGCGGCTTGAGCTTGGCCGGCACCGGCTTGGGGGCCGGCGCGGGCTTGGGCGCAGGCTTCGGCGGCGCCGGTTTGGCCGGAGCGGGTTTGGCGGGCGCCGGCTTGGGCGGCGTCGGCTTGGGCGGTGCCGGCTCGGGCTGCGGCGCGGGCGGTGCGGGTTCCGGCTCGGGCGCCGGTTCCTCGGCGGGAGCGGGCGGCGCGGCATCCTCGGGCGCGCCGGCGTCGGGCGCGACCGATTGCGCCGGCGGCGTCACCGCCTGCGGCGCGCTCGCCTCGAGCGCGACGTCGGGGACGAGGCTCACCTCCATCGGCGTCTGCTGGAGCTTTTCCGGATTGGGCGTGGCGAGGAAGCCGACCGACAGCAGGCCGAAGAGCACGACGTGCCCGACGACCGCTATCCCCAGCCCGATCCGCTCCGCCCGATCCATCAGCGCGCGCTTCCGCCTTCGACGGTGAGCAGCGAGACGCGGTTGAGCCCGGCGCGGTTGAGTTCGCCCATCACCCGCATCACCCGCCCGTAATCGAGCGCGCGGTCGGCGCGCAGGAACACCTGCGGCGGCTGTCCGCCCGCCTGCACCGCGGCGATCTGTTCGAGCCGCTGCGGCAGCGCCGTCTCGCCGATCTCCTCGTCGTCGAGGTACAGCTTGCCCGCCGCGTCGAGCGACAATTGCACCGGCTTCTGGTCCTGGTCGAGCGCCTTGGCGCGGCTGTCGGGCAGATTGACCGGCACGCCCGCGGTGAGCAGCGGCGCGGTGACCATGAAGATGATCAGCAGCACCAGCATCACGTCGACCAGCGGCGTGACGTTGATGTCCGCCACCGGCGCGCGTCGGCCGCGACCGCGGTTGGAGGGCAGGTTCATGCTCATCGCCGGCTTACCGCCCCGAATCGAGCTGACGCGACAGCGTCGTGTGGAAACCGTCGGCGAAGCGATTAAGCGCCGCCTCGATCCGGTTCACGCCATGGCTGAAGCGATTGTAGGCGATCACCGCGGGGATCGCCGCGAACAGGCCGATCGCGGTCGCGAACAGCGCCTCGGCAATCCCCGGCGCGACCACCGCGAGCGAGGAATTCTGCGCCTGGGCGATGCCGGTGAAGCTGCGCATGATCCCCCAGACGGTGCCGAACAGCCCGACGAACGGCGCGACCGAGCCGATCGTCGCGAGGATGTTGAGCCGGTCGGAAATCGTGTCGATCTCCAGCGCCGCCGCCGCGCCCATCGCGGTGGCGAGCCGCTCGCGCGTGCCGCTTTTGTCGATCGCGCCGCCCGCGGTCGACCGGCGCCATTCCTTCACCCCGGCGACGAAGACCCGCGCCGAGGGCAGATCCTTGTCCGCCTCCGCCTTGTAGAAGGCGTCGATATCCTCGGCCTTCCAGAAGTCGCGCTCGAACCCCGTCATGCCCTTGCGGATGCGGCCGAGCCGCCGCCAGAAGGCGATGATCAGCGCCCAGGTCCAGATGCTGGCGAACAGCAGCCCCGCCATCACGACCTTCACCACCAGATCGGCCTGGAGGAAGAGCGCGACGGGCGACAGCGTCGCCGCATCCATGTTGAACACCGGATTCATGAGTTGGTCCCCTGCCAGATCAGGCGTTGGTAGATATCCGTCCAGGCGGCCGGCTGACGCGTCGGCCGCCCCGACGGCGCGACCAGCGCCACCGTGACCTCGGCCTCCGCCAGCACATGCGAACCGCGCCTGACTGTGTGATGAATGACGGTGCTGGCCGCGCGCACCCGCATCACCCGGCTGACGACGATCAGGGCATCGTCGAGTCGCGCCGGCGCGCGATAGCGGATGGCGAGATCGGCGACCGCATAGGCGCCGCCGCCCGATTCGTGCGTCGCGCGCTGGTCGATCCCGGCGAGCCGCAGCATGTCGGAGCGGGCACGCTCCATGTAGCGCAGATAATTGGCATGATAGACGACGCCCGACAGATCGGTGTCCTCGAAATAGACGCGCACGGCGAACCGGTGCTCGCGCCCCGCGAACCGTCCTGCCTGCGGCTGGTCCTCGTCCGTCATCGCGGCCGGCGTTAACCGAACCTTGCCGCCGGGGAAACCCTATTGACGGATGTAACGCATGGGTTACATGTCACCTGTAGGTTACAGGAGGGCGTGATGGACACGATCGAATTGGCGGAACGCACCAGCCGCGCCTGGGCGCTGATGCTGTACCTGATGGGAGCGATGCTGTTGCTCTCCGAACTTTGCGGCATGATCCTGCTGCGCCGCGACTTCGTCGACGGGTTCTGGCTGGGCGTCGCGCTGGTCTGCGCGCTCACGCTGCTGCCGTGGCGGCGATGGCTGAAGCCGAACAGCGCGCTGAACAAGGTGCTGGAAGACGAAGTGGTGCGCGAACAACGGCGGATGAGCTGCACCGCTGGCTTCTGGGCCAGCCTTGTCGCCGCGCTCGTCACTGCCCCGTTTGCGCATGACGCGATGATCGGCGGCTATGACGTCGCCCGCATCGTCGCCACCGCGGGACTGTTCGCCGCGATGATCAGCTTCGCCACACTCGAGCTGCGCGCCGCCCGGTGAGCGAGCTGCGCAACAGCCTGAAGGAGGAACGCGAGCGGCTGGGCCTGACCCAGGCGGCGCTCGCCGAGCGCGTCGGGGTCAGCCGCAAGACGATCAACACCGTCGAGAACGGCGTCTTCATCCCCTCGACGTTGCTCGCGCTCAAGCTCGCCGCGGCGTTGCAGCGGCCGGTCGAATCGCTGTTCCGAATCAGTTCGTGACGGTCGCCGCGCTTTCGGCGAACACGCTCGGATCGAGCGTCAGCCGGGGGCGCGGCGGCGGCGCGGCGGCGGGCACCGCCTGGACCGCGAGCACGCGCGGCGCCGGCGCGACCGGGGCGAGCGCCATCCGCGTCTCGGCGGCGCGTTGCGCCCGCCAGGCGTCGTAGGCGGCGTAGAAATCGGTGAACGGCTTTTCGAGCACCGCCAGCCGGCCCGCGGCGAAGGCCGGCAGATCCGCCGGCGCGATCGTCGCACCATCGGCGAGCGTCGCCGCCGCGGCGTTGCAGAAGGCCTCGCGCGCCTGGCTCTGCGAGAAGAAATTGTAGAGCCGCGTCATCTCGTCGTCATAGCGATCCTGCCAGTCGCCGCCGCCCGCCTTATATTCGGCCGTCAGCCGCGCCTGCGCCGTACCCAACCCGTCCTTCTGCCGCGCGAGCAAGGCGTTATAGCCGGCGATGATCGCCGCCTCGTCCGGCCCGCGGCAGGCGAGCGCCGCGACGTTGAGCGCGGCGCGCAGATGCCACACGGTTCCGTCGGCGGAGAGGTTGCGATTGGGCGTCGCATACCGGCCATCCGCCATCAGCGCCGGGATCTGCATGCCGACATAGGCGCCCCTGGGCATCGCCAGCGGCGCCGGCGTCGGTGTCGCCACGGGCTGCGGCGGCGCCACCGCGACCCGCTTGGGCCGCACCGCACAGCCCGCGAGCAAGGCCAGTCCGATCCCGGTAAGCGCTATGATCTGCCGCATCGCCTCGATTCCTTCCAGCCCCCCGGCCGGTCGGAATGTGCGCCCGCAATGGTTAACGGCTGGTAAGCATCCTTGCCGCGACGGGAAGGAATTATGCCGCGCGCTTGTCCAGTGCGTGCGCCGCCTCGTCGATCAGCGCGGCGATGATCTCGGCGATCGGCTCTTCCTTGGTGACCATGCCGACTGACTGGCCGGCCATCACGCTGCCATGTTCGACGTCGCCGTCGATCACCGCGCGGCGCAAGGCACCCGCCCAATAATGTTCGATCTGCAACTGCGCCTCGGTCATCGCGACGCGACCCTCGTCGAGCGACAGCGCCACCTCGCGCTGCTTGGCGGTGAACAGCTCGCCGCCCGCGTTCTTGAGCGCACGCACCGGGATCACCGGCAGCCGCGGATCGAGCTGGACGCTCGCCACCGCGTCGCGCGCGCTGGCGCGGATGAACGCCTGCTTGAACTTCGGATGCGCGATCGATTCGGTCGCGCAGACGAAGCGCGTGCCGAGCTGCACCCCCGCCGCGCCCATGTCGAGATAGCCCGCGATCGCCTCGCCGCGCCCGATCCCGCCGGCGACGAACACCGGCACCTGGTCGGCGATCTCGGGCAGCATCTCCTGCGCGAGCACGCTGGTCGAGACCGGGCCGATATGGCCGCCCGCCTCCATCCCCTCGATCACCAGCGCGTCGACGCCCGAGCGGATCAGCTTCTTGGCCAGCGCCAGCGTCGGCGCGAAGCAGATCACCTTGGCACCGCCCGCCTTGATCGCCTCGAGCGAGCCCTTGGGCGGCAAACCGCCGGCGAGCACGACATGGCCGACGCCGTGGCGCGCGCACACCGCGATCAGCTCGGTCAGCGCCGGGTGCATGGTGATGAGATTGACGCCGAACGGCTTGTCGGTCAGCGCCTTGGTCCCGGCGATCTCGGCATCGAGCAGCTCGGGCGTCATCGCGCCGCAGGCGATCACGCCGAAGCCGCCGGCGTTGGACATCGCCGCGACGAGATGGCGCTCGCTCACCCACGACATCGCGCCGGCCATGATCGCCACCTCGCTGCCGAGGAAGGCGGCACCGCGCGCCATGCGGCGGGTCAGCCGCTCCTGTCCGACGCTCACGCCGCGGCGTCCGCGGCGTCGAGGCCGTAGGCGGTGTGCAGCATGCGGACGGCGAGTTCGGTCTCGTCCTCGTGGATCAGCACGCTGACCTTGATCTCGCTGGTCGAGATCGCCTGGATGTTGATGCCGCGCTTGCCGAGCGTGGTGAACATCGTGCTGGCGACGCCCGCATGGCTGCGCATGCCGACGCCGACCACCGAGACCTTGGCGACGCGCGTGTCGTGGACCAGCTCGGCGAAGCCGATAGACTCGCGCGCCTGGTTGAGCGCCTCAAGGCTGCGCGCGAGGTCGGCGGACGGCACGGTGAAGGTGACGTCGGTCGAGCCATGGTTGTGCGCGATATTCTGGATGATCATGTCGACGTTGATGTTCGCCGCGGCGAGCGGTTCGAAGATCGCCGACACCGCACCTGGCTGATCGGGAACGCTGGTCAGCGTGATCTTCGCCTCGTTCTTGTCATGCGCGATACCGGTGATGAGCTGTCGTTCCACGTCGCCATTCTCCTGCTGGCCTGCCTCCTCCTCGCCCACGATCATCGTGCCGGGCAGCGTATCCGCCATCGGTGCATCCGGCCCGGTGAAGGACGAGAGCACCTGGACGCGGACCTGTTCCTTCATCGCCAGGCCGACCGACCGGGTCTGCAGCACCTTGGCGCCGACGCTGGCGAGTTCCAGCATCTCTTCATAGGTCACCTTGTTGAGCTTGCGCGCGCGCGGCACGATGCGCGGATCGGTGGTGTAGACGCCGTCGACGTCGGTGTAGATGTCGCAGCGATCCGCCTTGATCGCCGCCGCTACCGCCACCGCCGACGTGTCCGATCCGCCGCGGCCGAGCGTGGTGACGCGGCCGTCCTCCGCCAGCCCCTGGAAGCCGGGGATCACCGCGACCTCGCCCGCCGCCATGCTCGCGGCGAGCGCGTCGACCGCGATCTCGCCGATCCGCGCCTTGGCATGCGCCGCGTCGGTCTGGATCGGCAATTGCCAGCCGAGCCACGAGCGCGCCGGCACGCCCGCCGCCTGCAGGGCGATCGCGAGCAGGCCGCTGGTGATCTGCTCGCCCGCGGCGACGACGACGTCATATTCGCGCGGATCGTAGAGCGACGAGGCCTCGCGGCAGAAGCCGACCAGCCGGTCGGTCTCGCCCGCCATCGCCGAGACGACCACCGCGACCTGATTGCCGGCATCGACCTCGCGTTTGACGCGCGCCGCCACGCTCCGGATGCGCTCGATCCCGGCCATCGACGTGCCGCCGAACTTCATCACGATCCGTGCCATGCCGCGTCGCCAAACTCCTTGGGGTAAAGGGGCCGCACTGATAGGTAGCGGTCATGATGATGGCAAGCAGCACGATCGATCCGCGCGAGGCGAAGCATTTCGGCGCGATGGCGAAGGACTGGTGGGACCCGAAGGGCTCGTCGGCGATGCTGCACAAGCTCAACCCCGTCCGGCTCGGCTATATTCGCGCGGCGATCGACCGGCATTGGGACGGCGACGACACCAGCTTCACCCCCCTCGCCGGCCGCCGCGCGCTCGATGTCGGCTGCGGCGCCGGGCTGCTCTGCGAACCGCTCGCCCGGCTCGGCGCGGCGGTGACGGGGATCGATGCGGCGGCGGAGAATATCGCCGTCGCCACAGCGCATGCCGCCGAGGCGGGGCTGACGATCGACTATCGCGCGGTCGGGGTCGAGACAATGACCGGGACGTTCGACCTCGTCACCAGCCTCGAGGTGATCGAACATGTCGCCGATCCGGCCGGCTTCGTCCGCGGCCTTGCCGAGACGCTCGCCGACGGCGGCCTGCTGGTTCTGTCGACCCCCAATCGCACGCCGCTGTCGCGCCTCGCGCTGATCACGCTGGCCGAGGGCACCGGCCGCATCCCGCGCGGCACGCACGATTGGGACAAGTTCCTCACCCCCGACGAGCTCACCGACCTGCTCCGCCGCGCCGGCCTGACCGTCACCGACGTGCGCGGCCTCGGCTTCTCGCCCGCGACCGGCTTCACGCTGAGCGATTCGACGCAGCTCGATTATTTCGTGACCGCGAAGCGGGGATAGGGCGGGGACCGGCGCGATCCGCGCCTGCCGCCATTTCCCGAATTGGCACGCCGCGCACCCGTCGCTACCGCGGGTCGCCATGTCCCCCCTCGCCAATCCGCGGCTGCGCCTGCCGATCCTCGTCCTCGTCGCGATCGCGGCGCGGGCGCTGACCTTCGGCAACCCGGTCGTCCATGTCGACGAGGAATTCTATTTCGTCACCGCGCAGCGGATGTGGCAGGGCGCGCTGCCCTTCGTCGATATCTGGGACCGCAAGCCGGTCGGGCTGTTCCTGCTCTACGCGCTTCCCGCGAGACTCGGCGTGCCGGCGGGGATCTGGGCCTATCAGCTGCTCGCGCTGGTCAGTGCGATCGTCACCGCCTGGGGCATCGCCAAATTGACCGAGCGGCTCGGCTTCGCGGCCGGCGCGACCGCGGGCGGCATCGCCTATCTGCTGTGGCTCGACCTGCTCGGCGGTCAGGGCGGTCAGGCGCCGGTCTTCTACAATCTGCTGATGCTCGCGGCGGCGGCGCTGGTGCTGCGGCCGCGGCGCGCGACGCACGGCATCGTCGCGATGACTTTGGTCGGCATCGCATTGCAGATCAAATATTCGGTGGTGTTCGAAGGCATCACCTTCGGCCTCTGGCTGCTCGCCGATACGTGGCGTCGCCAGCGCCGGCCGCTGCGCCTGATCGCCTATGCCGCCGCGCTGGTCGTCGCGGCGCTGCTCCCCACCGTGCTCGCGGCCACATATTATGCCGCGGTCGGGCAATGGGACGCGTTCGCCTACGCCAATTTCCTGTCGATCCTGCACCGCAACCCCGATCCGCTCACCGATCTCGCGAGCAATCTCGGCCAGCTCGTGCTGATCGTCTCGCCGCCGGTCGCGCTCGCCATCGTCGCGCTGCTGCGCGGCGGCGCGTCGCGGCCGCGGACCTTCGTCGCGCTCTGGCTGGCGGGCGCGATCCTCGGCGTCGCGATCTTCCGGCCGTGGTTCGATCATTATGCGCTGCCGATCCTGCTCCCCGCCTGCGCCGCGGCGGCGGGGATGCTGGGGCGGCCCGGGTGGCAGCGCTGGCGTACCCCGGCGCTGCTGCTCACCGCCGCGTTCGCCGGGCAGATCGTGTTGATCGTCCAGCGTATCGGCCGCGGTGATGGCAAGCAGCTCGACGCGGTCGCGCACGCCATCGGTCGCGGGCCGGGCTGCCTCTACGTCTATTCGGGCAGCGACATGCTCTACAGCGCGACCGGCCGCTGTCTGATGTCGCGCTACCTCGTCCCCTCACACCTGATCCGCGCGCGCGAGGCGGGCGCGACCGGCGTCGATCAGGACACCGAGATCCGCCGCATCCTCGCCGCGCGGCCGGCGGTGGTGGTGGTCCGCCCCTTCTACAGCGGCGAGCGCCCGGCCGCGCATGCGCTGGTCGCCGCCGCAGTGGCGCGCAATTATCGGCTGACCGCGTCGCTGCCGATGGGCAACGAGATCATCCGCGTCTATCATCGCGCGCGATGAAACGCCTGTTCGCCTCGATCCACGACGTCTCGCCCCGGTTCGAGGGGCAGGTCGACCAGCTGCTCGATCATCTCGCCCCGCATGTCGGGCGGCGGCTGGCGATGCTCGTCGTGCCCGATCATTGGTCGAGCGCGCCGATCACCCCCGCCTATGCGACGCGGCTGCGCGGCTGGGCGGACGGGGGCGTCGAGATGTTCGTCCATGGCTGGACGCATCGCGACGACAGCGCCCACAGCGGCACGGCCGCCGCGCTCAAGGCCAGGCACATGACGGCGGGCGAAGGCGAGTTCCTCGGCCTCAGCCATGCCGAGGCGCTGGCGCGGATGCGGCGCGGCAAGGCGCTGGTCGAGGATATCACCGGCCGCGCCGCGACCGGCTTCATCGCGCCGGCGTGGCTCTATTCGGAGGGCGCGCGCGCGGCGCTCGCCGATGCCGGCTTCGCGCTCGCCGAGGACCATGCGCGCGTCTGGCGACCCGGTGGCGCGGTGGTCGCGCGCGGGCCGGTGATCACCTGGGCGAGCCGCACGCGGATGCGCCAGTTGAGTTCGCTCGCCGCCGCCGGCGCGCTGCGCCACGCGCTCCAGCCGACGCGCAACGTGCGGATCGCGGTCCATCCCGGCGACACGACGGTGCCGGCGCTGCTCACCAGCATCACCGCCACCTTCGCCGCCTTCCGCCGCCATCGCCCCGCGGCTTATGCGGAGCTGCTCGGCTGATCTTTGCGGCGGTTGGCGCAGAGGCACAAAGGACGCGCAGAGAACCCGCCGCGCCAGCGGCTCCCATCATCGCGCGGCAAGAGCTAGTCTGCGAACGCGGTCGCTCGCGAACCCCCTCCGCGTGAACCAGAGTTGATTGCCGCTCGCCCTCGCGTTGCGACCGCATCCGTACAGCGCCACCGGCGGGTAAGCCGAGGTTTCACGCGGAGGCGCGGAGAAGATGCGATCGCTGGAACGGCGGCGTGCCACTCGAACCTGTGATTGGCGGGCCGCGCTTGTCGCGAGCGAAGCCCTCTGCGTCCTCTGCGCCTCTGTGCGCGCCATTCACCGCCCGGCCAGAGGCCGGAATCTAGGCCCGCAACCGCCGCGCATCGCGCGCCGCGATCGCCGCGGCGTAATGCGCGACCAGATCGGCGGCATGTTCCTCGTCGTTGCGCACCCGCGTCGACGCCACCCGCGCGGCGCGGCGGACGAGCGCGCGGTCGCGCGCCAGCATCCGGCCGATCGCGTCGGCGCAGCTCTGCACGTCGCGCTGGGCATAGACTTCGGCGAACATCGGCTCGGCGATCTCGGCGGTGCCGCCGCCGTCCGGCACGATCAGCGGCGTGCCGCTCGCCAGCGCCTCGGCGGGGACGAGGCCGAACGTCTCGGTGCCGCAGCCGTGGATGTAGACATCGGCGCTCGCCATGATCGTCGCCAGCCGCCGCCGGTCATAGACGGGGCGGAACAGGCGGATATGCGGGCTCGCGCCGATATGCCGTTCGAGCGTCTTGGTATCCATGCCCTGGCCGAGGATCACCAGCCCGACCGGCGCCTGCGTCGCGACGCGATGCACCGCGTCGATCACCGTCGGCCAGCGCTTCTCGGGATGATGGCGGCCGACGCCGAGCAGCAGCGTCGCCTCGGGCGGCAGCCCGCATTGCCGCAGCAGTGCGGCGCGCAGCGTCTCGTCGCGCAGGTCGGGCGAGAAATGCGCCTGTTCGATGCCGAGCGGCATCGTCGCATCGACGCGGATGCCGCGTGCGGCGAGCTGCCGGGTCAGCGCCGGCCCGTTGGTCACCACCGTGTCGTAGCGGGCGAGGCAATGGTTGAGATAGCGATCGTACCAGGCGAAGGCACGCTCGATCCGCGGCTCGGAGGCGAGCGGCTTGAACCAGCGTTTCGGATAGGCCTCGAGATTGTCGTTGTGCATGAAATAGGAGCGCAGCGCCCGCCCCTGCCATTGCGCGACGATCCACGAGGATTTCCACGGCGAGCAATTCTCGACCACGTCGGGATCGAGCGCGTCGAGCCGCTGGTGGATCGGCGCGGCGTCCCAGAACAGCCCGTAATTGGCGTCGAACGGCATGCCCGGCGCCTTAATGTAATGGATCGCGCCGCCGCCGGGCCGTTCCTCGATCCGATCCTCGCGCCCCGGCGCGAGCACGATCAGCTCATGCCCCATGCCCGCCAGCACCTCGATCTTGCGATCGATATAGGTGCGCACCCCGCCGCCGGTCGGCGAGTAGATCTCGTTGACGTCGACGATCCGCATCAATCGTCCTTGGTCGGGGAGAAGCCGCCGAGGCCGTGCAGATATTGCATCCGGATCGTCCGGGTGACCGTACCCTCGCCGACGTCGACCAGCGCGCGCTCGACCTTGGGGCGGGACATGCCGATCTTGCCGGTACCGGGGAAGCCGGCGCCGTCGGCGAAGAAGTTGAACTTGTTCTTGTTATCCCGATCGTGCGTGACCAGCAGCGCATAGCGGCCGGGGCGCGGCACGCGGATGCACACCTGGATGCTGCCGGACTGCGGAATCGTCGTCCACACCCGGCGGAAGGTCTTGCCCGCCGCGATCAGCACCGAATCGTCAGCGAGAAAGTCGGTCTCGTTCGCCGGATAGAGTTCGAGCTTGATCCGCCCCTTTCGATCCTTGAGCCCGGCGATCTGCGCGAGGATCGCCGGCCCGCCGCCGAGCGAACAGGCCGCGGCATCGCTGCCCAGGATCTGTGCCTGCGCCGGCATCGCCGCCGCCATCGCCGCCACGGCGAGCGCCGCCCGGATCATTCGCGTGATCATGCCGGCTTCCGCGTCGCAAGATGGTGGATGCCGAAGCCGACGATGAGCAGCGCATGCACCAGCAGCACCGCCGCCGCGGTGAAGGCGATCAGCTCGGACAGCGCCTTGTCCTGGCCGATCATCAGAATCGCGAAATTGGCGAACAGCAGGTCCTTGTTGGGCAACAGCGGCAGGCGCGAGAACAGCATCCGCCCCGCCGACAGGAACAGCCAGGTGCCGATCGCCACGCTCGGCATCGCCAGCGCCCAGGCGAGCGCAAGGAAGAACCCGCCGAGGATCAGCCGCAGGCAGTGGATGCCGAAGATCGCCCACAGCTCGCCGCGCGACAGCGAGAACACCTTGCGCGAGAAGATCAGGAACGGCAGCGACGTGCCGAAGATCACCACCAGCGATCCGTAGACGTAGCGCATCATCTCGGGCGGGATGAGGTTGCGCCCGACCGGTAGCGCCACCGCGATCATCGCCAGCGTCACCGCATTGCCGGCGATCGCCGACAGGATCGACACGTCCTTGACCGCGCCGAACGGCGCCGCGACGGCCTGCGCCCGGCTGCGCGCCCAGGCGTAGAAATAGGCCTCGCCCGAATAGCCCATGACGACGTCGTTCGCGATCCGCTTCTTGATCAAGGCGACCAGCCCGCCGAGCGGGATGCGCCACAGGCGGCGGAAGATCCAGTAATCGGCCAGCGGCGGCACGAAATACAGCGCAGCAAAAGCCACGTAGAACAACGGGTTGCGCGGCGTCACACGGTTCAGCCCGGCGAGCCCCGAGCCGAGCAGCTCGTGCGCCAGTCCGGCGAGCATCGCCAGAGTCACCAACCCGCCGATGATCGCAGGCCACCGGCTTTTGATGGTTTTCAAGGGTTGAAGTCCCGCGATGTCGGGGGAGGGCGGCACGATCTCGACGAGACTGCGGCCGGCGGTGTGATCGATCTGCACCCGTTGATCCGAACGATGACGATGGGATCATTTAGCGTTAGTGCGCCAATGTTGCACATGAATTTCGCTTCACTGTCCCGTCACTCTGGCCGGCGGCGGCCATGACCGGGCCGGAGCAGGTGACGGACCGGAGCGGATCCGCTTCGATGAGGCGCCGATGGCGATCGAACAGGGTTGTGCCGACCGCCGATGCGCCGGACGCCGGCGCGCCCGCGCTAGAGCGCCGGGTAGCGCAACCGCCCGACGAAGCGCGACAGGCTCGGCCGATGCTCATAGCGCTTGCCGAACGCCGCCTTGGCCTTTTCGAAGCGCATGATCCCGTCGATGCGGCGGGCGAGGAAGGCGCGCGTCTCGGCATAGCCCTCGCTCTCGTCGTCGAGGAAGACGGTGATCGTCGCGGCATAGACGCCGAGCAGGATCGTGCGCTTGGTGTAATGATTATAGTCGGTCGCGGTATCGCCGGCCAACCGCCACATCAGGTCGACGCTGCGCCAGCCGAGCCGCGCCGCCTGCGCCACGTTCTGCGGCAGCGCGAGGATCGCGCGCGCCCGGCGCAGCGATTCACGATCGGGCGCGACGATCGCGAGCCGCGCCTCGACCAGAGCGGAGATGCGCGCGCGAATCTTCATCGCCGCGAGCGTTTCGGACGGCAGCCGTTCTGCCATCCGCCGGTCGATCGCCGCGAACCAGGCATCGATCATCGCCACCGCGCCGTCGGCGAAGGCGAGCCGCGCGACGTCGCGATCGATCCCCGCCGCCTCCGCCGCCATGTCGCGCGCGGCGTCGCCCCAGCCGTCGAACGCGGCATTGGCGGCGATGCCCTCGGCGAGCGCGTCGCGGATCTCATCGAGCGTCAGGTCCTGCGTCATGCCTCTACCTCCTGCTGCGCCTCCTGCGCCGCCGCGCGCGCCGGTGCAACCTCCGCGCGCCGCACCAGCACCAGCGCGAGCGCCACCAACGCGACGCCCAGCCAATCCGGTCCCTGCAACCGCTCGCCATAGACGATCCAGCCAACCGCGCCGGCGACCACCGGCTGGATCAGCAAGGCGATGCCGATCACCAGCGGCGACAGCCGGCCGAGCGCGTAGATCATGCACCCCTGACCGATCACCTGGCTGACCAAGGCCAGACCGAGCAGCGGCGTCCATTGCTGCGGCAGGATCGCCTCTCCCAACAGCCCGGCGAACAGCAGCAGCGGCAGCGCCGTCGCGGCGCTGGCCAGCGCCAGCGTCGGCAGCGGGCGCAACGCGCGGCGGACGCGCGCCATCATCACGATATAGACGGTGTAGAGGATGCCGGCGAGGATGCAGAGCAGGTCGCCCGCGAGATTGCGCGAATCGAGCTGGTACGATCGTCCCATCAGCAGCGCCGCGCCGAGAGCTGCGAGCAGCAGCGCGATCCCCTGCGTCCGCGTCGGCCAGATCCGCGCGACGAGGAATCCGTAGAGCGGATAGATCAGGATCGCCGAATTGCCGAACAGCGTCGCATTGGCCATCGTCGTGCGGACGATGCCGAGGTGCCAGCTGGCGAGATCGGCGGCGAAGGCGATGCCGCCGGCGACGATCAACACCCAGAGCAGCGGCCCGATCCGCCCCGGCCGCGCGCCGCCGCCGAGCGCGAGCGCGGCGAGGATCGGCACCGCGAGCGTGATCCGCCAGAAACCGGCCGCGACCGGGCCGACGTCGGCGAGCCGCACGAACCACGGGCCGAAGGCGAGCGCGACATTGGCGACGACCAGCGCGACGAAGGCGGTTCCCTGATCCTGCGTTGGCGGCACGACAGATTTTCTTGGCGACGGCGGCCGATGCATGCCGCGCTGTAGCGCCCTATCTTGAGCGCGTCAGGTCCTTTGGAGCATCTATGCCAAGTCTCTTCGATCCCATCCAACTCGGCGATATCCCCGCCGCCAATCGCATCCTGATGGCGCCGCTGACCCGCGGCCGCGCCACCGACGATCACGTACCGACCGATCTGATGATCGACTATTACCGCCAGCGTGCCGGCGCCGGGCTGATCATCAGCGAGGGCACCGGCGTCAGCCGCCAGGGGCTCGGCTGGCCCAATGCGCCGGGGCTGTGGACCGAACCGCAGGTCGAGGCGTGGAAGCCGGTGACCGACGCGGTCCATGCCGCGGGCGGGCGGATCGTCGCGCAGATCTGGCATATGGGCCGGCTGTCGCGGCCGGAGGTGATCGGCATGACGCCGCTGTCCTCGTCGGCGACGCGCGCGCCCTATCACAAGGAGGACAATCCCTATGTCGAGGCGCAGGCGGCAACGCTCGACGATATCGCCCGCGCGCAGGACGATTATGCGACCGCGGCGCGCAACGCGATCCGCGCCGGCTTCGACGGCGTGCAGATCCACGGCGCCAATGGCTATCTGATCGACCAGTTCCTGCGCGACAACACCAACCTGCGCGACGACGACTATGGCGGCAGCCCGGAAAACCGCATCCGCTTCATGCGCGAGACGGTGGCGCGCGTCGCCGATGCGATCGGCGCGGGGCGGACGGCGATCCGCCTGTCGCCCAATGGCGAGACGCAGGGCGCCGACGACAGCGATCCGGCGAGCGTCTTCGTGCCCGCCGCGGCGGCGCTCGACGCGCTCGGCATCGCCTTCCTTGAGCTGCGCGAACAGGCGCCCGACGGCACCTTCGGCCGGACCGACGTGCCCAAGCTCAGCCCGCAGATCCGCGAGGTGTTCAAGCGGCCGCTGATCCTCAACCAGGATTATTCCGCCGAGGCGGCGGCGGCGGATGTCGAATCGGGCCGCGCCGACGGCATCGCCTTCGGCCGCAAGTTCATCGCCAATCCCGATCTGGTCGAGCGTCTGCGCCGGGGTGCGCCGCTCGCCGAGGACAATCCGGCGACGTGGTACACCAAGGGGCCGGAGGGTTATACCGACTATCCGGCGCTCGAGGCGGAGGCCGCCTGAGCCGGTCGGCCTCGCCGCGGCGCAGGGCCAAATAAAAAGCCCCGGGGGAGACCCCGGGGCTTTTTTCGTCAGTCGATCTTCGGCAGCGTTTCGAACTGGTGATAGGGCGGCGGCGAGGACAGCGTCCATTCCAGCGTCGTCGCGCCCTCGCCCCACGGATTGTCGGGCGCCTTCGGGCCGGCGATCAGCGAGTAGATGACGTTGACGAAGAAGATCACCATGCCCGCGGCCATGATCTCATAGCCGTGGCTCGCCAGCGCGTTCCAGTGCGCATAGGCGTCCGGATAGTCCGGATAGCGCCGCGGCATGCCCTGCAGCCCGAGGAAGTGCATCGGGAAGAACAGCAGGTTCACACCGACGAAGAACACCCAGAAATGCAGCTGGCCGAGCAGCTCGTTGTACATCTTCCCGAACATCTTCGGGAACCAGTAATAGAAGCCAGCGAACAGGCCGAACACCGCGCCGAGGCTGAGCACGTAGTGGAAGTGCGCGACGACGTAATAGGTGTCCTGCATGTAATCGTCGATGCCGCCGTTGGCGAGCACGACGCCGGTGACGCCGCCGACCGTGAACATGAAGATGAAGCCGATCGCCCAGACCATCGGCGTCTTGAAGCTCAGTGAGCCGCCCCACATGGTGGCGATCCAGCTGAAGATCTTGATGCCGGTCGGCACCGCGATGACCATCGTCGCGGCGGTGAAGTACATCTTCACGTTCACCGACAGGCCGGTGACGAACATGTGGTGCGCCCAGACGACGAAGCCGACCACGCCGATCGCGACCATGGCATAGGCCATGCCGAGATAGCCGAAGACGGGCTTGCGGCTGAACGTCGCGATGATCTGGCTGACGATGCCGAAGCCCGGCAGGATCATGATGTACACTTCGGGGTGACCGAAGAACCAGAACAGATGCTGGTAGAGGATCGGATCGCCGCCGCCGGCCGGATCGAAGAAGGTCGTGCCGAAGTTGCGGTCGGTGAGCAGCATGGTGATCGCCGCGGCGAGCACCGGCAGCGCGAGCAGCAGCAGGAAGGCGGTGACCAGCACCGACCAGACGAACAGCGGCATCTTGTGCAGCGTCATGCCCGGCGCGCGCATGTTGAAGATGGTGGTGATGAAGTTGATCGCACCGAGGATCGACGAGGCACCGGCGAGATGGAGCGCGAGGATCGCCATGTCGACGCTCGGCCCCGGCTCGCCATAGGTGGAGAGCGGCGCGTAGACCGTCCAGCCGGTACCGGCGCCGCCGAAGAAGGGCGAGGCGAGCAGCAGCGTGAACGCCGGGATGAGCAGCCAGAAGCTGACGTTGTTCATCCGCGGGAAGGCCATGTCGGGCGCGCCGATCATGATCGGCACGAACCAGTTGCCGAAGCCGCCGATCATCGCCGGCATGACCATGAAGAAGACCATGATCAGGCCGTGCGCGGTGATCAGCACGTTCCACAGGTGGAGCGCATGGTCGAGCCCGCCGTCGCCGCCGGGCAGCCAGTTCGCCCAGCCGACCAGATACTGGATGCCCGGCTGCGCGAGCTCGGCGCGCATCAGGCCCGAGATCGCGCCGCCGATGATCCCCGCGATGATCGCGAAGATCAGGTACAGCGTCCCGATGTCCTTGTGGTTGGTCGACATGAACCAGCGCGCGAAGAAGCCCGGCTTATGGTCCGCATCGCTATGGGCATGATCGCCGTGCGCGACGAAGGCATGGGGGTGGAGGGCGGTATCGGTCATCTTACTGTCCCGCGTTGCCGGTGGCCGGATTGCCGGTTGCACCCTGCGAAGAGGAAGGAGCGGCGGTCGTCACATTCTCGACCGGGCCGGTGGCGGCGTCGGCGGCATTGCCCTCCGCCTGCTTGGCGGCGGAGCCTTCGGCGCCCGGCTGCGGGATCACCTTGTCGGACGGCTTGCCCGGGGTCGGCATCGTGCCGCCCTTGGCGCGCACCCAGGCGGCGAATTGCGCCGGCGGCACCGCTTCCACCGCGATCGGCATGAAGGCATGGCGCGCGCCGCACAATTCGGAACACTGGCCGAAGTAGAGGCCCGGCTTTTCGATCGTGAAGCTCGTCTCGTTGAGCCGGCCCGGCACCGCGTCGAGCTTGATCCAGAAAGCGGGCATCGCCCAGCTGTGGATCACGTCCTGCGAGGTGGTGATCAACCGGATCGGCACGCCGACCGGCAGCACGACGCGATTGTCGGCGGCGAGCAGGCGCGGGCCGTCGGCATCGGTGCGGAACCGCTCACCCTTGGCGACCTGATCCTTTTCCTTGAGCATGTTGGCGGTGATCTCGAAACCGCCGTTGTCGGGATATTGATAGGACCAATACCATTGGTTGCCGATCGCCTTCAGCGTCACCGCGCCCGCCGGGGCGGGCTTGAACTGCGCCTGGAGCAGTCCGATCGACGGCACCGCGATCAGCACCAGGATGAGCACCGGCGCCAGCGTCCAGATGATCTCGATCGCGGTATTGTGACTGGTCTTCGACGGCACCGGATTGGCCGCCCGGCGGAAGCGGAAGACGACCCAGAGCAGCAGCAGCAGCACCAGCACGCAGATCGCGACGATCAGCGGCACCAGGATCGAATCGTGGAACCAGTGGGCGAACCGGCCATTGTTGGTCACCTGCGGCTGCAGGCCGTAGCGGCCGGCGACGGGATGGCCGATGCCGGCCTCCGCGGTCATCGCCGGCGCACCGTCCATCGCCAGCAACGGCGAGGTCGGCGCGGCCGGCGCGGTGGCACTGGCGGTGGTCGGCGCGATGTTGGATACGCCGGCCGGCGCGGCGGCGCCCTGCGGCGTGGGAGCGGCGGCGATCGGCGCGGCCGCGGCGAGCGCGAGCCCGGCAGCCAGTGCGATCCCATGTAAGCGTCTGCGCATGTGTGTCGTCACCCCGTCCAGATCCCCTCGCCGCCCGGCCAGAGGGCCGATGTCAGGCGTAAGGTACGCCCCTTTTGCCACGACCTATACGCGGGGGGTGGCCCGGCCTCAAGCGCCCATCTTTATCGTCCCCGCCCGCTTGGCGGCGGCGCGGCGACTTTCTATGAGCGGCGGCATCCGATCACATCCCGGGACCGCCGATGACCGACGACGACGTGCTGGCCGAATTCCGCGCCGCCGATGCGCTGCTCGAGGGGCATTTCATTCTCTCGTCGGGACTGCACAGCTCGCGCTACCTGCAATGCGCGCGCGTGCTGATGGACCCGCGCCGCGGCGCGCGGCTTGCCGAGGCGCTCGCGGCGCGCATTCCCGACTCGATCCGCACACGGATTGCGGCGGTGGTGTCGCCGGCGATGGGCGGGGTGATCGCCGGCCATGAGATGGCGCGCGCGCTCGGTGTCGAGGCGATGTTCGTCGAACGTCCGACCGGCACGTTCGAGCTGCGCCGCGGCTTCCGCCTCGCCGCAGGACAGGAGGTGCTGATGATGGAGGACGTCGTCACCACCGGCCTCTCCTCGCGCGAGGCGATCGGCGCGATCGCGGCGGCGGGCGGCACGGTGATCGCCGGCGCGGCGCTGGTCGACCGGTCGAACGGCAGCGTCGATCTTGGCGTGCCGTTCTTTCCGCTGATCCGGCTCGACGTCCCGACCTATGCCGCCGACGCACTGCCGCCCGAGCTCGCCGCCGTCCCGGCGAGCAAGCCGGGGAGCCGCGCGGCGTGAGCGCGCCGCTGCGCCTCGGCGTCAACATCGATCACGTCGCGACGGTGCGCAACGCGCGCGGCGCGGGCTATCCCGATCCGGTGCGTGCCGGGCTGCTCGCCGCCGAGGCGGGGGCGGACGGCATCACCGCGCATCTGCGCGAGGATCGCCGCCACATCACCGACGACGATATCGCGCGGCTGTCGGCGGCGCTGACCATCCCGCTCAACTTCGAAATGGCGGCGACCGACGAGATGCTGCAGATCGCGCTGCGCCATCGCCCGCATGCCGCCTGCATCGTCCCGGAAAAGCGCGAGGAGCTGACCACCGAGGGCGGACTCGACGCGGCAGGCCAGCACAACCGGCTCGCGCCGCTGGTCGGCGAACTCGGCGCGGCGCGGATCCGCGTCTCGCTGTTCATCGAACCCGATCCGCGCCAGATCGAGGCGGCGATCCGGCTCGGCGCGCCGGTGGTCGAACTCCACACCGGCCGCTACGCCGAACTCGATGGCGAGGCGCGCACCGCCGAGCTGCGCCGGCTGTCCGACGCCGCGGCACTGGCGGCGAAGAACGGCATCGAGGTCCATGCCGGCCACGGCCTCACCTTCGACAATGTCGGGCCGATCGCCGCCATCCCGCAGGTGCGCGAGCTCAACATCGGCCACTTCCTCGTCGGCGAGGCCCTGTTCGTCGGCCTCGACGCGGCGGTCCGGCGGATGCGCGAGGAAATGGACGCGGCGCGAGGGTGACGACGGACTGACGTTTAGCGCTGCTCGGTATTCCCCCCGTATCCGCACCGGGCAAAGTCCTCGCCCTTCCTCCGCGTGTTCGGTCGTCTTGCGGAGATGCACCAGCAGAGGCGAGGCGTAGCGTGCGGGCACGAAGAGGGTTCACGCGGAGGCGCGGAGGCGCGGAGGAAGAAGCTGGGCCGGTTTGCCGGAAAGGCTGCGCGTCACCGGTGCTGGCGGAGGTAGCCCCTGATATAGGCGTCGACGGCGCGCAGGTCGTCGGCGGTCCAGCGATGCGGCGGGATGTGGACGTTGTTCTCACGCAGCACCCGCGGGATCAGGTCGCCATTCGGGCGCAGCACGACCGAGGCGACGATGACGCCGGGATAGGTGGCCAGCCGCCGCCGGAAGGGCGGCGCGGTCAGGTCGATGGTCGGCGGGTTGCTCTTGTGCGCGAGCGGGCCGGTGCCGCGCAGGTCGGCACCGTGGCAGATGGCGCAACGCTGTTCGTACAGCTGCCGCCCGACATCGCCCGTCCCGGCCAGCACCGGCGTCGGCATCAGCAGCGCGATACAGGCCGACAGCCACCCCGCCCGCATCCTTGAGCCCCCCCCTGCCGCGATCCTTCACCCTTATAGCGGCAAGCGGCGGCGAATAACGCGGATGCGCTGCTTTCCCTGCCGACCCCCGCCGCGTAAGAGAGCAACATGATGCGCGCACCGTTCCGCCCGGCCCCATCGTCCCGCCGCTCGGGCGGCGCGGCATGATCGTCGGCCTCGGCTCCGACCTGTGCAACATCGAGCGGATCGCGGCATCGCTCGACCGGTTCGGCGAGCGGTTCGAGGCGCGGGTGTTCACCGACGCCGAACGCGCGCGCGCGGCGCGGCGGCCGTTCACCAAGGCGGGCACGCTCGCCAAGCGCTTCGCCGCCAAGGAGGCGTTTTCCAAGGCGGTCGGCACCGGGTTCAAGGCGGGCGTGTTCATGAAGGACATCGGCGTCGTCAATGCCGCTTCGGGCGCGCCGACGCTGGCGCTGACCGGCGGCGCGAAGGAACGGCTTGACGCGATGATCCCCGAAGGCCACGTCGCACGCCTACATGTGACCCTGACCGACGATCATCCATGGGCGCAAGCCTTTGTGATCATCGAGGCAATTGCGAACCCCAAGCCATGAAGGAAGCGGTGTTGGACGGCAGCAAGTCCACCGAGGCGGCCCCGATCGCGCCGGCTACGCCCGCGCCGGCAGCGCCGACGACGAAGAAGACGGACTGGTGGGGGGAGATCAAGGGCATCTTCTGGCTGATCCTGATCGTCCTCGGCTTCCACAGCTTCATCGCCAAGCCCTTCTATATCCCCTCCGAATCGATGCTGCCGGGCCTGCGCATCGGCGACCGGCTGGTGGTGTCGAAATTCGCCTATGGCTGGTCGTTCGTCTCGCCGACGATCCCCAATCCGGTGGCGATCTTCAAGGGCGTGGTGCTGCGCCAGCCCGAGGAGAGCTGGAGCGTCGGCCTGCCCTTCATCCACGGCCGCCTGTTCGGCAGCCTGCCGACGCGCGGCGACGTGGTGATCGTGACGCCGCCGGGAACGCGCAACGACTATATCAAGCGCGTCATCGGCCTGCCGGGCGATACGCTCGCGGTGCGCGGCGGCGTCGTCATCCTCAACGGCAAGCCGATCGCACGCGGGCCGATGCATTACGTCGACCTGCCGGTGGACACCAACAGCCCGTGCAGCGACCGCGACTATTACGGCGCGCGCCGGCCGGCGCCGGGCGGCGGCTATGTCTGCCATCTGCCGATCGTCACCGAGACGCTACCTAACGGTCGCCATTACGACACCGTCGACCTCGAGCCCGACAGCCCGGGCGACAATTATCCGCAGGTGACGATCCCCGCCAACCACGTCTTCCTGATGGGCGACAATCGCGATCGCTCGGCGGACAGCCGCTTCCCGCTCGCGCAGCTCGGGCTCGGCGGGCCGGTGCCCTATGAGAATCTCGGCGGGCGCGCCGAATTCCTGACCTTCAGCCTCGATGGCGATGCGACACTCAACCCGCTGACCTGGTGGGGATCGCTCCGCGCCGATCGCGCCGGCCTGTCGCTCCACCCGGCAAGCGGACAGTAAGATGAGCGGGACGCCGCGTGCGCCGAGCCCGGCCGAACTGCGTGACCCGTTCGTCCGCCGCGAACTGACCCGGGCCGCGGTGTGGCTCGGCCTCGCCGGCGCGATCGCGCTGGTGGTGCTGCTCGTCCAGCCGCTGCTGATCATCTTCGCCGGGCTGGTCTTCGCCGCGCTGCTCGACGGCGGGGTGCGGCTGCTCGGGCGGGTGCTGCCGATCGGACGCGGCTGGCGGCTGCTGATCGTCGTGCTGCTGACGGTCGTCTTCCTGCTCGGCACCTTCTATCTGACCGGCGTCCAGGTCGCCGAGCAGTTCGCGCAATTGCGATCGACGCTCGAATCGCAGGCGGGCAAGCTCGCCGGCTGGCTCGGCCGGCAGGGCCTGATGCCCGGTGCGTCCGACGTCAGCGGCATCGCGCGCCAGGCGCTGGGATCGGTCGGGCGGATCACCGCCTGGGTCGGGACGGCGTTCGGCGCGCTGACGACGATGTTCATGATCCTCGTCATCGGCCTGTTCGTCGCGATCGATCCCGGCACCTACCGGCGCGGGATGGAATGGCTGGTGCCGCGCCGCCACCGTGCGGAATTCGCGACGGTGACGGGGCGGATGGGGCAGACGTTGCGCCGGCTGCTCGCCGGGCGGCTGCTCGGCATGGTCGCGGAGGGCGTGCTGACCGGCATCGCGCTCCGCATCGGCGGCGTGCCGATGGCGATGATCCTCGGCATCCTCACCGGGCTGCTTGCATTCATCCCCAATATCGGCGCGTTCATCAGCGGCGCATTGATGATCGCGGTCGGGTTCTCGGCGGGGACCGAGGTCGGCTATTGGGCGATCGGCACCTATGTCATCGTGCAGGGATTCGACGGCTATGTGCTGCTGCCGATCGTCGCCAAGAAGACGGTCGACCTGCCGCCGGCGCTGACGCTCGGCGCGCAGATCCTGGCGAGCGCATTGTTCGGCATCCTCGGGCTGGCACTCGCCGATCCGATGACCGCGATGATCAAGAGCGCACTCGAACGCAGCAGCGAGCGCGAGGGCGAGCGCGACGGATCAGGCGAGCCGGTCGAACAGCGCTAGATAGCGTGCGGCCGAGTCGGCGCCCGGCTGCGGCACCGGCGCCGGGCGAGGCGCATCGAGCCAATGGTTGAGCGCGGCGGCAAAGCCCGCCGCATCGTCGCAGGCGACGACGCTGCCGAGCCGCGCGTCGCCGACGATCTCGCGCACCGACGGGCTCGACGCGGTCGCGACGACCGGCGTGCCGACCGACAGCGCCTCGCGCAGCACGCCGGGCACGCCCTCGTAATCGGACGGCAGCGCGAGCAGCGCCGCCTGCGCCATCGCCACCAGCGGATCGGCGACATGGCCGGGCAGGCGTACGCGATCGCCAAGCCCGGCGGCGGCGATCTGCCGTTCGAGCGCGTCGCGCATATCGCCCTCGCCGAGGATCACCACCGTGACGTCGGCCGGCAGCGCCGGCACCGCGGCGATCAGCCGGTCCCAGCGCTTCTGTGCGACCAGCCGCCCGACGCCGAGCACGATCCGCCCCGCCGGCAGCGCGATCCCCGGCGCGCCGGGCGCGGGCGGGGCGGGCGGATTGGGGATGACGCTGGTGCGTCGCTCCATCCGCATCGCCCGCGCCGCGACCGCCGCGGTGGCCGGCGTCATCGCGACGAGATGATCGAGGAAGCGGCCATGCTGCGCGAGCCACAGCCGATGCCCGGCATCCATCACCCGGCCGTGATCGGCGCGATCGATCGCATTCGACAATTTGGCGACGATCGGCGGGCAATCCGCACCGAGCCGCCAGCGCAGCCACGCGGCGACCAGCGTATAATGGTTGCCGGCACAGAAGATCACGTCGGGCCGCAGCCGCCGGGTGATCGCGGCGAGGCGATATTGGGCGAGATAGTTGCGCTGGCCGAGCGACTCGACGTCGATCCCCGCCGGCACCTCCGCGGCGAGCGGTCCGCGCGCGTCGCCGACCACGAGCGTCACCCGCCGCCCCGCCGCCAGCCATGCGCCTGCGAGGCGGAGCTGCGCCCGCTCGACGCCACCGCCAGCCAGGTCCTGAGCAAAGGTAAGGATATGATCGGCCGGCATTTGCGGCAACCGCCCTGCCATAGACCCGCTGCGGGTGGAAGGCCGGCGATAGGGCGGCGGCGAATCGCGCCGCGATCGGAGCCGGCAGAAAAAGCCGCTGGCTTCGACTGCCCTTCCCGCTCACGCCTCTATAAAAGATTAATCGTCCACCGGACGCTTTCCATCGGTCGAATCCGGCCACCGCCACTTTACTCTCCCCTGGGTAAATGATAATCACTTGCATCATGGATATGTCGCGCACCGTCGTTCCTGCCCTCGACCTCGTCTCCCTGCCGCGCCGTCAGCGCGCGACGGTCGCGGCGATCGACTGGACCCGTCTCGCGCTGCCCGAAGCGCGACGGTTGCGCGAACTCGGCTTCGATGAGGGCGTGCCGGTCGAGGTGCTGCATCGCGCCTCGCTGGGCAGCGGGCCGATCGCCTGCCGGATCGGCCGGATGACCGTGGCGCTGCGTCGCGCGGTCGCCGGCGCGGTGCACGTGGCGCCAGCCACCGCCGACTAATCGTGCATGCAGCCCCGCTGGTCGCGCTGGTCGGCAATCCCAATGCCGGCAAGAGCGCGCTGTTCAACGCGCTGACCGGCGCGCGGCAGAAGGTCGGCAATTATCCCGGCGTTACCGTTGAACGCCATTCGGGCCGCTGGGTGCTCGATGACGGACGGCCGGTCGAGCTGATCGACCTGCCCGGCGCCTACAGCCTTGAACCGTCCAGCCCCGACGAGCGCGTCACCCGCGACGTCGTCACCGGCGCGAGCACGCTCGAACGGCGACCGGACGCGCTGGTCGTGGTGGTCGATGCCGCCAATCTCGACAATCATCTGCGCTTCACGCTCCAGCTGATCGCACTCGGCCTGCCGGTGGTGGTGGCGCTCAACATGGTCGACCTCGCCGAGCGCGACGGGCTGACTCTGGATGCCGCCGTGCTCGCCCGTGAACTCGGCGTGCCGGTGGTGCCGACCGTCGCGGTCCGGCGGCGCGGGCTCGACGATCTGCGCGCGATGGTGGCGGACGCGATCGGCAGCGCCGCGCGTCCGGCGGCGGCGGGCGCGGGAACGCAGGACGATATCGTCGCGCTGCAACGCCGCGCGCGCCAGATCGCCGCCGCCGCCACCGTATCAGAAACCGCGGCGCGGCGCTGGGCGAACTGGCTCGACGCGGTCGCGCTGCACCCGATCGCCGGACCGCTGCTGCTCGTCTCGATCCTGTTCGTCATGTTCCAGGCGGTGTTCACCTGGGCGGCGGTGCCGGCCGATGCGATCGACGCCGGCTTCGCCGCCTTGCAGGGCGCGATCAAGGCGGCGATGCCCGACAGCTTCCTGCGCTCGCTGCTCACCGACGGGTTGATCGCCGGGGTCGGCGCGGTGATCGTCTTCCTGCCGCAGATCCTGATCCTGTTCCTGTTCATCCTGATCCTCGAATCCTCCGGCTATATGGTGCGCGCGGCGTTCCTGATGGACCGGCTGATGGCGACGGTCGGCCTGTCGGGCCGCGCCTTCATCCCGCTGCTGTCGAGCTTCGCCTGCGCGGTGCCGGGGATCATGGCGACGCGGGTGATCGAGGACGAGAAGGACCGGCTGACGACGATCCTGATCGCGCCGCTGATGACGTGCAGCGCGCGCTGGCCGGTCTATACCCTCATCATCGGCGCGATGATCCCCAACACGCCGCTGCTGCCCTTCGTGCGGTTGCAGGGCGTGGTGATGTTCGGGCTGCTCGTCATCGGCATCGCCGGGGCCTATGTCGCGGCGCTGGTGCTGCGGCGCACCGTCACCAAGGGCGCCTCGTCGGGCTTCATGATGGAGATGCCGAAATATCAGGTGCCGCTGCTGCGCGACGTGCTGCTCGGCCTGTGGCAGCGCGCAGTGATCTTCCTCAAGCGCGCCGGCACGATCATCGCCGCGACGACGGTGGTGCTGTGGCTGCTGCTCAGCTTCCCCAAGCCGCCCGAGGGCAGCGGGATCAGCCCGGTCGACTATTCGGTCGGCGGGCGCATCGGCCACGGCATTGAATATGTCGTCAAGCCGATCGGCTTCAACCGCGACATCGCGCTGGCGCTGCTGCCGGCGATGGCGGCGCGCGAGGTCGCGGTGTCGGCGATCGGCACCGTCTATGCGATCGACGACAAGGACGGCGGCACCGACCGTATCACCGACCAGATCCGCGGCCGCTGGACGCTGCCGACCGCGCTCGCCTTTCTGATGTGGTTCGTCTTCGCACCGCAGTGCATCTCGACGATCGCGGTGACCCGGCGCGAGACCAACGGCTGGAAATGGCCGCTGTTCATGGTTGGCTATTTGTTCGCCGCCGCCTACATCATGGCCGGGATCACATATTGGCTGGCGGTGTTCGCCGGCCTGTAGGCATTTTCGGGGCAGTTCATGGCGGGTAGCGTCAACAAGGTCATTCTCGTCGGCAACCTGGGGCGCGACCCCGAATCGCGGTCGTTCCAGAACGGCGGCAAGGTGGTCAACCTGCGCATCGCGACGTCCGAATCCTGGAAGGACAAGAACAGCGGCGAGCGCAAGGAGAAGACCGAATGGCATTCGGTCGCGATCTTCAACGAAGGGCTGGCCAATGTCGCCGAGCGCTTCCTGCGCAAGGGCTCCAAGGTCTATATCGAAGGCGCGTTGCAGACGCGCAAATGGCAGGACCAGCAGGGCAACGACAAATATTCGACCGAGATCGTGCTGCAGGGCTTCAACAGCGTGCTGACGATGCTCGACGGTCCCGGCGGCGGCCAGGGCGGCGGCGCCGGCGGCGGCGGTAGCCGCGGCGGTGACGATTATGGTGGCGGTGACTTCGGCGGTGCGTCGGGCGGCGGCTATGGCGGCGGCAACCGGACCGGCGGCGCGTCGGGCGGCAGCCGCGGCGGCGGCAGCTTCGGCCAGACGGGAGGCTTCGCCGACGATCTCGACGATGACGTGCCGTTCTGAGCGATCCTGCATCCCTGCCCTGCGCCACGCCGGCAGCCGGCTGGTGCGTCGACGAGGCGACACGCCGCGCCGCGATCGAGGCCTATGATCTCGACTCGCTGCGCGACGGCGCGGCGCTGCGCCAGATCACCGACTTCGCCGCGGCATTGTGCGGCACGCCGGTCGCGCTGGTCAGCCTGGTCGAGGAGCACGAACAGGTCTTCCTCGCGCGCACCGGGCTGACGCTGACCGAGACGCCGCGCGAGATGTCCTTCTGTCAGCATGCGATGCTGCAACCGGATATCATGGTCGTGCCCGACGCGACGCAGGATCCGCGCTTCATCGACAATGCGCTCGTCACCGGCGATCTGCACCTGCGCTTCTATGCCGGGGCACCGCTCGTCTCGGACGACGGCGTGCCGCTCGGCTCGCTATGCGTGATCGACACGATTCCGCGTCGGGGACTCACGGCATTGCAGCGCCAGGGGCTGCGCGTGCTCGCCGACAATGTCATGGCGCGGCTGCGCGACAGCCGCGACGCGGCGGCCTGGCGGGCGACCGAGCGCGCGACACGCCGCCAGCTCACCGACAGCGAGGATCGCTTCCGCACGCTCGCCGATACGATGCCGCAGATGGTGTGGTCGACGCTGCCCGACGGCTATCACGATTATTACAATGCGCGCTGGTATGAATTCACCGGCACGCCGCCCGGCTCGACCGACGGCGAGGGCTGGAACGACGTCTTCCACCCCGACGATCAGGCGCGCGCCTGGGCGGTCTGGCGGCAGTCGCTCGCCAGCGGCGATCCCTATCAGATCGAATATCGGCTGCGCCATTTCGACGGCACCTATCGCTGGGTGCTCGGCCGTGCCCTCCCGATCCGCGACGCCGCCGGGCAGGTTACCCGCTGGTTCGGCACCTGCACCGACATCCACGAACAGAAACTGGCACTGCACGAACGCGAGCTGATCAGCCAAGAGCTGTCGCACCGGATCAAGAACATCTTCGCGGTGATCTCGGGACTCATCTCGTTCGCCGCGCGCAGCAAGCCGGGCTTCGCGCCGATCGCGGCCGATCTGCGCGAGCGGATCACCGCGCTCGGCCGCGCGCATGACTTCGTCCGCCCGCACAGCCCCCAGTCTCGGCCGAACGCGCAGCAGGACAGTCTGCACGGCCTGCTCGGCGAATTGTTCGAACCCTATCGCCGCGACGACGCGCCGCCGATCCGCATCACCGGCGACGAGATCGCCATCGACGACCGCTCGGCGACACCGCTCGCGCTGCTGTTCCATGAGCTCGCCACCAATGCGACCAAATATGGCGCGCTCGCCACCGACGCCGGCACGGTCGAGGTCAGCATCCGGCGCGGCGCCGACACGGCCGAGCTGTGCTGGACCGAACGCGGTGGCCCGGAAGTGACCCCGCCCACCGGTGCCGACGGCTTCGGCAGTCAGCTCATCGAACTGTCCGCGGTGCGGCAGCTCGGCGGCAGCATCCGTCGCGACTGGCAGCCCGAAGGTCTGGTGATGACGGTGACGGTGCCGCTCGCCGCCTTCCGGCGGGACTGAGCTAGGCGCGATCCCGTTCGGTCACGACGATATCGTCGTTGGCGGGCTTCTGCCCATCGGCCGCATAGGCCGCCGCGGCAAGAATAGCTGCCTCGCTGAACGGCTTGCGGATGTAGCCGAGCGCGCAGTCGAGCCCCTTGTCGATCTGTGCCGGGTTGGCGGTGACGAACACCACCTTGACGCCATGTTCGCGGGCGATCTGCTCGGCGATCCCCGGTCCGGTCGCCCCGTCGCGCAGGTTGACGTCGACGAAGGCGAAGCCGCATTGCGGCGCCGCGGCGAGCGCGCTCGTGGTGTCGGCAGCGATACCCGCGACCGTATAGCCCGCGTCGAGCAGGATACGCTCGAGGTCGAGTGCCACGAAAATCTCGTCTTCGACAATCAGCACGGTCTTGGTCATCGTACGTCCCGGTATTGGCAAGGCCAAACCTCTGTTCCATCGGATTGTTCCCGCCTTAACCCTGTTACGGCCGAAATGAACCGACCTTTAGCGTCGCAGCAGGAATATCGCATGCTGGGCGAGCAGATTGGCCGCCGCCGAACTGCGCTGGCGATCGCCCGACAGAAACCATGCCCCCTCGACCGTGATCCGCCGGTCGCGCAGGAAGGCGCGGAAATCGTCGATCGTGACATGGTGGATGTTGGGGGTGTCATACCATTGTTCGGGCAATTGCCGCGTCACCGGCATCCGCCCGCCCCACAGCAACGACACGCGCACCCGCCATTGCGCGAAATTGGGAAAGCTGACGAACGCGCGCCGGCCGATGCGCAGCAGATGGTCGAGCACCACGTCGGGCGCGCGCGCGGTCTGCAACGTCTGGCTGAGGATCGCATAGTCGAAGCTCTGGTCGGGATAGCCGGCGAGATCGACGTCGGCATCGCCCTGGATCACCGACAGGCCGCGTGCCACCGCCGCGGCGACGTTGCCGGGATCGATCTCCAGCCCGCGCGCGTCGCAGCCATGCGCGTCGCGTAACGCCGCCATCAGCGCGCCGTCGCCGCAGCCGATGTCGAGCACGCGACTGCCCGGCGCGACATGATCGGCGATCACCGCAAGGTCGGGGCGCAGCATGCTCATCGCCCGCCGCGCAGGAAGCCGTCGACCACGCGGTTCATCTCGGGCGCGTCGAGCAGGAAGGCGTCATGGCCATAGGGACTCGTCAGCTCGACGAAGCTGACCGGCGCGCCGGCGGCGTTGAGCGCCTGCACGATGTTGCGCGATTCGAGGGTCGGATACAGCCAGTCGGTATCGAAGCTGACCAGGCAGAAGCGCGTCGTGCCGCCGCGGAAGGCGTTGGCGAGCAGCCCGCCATGTTCCTCGGCAAGGTCGAAATAATCGAGCGCGCGGGTGATGTAGAGATAGGAATTGGCGTCGAACCGGTCGACGAAGCTCAGCCCCTGGTGGCGCAGATAGCTTTCGACCTGGAAGTCGGCATCGAAGCCGAAGCTCTTCGCCTCCCGCGCCTGTAGCCGGCGGCCGAACTTCTCGGTGAGCCCGGCCTCCGACAGATAGGTGATATGCGCCGCCATCCGCGCCACCGCGAGGCCGGCGGCCGGCGGCTCGCCGCCATAATAGTCGCCGCCGTTCCACTTGGGGTCGGCCATGATCGCCTGTCGCCCGACCTCGTGGAAGGCGATGTTCTGCGCCGAATGGCGCGCGGTCGAGGCGATCACCACCGCCGCCGCGACGCGATCGGGAAAGGTCGCCGCCCAGCTCAGCGCCTGCATACCGCCCATCGATCCGCCGACCACCGCCTTCAGCCGCGCGACGCCGAGATGATCGAGCAGCATCGCCTGCGCGCGCACCATGTCGCGGATGGTGATGACCGGAAAGCGCATCCCCCACGGCCGCCCGGTCGCCGGATTGACGCTCGCCGGCCCGGACGATCCCATGCAGCTGCCGATCACGTTGGTGCAGATGACGAAGTCGCGCGCCGGATCGATCGGCTTGCCCGGCCCGATCAGCCGCGTCCACCAGCCCGGCTTGCCGGTGCGCGGATGCGCGGAGGCGACATGCTGGTCACCGGTCAGCGCATGGCAGACAAGGATCGCATTGCCACCGTCCGCCGCGAGCGTGCCATAGGTCTCATAGGCGATCTCGACCGGCGACAGCAGCACGCCGCCGTCGAGTCGCAGCGGCCCCGGCAGCGTCGCCAGCCGATTGCATCCGAAACGGTCGTCCGCGGTCATCCCCCGGTCGCTACGGCGCTGCGCCCGACAATACAACCGCCGTCTCTGGGCACGGGTGCAGGCGGTTTGTGCGCGCAAGGCGCAGAGCCGGTGCAGGCCACAGGATTGGCTTGCCCGCCATTCCCGCTTACAGCCACGCGCATGACCGCACCTGCTCCCAAGCCGTGGATTCTCGGCATCGCGCCCTATGTTCCCGGCCGCGCCACCAGCGAGGACGGCCGCAAGGTCGTCAAACTCTCGTCCAACGAGAATCCGTTCGGCACGCCCGAGCCGGCGCGCGCCGCCTATCGCGCCGCCGCCGATCACCTCGAACGCTATCCGGACGCCGCCGCGGTCGACCTGCGCGCCGCGCTCGCCGCGCATTACGGCGTCGAGGCGGAGCGGCTGATCTACGGCACCGGATCGGACGAGGTGCTCCACCTCGCCGCCGGCACCTTCGCCGGGCCGGGCGACGAGATCATCCACGTCCGCTACGGCTTCGCGGTCTATGAGATCGCGACGCGCCGCGTCGGCGCGACGCCGGTGATCGTCGCCGACCGCGATTATGCCACCGATGTCGACGCGATCCTCGCCGCGGTCACCGAGCGGACCAAGGTCGTCTTCGTCGCCAATCCCAACAACCCGACCGGCACCTATGCGACGGCTGCGGAGATCGCGCGGCTGCACGCCGGCCTGCCTGCCTCGGTGCTGCTGGTGCTCGATCAGGCCTATACCGAATATCTCGATCCCGAGGATGATGACGGCGGCCTCGAACTCGCGCGCACCGCGTCCAACGTGCTGGTGACGCGCACCTTCTCCAAGATCTTCGGGCTCGCTTCCGAACGCGTCGGCTGGGGCTATGCCGCGCCCGAGATCATCGCGGCGATGCATCGCATCCGCGCGCCCTTCGCGTTCAGCATCGGCGCGCAGGCGGCGGCGATCGCCGCGCTCGGCGACCATGGCTTCGTCGCGCGCAGCCGCGAGCACAACCGCGCGTGGCGGCAGTGGTTCAGCGATCAGGTCGATGCCATCCCCGGCCTGCGCGCGGTGCCGAGCAAGGCCAATTTCGTGCTGGTGCTGTTCGAGGGCCTGCTCACCGCGGAGGATGGCTATAAGGCGCTGATGGCGGCGGGCTATGCGACGCGCTGGTTGCCCGGCCAGGGCCTGCCGCAGGCGCTGCGCATTACCATCGGCAGCGAGAGCGAGATGCGCGACGTGGTCGCGGTGCTGCGCGCCGAGGTCGAGCGCGCCGGCTGATGCTGCCCTTCGCGCGCGTCACGATCATCGGCCTCGGGCTGATCGGCTCGTCGGTCGCCCGCGCGGTGCGGCAGGCGATGCCGACGGTGCGGATCACCGGCTATGACGCCGATCCCGCGGTACGCGCCACCGCGGTGCGCATCGACCTGACCGACGATGTCGCCGACAGCGCCGGCACGGCGGTGATCGATGCCGATCTGGTGATGCTCTGCGTCCCCGTCGGCGCGATGGGCGCGGTCGCCGCGGAGTTCGCCGACGACCTGCCCGCCGAGGCGATCGTCAGCGACGTCGGCGGATCGAAGGCGAGCGTGATCGCGGCGCTGCGCGCGGTGCTGCCACAGGCGACGATCGTCCCCGGCCATCCGGTCGCCGGCACCGAGCATAGCGGGCCGGAAGCGGGCTTCGCGACGCTGTTCCGCGGCCGCTGGTGCATCCTGACGCCCGAGGAGGGCACCGCCGAGGCACCGGTCGCGCGGCTGCGGGCGTTCTGGGAGGCGCTCGGCGCGCAAGTGGAGATCATGACGCCGCGCCACCACGACCTCGTCCTTGCGGTGACCAGCCACGTGCCGCACCTCATCGCCTATTCGATCGTCGGCACCGCCAGCGACCTCGAAGGCGTGACGCAGAGCGAGGTGATCAAATTCTCCGCCGGCGGCTTTCGCGACTTCACCCGCATCGCCGCCTCCGACCCGGTGATGTGGCGCGACGTCTTCCTCAACAACCGCGAGGCGGTGCTGGAGATCCTCCAGCGCCTGACCGAGGACGTGACGATGCTGCAACGCGCGATCCGCTGGGGCGACGGCGACCAGTTGTTCGACCTGTTCACCCGCACCCGCGCGATCCGCCGCTCGATTATCGAACAGGGCCAGGACGACGCCAAACCGGATTTCGGCCGGACGCACTGACGGCGCCTGCGGGCGGATCGTTGGCGCGCGTAGACGGTGCAGCCCGTATCGGAGCGCGTGCTGTCTCAGGCGACGGCACCGGATGGGTTCGCGCGGAGGCGCGGAGAGCAACCGTCCGGGGCCGGCGTCGGACTGCCTTGCGATGGCCTTGGGCCCGGCGAGCCAGCCCGCCTTCGCTCCGCGCGACCAACGACCAAGTGGCTCACGCGCGCCACGTCCACTTCGACGAGACCTCTGCGACACACTCTCTGTCATGCCGGACATGTTCCGGCATCCACGGTTCCGCATGTGCGGAAGACGGTATTGTCGCGGCACGGTGGACCCCGGCACAGGTCCGGGGTGACGACGCACTTTTGGGTGAGGCCGAGCGTGCCGCCGGCGTATCGCTGCTGATCAAGCCGACCGCTCGCTGCGGCGCAGTCGTTAGCAGACGCCCCACCATGAACGTGGCCACCCAAGACCCACCTGATTCGCCGAAGACGATCCGAACGTCTCGCCGCTCCCCTCCGCGCCCTCCGCGCCTCCGCGCGACATCTACCTGCGGAACGCGACGATCGCGCACGCCCCCCTCAGGCGAACACGCCATGCACGTACCACGCCCGCGCACCCTCGTCGGCGGCGTGGAAGATCCACAGGCGGCGGCCGCGGCGATCTTCGATGCGATAATAATCGCGCAGTCCGGCGGCGTCGTGCCGCCACCATTCGCCCGCGATCCGCTCCGGCCCGGCGGCGCGTGCGACGTCATGCACGCGCCGGCGCCAGCGGAAGCGCAGCGGCGCGCCCTCGGGCGAATCGAGCACGCCCTCGATCCGCTGCGGCGGGTCGAACAGATGGATCGGCCGCGCGTCGCTCTCGGCGATCGCCCCCACCGGCGCGGCGGCGGGCAGCAGCAGCAGCTCGGCCTGCCCGTCGACCAACCGCCCGCCGCCACGCGCCTTGCGGCGGGCCGGCGGCACCGGCGCCCCCGCGTCGCCGCCATCGAGCCGCAGCAGCGCCGCATCGAGCCGGTCGGCGAGCGTCACCTCCAGCCGCACGAGATCATAGCCCGGCTCGATTCCGGCCCCGCCAGTCCCGACCTGCTCGGCGAGACGACGCGCCACCGACGCGACATCGCGCGCCGCCTCGCTTTCCGCGTGCAGCCGTCGCACCGGCCCGTCGGACCGGAACAGCCAGGCCTGCCAGCGTCGCCCGCCCTGCCCGCGCGCCGCCAGCATCGCCGCCGCCTCGTCCGCCAGAGCCGCGAGCGCCGCCGCCACCGCCGCCCCGGCGAGCGGCGCGTCGAAGCGCCGGTCGAGCGACGACACCGCCCGCCGCATGCAGGGCCGCGCCGGCGCATCGAGCGCGTGCAGCGCCGTGATTACCTCCGCACCGAAATGCGCCGCCAGCTCACGCGCCGGCCGCGCCATCACCTCGCCGATCGTGCGCAGCCCCGCCGCGGTGAGCGCCGCCGCCGTCTCCGCCTCGAGCCCCAGCGCCGCGACCGGCAGGCGGCGCACTGCGCGCGTCTCGTCGGGGGCCGGCGCACCGGCATGGCGGGCGAGGGCGCAGGCGATCGCAGGCGTATCGCCGAGCGCCACCCGCGCCGCGATGCCGCGCCGCGCCAGCCGCGCCTCGACCTCGGCGAGCAGCGCCCGCTCGTCCGCGCCGCGAATCACCACTACCACCGCGTCCGGCGGCATCGCCAGCGCATCGCCATAGCGGCTCGCCTCCTCGGCAAGCCGGTCGAGCCAGTCCATGTCGGCGTGCGGATCAGCGGGAAACGTCTCGAGATCGGGCGCGAGCCGCAGCGCCTCGACCAAAGTCGCACCCACCGTCAGCCCGAGCCGCGCCGCCGCCGCATCGATCGCGCTGAGCTGCTGCGCCGCGCCCTTGCCCTCGACGCAGGCGACCGGCGCCGCCGCGCGCCCGGCAAACAGATGCGGCCGCGTCAGCCGCAGCCGATCGACCGCGAGCCACGGGAAAACGAGCGCGAGACAGCGCGAGGCGGATGAGTCGCTCACCCCCGTTCTTCTAATGTTCGCCCGTCGCATCCGCCAGATGCGAAATCATTCGCGCTTTTTTCGTCTTTGCTGTTGCAGCCCTCGCAGAGCGCTGCTAGTGGCGCGCCTCACCCAAACGGTGGCTCGCCAGAGCAGCCGTTTCAAGGCGCCAGAGCGGGCGTAGCTCAGGGGTAGAGCACAACCTTGCCAAGGTTGGGGTCGAGGGTTCGAATCCCTTCGCCCGCTCCAGTCTTCCCAGACATCACGAAAACGACGGGACGTCCCTCCGGACGCCCTAGACCGCCGCGAGCGAGGCGAGCAGCGTCGCGATCCGCGCGCGCAGCGCGGTGTCGCGGGTGATCTCCAGCATCGCGGCAAGGCTGCTGCGCGCGGTGGTGACGTCGCCGTCGGCGAGTTCGAGCCGGGCGCGCTCCCACCAGCCGTGGCCGTAATCGGGCGCGACCACCGTCATCCGCCGGTAGAGGATCAGCGCCCGCCGCGCCGCCCCCGCCGCCTCGGCACGCGTCGCCTGGTTGAGCAGCAGCCGCACCAGCACCGCGCGATTCGGCATCGCCGCGACATGGCTCACCGCCGGCGCGCGACCGCCCGCCACGCCCTGCACCATCGCGGCGAGTTCGGCGGCATCGACGAAGCGGCCGTCGCGGAACGGATCGATCATCACCGGCGCGGCCTCGCCGCCGATCAGCACCAGCACATGGCCGGGCACGTCGAGCACATGCGCGCTCCAGCCGAGCCGTCGTGCCGCGGCGACGTAGAGGATCGACAGGCTGACCGGCAGCCCGCGCCGCCGTGCGATCACCTGGATCAGATCAGCGTTGGCGGGATCGTCATAGCTGTCCGAATCACCGCTGAAACCGAATTCGTCGGCGAACACCTGCGCCAGGATCTCGGCCTGGGTCTGCGCGTCGCGCGCGACGGGGGCGAGTTCGTCGAGCCGGTCGGCGACGGCATCGATCACCGCCCGCGCCGGATCGTCGTCGCCTTCGGCGTGGTCGAGCAGCGCAAGCGCCAGCGCGGCGTGGTCGAGAACGATATCCTCGTCATCGAGCAGGCCCAGGCGCAACAGATCATCACTCATGTCGCCAACATGGGGGCGGCAACGGCGGTGGCAAGCCGCCCGGCGCCTCACTCGGTGAGCAATTGCACCGTGCGGATCGTCGTCGCGAGATAGATTTCGATCGCGGTCACTGCGGCGGGGGCGAGCACGATCGTATCGTCGAGCGTCGCATCGGCGGGCAGCACCAACCCGCTGCGCGTCAGATGCTGCAACCACCGCGCCACCGTCGGCCCCGAGCAGGCGAGATTCGCGGCGACCATACCGCCGGTCAGCGGCTTGCCGGCGGCATCGGCGATGAACAGGGTGAGCAGCATCTCCCACGGCCATTCGCCGAACAATTCGGTCGGCAGCAGTCCGTAACGCGAGCGGCGGTTGACCAGGATCGCGAGCGCCGCCTCGGTCAGCCGGTCGCCGCGGCTCTCCGCGCGCTCGCCGTCGACGAAACGCGTCATGCCCGCGTTCCGCATCGGTCGCGGCCCGCGCGCAACCCCTCATCTGCCATCGTCACCTCCCTCGGCGATCGCGGCACATGCCGCCCCCTTTAGCCTTATAGCGGCATCAGCCGGCCAACCGCTCGGCGAGGAAGTCGACGAACACGCGCACCCGCGCCGGCAGGTGCGCGCCGCCGACGAACACCGCGTGGATCAGCTCGATGTCACCGGGATTATAGTCCTCGAGCAGCGCCACCAGCCGCCCGTCGGCGATCTCGCGCTCGACGCTGAACCGCCCGACCCGCGCCACGCCGACGCCCGCCGCGGCGAGCTGACCCAGCGTCTCGCCGTTGTTGGCGACGATCCCGCCCTCGACGCACAGGGTGAAGTCGCCACCGTCGCGGCGGAACGGCCAGGTCGGCTCGGCGCGGCGGAAGCTGAAGTTGAGGCAGTTGTGCGCGTGCAGGTCCTCCGGCACCGCCGGCATGCCGTGGCGGGCGAGATAGTCGGGCGCGGCGACGATGACGCGCCCGCTCTGGCCGATCTTGCGCGCGGTCAGCGCGCTGTCGGCGAGCGGGCCGAAGCGCACCGCGACGTCCGCCTGCCCCGCCGCGACGTCGACCAACGTGTCGGTCAACGCGATGTCGATCAGGATGTGTGGATAGGCGCGCGCGAAGTCGCCGAGCAGCGGCACGACGCACAGCCGCCCATGCGACAACGCCGCAGAGACGCGCAGCCGCCCGCGCGGGCTGCCCTGGTCGGCGATCTGCTGCTCGGCATCGTCGAGGTCGGCGAGGATGCGCCGCGCCGCGAGCAGATAGGCCTGCCCCTCCGCGGTCAGCGTCAGCGCGCGCGTCGAGCGGAGCAGCAGCCGCACGCCGAGCCGCGCCTCGATCCGGTCGACCGCACGCGCCACCGCCGAGGGCGTCAGCGCCAAGGTGCGGGCGGCGGCGGAGAAACTCCCCGCCTCGACCACGGTGACGAACAGCGCCAGCGCGCGCGCCCGGTCACTGCCACCCGCCAGCTTTGCATCCATCGCACAGATCCTTCGCCTGCCGCGGCGGTTCTCCACCGCCTTCTCCTGCGCCACCTAGCCGCTTCGGAACGGACAGCAAAAGGTGAATGATGGACTATCGGCAACTCGGATCGTCGGGGCTGCGCGTGCCGGCGCTGTCGTTCGGCACCGCGACCTTCGGCGGCAAGGGCGCCTTCTTCGGCGCCTGGGGGCAGAGTGACGCCGCCGAGGCGCGCCGCCTGCTCGACATCTGCCTCGACGCGGGCGTCACATTGTTCGACACCGCCGACGTCTACTCGGACGGCGCGTCGGAGGAGGTGCTCGGCGCGGCCATCAAGGGCCGGCGCGACGCGGTGCTGGTCTCGACCAAGACCGGCCTGCCGATGGGCGACGGTCCGCAGGACTGGGGCGCCTCGCGCGCGCGGCTGATCCGCGCGGTGGAGGACTCGTTGCGGCGGCTCGGCACCGATCACATCGATCTGCTCCAGCTCCACGCCTATGACGCGCACACCCCGGCCGAGGAGCTGATGGCGACGCTCGACCGGCTGATCGCCGCGGGCAAGGTCCGCTACGCCGGCGTCTCCAACTATCCCGGCTGGCAGCTGATGAAGGCGCAGGGGATCGCGGATCGCCACGGCTGGCCGCGGCTGGTCGCGCATCAGGTCTATTACTCGCTGATCGGCCGCGCCTATGAGTGGGAGCTGATGCCGCTCGCCGCCGACCAGGGCGTCGGCGCACTGGTATGGAGCCCGCTCGGCTGGGGCCGGCTGACGGGCAGGATCGGTCGCGATCGCCCGATCCCCGCGGGCAGCCGCCTGCATGACACCGCCGCCTTCGCGCCGCCGGTCGCGGACGAGCATCTCTACCGCGTCGTCGATGCGCTCGAGGCGGTCGCCGCCGAGACCGGGCGGACGGTGCCGCAGGTCGCGCTCAACTGGCTGTTGCGGCGGCCGACGGTCGCCTCGGTGATCATCGGCGCGCGCGACGAGGCGCAACTGCGCGACAATCTCGGCGCGGTCGGCTGGACGCTCAGCCCCGGGCAGATCGCCACGCTCGACGCCGCCAGCGACCAGCTCCCACCCTATCCCCACACACCCTACCGCCAGCAGGAGGGCTTCGCCCGCCTCGCGCCGCGGCTGATCTGAGCGGAGATCCGTCATGAAGCTCAATCCCGGCCTGCTCGCTCTGGCGATCGGCGCCTTCGGCATCGGCGTCACCGAGTTCGCGCCGATGGGCATGCTGCCCGTGATCGCCGCCGACCTGCACGTCTCGATCCCCTCGGCGGGCCTGCTGGTCAGCGCCTATGCGCTTGGCGTGCTGGTCGGCGCGCCACTGATGACGCTGACCACCGCGCGGCTCGATCGCCGCACGCTGCTGATCGCGCTGATGGCGATCTTCACGCTCGGCAACGCTTTATCCGCGGTCGCCGGCGGCTATGCCTGGCTGATGGCGGCGCGGGTGGTCACCGCGTTCAACCACGGCGCCTTCTTCGGCGTCGGCGCGGTGGTCGCGGCGGGGCTGGTGCCGCCCGAGCGGCGCGCCGGCGCGGTCGCGGCGATGTTCACCGGGCTGACGGTGGCGACGATCGGCGGCGTGCCACTCGCCACCTGGGCGGGCGAGACGATCGGCTGGCGTCCCGCCTTCGCCGGCATCGCCGCGATCGGCGCGGTCGCGATGGCGGCGCTGCGCCTCGCCCTGCCGCCGCTGCCTGCGCCGGCGGGGGTGGACCTCGCCGCCGAGCTGCGCGTGCTCGGCCGCCCGCGCGTGCTGCTCGCGCTGGCGCTGACCACGCTCGGCTTCGGCGGGGTGTTCACCGTCTTCACCTATATCGTGCCGATCCTGCGCGACGTCGCCCATGCCTCGACCGCGATGGTCACGGTCTCGCTGATGCTGTTCGGCGTCGGCGCGACGATCGGCAACATGATCGGCGGTCGGCTCGCCGACCGATCGGTGACGCGCGCGCTCGCCGCGATGCTCGGGCTGCTGACGCTGGTGCTGCTCGCCTTCGCCTGGCTGATGCACGCCCCGCTCACCGCCGCCGCCGCGATCCTGGTCTGGGGCATCGCCAGCTTCGCGACCGTGCCGCCCTTGCAGATGCAGGTGATGGCGGCGGCGGGCGAGGCGCCCAACCTCGCCTCGGCGATGAACATCGGCGCGTTCAACCTCGGCAATGCGATCGGCGCGGCCTTGGGCGGCGGGGTGATCGCCGCCGAGCTCGGCCTGCCGGCGGTGGCACTGGCGGGCGCGACGACGGCGGCGGCGGCGCTGGCGCTGCTGCTGGTGGCGGCGCGTCAGCCGCTCGGTCGGGCCGGCGCGCGCCTTACTCGAGGTACAACAGACGCAGCCGTGTGAGATCGGCGTCGCTCAGCCCCATCGCCTCGTGCAACCACCCGGTTGCGCCACCCGGGTGGCGGTCGAGCACCGCCAGCGCCGCTTCGATATAGCGCCGGTCCGCCGCGGTCATCGCCGTCAGCACTCCCGGCGGCAGCTGCGACCAGCCGGCGCTCGCCGGAGCGGCGGCGAGCGTCGCGGCATCGAGATAGCGGTTGGTGAGCAGATAATCCGCGATCACCGTTTCGCGCGGCACGCCCAGCGCGGTGAGCAGCAGCGCCGCGGCGACGCCGGTGCGATCCTTGCCCGCCGAACAATTGAAGGCGAGCGGCGCATGGCCGGCGAGCAATTCGGCGAACATCCGCCGATACTGGCCGCGGAACTGGTCGAGCAGCCGCGGATAGCTGGCGGTCATCGCCGCGCGTGCCGCCTCCGCCGTCCAGCCCCGCATCGGCCCGGCGGGAAGCCAGTCCGCCATGTCGAGCGCATAATCGTCGCTCAGCACCCGCGGCGCCAGCGCGGGCCATGCCACCGGCTCCGCGCCGCGTTCGCGGCTGTCGCGCAGATCGCAGACGGTGCGGATGCCGCGCCGGCGCAGCTCGGCGAAATCCGCCGCGGTCAGCCCGTGCATCGATCCCGACCGGTAGAGCAGCCCCCAGCGGACCTGCCGCCCGTCGGCGGTGCGATAGCCGCCGAGATCGCGAAAATTGCGCCCGCCCTGCAAGGGGATCAGGCGTTGCGACACCGGCCCGGCGGGCGGTGCCGGACGCACCTGCGCCGGCGCCGGCGCCACCGGCGCGGCGTGCCCCATGGCGACAAGCGCCAGCGCGATCACGCCGCGCCGACTCATCAGAAGGTCACCTGCGCCTGCACGCCCAATGTGCGCGGCTCGTTATAGAAGCCGGACAGGCCGGTGGTCACCGCCAGCGATTTGTAGAAGACATGCTGTTCGTTCAGCAGGTTGCGCGCCCATAGCGACACCGCGAGCCGGGCGTCGCCCTGCCCCATCGCGATGTCCGCCAGCCCGAGCGTGCCGTTGACCAGGACGGCACTGTCGCCCTTGGGCTGATAGACGTTCGCCGCGGCACCCGGCCCGACATAGACCGGGTCCTTCGAGTCGCTGAAGAAGCCCGAATCGTAATTGCCGTCGAGATGCGCGCGCAGCGTCGCGCCGGGCACGGGCGTTTCGTAATCGACCGCCACGCTCGCCGAATCGCTCGGCGTATAAGGCTGGTAGATCGGCACCGCGAGCGCGCTGACGTCGCCCTTGGCGTTGGGATAGGGGTTCACCGCGGCGGGGATATGTACATAGGTATGCGCATAGCTGCCGTGCAGCGTCAGCCCGCGCGCCGGCAGCACGGTCAGCTCCGCCTCCAGCCCATGGATGCCGCCGGTGCCCGGCGCGTTGAGCGTCGCGATCGTCGTCCGCGTCGTCGCGCCGTTCTTGCCGTCGATATAGGGCCGCTGGAAGTCGACCTGGATGTCCTTGTACGTCCCAGCATAAGCGGCGAGGTTGAAGCGCGCGCGATGATCGAGGAATTCGGTCTTGGCGCCGATCTCGAACACCGACACCGTTTCCGGATTGAAGGCATCATATTCCTGGCTGCGCGAATTGGCGCCGCCCGACTTATAGCCGGTGCTCCACTTGCCGTAGACGTGCACGTCGCGGGTCGCATCGACCGCGACATTGACCATCGGATCGATCCGCGACCAGTGCGCATCGAGCGGCAATTGCCGCGACACGCCGGCGCGGTCGACCGGCAGCTTGCCGTTGACGGTCAGCAAGGTTCCCAATTTGCTGTCGCGCGTCCAGCGCAGCCCGCCGGTGACATGGACGCGATCGTCGAGCGCCGTCGGCGACCACGTCGCCTGACCGAAGGCGCCGATGCTGCGCGTCGTCACATAGCTCGCCCGGTCGATCCGTTGCGCGGTATAGTCGAGCGGCAGCGCGGCATAATTGATCACGTCGGTGCGGAAATTGGGTGGCAGGATGACATAGCCCGTGCACCGCGCATTGCTGCACTGATCGGTGTAGAAGGCGCGGGCGTTATCCTCGACATGCTCCTGGTAATAAAGCGCGCCGGCGACGAACTTGATGTCCGGCAGGTCGCCGATCAGCTGCACTTCCTGGCTGAACTGGTTCTGGCGGAAATCGGCGAGGCTGTAGCGGGCGAAGACCCAGGGGATGGTATTGCCCCGCGCGTCCTTGGTCGTGAAGACCCCGTCCTTGGCGGACAGCGTCGTCGATGCCGAGCCATTGTCATATTGGGTCTGCGTCATCGTGCGATAGGCGCTGATCGACTTGACGGTCAGCGACGCCGCCGGCTCATAGGCGAGCGTCAGCTGGTTGCCGCGGACCTTGCCGATGCTCGGCTGCTGCGGCACGCCGACCGCGGCGTTGCGGGCGCGCCGGCCCTGCACCACGCCGATCGGCGCCTGCGTGTAGCTGCCCGGCGCGAGCAATTGCAGATAGAGCGGCGTCGACGCGTCATAGGAAGTGTCGAAGGCATAATCGGCGCTGAATCCCGCCGCCGGCTTCCACAGCAATTCGTAGCGCAGGCCGCGCTTGTCATAGGCGTTGAACCCGTCCGCGCCGTCGAGCGGATTGCGCACCAGCGGGCCGCGGTGCGCGACCACCGCGTCGATCTTGACGCTGAGGTCGGCGACGGCCGGCAGATCGAGATGCACCTCTCCCTTCGCTCCGCCATAATTGTTGACGCCGGCGATCGTATTGAGATGGAAATGGCCGCTCGGCCGTTTGGTGACGATGTTGAGCGCACCGCCTTCGGTGTTGCGACCGAACAGCGTTCCCTGCGGTCCTTTCAGCACTTCGACATTGTCGATATCGAACAGGGCGGTGCCGAGGCCCTGCGCCCGGCCGAGATAGACGCCGTCGACATAGACGCCGACGCCCTGGTCGCGCGCCGGCTGGTTGCTGTCGCCGAGCACGCCGACGCCGCGGATGTTGACGATCAGTGCCGAATTGCGGGAGTAGAAGGGCGCGACCTTGAGCGACGGGATCGCCCCGTCCCCCAGGTCGACCAGCGACACGACATGGCGGTTGGCAAGGTCGTCGCCGCTCATCACGCTGATCGAGATCGGCGTCTTCTGCGCATTCTGCGGGCGCTTCTCGGCCGTGACGACGATGTCCCCGAGCTGGTCGGCGGTCTGCGCCGGTTCGGCGCTGGCCGCGGCGGCGGCCGCCTGCGGATCGGCGAGCGCCGGCGAGACGAGCAGCGTCGATGACAAAGCGCTCGCGGCGAGCAGCCGCAGCGCGGCCTTGGACGTGACGAACATCAGATTTTCCCCCGTTGATGGCGAACCATTGCCGGGCCCGATGCGGTCGGTTCGTTTCGGACGTATGACGTTTGCATCGCGGTTTTGCGACATGGCTCATCCGAGCCGCACAAACCGCCGTCTGTACCCCCTCATGGTACAAGCCGCTCCATCCGACGGCCGAAAGCTACCAGGAACTTATCAGCTTAACCCAAGTTGTAGGACCATAACGGCCCTTTGGCCCGCATCCCTGCAACCACGGCAATCCGCCCGGCTGCCTCCGTCGCCCGTCGCGCCGGACCGGTGGTCGTGCGACCGGAGTAACGTATGAACACCCATGAATGGCACGGTGGCGCCCGCTATGTCGGCGGCAAGGTTGAGAAAGCGGTCGGCGACGTGGCCGACAGCCGCGAGTGGCAGGCGGACGGCATCGTCGATCAGGTCGCCGGTGCCGCCGAGAACCTCTACGGCCGCGCCCAGGAGAAGGTCGGCGATGTGGCCGATGCGATCCCGCCGCTCGCCGACAAGGCACGCGAGGCGCTGACCGATGCCGGCCACCGCGCGGGCGAGGCGGCACAGCACGGCCGCGCCGTCGCGGCACGCAGCCTCGACGATCACCCGGCGGTCTGGGCGGCGCTTGCCGCCGCCGCGGCCGGCTATGCGCTCGGCTGGCTGGTCCACGGCCGCCACGGGTGAGCGACGCGCGCCCGGCGATGTCGACGCTGCCCAAAAGCCTGCGCGCGACCAGCGACCTGCGTCACCTGCGCCAGATCATCGCCGGGCTCGACGAGGGCGTGATCCTGATCGACCCCGACCAGAGCCTGCTCTGGGCGAATGATGCGGCCTTGGCGATGCACGGCGTCGAACGGCTCGACCAACTGGGCGAGACGGTCGACGATTATCGTGCGCGGTTCCGCCTGCGCTATCGCAACAACCACCGCCTTGCCGCCGACGATTATCCGATCGAGCGCGTCGTCGCCGGCGAGGCCTTCTCCGAGGTCGTCGTCGAGGTGACGGTGGCGGGCGAGGAGGAGGCGCGCTGGGTCCATCAGGTGCGCAGCCTGGTGCTCAACGACGCCGACGAGGACGCGCCCACCTGTGTCGTGATGATCATACAGGACGTCACCGCGCGCTACGAGGCGGAGGAGCGGTTCGAACAGTCGTTCAACGCCAATCCGGCGCCCGCGGTGATCTGCCGCCTCGCCGACCTGCGCTTCGTCAAGGTCAACCAGGGGTTCCTCGAGATGCTCGGCGTCGAGCGCGAGGCGGTGCTCGGCCGCACCGTCTACGACATCGACGTGCTGCACGCGGCGAGCGACCGCGACCTCGCCAAGCAGCGGCTCGGCGAGGGGCGGACGATCCCGCAGATGGAGGCCGAGCTGCAGCTTCCCGGCGGCGGCACGCGGCTGGTGATCGTCGCCGGCCAGCCGATCGAGCTCGACGATCAGCCGTGCATGCTGTTCACCTTCGCCGACCTCGAGCCGCGGCGCCGCACCGAAGCGGCGCTGCGCCACAGCGAGGAACGCTTCACCCGCACCTTCCAGCTCGCCCCCGTCGCGATGGCGATCGGCGCGCGCGACGGCCATGTACTGTGCGAGATCAACGCGAGCTTTGCGGCGCTCACCGGCTATGAGGCCGAGGCGATCGTCGGCCAATCGCTCGCCGACCTCGGCCTGTGGGCGGACGAGACGGTGCGCGCCGGCGTCGAGGCGGCGCTCGCCGCCGGCGGCGACCTGCGCAACCACGAAGCGCGCATCACCACGCAGGACGGCCATCCGATCGACTGCGTCGTGTCGAGCGAGACGATCACCGTCGGCGAGGCGACCTGCCTGCTCTGGGCGTTCCAGGACATCACCCGTCGCAAGGCGACCGAACTCGAACTGGTCGAGGCGATCGAGGCGGTGATGAAGGATACGAGCTGGTTCAGTCGCTCGATCATGGACAAGCTCGCCCGGCTGCGCGCACCGCAGGCCAACAGCGACGGCCCCGGCCTCGACGCGCTCACCGCGCGCGAGCGCGAGGTGCTGGCGCTGATCTGCCGCGGGCTCGACGACAAGAGCATCGCTCGGACGCTCGACGTCTCGGGCAATACGGTGCGCAACCATGTCGCGCGGATCTACGCCAAGATCGGCGTCAACCGCCGCACCGCCGCCGCCGCCTGGGCACGCGCGCGCGGCTTCGACGACGGCGCGATCGCGCTGCAGCCGGGACGCGGCGGATGAGCAAGCCCCCCGTCAAGGCCACGACCCGCGCCGCCAAGGGCGCGGCGCGCGAGACGATCGGCAAGTTGCTCGGCGACGATGCCGCGGTGCGCAAGGGACGCGCCGAGCAGCGCGACCGGCCTGATCCGACCGATCCCAAAGATCCAGAATAACCACAGGAGTATATATGGCTTTACATGCGACGGCCGGGACGTTCCCGGCCGATCAGGCGGGGGTGCGCGGCAAGCGTCTGTCGTGGGGGGCGGTGTTCGCCGGGGTGGTCATCGCGATCGCGGTGCAGCTCGTGCTCGGCATCCTCGGCACCGGCATCGGTCTGGCGATGGTCGACCCGGTCGAGGGGACGACGCCCGGCGCCGCCGGCTTCGGCATCGGCGCGGGGATCTATTGGCTGATCACCACGGTGATCGCGCTCGGGGCCGGCGGCTATGCGGCGGCGCGCGTCAGCAGCGCGCACGACCGGTTCGATGCGCTCGTCCACGGCCTCACCGTCTGGGGCGTGACGCTGATCCTGACGCTGTATCTGCTCACTTCGGCGGTCGGCGGCATCATCGGCGGCGCCTTCCGCACCGTCGGCGCGGTCGCCGGCGCGGCGGGCAGCGGCATCAGCGCCGCCGCACCGCGCGCCGCGCAGATCGCCGGCGTCGACGCGGGCGATGTCCGTGACGAAGCCTCCGCCTATCTGTCGAACGCGCCGGCCGACCCGGCGCAGATGACGCCCGAGCAGGCGCAGAAGGAAATCGCCAAGCAATTGCCGGCGATGGCCCGCGGCGGCAGCGACGGCGCTCAGGCCGAAGCGCGCGTCGTCGACATCGTCGCCGCGCAGCGCAAGATCAGCCGCCCCGAGGCGCAGGCGCAGGTCAGCCGCGCCAAGGCCGATGTCGTCCGCACCAAGACGCAGGCGATCGCCACCGCCAAGCAGGCGACCGACGCCGCCGCCGGCGCCGCGTCGCGCACCTCCTTCCTCCTCGTGCTGGCGCTGGTGATCGGTGCCGGTGCCGCCGGTTTCGGCGCCACCGCGGCAGCCCGCCGCCGGGGCTGAAAAGTCGAGGCGGGTCGGGCGTATCGCGATCCGCCGCCGGTAAGGCGTACCTAGTAAGCGCGTATTTCGCGCCGTCGTCGCCGGGCCCCCTCCGCCCGGCGCCGGCGGCGCGGCTTGCCTTCTGGCCGTGCCGCCCCCATCTATGTGTCTCGAACAGTCGCATATCGACGGACCGACCCGGCCTGACGCCGTGCCGCTCGCCCTTCCCTGCCTCTCCTTTCCGCTGACGAGGTACCCGATGTCGAGCGACGCCACATTCTTCCGCAAACAGGCCGTGCAGGAGCGCAGCAACGCCTCCGAGGCTGATCTTGCCAACGTCCGCGACCGGTGCGAGCGCGCCGCCCGCTCATGGGAGGCGATGGCCGCCCGCGCCGAGCGCACCGAGGCGATGCGCGACCAGCGCGCCGCCGCGACCCGCGCCGCCAGCGTGCTCGCCGAAACCGACGATCCGGTCGCCACCCAGGCGTGAGGCCGCTTCGTGCCGCGCCGCTGCAGGGGGCAGCGGCGGCGCACGCCACGCTGACCCGGGGCGCGACCTTCCTCGCCGCGCTCGCCGACCGGCCGATGCTGGCAGGGCACTGGCCCGATGGCGCCGCGGCGCGACCGCGGGCGCGCTTCGTCGCCAATTGCCTGCGCGAACTCGACCGGTTCCTCCACACGCTGCTCGACGAGCTGGGCAGCTCGGCGGGGCAGAGGGTCGATCGCGAGCAGCGCAACACCGCCAACAAGCTGCGCGACTATGGCGGCCCTGCGCTGACCGCGGGTGCCGACCGCCTGCGGCTGCTCGCGCTCGGCCGGTCGAGCGCCTGTCTGATCCATTGCAACGGACTGGTCCGCCGCCCCGACGTAGCGGGTGGCGACGGGATGACGGCCGGCTGGCGCGGCACCGCGGGCGAGACGTTGCGCCGCTATCCGCTCGGCGACCGCCTCGCCCCCGGTCCCGCCGAATTGCGCGACGTCTGCCGCTTCTACGAGCGGCTCGGCAACGGGCTGATGCGGGGCGCGCGCGACGATGCGATCCTCCTGCCGCGGCCGCTGCAGCCCTATCTGCCGCAGCGCGACCATGAGGCGGTCGTCAAGCCCGTCCGTCTTGCCGGCCCCGCGCGGATCTCCGCCGGCGTATTGGAAGAGACGCTGCGGCCCGGCGACCGTATCTAGCTCAACCGACGGGGTCGCCTCCATCCGCGCTCCACCCGCAGGCGCCCCAACCTACCTTTACCCGCGACGATCAATTCTTTCGTCGCATGCGCCCGTCGCCACCCCTACATGCCCGCGATGAACAGGACGCTCGCGCAATGACCCGCCCCCCGTTCGGTGTGCAGGTTTTCATCGGCATGGCCATCGGCCTCGCGCTCGGCTTCGTCGCGCGCCGCTATGACCTGGCCGGTCTCGCCGAGGGGCTGAAGATCGTTGGCGACATCTTCGTCCAGTTGCTCAAAGCGCTGGTCGTGCCGCTCGTCTTCACCGCAATCGTCGCGTCGATCGCGGCGTTGCGCGATCTGCACAATGCCGCGCGGCTCGTCGCCGGCACCTTCCTGTGGTTCGGCCTATCGGCGCTGATCGCGGTCAGCATCGGCCTGACGCTCGGCACCCTGCTCCAGCCGGGCGCGCATGCCGGGGTCAGCGCCGCGGCGGCGGTGCGGCCGGATACCGCGGGATCGTGGCTCGATTTCCTGCGCGGCCTGGTTCCCGCCAATATCTTCGGCCTCGAAGCCTCGACCCGGCTCACCGACGGCGTGGCGAAGACCGGCCTGTCGTTCAACGTCCTCCAGCTGATCGTCGTCGCGATCGCGATCGGCGTCGCCGCGGTGCGCAGCGGTGAGGCGGGCGCCCCCTTCCTCGCGTTCAACGCTTCGGCGCTGGCGATCTTCCGCCGCATCCTGCGCTGGGTCGTCCGCCTCACCCCGATCGGCACCGGTGCGCTGCTCGGCAGCGCGATCGTCCGCTACGGCTGGCAATCGCTGTCGGCGCTCGGCACCTTCGCGATCGCCATCTACCTCGGCCTCGCGCTGGTGCTCGGCGTCGTCTATCCGCTGCTGCTGCTCGCCAACGGGATCAGCCCGCGGCGGTTCTTCGCCACCGCCTGGCCGGCGATCCAGCTCGGCTTCGTCTCGCGCTCGTCGATCGCGACGCTGCCGGTGACCGAGCAGGTGGTCGAGCGGCTCGGCGTCGCGCGCAGCTATGCCGCCTTTGCGGTGCCGTTCGCCGCGACGACCAAGATGGACGGCTGCGCCGCGGTCTATCCGGCGGTGGCGGCGCTCTTCGTCGCGCAATATTACAACATCCCGCTGCACGGGGTCGATTATCTGCTGATCGTGCTGGTCTCGGTGCTCGGCTCGGCGGCGACCGCGGGGCTGACCGGCGCGCTGGTGATGCTGACGCTGACGCTGTCGACGCTCGGCCTGCCGCTCGAAGGCGCCGGGCTGCTGCTGGCGATCGACCCGATCCTCGACATGGGCCGTACCGCGGTCAATGTCGCGGGGCAGGCGCTGATTCCGACGATCGTCGCCAAGCGGCAGGGGCTGCTCGGGGGGACGCTGGTCGAGGCGGAGCCGGCGTTCGCCTGAGGGCCGTCGGCCGGCGGGGACGTGGCGATCGGCGCGCGCGCCGGCTTGCGGCTTCCGAGACGCTAGGCTTCCGCAGAACCGAGACTAATCGAAAGTCGACGCTCATCCTCACCGCACCACCCCGGCGCAGGCCGGGGTCCAGTTGGGTGGAGCTTTGTCAAGACTAACGAATGTGTCCCAACTGGGCCCCGGCCTCCGCCGGGGTGGTCAGTAGGGTCTGGCATCGGCGTATCGGCTCGCCGCTGGCTCGATACTTCGCCCGACCGATGTCACATGCCGACGGCTTCGCCCGCCGCGAGCGGTGCGAAGCGCGCCACCTGCCGGCCGATCAGGCCGAGCTGCTCGACCACCGCGGGGTCGCTGGCGCCGCCCTCGGCGTCGAACTTGGTGACCTGTGTGTTGATCGCCGCGGCGAACGGCGTCGGCCAGCCGCGCAGCGCGTGGACGATCGAGCGCAGCGCCGCGATCGTCGATCCGGTCGCCTGCCAGCCATAAGCGGTGGCGATCAGCCCGACCGGCATGTCGGCGAGATACGGCCGCGCGTCCCGGGCGGTCTCCTCGAGCAGGTCGAGCGCGTTCTTGACCACGCCCGAGATGCTGCCGTGATAGCCCGGGCTGGCGATGATCACCGCCGATGCCTGCCGCACCGCATCGACGAACGCCTCCTCGTCGGCGGTGCGCTGCGTCGCGCGCGGGTCGTAGAGCGGCAGCCGCGCCATGTCGGCGCCCCCGAACATCCGCGTGCGGAAGCCTTCGCGCTCGGCGGCATCGAGCGCGATGCGCAACGCGCGCTCGGTCGACGAGACGCCGCCGATGGTACCGCCGATGCCGACGACGAGCGGAGAGGAGGCGGAATCGACCATGGCCGCTGCGATAGCGCGGCTCGACGGACGGCGCCAGCCAAGGTAGACCGCTCCGCCCGATCCGCCCCGCGCTTGCCACCGCCGCTTTAGGATAGTAATACACCTCATGGCCGACCGCTGGGACGAGCCGATGCGCCAAGACTCTACCCGCCGCAGCGCGATCGGCCAACGCTATCTGCTCGACGATGACCGCCCGCACGACGCGCGCTTCTCCGGGCGTTTCGACGATTTCGTCGCGCCGGGCGATCCGGCGGGCGAGCCGCCGCCGCCGCGCCGGCCGCGCAACCTCGGCCGCTGGATCGTCCGCGGCCTCGGCGTCGGCATCATCCTGCTCGTCATCGCGATCGGCTGGCTGGCGATCACCGCGCCGCTCAGCAAGTCGCTGCAACCGCCGACGCCGCCGTCGATCACGCTCACCGCCGACGACGGCACGCCGATTGCGCGGCGCGGCGCGATCATTGGCGCGCCGGTCGATGCGGCGAAGCTGCCCGCGCACGTCACCGACGCCTTCCTGGCGATCGAGGACCGCCGCTTCCGCTCGCATTGGGGGATCGACCCGCGCGGCATCCTGCGCGCCTTCGTCCACAACGTCGGCTCGGGCGGGGTGCGCGAGGGCGGCAGCACGATCACCCAGCAGCTCGCCAAGAACGCCTTCCTCGATTCGGACCGCACCGCCGCGCGCAAGATCCGCGAAGTGATGATCTCCTTCTGGCTCGAAGCGTGGCTGAGCAAGGACGAGATCCTGTCGCGCTACCTGTCGAACGTCTATTTCGGCGACAACGTCTATGGCCTGCGCGCCGCGTCGAAACATTATTTCGGGCGCGAGCCGGACAAGATGAACATCGGCCAGGCGGCGATGCTCGCCGGCCTCGTCAAGGCGCCGTCGCGGCTCGCGCCGACCGGCAATCTCGAGGGCGCGCGCAAGCGCGAGATGCTGGTGGTCAAGGCGATGGCCGACGCCGGCTTCATCACCAAGGCGGAAGCCGCGGGCGTCGAGCCGCAACGCGTCCTCGCCAGCCGTCCGGAGCAATTGCCGAGCGGTACCTATTTCGCCGATTGGGTGCTGCCCGACGCGCGCGACCAGGCCGGCGAGATCAAGACCGAGGCGACGGTCAAGACGACGCTCGACCGCCGCCTGCAGAACACCGCCGAGCGCGTCGTCCGCCAGGCCGGGCTGCGGCAGGCGCAGGTGGCGATCGTCGCGATGCGGCGGGACGGCCGCGTCGTCGCGATGGTCGGCGGCAAGAACTACGCGAAGAGCCCGTTCAATCGCGCCACGCAGGCGCGCCGCCAGCCGGGCTCGACCTTCAAGCTGTTCGTCTATCTCGCCGCGATGCGCGCCGGCATGACCCCCGACACGATGGCCGACGACAGCCGCGTCGAGATCGCCGGCTGGAAGCCCAAGAACGACGACAACCGCTATCTCGGCCAGATCCCGCTGCGCCGCGCCTTCGCCCGGTCGAGCAACGTCGTCGCGGCGCGGCTGACGCAGGAGGTCGGCGTGCGCAACGTCATCAAGGCGGCGCGCGACCTCGGCATCTCGACGCCGATCCCCAATGAGGCGACGATCGGGCTCGGCACCGCCGAGGTCTCGCTGCTCGAACTCACCGCCGCCTACGCCGCGGTCGCCAACGGCAGCTATCCGGTCCATCCGCGCGGGCTGGAGGACAGCGGCGCGAGCAAGAGCTGGCTGCAATCGCTGACCGGCGGCCCGCGCCGCATGCCCGACGGCATCCGCGACCATATGCTCGACCTGCTCGGCGCGTCGCTGCGCGGCACCGGCCGCGCCGCGGTGCTGACGCTGCCCGCCTATGGCAAGACGGGGACATCGCAGCAGAGCCGCGACGCCTGGTTCATCGGCTTCGCCGGCGATCTGGTCGTCGGCGTCTGGGTCGGCAACGACGACAGCTCGCCCAATGCCGGGCTGCACGGTGGCGGCATCCCCGCGCAGATGTGGCGCCAGTTCATGGTCTCCGCGCTCAACATCGCGCCGGTGGTGACGCCGGTGGTGGTCGAGGAGAATGCGATGGACCCCGATGCGGTGGTCGGCCCCGAGGAGGGGATCGAGGCGCCGACCGGCGATCTGCCGATTCCCGAGGGGACGATCGACGGGCTCGGCATGCAGATGAAGCTCGGCCGCGACGGCAGCATCAGCATCGCGCCCAGCCGCGACCGCGGTCCGCCGCCGCCCGACGCCCCGCCGCCGCGCGATCGACGCGGAGAGGATGACGGCGAGGAGTAGCGCCCTGCCATCGCCGCCGCGGCTGCGCTAGACGGACGCCACGATGGCGCAGCGACGCTCCCCTTCCCGCGCCCGGCGGCGCCGTCAGGACCTGACGAGCGAACGCTGGCTGCTGCTGCTCGGCGTCGTCGCGGTGGTGGCGGTCGTCGCCGGCTCGATCGGGCCGTGGCCGTTCGCCGCGCCGCCGGCGCCGCGCACCGCAAGGCCGCTCACCATGGCGGAGGCGCGGGCCTCCAACGCCGCGGTGCCGATCGACGCCAGCCGCCGGCTGCGCGCCCTGCCCTATCGCTTCCAGGGCGGCGCGGCGGCGCGCGAACAGGCCGCCGAATGCCTCGCCACCGCCGCGCTCTACGAGGCGGGCGACGACGCCCGCGGCCAGCAGGCGGTGATCCAGGTGATCCTCAATCGCGTCCGCGCGCCGGGTTTCCCCAAGACGATCTGCGGCGTCGTCTATCAGGGTTCGGATCGCGTCACCGGCTGTCAATTCTCCTTCACCTGCGACGGGTCGATCGCGCGCCGGCCGATCCACCTCGGCTGGGGCGCGGCGCGGCGGGCGGCGCGGGCGGCGCTGCGCGGCCGGGTGTTCGCGCCGGTCGGCCGCGCGACGCATTACCATACCGAGTGGATGGTGCCCTATTGGCGCGACACGTTGGTCAAGGTCGCCCGGGTCCGCTCGCATGTGTTCTACGTGCGGCATTAACCGAAGCCTTTTCGCCGCCGATCTGGCAACAGGCTCCGACATTTTAAGGAAGAGCCACATGGCAAAACGATTCTGGGCGCAGATCATCGAGATGGACGAGGAGATCGCCGCCGCGAGCATCCCCGGCGTGACCGATCACGAAAGCGCCGCCGATGCGCTGGTCACCGATTTCGTCGGCGCGATGGGCGGCGAGATCACCAGCGGCGCGGTGCGCGTCTGGGTCGAGGGCGGCGCCGCCAAGATCTACGACTGGAGCGCCGAATTCGACATGCCCGAGGATGCCGATCTCGACGGCGACGAGGATATCGAGGTGGAGGGCGAGATCGTCCTCACCGAACGGATGGGGTGAGCGGTCGCGGCGGTTGACGGTGACGGCGCCGCGCCGCAAGACCCTGGGCGATGCGCTTCTTTTCCGACAATGCCGCCCCCGTCCACCCGCGGGTGATGGCGGCGATCGCCGCCGCCGACACGCTCGACACCGCCTATGACGGCGACGCCCGCTCGCGCGCGCTCGACGGGCGCCTGTCCGAGCTGTTCGGTACCGAGGTCGCCGCGCTGTGGGTGCCGACCGGCACCGCGGCGAACTGCCTCGCGCTCGCCGCGCTCTGCCCGCCGCACGGCGCGGTGGTCTGCCATCGCGACGCGCATATCCAGAATGACGAGGGCGGTGCGCCCGAATTCTACACGCACGGCGCCAAATTGTACCTCGCCGACGGCGAGGGTGCCAAGCTTACCCCGGCGGCCATCGCGGCGGTGGTCGACGGCATCGCCAACGACGTCCATCGCGTCCAGCCGCATGCGATCTCGATCACCAACGCCACCGAATATGGCCGCGTCTATTCGCCCGACGAGGTCGCCGCGATCGGCGCGCTCGCGCGCGACCGCGGCCTCGGCCTGCATATGGACGGCGCGCGCTTCGCCAATGCGGTGGCGACGCTCGGCTGCTCGCCCGCCGCGGTGACGTGGCAGGCGGGGGTCGACGCGCTGAGCTTCGGCTTCGTCAAGAACGGCGCGATGAGCGCCGAGCTGCTCGTCTTCTTTCGCCCCTCGCTTGCCGCCGCGACGCTGTACCGCCGCAAGCGCGCCGGGCTGCTGCTCTCCAAGGGCCGCTATCTTGCCGCGCAGGTGCTGGCGATGCTCGAGGACGATCTGTGGCTCGACAACGGCCGCGCCGCCAATGCGCGTGCCGCCGAGCTCGCCGCGGCGGCGGGGGCGCGGCTGGTCCATCCGGTCGAGGCGAACGAGGTGTTCCTCCACGCCACGCCCGAGGAAGCCGCCCGGCTGCGCGCCGCGGGCTTCGACTTCTATGACTGGGCGGCGGGCGAGATCCGGCTGGTCACCGCCTGGGACAGTCCGGCGGATCAGGTCGCGCGGCTCGCCGCGGCGATCGCCGCGCTGTGACGCAGGCCCCGCCGCGCTCGACGCGCGCGGCGATCCTGGTGCCGTTCGCCCTCGTCACGCTGATCTGGGGATCGACGTGGCTGGTGATCCGCGACCAGATCGCGGTGGTGCCGCCGGGCTGGTCGGTGACCTATCGTTTCCTCGCCGCGAGCGTCGCGATGGCGATGGTGGCATGGTGGCGCGGCGAGCGGGTGACGCTCGACGCCCGCGGCTGGGGCTTTGCCGCGGCGGTCGGCGTGCTGCAATTCTGCCTCAACTTCAACTTCGTCTATCGCGCCGAACAGTACATCACCTCCGGGCTCGTCGCGGTGGTGTTCGCGATCCTGCTGGTGCCGAATGCGCTATTCGCGCGGCTCTTCCTCGGCCAGCGGATGGGCGGCCAGCTGATCGCCGGCTCGGCGGTGGCGATGGCGGGGATCGCGCTGCTGTTCCTGCACGAAGCGCGCGAGGGGCCGACCGGCGCGGCGGCGACGCTCGCCGGCATCGGCTTCACCGCGGTCGCGATCGTCTCCGCCTCGCTCGCCAACGTCTTGCAGGCGACGCAGACCGCTAAACGCTATCCGATGATGGCGACGCTCGCGATGTCGATGCTGATCGGCGCGATCGTCGACGGTCTCGTCGCCTGGACGCTGACCGGGCCGCCGGTGATCGAGACGCGGCCCGGCTATTGGGCGGGAATCGCCTATCTGGCGGTGTTCGGCTCGGCGATCGCCTTCCCGCTCTATTATCGCATCCTGCGCGAGATCGGCCCGGCCAAGGCGGCCTATTCGAGCGTCATCGTCCCGGTGATCGCGATGCTGCTGTCGACGCTGTTCGAAGGCTATCGTTGGTCGCTGCTCGCCGCGGCGGGGGGCGTGCTCGCCGCGATCGGGCTGGTCATCGCATTGAGGGCGCGCAGGCCGAACCGATAATCGGGATAGGCCGGCTGCCAGCCGAGCACGCGCTTCGCCTTGCCGTTGGCGACGCGGCGGTTCTCTGCATAGAAGCCGCGCGCCATCGGTGAAAGCGTGTCGAGCGCGACCAGCGGCGGCGGCGGCAGGCCGAGCAACCGCGCGGCGAAGGTCACGACGTCATCCTGCGCGCACGGCCGGTCGTCGGCGAGATTGTAGGCCCCGGCCGGCGCGTCGCGCGCGGCGAGCACGCCGCTGACGATATCGTCGACATGGACGCGGCTGAACACCTGATCGGCGCGGCCGATGCGATGCGCCTTGCCGCCGGCGACGCGATCGAGCGGCGAGCGCCCCGGACCGTAGATGCCAGGCAGCCGCAGCACGCGGGCGCCGCGCGCCAGCCACGCCGCATCGGCGGCGGCGCGCGCCGTTCGCCGCCCGCGCCCGGTCGGCGCCTGTTCGTCCACCCAAGCCCCCGCCGCATCGCCATAGACGCCGGTCGAGGACAGGTAACCGAGCCAGCGCCCGCCGAGCGCCTCGCCATATCGGCTCAGCACCGGATCGACCTCGCCCGCCGGGGGCACCGAGGAGAGGATATGCGTCGCCGCGCCGATCGCCGCCTGCACCGCCGCCGCATCGTCGAAGCGCAACGTGCCGTCGCGACCGTCGCGCGTCGTGCCGACGCTGGCGCCGGGCCATGAAGCGGCAATCCGCGCGGCGGTGTAACCGAGGCCGAAGATCAGCAGCATCGTGCCTCCATGTGGCTTGAACGGCGGCATTATGTCGCCGTTCCACGATCGCCGCCACCCGCAGGGACTGGCAGAGCCGCCGGGCAGTCCTATAAAGGCCGGATGCTCGACATCTCGCATGCCATCGCCCAGCCCGATCACGCCCCCGGCGCGATCAGCCGCCATGCCTATCGTCCGCCTGCCTGGCTGGTGCCGGAAACGCGGCTGGTGTTCGATCTGGATGCCGCCGCGACTCGCGTCACCGCGACGCTACACGTCACGCGGCAGCATGGCGAGGAACCGCTGCGGCTCGACGGCGCGGGCCAGACGCCGCTGGCGGTGCGGGTCGACGGCGTCGCGACCGACGCCTGGCGGATCGAGGGCGAACAGCTCGTCATCCCGCTCACCGGGACCGCACATACGGTCGAGACCGAGGTGGAGATCGCGCCCGAGCGCAACACGCAGCTGATGGGCCTCTATGCCAGCGGCGGTATCCTGTGCACGCAATGCGAGGCGGAGGGCTTCCGCCGCATCACCTATTTCCCGGATCGCCCCGACGTGCTCAGCCGCTACAGCGTGCGGCTGGTCGCCGATTGCGCGCGCTATCCGGTGCTGCTCGCCAACGGCGATCCGGTCGACGCGGGCGAGCTGGCGGACGGCCGCCATTGGGCGGAGTGGAACGATCCCTTCCCCAAACCCTCCTATCTGTTCGCGATCGTCGCGGGTGACCTTGCGGTCAACCGCGGCAGCTTCACCACCATGTCAGGCCGCGAGGTGCAGCTCGGCATCTGGGTGCGCGCGGGCGACGTCGCCAAGACCGACCATGCGCTCCACGCGCTCACACTGTCGATGGCGTGGGACGAGCGCGTCTACGGCCGCGAATATGACCTCGACGTGTTCAACATCGTTGCGGTCGACGACTTCAACTTCGGCGCGATGGAGAACAAGGGGCTGAACATCTTCAACAGCCGCTACATCCTCGCCGACCCCGATACCGCCACCGATTACGATTACGACGCGATCGCCGCGGTCGTCGCGCACGAATATTTCCACAATTGGTCGGGCAACCGGATCACCTGCCGCGACTGGTTCCAGCTCAGCCTCAAGGAAGGCTTCACCGTCTATCGCGATCAGGGCTTCTCCGCCGATCAGGGCTCGGCAGCGGTCAAGCGGATCGAAGACGTCCGCGGCCTGCGCGCCGCCCAGTTCCCGGAGGATGCGGGGCCGCTCGCGCATCCGGTCCGCCCGGAAAGCTATATCGAGATCAGCAACTTCTACACGGCGACCATCTACAACAAGGGCGCCGAGCTGATCCGGATGATGGCGACGATCCTCGGCCCGCAGGCCTTCCGCGCCGGCACCGACCTTTATTTCAGCCGCTTCGACGGCACCGCGGCGACCTGCGAGGATTTCGTCGCCTGTATGGAAGAGGCGAGCGGCCGCGATCTCGGCCAGTTCCGCCTCTGGTACAGCCAGGCGGGCACGCCGCGCGTCGCCGCCAGCCTGTCGCATCAGGCGGGCGAGGGCCGCGCGACGCTGCGCCTCGCCCAGCACGTCCCCGCGACGCCGGGCCAGCCCGACAAACAGGCGATGGTGCTGCCGCTGCGCATCAAGCTGTTCGGCGCGGAAACCGGCCAGCCGCTCGGCGACGAACGGCTGGTGCTGCTCGACCAGCCGGCCAGCACGATCGTGTTCGACGGCATCACCGAACGCCCGGTATTGTCGGTCAACCGCGGCTTTTCCGCGCCGGTGATCATCGAAAGCGACCGTTCGGCCGCCGACCTCGCTTTCCTCAGCGCGCAGGACGACGATCCGTTCGCGCGCTACGAGGCGATGCAGCAGCTGATGCTCGACACGCTGGTCGCCGCCACCGTCGAGGGGCGGGCCGATCACGATGCGGTGGTCACCGCGGTCGCCAATACGCTCGACGACCGCGCGCTCGACCCCGCCTTCGTCGCCGAGGCGGTGCTGCTGCCCTCGGAGAGCTTCATCGGCGACCAGCTCGCAATGGTCGATCCCGAGGCGATCTTCCGCGCGCGCGAAGGTCTGCGCCGGGCGCTCGGCCTGCGCCTCGCCGCTCGCTGGCGCGACGCCTATGACGGCGCGCCGGACGGCGCCTATGTCTACAGCCCCGCCGCCAAGGGCCACCGCCGGCTGCGCACCGTCGCGCTCGGCTATATCGCGGCGAGCGGTGCCGACGATGCCGCGACGATCGCCTTCCGCCAGTTCGAGCGCGCCGACAATATGACCGACCGGCAGGGTGCGCTCGGCACGCTCGCCAACGGCTATTCGGACGAGCGCGAGGCGGCGCTCGACATCTTCTACCATCGCTATGCCGGCAATGCGCTGGTCATCGACAAATGGTTCCAGACGCAGGCGCTGTCGTCGCGCGACGATACCGGGCGGCTGGTCGCCGAACTGGCGCGGCATCCCGACTTCACGCTCGCCAACCCCAATCGCGCGCGGTCGCTGGTCGGCGCGTTCGGCGCCAACCAGCGCGCCTTCAACGCCGCCGACGGCAGCGGCTATCGCTTCCTCGCCGACCAGTTGATCGCGCTCGACCGGCTCAACCCGCAGACGGCGGCGAAGCTGTTGCCGCCGCTGGCGCGCTGGCGCCGCTTCGACGCCGGCCGCGCCGCGCTGATGCGTGCCGAGCTCGAACGGATCGTCGCCGCGCCCGGCCTGTCCAAGGATGTATTCGAACAGGCGACGAAGAGCCTCGGCTGAGGCGCGCGCCGGGGCGGCACGTCCCTACGTCCCGATAGAAATTCGAGCCCGCACCAACGGGCGGCCGCCGAGTCGGCGCAAAATGAAGTCAAAGTAATAAGTCGCTGAGTTCCATCCGTTATTGGTCGCAATCGCGATTGCCGCCGGCGAAAACCACGCTTAGGCTCGCGAAGACATATGGGGGATTCGACCGGTGGCGATGCGGCGGACGGTGACGGGCGTGGCGGTGGCAGCGATGCTGGCGAGCTGCGGCGGCGGGGGTGGCGGCGGCTCGACCGGATCGATCGGCAGCGTCACGCCGACCCCGACGGCGACCGCCACGCCGACGCCGACCGCCTCGACCGGCTGTTCGCTGCGCGACCGGCAGGACTGGGTCGCGGCGCAATTGCGCGAATGGTATCTGTTCTACGACACGCTGCCCGCGAGCCTCGACCCGACGCCCTATACGACCGTCGACAGCTATCTCGACGCGCTCACCGCGACGGCGCGGTCGCAGAGCAAGGATCGCTATTTCACCTATCTCACCTCGATCAAGGAAGAGGACGCTTATTATAATTCCGGCTCGACCGCCGGCTTCGGCTGGCGGTTCGGGCTGACCAGCGATCTCCACCTCTACGTCACCGAAGCCTTCGAAGGCTCGCCGGGCCTCGCCGCCGGGGTCGATCGCGGCGCCGAGATCGTCGCGATCGGCACCAGCGCGAGCAACCTGCAGACCGTATCGGCGCTCTACCAGGTCGACAACAACGGCACCGCGCTCAACAATGCGCTGGGGTCGGACACCGCGGGGACGACGCGCTACTTCCAGGTGCGCGACGCGAGCGGGACGCGCACCGTCTCGGTCACCAAGGCCGATTTCACGCTGAGCCCGGTGTCGAGCCGCTACGGCGCGCAGATCATCACCGATGCCGGCCAGCGCTACGGCTACGTCAATCTGCGCACCTTCATCTCGACCGCCGATGCGCAGCTGCGCGCCGCGTTCGACCAGTTCCGCACCGCGGGCGTCACCAACATCATCGTCGATCTGCGCTACAATGGCGGCGGCCTGCTTACGACCGCGCAGCTGCTTACCAACCTGCTCGGCGCCAATCGCGCGACCACCGACGTGCAGAGCTACACCACCTTCCGCCCGGAGAAATCGACGGAAAACCAGACCGCCTATTTCGCTCCGCAACCGCAATCGGTGGCGGCGACCAAGATCGCCTTCATCGGCAGCCACAATACCGCCTCGGCGAGCGAATATGTCATCAACGCCTATATTCCCTATCTGCACGCCAACGCCGGGCTGATCGGCACCAACACCTATGGCAAGCCGGTCGGCCAGATCGCGCTCGACCGCTCGGCGTGCGACGACCGGCTGCGCGTCATCGCCTTCGCCTTGCAGAATTCGGCGCGGCAGGGCGCGTATTATACCGGGCTCGCCAACACGGTGGAGGCGAGCTGCAGCGCCGGCGACGACATCGGTTACGCGATGGGCGACCCGCGCGAGGCGTCGACCCGCGCCGCGCTCGACTTCCTCGAGGGCAAGAGCTGTACGCGGATCGGCAGCTCGGCGAGCGCCGACGCACGCGCGCTGTCGGTGGCGACCGCGCGCGAGGCGCTGCAACCGGTTGGTCCGCGCATCTCCACCGCGCAGCGCGAGGTGCCGGGGCTGTTCTAACCCGGTCATCAGCCGGTATGGGCGTCGCCTCAACCTTGGGGGCTATGCGATGCAGGACGACGATGACAGCTTCGTCTATGACGAGGCGACGGGCGAATGGATCAGCGCGGCGGATGCCGCCGCGGCGACGGCCGGGAGCAGCGCGGGGGAGATGGTCGAGGTGCGCGACTCGGTCGGCAACCTGCTCGCCGATGGCGATCAGGTGACGCTGATCAAGGACCTCACCGTCAAGGGGGCCGGACAGACGCTCAAGCGCGGCACGCTCATCAAGAGCATCCGGCTGACCGGCGACGCGCAGGAGATCGACTGCAAGTTCGACGGGATCAAGGGCCTGGTGCTGCGCGCCGAATTCGTCCGCAAGCGCTGAGGTGACGCCGGCGATCGATCCGAGCTGGCAGGCGGCGCTCGCAGGGGCGCTCGCCACCCCGGCGATGGCGGCGCTCGACGCCTTCCTCGCGGCGCAGGCGGCATCGGGCGAGATCATCTTCCCGCCCGCCGACGAGCGGTTTCGCGCCCTCGCGCTGACCCCGCTCGACCGGGTGCGTGTCGTCATCCTCGGTCAGGACCCCTATCATGGGCCGGGCCAGGCGCACGGCCTCGCCTTCTCGGTGCGGCCCGGGGTCAAGCCGCCGCCGAGCCTCGTCAACATCTACAAGGAGTTGCAGGCCGATTGCGGCATCGCTCCGGCGCGACACGGCTTCCTCGACCATTGGGCGCGGCAGGGCGTGCTGCTGCTCAACACGGTGATGAGCGTCGCCAGCGGCCGCGCCGCGTCGCACCGCAATCACGGCTGGGAGGCGTTCACCGACGCGGTGATCCGCGCGGTCGCGGCGCAGCCCGGCCCGATCGTCTTCCTGCTGTGGGGCGCGCATGCGCAGGCGAAGGCGGCGTTCGTGCCTGACGATGGCACGCATCTGGTGCTCACCGCGCCGCATCCTTCGCCGCTGTCCGCCTACAAGGGTTGGTTCGGCAGCCGCCCGTTCAGCCGGACGAATGCCTTTCTGGTCGCGCATGGTGCTGCGCCGATCGACTGGGCGCTGCCGGAGATGGTCGAATCTTGACATTGGACAGGTTGTTGTCCAATGAGACGCTATGCATACTGTCAGCTATTCCGATGCGCGCGAGAACCTCAAGGCGATGATCGACAAGGTCGTCGCCGATCGGGCGCCGTTGGCGATCACCCGGCAGCGGGGTGAAGGCGCAGTGCTGGTTTCGGCAAGTGAATGGGCCTCGATCGAGGAGACACTGTACCTCCTGCGCTCGCCCAAGAATGCGGAGCGCTTGCTGGAGGCGGTGCGGGGCTTCGAGAGCGGCGAAGACGGTGTGCCGTTTTCGTGAACGTCAGTTTCTGGCCGACGGCGTGGGATGACTATCGCCATTGGCAGCAGCAGGATGCGAAGGCAGTCGATAAGATCAACGCGCTGATCGAAGAATGTCGTCGCCATCCGTTTTCCGGCACCGGCCGGCCCGAGCCGCTGGGCGGTAATCTGACCGGCTGGTGGTCACGTCGGATCAATCACGAGCACCGGCTGGTCTATCGCGTCGCGGGCCGCGGCGAGGAGCAGGTGCTGCAAATCGCGCAATGCCGCTACCATTACTGACGCTGTACCGCATCCTTTGTCGGCCCCGTGCGATTGGCAGCACGAAGGAGAGCCGGACATGACCGAAGCCTATTGGAACGGTACGCGCATCGCGGCGAGCGACGATATCGTCACCGTCGAGGGCAACGCCTATTTCCCGCGCGATGCGGTCGACCCGGCGGTGCTGGTCGATAGCGCGACGACCAGCGTCTGCCCGTGGAAGGGCACGGCGCATTACCATAGCCTACGCGTCGGCGACGCCGAGAATCGCGACGCCGCCTGGTATTATCCTGAGCCCAAGGACGCGGCGCGCGAGATCAAGGACCGGATCGCCTTCTGGAAAGGCGTCGAAATCCGGTGACCGGTCACCAGATCGGCACCGTCACCCGTTCCTCGTCGGGATGGACGACATAGGTGATGCTGGCCGGCACGATGCTCGCGCCGCGATAGGTGGGGACGACCGTCAGGGTGCGCCGCCTGCCGCCGCCTACGGCCAGCAGCATCAGCCGTGCCGTCACCGCGGCGATCCGCCGTGCCGCCTCGGGCGGGACGAACAGTTCGTTGACGCGATCCGCCGAACCGCCGAGCTCCCGCGGAACGAGCCACGTCTGCACCAGCGCCCCGCGCAGCGCCAACACCCGCGCCTTCGCCCGCGACGACACCACGGCGAGATCGACCGCTGGTTCCGCCGCCTGCGCCATCACGATCGCAACTGCCATGCCTAGCCCCCGGTTGCTGGTCCATTCGATCTGTGACGCCGCACCGCGGCGGTATTGCTGGCTTTCGGTGTCGCACCGGGCGGGCAGCGGTTATCTTGCGATCCGCCACATACCGTTGCGAAAGCGGTAGACGTTGGGCGAGACACACCGTGACTGCTGCTCGCAATCTTCGACGACCGCCGCCTTGAATCCGTCGAAGTCGACGCCATCCGGCTTGGTCGCGACGAAGACGTAATCGTCGGCAACGACGGTAACGAACAGATCAGGCCCGATTGCCGCGGATAGACGCGCCCAGCCGGGAAGGTCGATCAACAGCGCCGCGGCCAACGGCCAGTGCTCGAAAACGATCGGCGCGTTTCGGAGAGCGGCGACCGTCGGTAGCTTCGGAAGCGTCGCCCGAGTCTGACGCAACGCCAACGTCCAGCCCTCGGCGGGATTCAGTCCCAAGTCCCGGAGCCTGGCAGGCGACATCAGCACCGTTGTCTTCGCTGTAACCGCCGCAACGATCGCAAACAGATCCTCACCGACCGGATGCATCACCGGCAAGCGCTCTCCGGCCATCGTCGACTTGACGTAATCGACATAGTCTTTGCCGCGGATCACGATTCGCAACTGGCTACGGTTGAATTGCGGTTTGGGAGGAAGAGCCAGCGTGTTCTCGACGAATTCTGTTTTCGTCGACGCACAGTCCGCCGGAGTCGAGTGCGAACAGACGTGCCGCAGATGGTCGAGCATCACCGTCATCGGCTCCCGCCCGGGCATCGTGACGCGCAACGTCAAGGCATCCCGCGGGTCGATCGTGACGGAGACACCCGGCTTTGCGTCGCGGAACCGCTGCGCCATGTCGCGGGCGAACCTGTCCTCCGCCGGCGCTGCCGAGCAGCACGCCAGCGAAAGGCACAGCAAGGACAGTGGCCGAATCCCTCGCACGTCCGTCATCCCGATCGATGCGGGAAGATTAAACCGTCACCTGCATCGATCAAGTCCGATCAACTATGCCCTTGATGCACAATATATCTGTCTGCGGGACGAAAACAGGCAGCAATCGTCTTGGCTCAGTCCGAGTGATAAAAGTCTTTATTCCACCGGTACATAGACCTCGCCACCCTGCGCGCGGAACTGCTCGCTCATCGCCGCCATGCCGGCCTCCGCCTCCGCGGCGGCGACGAAGCTTGCCACCGGCGCGTTCTGCTTCGCCGCGAAGTCCCTCACCTCCTGCGTGATCTTCATCGAGCAGAATTTCGGCCCGCACATCGAACAGAAATGCGCGGTCTTCGCGCCCTCGGCCGGCAGCGTCTGGTCGTGGAACGATTCGGCGGTGTCGGGATCGAGCGACAGGTTGAACTGGTCGCGCCAGCGGAAGTCGAAGCGTGCGCGGCTCAAGGCGTCGTCGCGCAGCTGTGCGGCGGGATGCCCCTTGGCGAGATCGGCGGCATGGGCGGCGAGCTTGTAGGTGACGACGCCGGTCTTGACGTCGTCGCGATCGGGCAGGCCGAGATGTTCCTTGGGCGTGACGTAACAGAGCATCGCACAGCCGAACCAGCCGATCATCGCCGCGCCGATGCCGCTGGTGATATGGTCGTAGCCCGGTGCGATATCGGTGGTCAGCGGCCCGAGCGTGTAGAAGGGCGCCTCCCCGCACGCCTCTAGCTGCTTGTCCATGTTCTGCTTGATCTTGTGCATCGGCACATGGCCCGGCCCCTCGATCATCACCTGCACGTCCTGCGCCCAGGCGCGGTGGGTCAGTTCGCCGAGCGTATGGAGTTCGGCGAATTGCGCCTCGTCATTGGCATCGGCGATCGCCCCGGGGCGCAGGCCGTCGCCGAGCGAATAGGCGATGTCATAAGCCTTCATGATCTCGGTGATTTCGTCGAACCGCTCATAGAGGAACGATTCCTTGTGATGCGCGAGGCACCATTTCGCCATGATGCTGCCGCCGCGGCTGACGATGCCGGTGACGCGCTTGGCGGTCATCGGCACATAGGCGAGGCGCACGCCGGCATGGATGGTGAAATAGTCGACGCCCTGCTCGGCCTGTTCGATCAGCGTGTCGCGGAATACCTCCCAGGTCAGGTCCTCGGCGATGCCGCCGACCTTCTCGAGCGCCTGATAGATGGGCACGGTACCGATCGGCACGGGGCTGTTGCGGATGATCCATTCGCGCGTGTCGTGGATGTTGCGGCCGGTGGACAGGTCCATCACCGTGTCGGCGCCCCAGCGCGTCGCCCAGACCAGTTTGTCGACCTCCGCCGCGACGTCGCTCGCCACCGCCGAATTGCCGATGTTGGCGTTGATCTTGACCAGGAAGTTGCGGCCGATCGCCATCGGCTCGCTTTCCGGGTGGTTAATGTTGGACGGAATGATCGCGCGGCCGCGCGCGACCTCGTCGCGGACGAACTCGGGCGTGACGAAATCGGGGATCGCCGCGCCGAAGCTCTCGCCGTCGCGGACGTACTGCGCCAGCCGCTCGCGGCCGAGATTCTCGCGCGTCGCGACATATTCCATCTCGGGCGTGACGATGCCGCGCCGGGCATAATGCATCTGGCTGACATTGTGGCCCGCCTTGGCGCGCAGCGGACGGGTCAGGCCGGCGCGCGGGAATTGGGCGACGCCGCCCGACCGGTCGGGGCCGAGCTGGCCATTGTCCTCCGGGCGGATCGCGCGGCCGTCATAGGCCTCGACGTCGCCACGCTCGGCGATCCATGCCGCCCGGCGCGGCGGCAGGCCGGCCATGATGTCGATCGTCGCGGTCGGATCGGTATAGGGACCGGAGGTGTCGTAGACGCGCAGCGGCGGCTCGCCCGAGGCGGGGTCGAGCGCGATCTCGCGCATCGCGACGGCGAGCGGACCGACGTGGACCTTGCGCGATCCCCGGATCGCGCCGGTGGTGACGCCGATCGCGTTGGTGGCGGCGGGGGCGGGTCGGTCGGCCATCTGTCTCTCTCCATGCGCGGAAAGAGAATGCGGATTTCCCGATGAAACCGCTCCCTCCCTCCGCCGGTATCAACCGGATCAGGTTCAGCGGGTCGAGGGCTGCGGCCCTCCTCTCAAGCGCTGCGTCAGCGCTCCCCCGGGGAATATGTCGTCGTTATACGCGCTTGGCGGGCGCGATCAACCGCTCGCCGCCGAGGTGCGGATATTGCCGTTGAGCCCCGCCGGGAAGAAGCCACCCGAACCCACCGCGGTCTTGTTGAGATAGACGATGTTGAGCACCTGCCCGGTCGAGCGGCTGTAGGCGACGCCGTTGCTGTCGGTCGGCACGACATTGGCGGTGGTGGTGTCGCCGATCCCCTGATCGTCGTCGCTGCTGCCGTCGAGGCTGTCGCGCGCGTCGGAGATCTTCTGCGTGTTGGCGAGGATCGTCGAGGCGCCGGCCAGCGTCTCGGCCGGGTCGACGCCCTTGCGGTAGAGCACCGAGCGGATCAGTCCGGCGTGATAGCCCTCCGTGGCGAGGATACCCGCCGCGGCTTCGAGGAACACCTTGTTGACGATCAGCGGCGAGGCGCCCTTGTAGGCGGAGACGCCGACATCCTCGAACAGATAGGCGCCGAGCAGGAAGCTGATGTCGTCGGCATAGGGATTGAAGACGTCGCTGCTGCCGATCACCCCGGCGGCGCGCGCCGCGGCGGTGAACGCGCCATTCGCATCACCCGAGATGTTGATTGCCGGCATCGCCACCGCCGAGCTGCTCAGGATCGAGCGCAGGAAGGTGACGTGCGCGACCTCGTCATTGGCGATCTCGCGCGCATATTGCGCCACGATCGGGTCTTGGAACGGCACCAGCGCGCCGCCGGTGACGCTGCCGAGCGTGCCGACGCCGCTGACGATGCCGCTGGTCAGCCCCTGGCCGAACGCCGCCCAGCTGTAGAAGCTCGCCTCGAGATATTCGAGGTTGAGCGCGAAGTTGAGCACGTCGGCATCGGCGGCGAGCGTCGGCGTCGTCGCGGTCGGCGTCGGTGTCGGCGTACCGCTGCCGCTATCGCCGCCGCAGGCCGCGAGCAGCGAGAGCGCGCCCGCCGAGGCGGCGGCGCCGCCGGCGTAACGCAGGAAGTTGCGCCGTTCGGCGCGGCGATCGGCGATCGCGTCGAGGATCGTGTCGGTCGGAAGGTCGGTCATCGGGGCTACCCCTGCAAGCGTTCGGATTCTGGCGGGATCAGGAGGCGACCGCCGCCTTGATGGTGCCGTTGAGGCCGGCGGGGAAGAAACCGCCCGCGCTCGCCGCCGCGGCGTTGAGATAGACGATGTTGAGCACCTGATTGGGGGTGCGGGTGTAGACGATGCTGTTGGCGTCGGTGGGGACGATGTTCGACACCGCATAGGTGGGCGTCGGCGTCGCGGTCGCGGTCGGCGTGGGAGTTGGCGTCGCGGTCGCCGTCGCGGTGGGGGTCGGCGTCGGCGTCGCCTGGCCCGGCGCGACGGTGGTGCCGGGGGTGATCCCCTGGTCGATGTCGGTGCCGCCGTCGAGGCTGTCGCGCGCGTCGGAGATCGCGCTGGCGCTGGCGATCAGCGCCGATCCGCTCGCCGATCCGCGCCGGAACAGCTCGCCGCGGATCGTCGCGGCATGATAGGCCTCGACCGCGAGGATACCCGCCGCCGCTTCGACATAGGTGGTGGTGAGGAGCGGCGCCGCGCCCTTGTAGGCGGTGACGCCGACGTCCTCGAACAGATAGGCGGCGAGCAGGAAGGCATCCTCGCTCGCATAGGGATTGAAGCTGTCGCCGCTGTTGATCAGCTTGGCGGCGAGCGCGGCGGCGGAGAAGGCGCTGGTCGGGCTCACCGACAGATCGAGCGCCGGTTGCGCGACGGCGGCGCTGCCGAGCGCGGTGCGCAGATAGGTGACGTGCGCGAGCTCGTCCGCGGCGATCTCGCGGGCGTAGCGGGCGAGCACCGAATCGGTGAAGGTCACCGCGCGCGCGCCGCTGAAATTGGCGGCGCCCTGCGTGCCGGCACCGGTCAGCAGGTTGGCGGCGATGCCGGCGCCGCCGGTCGCATAGGCATAGAATTGCGCCTCGAGATATTCGAGGTTGAGCGCGAAATTGAGGATGTCGGCATCGGCATAGGTGGTGGTCTGCGCCTCGGCCGATCCCGCCATGGTCAGCGCCGAGACGCCGGCGGTGACCGCCATCGCACCCATCGCGGTGCGGAAGAAGTCGCGGCGTTCGGTGCGGCGCTGGACGCGGGCGTCGAACGCGGCGGCGATCGCGCTGTCGGTATCGGTCTGGGCGGTCATTACTCGGGATCTCCCCACGCGCGGGCGGCGCAGCCGTCGCCCCTGGATGGCTTGCCGTTCCGCATCCCGCCGGAGGCGTCAAGCCCATCGCGGCGGAAAACGCCCATGATGCGACGGAAGCGGCACCCGCGGGAAACGAAAATCCTCCCCCGGTCGCAAGACCGAGGGAGGACCCGTGCGCCGGCCGGCCGGGAAGGGGCAGTCGACCGGCCGCGGACCGACCCGTCAGCCGAGGCCGACGGTGTAGTTGGGATCGGGATTGTTGGTGCCCGCCGGGAAGAAGCCGCCGCGGGTGCGGTTGCTGCCACTGACGTTCAGATAGGCGATATTGTGCACCTGCTGGACGCTGCGGCTGTAGGCGATGGCGTTGGCATCGGTCGGGACGATGTTCGAGATCGCATTCGCCTGGCCGATATTGGTGCCGGCGATCCCCTGATCGTCGTCGCCGTTGGTGCCGGTGCTGGTGCCGTCGAGCAGATCGCGCGCGTCCGAGATCTTGGTGGTCGCGGTGATGATATCGGCGTTGGTGATGCCGCGCGTGTAGAGGATCGAGCGGACCAGCCCGGCGTGATAGGCCTCCGCCGCCAGGATCCCTGCCGCCGCGTCGAGATAGGTCGCCGAGATCACCGGCGACGCCCCCTTGTAGGCGGTGACGCCGATATCCTCGAAGATATAGGCGCCGAGCAGGAAGTTGGTCGGGCTGGCATAGGGATCGAACAGCCCGGTCGACCCGACCACCCCGGCGGCGCGCGCCGCCGCGGTGAACGCGCCGGTCGACGTGCCCGACAGGTCGATCGCCGGCTGCGCCACCGCGGCGACACCGAGCGCCGTGCGCAGGAAGGTGACGTGCGCGATCTCGTCCTGAGCGATCTCACGCGCATATTGGCCGATCAGCGGATCGCCGCTGAAATCGACCGCGCGCGGATAACCGGCGCCCGAGCCGGTCACCACCGCGCCGGGCGTCCCCGTGCCGGTCAGCAGCGAGGCCGACAGGCCGACGCCGAATGCGGCGTAACTGTAGAATTGCGCTTCGAGATATTCGAGGTTGAGCGCGAAGTTGAGCACCGCCGCATCGGTGCTGACCGAGGTCGCGGTCGGCGTCGGCGTGGGCGTCGGGGCCGGCGAGGGATTGTTGTCGTCGTTGCAGCCAGCGAGCAGCGCGAGGCCACCCGCTGCGGCGACGCTGGTGGCGGCGGTCTTCATGAAGGCGCGACGCGCGGCGCGACGGGCGACGGCGGCCTCGACGATGGCGAGGACGGAAGTTTCGTGTGTCATAGATCCACCCCTGCTCAGTTCGCGGCGCTGCTGCGCAGCCCGCTGTTTCCGTTGTTGATGCCGTTCGGGAAGAAGCCGCCCGCCGTCACCGATTTCGGATTCAGATAGACGATGTTGAGCACCTGCGCCGGGGTCCGGCTGAACGCGAGACCGTTGCTGTCGAGCGGCACGATGTTCGACACGGTGCCAGCGCTGCTGCTGCTCGTGGTCAGCCCCTGGTCGAGGTCGCTCGAACCGTCGACCGAATCGCGCAGGTTGGAGATGGCGTTCGCCGCGGTGATGTCGCTCTGCGCGGTGCTGATCGCCGGTGTCGCGATACCGCGGGCGTAAAGCGCGCCGCGGACGATCGCGGCATGATAGGCCTCGACCGCGAGGATGCCGGCGGCCGCCTCCAGATAGGTCTTGTTGTTGATCAAGGCGCCGGCCGCACCCTTGTAGGCGGTGACGCCGACGTCCTCGAAGACATAGGCCGCGATGAGGAAGCTGTCGTCATTGGCATAGGGGTCGAACCCCGCCAGCGACGGGCTGGTGCTCGAGGCCGCCGCCGCGAAGGCGCCGCCGCTCGATCCGGAAATGTCGATCTGCGGCATCGCCGCGATCAGCGAATCGCTGGTGCCGGTGCCGCGGATCGCGGCGCGCAGGAAGGTGACGTGGGCGACCTCGTCGGCGGCGATCTCGCGCGCATAGGCGGCGATGCCGGCGTCGCTGAACTGCACCTGGCGCGCCATGCCGGTGCCGCTGCCGGTCACCACCGAACCCTGCGTGCCGACGCCGCCGGTCAGCAGGTTGTTGGGCAGGCCGACGCCATAAGCGGCATAGCTGTAGAATTGCGCTTCGAGATATTCGAGGTTGAGCGCGAAGTTGAGCACGTCGACCTCGGACACGGCGGTTTGCGCCGCGGCCTCGCCGGTGAACGACATCGCCGCCGCGCCGGCTGCGGTCACCGCGGCCAGGCCCATCGCGTTCTTGAAGAATTCGCGGCGCTCCTCGCGCCGCCGGGCGCGCGCATCGAACGCCTCGATGATCTGCTGTGTCTCGGCCATCGGTAGCAACCTCCCTCACCGTGTCACGGTCCGCCGGTTACGCTCCCACCGGAGCGGGCGGCCGTCGGTCAGATACGTCGGTGCCATCCCGAAAGATGCGGCGACTCCCGCAACAATGTGTCTTTGTGGCAAAAAACATTCGCTTCGGTATCATTTGGGTCGGCGGACCATTGCCGGGCAGGCGACGGACGGTTAGCCTTCGCGCGTGTCATCCCCCGATCCCTCCTCCGCCAACGCCGCACGCGCCGCGCTGGTCGAGGCGCTGATCCGCACCGGTGATGCCGATCGCGACGCCTTCCGTGCGGTCTATCAACTCACCTCTGCGAAGCTTTTCGGCATCTGCCTGCGTATCTGCGAAGACAGGCAGGGTGCGGAGGACGTGCTGCACGACGTATATCTCACCATCTGGCATCGCGCCGCCACCTATCGACCGGAACGGGCGAGCCCGATCGCCTGGCTGGCGACGATCGCGCGCAACCGCGCAATCGACTGGCGCCGTCGCCAGACGCGGGCGCGCGCCGCCCCGGTCGAGGCCGCCGACGCGCTCGCCGATCCGGCGCGCGCGCAGGACGAGACGCTGATCGCCGACGAATTGCACGGCCGCCTGCATGGCTGCCTCGAGGCGATCGAGCCGCGCCAGCGCAGCGCGATCCGCAGCGCCTTCTTCGGCGGGCTGACCTATGCCGAGCTGGCGCTGGCGCAGGCGGTGCCGCTCGGCACGATGAAAAGCTGGGTGCGGCGTGGCTTGCTCGCGTTACGGGGGTGCCTCGATGCCGCCGCCTGACGAACCCGATATCGCCGCGGCGGAGCTCGCGCTCGGCCTGCTCGACGGCGAGGAGCGTACCGCCGCGTTGCGCCGGCTGGCGCGCGATCCGGACTTTGCCGCGGACGTGGAGCGCTGGCGCGACTGGTTCGGCGCGCTGTTCGCCGACTGGCCCGAGGTGGCGGCGCCGCAATCGCTGGCGTCGCGGATCGAGGCGTCGCTGGACGGCAAGGCGGCAACGCCCGCCAACGACAATATGGCATGGCGCCGTCTCGCGCTGGTGGCGAGCTTTGCTGCGCTGCTGCTGCTCGGCGTCACCGTGTTCGAGCTGTTGCGCCCGCTACCTGCCCCGGTGCAGATCGCGGTGCGCATGCCGGCGCCGGCCCCCGCCCCCTTGCTCGCCGCGATCGCGCCGACCGGCGGCGGGGCGCCGCTCGCTGCCGCCTACGATCCCGCCCGGGCGACGGTGCGGATCACCGGCGCGCTCCCCGTCCCCGCCGGACGCTCCGCCGAGCTGTGGGCGATCCGCGGCAAGGAGGCGCCGCGCTCGCTCGGCCTGGTGGCGGGCGGGCCGACGCGGCTCGTCGTCCCCGCGGCGGCGCGGCAGGCGATCGCCGCCGATACGGTGCTGGCGATCTCGATCGAACCGGTCGGCGGCTCACCGACCGGGCTGCCGACCGGACCGGTGGTCGCGACCGGCACGCTCACCGGCTGATCAGAAGGTATAGGCGAGCCCGACCGCCCCGAGCCACTGGTTGCGCGAACCTGCGACGCTGACCAGCGGACTGTCGGCGAAGCCGTTGAGCATCCGCACATAGGTGCCGCCGGCGACGATCTTGAAGCCGTGCAGCAGGTCGCCTGTCAGCGCATAGGTATAGAGGCCGCCGAGCGAATAATTCTTCCAGCCCGACCGCGCATTGTAGGTCGGCAGTCCGCTCGCCAGCGTCTGCGTCGGCGATACCGAGAAATAGGTGGTCGCATAGCCGCGGCCGGCATGTTCGGCCGAAGCGAACAGCGCCACTGCCATCTTGGTGCTGAGCGGGGTCAGATAACTGACGCTCGGCTGCCAGATGCCGCTGTCGTGCGCGCCGGCGACGTCGTGGCGATAGCTGACCGTCGCCGCGAGCTGATCGTAATCGCTGGTGATCACGCCGGTCTTGCCGATGCCGACATAACCGCCCAGTTCGATCGCGGTATCGACCTTGCCGAGCGCGCGGACGCGGGGATCGTCGATGCTCTTGAGGCTGCTACGGTTGAAGTTGACCACGCCGATCGGGCCGGCCTGCACGTCCCAAACCGGACCCGGCTTGTCGCGGATCAGGTCGACGCTGAACCGGTTGCCGGCGATGATGAAGCCATAGCCCTTGATCGAGCCGACCGCGCCCGGCGCCGCGGTGAAGCGATAATCGTTCGAGCCTTCGTAGTCGCTGAGATAGACGCCGCCGGCGCCGACGGTGACGGTGTCGCGGTTGAAGTCGAAATCGGTCGGCCCCGGTGCGGCGGCCTCCTGCGCCTGGGCCGGGGCGGCGGTGATGGCAGCAGCGGCGAGCGCGAGCGGCATGAGAAACTTGAGCGACACGGCTACGGCTCCAAACCTGTTACGACGGCGTAACGCGGTGAACCGCTTTTGCTATCCCTGCCCGACCGATCAGAGCATGTAATGCATCTTGATCTGTTGCTGATTTGCATCACCGGTGATCGCAAAACGCGCGGCGGCGAAGCGCGGCGCGCCGAAGCGGATCGGCGGGTTGCGCGAGAAGCCGAAGCCTTCGCGCGGGATGCCGGCGAACGTGTCGAGCTTGCGATTGCCGTTCTCGTCGTGGATCACCGCGACGGCATATTGGCCGTGCGGCAGGCCTTCGAACCGCATCGCATGCGCATCGGCGGGTACCGAGCGGGTGATCGCATCGGCATCGTCGACGCAGGCCGGGAAATTCTCCGGGTCGGCGGTCAGGCAGACGCGCAGCATGCCCTTGGCCGAGCGCATCTGGCTGACCGAGACGTCAAGCCGGGCGATCGGCGCCGCGCCCAAGACCAGCACGGCCGCCGGCACCAGCGCGGCGATCGCCGCCGCCCGCGACCTGCGCCCTGGCCCGCGCATGGCTGCGCGCGAAATCGCCGACGCCGCGATCGGTGCCGCACAGGCGATCCCAGAACCGGAAATAGAGCCCATAATTACACCCATAGAGTTCATGATGCCGCTGATGATGGCTGGCGGTGATCAACCAGCCCCCCAATGGCCCCCGCCACATGAACCGCGGGAAAACCTCCCAGCCCATATGATTGGTTACGCCCATAACCGTCATGATCGTCAGCACGAAGCCCAGAGCCGAGACGTGGATCGGAATTGCCAGCACCAGTGCCGGAATTGCCACAGCACCGGTCAGCGCCTCGATCGGGTGAAAGGCCATCGCCGCCCAGGCGGTCGGCGGGCGGCTGGCGTGGTGGACGGCATGCGCCGCCTTGAACACCTTGGGCCGGTGCATCCAGCGATGCGTCCAGTAGAACCAGGTGTCGTGCAGCACGAGATAGACGAGGATCGAGACGGGCCAATACCATAAGGGATAAGCGTGGACATCGCGATAGACGCGCGTCCAGCCATGCGCCTGCCAGCCCCAGGCGAGCACGCCCGCCGGAATGCCGTAGATCGCCGCGGAGGCGAGGCTCCACGCCACCTCGCGGCGCATCTGCGCATCGAGCCCGCGATACAGGCCGGGATGCCGCAGCCGCGTCGCCGCCGCGAACGCGCCCGAAACGATCAGATAGCGAACGCCGACGATCAACGTCATCGCCAGCGCGGAGAGGGTGACGGCGAGCAGCATGGCGACGGATGTAGCGGATTTCCGTGCGCGGGGGCAGCGTTAATCGCGGACGCCGCGCTCCAGCACCTGCACCGTGCGGCCATGATAGGGTGCCTCGCGCACCGCTTCATAGCCCAGCTTGGCGGCGAGGCGCAGCGACGGCGCATTGGCGGGATCGATGATGCAGGTCGTCCGCGGTGCGCCATGCGCCGCCGCCCAGTCGAGCGCCGCGGTCATCGCCTCCTGCGCATAGCCGCGGCCATGCTGCGCGGGTGCGAGCGTCCATCCCGCCTCCGGCCAGGCGAGCGGCGGCTCGATCGCGCGCCGCGATTCGAGCAGCCCCGCCTCGCCGACGAACGCGCCGTCATGCGTGCGCACCACCCAGCTGCCATAGCCGAACGCCTGCCACTGGCCGATGCTGCGCAACAGCCGCAGCCACACGTCCTCGGGCGGACGCGCGACGCCGCCGATCCGCGTGTAGACGGCCGGATCGGCCCACATCGCCGCCAGCTCGGCCCAATCCTGCGGCCGGTGGACGTGCAGGGTCAGTCGGTCGGTGGTGAGCTGCGGCGGGGTCATCGTCGCTGGGGATAGCGCGGCGCGGGCGAGTCGAAAATGGCAGTTCTCGCGCGCGACGCTTTGCGGTAGGCGCAGCCATGGGCTCCACCATCCCTTGCGATGTTGCGATCGTCGGCGGCGGCCTCGCCGGCGGGCTGATCGCCCTCGCACTGCACAGCCGCCGCCCCGACCTCGACGTGCGGATCATCGAGGCGGCGCCGCATCTCGGCGGCGATCACGTCTGGTCGTTCTTCGGCAGCGACGTCGACGCGGCGGACCGCTGGCTGGTCGCGCCATTGGTCGTCCACGACTGGACCGGCTATGACGTCGCCTTCCCCGATCTCGCGCGGCCGATCGCGGCGACCTATCATTCGGTGACGAGCGAGCGATTGCACGCGGTGCTGCGCGCGCAGCTGCCCGAGCGAGCGTTCCTGCTCGGGCGCAAGGTGCTCGCCGCCTCGGCGACCGCGGTGGTGCTCGCCGACGGCGACCGCATCGCCGCCAAGGGCGTGATCGACTGCCGCGGCCCCGGCGATCTGTCGGTGCTCGACCTCGGCTGGCAGAAGTTCCTCGGGCAGGAGCTGTTGCTCCACCATCCGCACGGCAAGCCGATCCCGACGGTGATGGACGCGACGGTCGCGCAGATCGACGGTTATCGCTTCGTCTATTGCCTGCCGTTCGCCGACGACCGGATGTTCGTCGAGGACACCTATTACAGCGATACGCCGCAGATCGACCGCGCCGCGCTCGGCACCCGCATCGCCGCTTATGCCGCCGGCCGGGGCTGGCTGGTCGACAGCGTGATGCGGACCGAGGCCGGGGTGCTGCCGATCACGCTCGGCGGCGATTTCGAAACCTATTGGCGGTCGAGCGGCGCGCATGTCGCCAAGGCGGGGATGCGCGCCGGGCTGTTCCAGCCGACCACCGGCTATTCGCTGCCCGATGCGGTGCGGCTGGCGGTGGCGCTCGCCGGGCAGAGCGACCTGTCGGGCAAGGCGCTGGCGCGCTTCACGCATGATTATGCCCGTGCTGCCTGGAAGCGCGGCGCCTTCTACCGCATGCTCAGCGCAATGATGTTCCGCGCGGGCGATCCGGCGGAACGTTGGCGCATCATCGAGCGCTTCTACCGTCTCGACCCGACGCTCATCACCCGTTTCTATGCGGGGCGATCGAGCCTCAAGGACAAGATGCGGATACTGACGGGCAAACCGCCGGTGCCGGTGCGCAGCGCGATCCGCGTCCTGCGCACGACGGCATGGCGGTGAGCGGCAGCAAGGGGATGGACAGGATGAAGTCGGCGATCGTCATCGGCGCAGGATTCGGCGGGCTGGCGCTCGCGATCCGGCTGCAATCGGCCGGGATCGCGACGACGATCGTCGAGTCGCGCGACAAGCCGGGCGGCCGCGCTTATTATTGGGAGCGCGACGGCTTCACCTTCGACGCCGGGCCGACCGTGATCACCGACCCCGCCTGTTTGCAGGAATTATGGGCGCTGAGCGGACGCGACATGGCCGAGGACGTGACGCTCGAGCCGGTGACGCCCTTCTACCGGCTCAACTGGGTCGACGGCACCAATTTCGACTATACCAACGACGAGGCGCTGCTCCAGCGCGAGATCGGCAAGCTCAACCCCGCCGATATCGCCGGCTATCACAAGTTCCTCGAATATGCCGAGGGCGTCTATCGCGAAGGCTATGAGAAGCTCGGCCACGTCGCCTTCCTCGACTTTGCGACGATGATCAAGGCGGCGCCGGCGCTCGCCAAATATCAGGCGTGGCGGTCGGTCTATTCGATCGTGTCGAAATATGTGCAGAACGAGAAGCTACGCGAGGCGCTGAGCTTCCACACGCTGCTGGTCGGCGGCAATCCGATGACGACCAGCGCGATCTATGCGCTGATCCACAAGCTGGAGCGCGACGGCGGCGTCTGGTTCGCGCGCGGCGGCACCAACCGGCTGGTCGCCGGGCTGGTCGCGCATTTCGAGCGGCTCGGCGGCACGCTGCGGCTCGGCGATCCAGTCGCCTCGATCGAGACGCTCGGCGACCGCGCCACCGGCGTGCGCTGCGCGAGCGGCTGGGAAGCGCAGGCGGATGCGATCGCCGCCAACAGCGACATCATGCACACCTATCGCGACCTGCTGAACAGTTCGCGCAGCGCGCAGCGCACCAAGGCGCGGCTGGAGCGCAAGAGCTATTCGCCGTCGCTGTTCGTCGTCCATTTCGGCATCAAGGGCACGTGGCCGGGCATTCCGCACCACATGATCCTGTTCGGCCCGCGCTATAAGGAACTGCTCGCCGACATCTACGATCACGGCGTGCTCGCGCAGGATTTCTCGCTCTACCTGCACCACCCGACCGTCACCGATCCGAGCCTCGCGCCGGAGGGGCATTCGACCTTCTATGCGCTGGCGCCGGTGCCGCACATGGGCAAATTCCCGGTCGACTGGGACGAGGTCGGCCCGATCCTCGAAAAGCGTATTCTCGACGAGGTCGGGCGGCGGCTGATCCCCGATATCCACGAGCGGATCGTCACCAAGTTCAGCTATGCGCCGCATGATTTCGCGACCGATCTGAAGGCGCATCTCGGCAGCGCGTTCAGCCTCGAACCGGTGCTGACGCAGAGCGCCTATTTCCGCGTCCACAATCGCGACGATCATATCCCCAATCTGTATTTCGTCGGCGCGGGGACGCATCCGGGCGCGGGCATCCCCGGCGTGGTGGGCAGCGCGAAGGCGACGGCGGCGCTGATGCTCGGCGCACGCTAGCGGCGCTGCCCCCGCCCGCCGTTCGGGCTATGCGGATAAGGCCCGCTTCTCCCCAGACCGAATGCTTCCGGGGAAAATTGCCCTTCGGCAAGCTCAGGGCGAAGGGTGGGGGGAGCGGCGTGGGGCGCACCGCCCCCTGGCCCCGTTCGGGCCGAGCCTGTCGAAGCCCACGTCTCCCCGGGCGGGAGGCTGGTGGAAGCCTGACATCGACCCACCCGCGCGAACCGTTCAGCCGGCCGGCGGCGCGCCGGCTGTCACCCCGCCGTGCGGCTCGGCGTGTTGACGCCCATCGATTGCAGGTAGCGCTTCACGTTGCGCGCCGCCTGCCGCAGCCGCTGCTCGTTCTCGACCAGCGCGATGCGGACGAAGCCTTCGCCATTCTCGCCATAGCCGACGCCCGGCGCCACCGCGACCTGGGCATGGGTCAGCAACTGCTTCGAGAATTCGAGGCTGCCGAGATGCGCCACCGCCGGCGGCAACGGCGCCCAGGCAAACATCGACGCGCGCGGCGCCGGAATCTCCCACCCCGCCCGCGCAAAGCTCTCGACCAGCACGTCGCGGCGCTTGTGGTAGAGCTGGCGGTTCTTCTCCACGATGTCCTGCGGCCCGTTGAGCGCGGCGCAGGCCGCCGCCTGGATCGGGGTGAAGGCACCGTAATCCAGATAGGATTTCACCCGCGTCATCGCCGCGATCAGCTGCTTGTTGCCGACCGCGAAACCGATCCGCCAGCCGGCCATGCTGTAGGTCTTGCTGAGCGAGGTGAATTCGACCGCGACGTCCTTGGCGCCCTTGACCTGGAGGATCGAGGGCGTCGGATTGCCGTCATAATAGAGTTCGGAATACGCGAGATCGGAGATGATCCAGACCTGATTCTCCTTCGCCCAGGCGACCAGCCGTTCGTAGAAGGCGAGGTCGACCGCCTCGGCGGTGGGGTTGGACGGATAATTGACCACCAGCACCGACGGCCGCGGCACGGTGAACGCCATCGCGCGCTCGAGGCTTTCGAAATAGGCTTCGTCCGGCGTCGTCGGCACCGCGCGGATCGTCGCCCCGGCGATGATGAAGCCGAAGGTGTGGATCGGGTAGGACGGATTCGGCGCGAGCACGACGTCGCCCGGCGCGGTGATCGCGGTGGCGAGGCTGGCGAGCCCCTCCTTCGATCCCATCGTCACCACCACCTCGGTCTCGGGATCGAGATCGACGCCGAAGCGGCGGCCGTAGTAATTCGCCTGCGCGCGGCGCAGGCCGGGGATGCCCTTCGACTGCGAATAGCCGTGCGCATCGGGCTTGCGCGTCACCTCGATCAATTTGTCGAGCACGTGCGCGGGCGGCGGCAGGTCGGGATTGCCCATGCCGAGATCGATGATGTCCTCGCCCGCCGCACGTGCCGCGGCCCGCATGCCGTTGACTTCGGCGATGACATAGGGCGGCAGACGCTTGATGCGGTAGAATTCGTCGGACATGGGTCACCTTATCGTTGACCCGGCCATCCTACGCCGCGGACGACGCTTTCACCACCTCTTCCGATGCGGCCGGTTCGAGCGCGTTGATCGCGGCGTGGACGCGTGCCTCGATCGCCTCGCGCCTCAGGCCGGGCGGGATGACCTCGCCGATCCGGATGGTGACGACGCCGGGGCGTTTCGGCCCGTGCTTCGGCCAGACCGTGCCGGTGTCGAGCGCGACCGGGATCACCGGCAGGCCGAGCGCGCGATACAGGCCGGCGAAGCCCGATTGCAGCGGCGGCTGCTCGCCCGGCGCGACGCGCGTGCCCTCGGGATAGATCAGGATCGAGCGGCCCTCGTCCTTCAACGCCTTGGCGGCGCGCATCATCGATCGCAGTGCGCTGGCCGACGCCTCGCGATCGGCGATGATCCCGCCGTAGCGCATCGCCGCATAGCCCCAGAAGGGGATGCGGCTGAGTTCGCGCTTGATCACCATCGCCGGGCCGCCGAGCAGCAATTGCAGCTCCAGCGTTTCGAACATCGCCTGGTGCTTGGCGGCGAAGAAATAGGTGCCGGGCGGCACCTTCCCCTCCACCCGCACCCGGATGCCCATGATCGTCCGGTAGAGCAGCCGGTGCATCTGCGCCCAGATATGCGCGTGCCGCATCACCGCGCGCCGCCCGAACAGCGCCGATACCGGCACGCTCAGCACGATCGGCACCGACAGCGCATAGAACAGCATTGTGAACAGCAAGGTGCGCAACCGGTTCATCCCCCTACCCCCAGCCACAGCGCGACACGCCGCAGGATCAGCTTGTTGTATTCGTTGACCAGCGTCGCGAGCCGCGGCGTGCTGCGCACCCCGTCGCCGAGCACCAGTACCTGCGGCCCCATCGCCGCCGCCAGCTCCATCCGCGCGCGCGGCACGTGCCAGTCGGAGGTGACGAGGCGGACGGTGCGATAGCCGTGCGTCTTGACCCAGGCGGCGGTCTCCTCGGCGTTGGAGCGCGTATCGACCGCGTCGGCGCCGAGATCGATGCAGCAGCTGAACAGCGCCACCGGCGCCTTATATTCGCGCGCGAGGTCGATCGGCCGCACCCCCGGCGCGACGCCGGTGACGAGCATCCGCCGCGCCTGCCGCGCCTGGAGCAGCGCGATGCCGCGATCGATCCGCCCCGCGCCGCCGGTCGGCACGACGATCGCGTCGGTGGTGTTGGGCGCGAGCGGTCCGGGCAGCATCAGCATGAACGCCGCGAAGCCGAGGCACCAGGCGAGCGCCGCCAGACCGAACAGCCGGACGATCACAGCGACCGCCTGAGCGAGGCGACGACGGTGACGCGCGCCGCCGCCATCGCCAGCGCGACGAAGCCGACCGGCACGATCCCCAGCGCCGCCCAGTCCCCCGCCCCCAAGGCGATGCCGCCGAGCAGTTCCGACCCCAGCGCCGCGAGCCGCGTGCCGAGGAACAGCAGCACCGCCAGCGCCGCCGCGCCGCCGGCGACGCCGCCCATCGCCGCGTCGAGCGCGATCCGCCGCTGGAACAGCCGCGCGACCTGCACGTCGGTCGAGCCGAGCATATGCATCACCTCGATCGTCGCGCGATGCGTCTCGAGTCCGGCGCGCGCGGCGAGCACCACCACCGCGCCGGTCGCGGCGAGCATCAGCACGACGAGCGCGAAGGCGAGCCAGGTCAGCGTATCGAGGAAGCCGACGACCGGCGCCATCCAGCGTTGATGCTGGTCGATCCGGCTCGCCGCGCTGATCCGCCGCACCGCGGCGACGATCGCGGTGGCGTCGGTGCCGGCGAGGTCAACGTCGATCATCGCCGGCACGGGCAGCTCGGCGTCCGCCCCGACATCGCCGAGCCACGGCGCGAGCAGCCGGGTCAGTTCGCCCCGATCGACCAGGGTCGCGCGACGCACCTGCGGCAATCGGCGCAGCGCCGCGAGCGTGCGTGCGGCGAGGGCGTCGCGCGTCGCCGGGCTGCCCTCGACGATCTGCACGGTCAGCCGCCCGGCGAGCTGGCGTTCGAGCGCGTCGGCCGACTGGCGCGTGCCGAGCCCGAGCGCGGCGGCGAGCAAGGTCAGGAACAGCATGATCGCCATCACCCCGGTCATCGCGCGCAGGCCCCCCGCCTCGTCGAGGACACGTCGGTCGGCGCCGCTCATGCCTCGCCTCGCGGCGGCGGCGGGTAGCGCAGATGGCCGGTCGGATCGAGCAGCCGTCCCTTGTCGAGCCGCATCATATGCGCCCCCGGCACGCGGCTGAGCAGCTGGAAATCGTGCGTCGCGACCACCACCGTCGTGCCGAGCGTGTTGAGCGAGCCGAACAGGTGGATCAGCCGGTCGGCCATCTCGGGATCGACGTTGCCGGTCGGCTCGTCGGCAACGAGCACCTCGGGCCGGCCGATCACCGCGCGGGCGATGGCGACGCGCTGCTGCTCGCCGCCCGACAGCGTTGCCGGCCGCGCCTCGGCCCGGTCGCCCAGCCCGACCCAGCCGAGCATCTCGCGCACCGGCTGTTCGATATCGCCTTCAGGCACGCCGGCGACGCGCAGCGGCAGGGCGATATTGTCCCACGCGGACAGGTGCGGCACCAGCCGGAAGTCCTGGAAGACGACGCCGATGCGCCGGCGGAAGCCCGGCAGCCGGCGGCGCGGCATCGTCACCGCATCCTCGCCGAACAGGCGGATGATGCCGCGGCTCGGCCGCTGCGCGAGATAGAGCAGCCGCAGCAGCGAGGTCTTGCCCGCGCCGCTCGCCCCGGTGAGGAAATAGAAGGCGCCGGCGCCGAGCGTGAAGCTGATATCCGACAGGGTTTCCTGCCCGGTGCCATACCGCAGCCCAACATTTTCGAACTGCACGATATTTGCCATGCGCCTGGCCGCAACCGCTCCGTGTGACGAATTTCCGGGCGGCGCGACGCCGCGGCGGCAGCCTTCGCATGGCCGGCGCGTGGCTTCAAGCTTGCCACGCAGGCGGCCGACGTGCTTAGCAGTGCAGGCAATCCGGTCATCGGTCCGGCCCCCGTCCGTAAAGCGTTGCGCATGATCCTCGAATGTCCCGAATGCAGCACCCGATATCTGGTGCCCGACAGCGCGATCGGTACCGAGGGGCGAACCGTGCGCTGCGCCAATTGCCGACACAGCTGGTTCCAGGATCCGCCGCCGCCCGAACCCGCGCCGCCACCGCCGCCGCCCGCGCCGGCACCTGCGCCTGAGCGGTTCGCCGAGGCCGCCTCTTATGCCGCCGCCGCTTATGCCGCGCCGGTCGCCGAGACCGAGCGCCCCGCCTTCCTCGAGCCGGCGGCGATTCCGCAGCCGCGCACGGCGATTCCCGAATCGGTGCTCCCGGCGCCCGACTATGACGCCTTCGCCGCGCGCCAGCCCTTCCGTGCCCGGCGCAACACGTCGAAGCGCTGGACGGTGATCGCGATCGTCGCCGGGCTGCTGATGATCGCCGGCGTCGCCGCGATCGTCTTCCTCGGTGCGCCTGGCCTGCTCGCGCAGATCGGGCTGCCGATCGGCACGCAGGAATCGCCGCTGCGGCTCAAGGACAATCCGATCGAGCGGCGCGGGCTGGAGAACGGGTCCGAGCTGTTCGCGGTGAGCGGCCAGATCAGCAATCCCTCGACCGAGCGGCAGCGCGTGCCCGACATCCGCGCCGAACTGCGCGATGCGCAGGGCCGCATCGTCTACAGCTGGACGATCACGCCGCAGCAGCGCACGCTCAACCCCGGCGGCACGATCGACTTCAACTCCGCCAAGCTCGACGTTCCCGCCAATTCGAAGCGGCTCGAACTCAGCTTCGCCGGCGAAGCCGCGAACTGACCAGCGCGAACCGGCCGCCGTGCAGCAGCGCGGCGGCGACCATGCCGATCCCCGACGCCCAGACCAGCGCCATCGCGCCGCCGCCCTGCTGCACCAGCCACCAGCCGGCGCCGCCGGTGACGAGGAAATAGGCGATGATGCTGTTGATCCCCGCGGCGATCTGGTCGCCGAGGCTGCGCAGCGCATAGACCAGCACGATCTGGATGCCGTCGAACACGATGAACGGCGCCCAGCGCGGCAGCATCGCCGCGGCGAGCCGGTGCACCTCGATTGTCGCCGGGAACAGCGCGACCAGCGCCGGCGTCGCCACCGCGAGCAGCAGCGCGCCGATACCGAGCGCCGCCACCGCAAGCACCAGCGCGATCAGCGTCCGCCGGATCGCCGCCGCGGGCTGCCCCTCGCCCACCGCATTGCCCGCACGCACGCCGGCCGCCGAGCCGAGCCCGAGCGCCACCGCGAAGGTGAGGTTGTGCATCGCGAAGACGATCTGGAAGGCATGCGCCGCCGCGTCGCCCAATTGCGTCGACAAAGCGATCAGGATCGAGAAACCGGCAAGTTCGAGCCCCGAGGCGATCGCCGGCACGATCCCGAACGTCGCCAGCCGCCACGCACCGCGCGGCACCGCCCGCCACGCCGCCGCATCGATCCGGCCTATGCCGCGCGCGGCGGCGCGCGGCAGCGTCAGCACGCTCGCCACCATCCCCGCCGCGCCGAGCAGCGAGGCGATCGCCGTCGCCAGCGCCGCGCCGACCGCCCCTAGCGCCGGCAGGCCGAGATGCCCCGCCGACAGCGCCCAGGCGAGCAGGCCGTTGACCGGCAGCACCGCGAGATTGACGACGGTAACGCGCTGCGGCCGGCTCACGCCTTCGAGGAAGAAGGCGGCGGCGACGGTCATCAGCTGGAACGGATAGGCGATTGCGAACGCCCGGACGACGCGGGCGCTCTCGTCGATCCGGTCGGCCGCGACGCCGACCAGCGCGAGCAGCGGCTCGGCAGCGACGAGGAACAGCCCGCCGATCGCCAGGCCGAGCAGCAGCCCGAGCGCCAGCCCCTCGCGAAGCACCGCGCCGGTTCGCGGCAGGTCGCCGGCGCCGTCCGCGCGCGCCGCCATCACCAATACGCCCGACAGCCAGGCGAGTCCGGTCACGATCCCGACGAAGCCGAGCGCCCGGCTCGCCCCCAGCGCCGCCACCTGCTCGGTCGAGACGAGGCCGACGACCATCACGTCGGTGACCTGCAACAACGTCCAGTTGAGGCTGGTCAGCACCACCGGCCAGGCGAGCGCGAGCAGCCGTCGCGTCTCGGCAGGCGTGGTCAGGGGGAGCGAAGCCGTCATGCGACGGGCGCTACCCGCTCCGCATGACAGCGAAAAGCGCAGTCCCATGAAAAAGGGGCGTTGCGGACCGGCAAACCCTTTGCTAGGGGCCTGCGCCTGCCAGATGCCGGCTCAGCCCGGTGTTCTTCACGTGCGGCCGTGGCGGAATTGGTAGACGCGCAACGTTGAGGTCGTTGTGGGCGAAAGCCCGTGGAAGTTCGAGTCTTCTCGGCCGCACCACTCTTCAAGCAGAGAGAAACGCCCGCGCCCCATGGGGTTGCGGGTTTTTTCTTGTCTTATTGGAAAACGTTGCTGATCTGTTCCCGTCGCAACGGGGCGGAGCGGCGATATGCAGGTGTCGATCGAGGCAAAACGGCGGGCCTATGCGGCCTGGCTGAGGACCGGGCGGTGGCCGGTGATGCGGGGTGCCGACGGGACGGAGTGGAAGTTCAATCCGTATCATGACCCGAAGAACGGCCGGTTTACCACGGCCGGTGGTGGGCAGGCTGGAACCAGCTCGTCGTCCGCTAGGCTAGCTAGGTCATCGGTGCAAACTCCCAAGCGTCAGCTTGTTGCATTCGCGCCGCCACAAGAAAATACCGGACGGGGTTGGGGTGATGGCGGCTTCACAGGACCGGGTGGCGGCTCGTTCGGTGGAGGCGGCGCAAGCGGACATTGGACATGGCCTGCCCCCCAACGTTCGATCAACAAAGCACCGGTCAAATCGGATAAGAGCAATGGTGTCGGTCAAGCTATTGCTCCGAGGGCGGGCCGGTCGGAACACATCAAGTCCGTAGTCAAGAACGGATACACCTTTACGATTCATAACGAACGAGGATTGATCGGCGTCAGCGGCAATCTATCTCAGGCCGCTAAGCCGTTCGTCCGTTCCCGACAGGAGCAGGCCACGGCCGGTGGCCCGGATCGGCGACCGACGGACGATGGCGGGCACTATATCGCCACACGGTTCAACGGTCCCTCAGACGCTTTCAATCATTTCGCGCAGGACGCGAACTTCAACCGTGGGCGTTACCGCCGGCTGGAGGATCAATGGGCTCGTGTTTTTACGTGCCCACAAGAAGGTCAACGTCTCGATCATACCCCATTATGCCAATTTGTCACGACGACCATATGAGATTGACGTCACGTTTGTGATCGACGGCCGAGACAATAGCGTAAAATTCTCGAACGAGCGTGGAGGCCATTCCCATGGAAACCAATGATGCGGCATCCCCCCTGCTCGAATCGATCGGCAAATTAATTAGAGAAGAAACAAAGCAGAATGAATACCGCGTTCTGCTATGGGCCGAAGTGGAAGAAGGAGCGCTATCCGTCGCGCTATTCGTCGAACGTGGCAACCATATCGACTACGTCGGTCCTTCGTGGGATAAGAATTACGACATCTTGTTCGACCTGTGGTATTTGCAAGCTGCAAACCGCTGGTCGGAAATCGAATATTTGCTTGAGCGCGATACATTCAAGGTTCGATTTGCCTATGCTGAGGAATTCGATCCAGAGGAGGAATCCTTCGATCGCCGCGATCGCACGGTGCAACGCTACTTCGGCGAGAAGCCAATCGTATATCCCCCGTGGGATGATAGCTTGCCGACTTACGATCTATAGCGAGCAATGCGTACTTCGGAGGTGACAGCGAATGTCGTCATCGCTTGAGACTACCCCGCCCCCATCCGCCGCAGATACGCCGTCACCGCGGTATAGCCGCTGTCGCTCAGCGAAATCTCCATGCGGCGGCGGTCGACCGGGTCGATCACCCGATCGATCAGCTTGAGCTTGTGGAGATGGTCGATCCACCGTTGCGAGGTGGTCACCGGCGCGCTGGCGCTGCCGACCAGGGTCTTGACGTTCATCGTTCGCCGCTCCTCGTGCGCGACGAAGAGTGCGAGCAGCATGTCCCAGGCGGGTTCGTGGAACAGCTCGGCGGGAAAATGATCGAAGCGCGCCAGCCGCTGGGCGAGCAATTGCTTGGCGAGCTCGCGCGCGTCGAGCGGCGTCGCGGGCTGCGCCTCGCCGGTGCCGGCCGGGGCGGCGTGGAGCCGGTCGGCGCGGGCGCCGAACTCCACCGCGATCGCGGAGAGCTGCGTCGTCAGGTCTTTGACCAGTCCCGCGATGGACTCAGTGGGCACGTCGCTTTCCCCGTGCGTCGTTGATAGGCAGGAAGTACCATCTGTTTCTGAAATAATGCAATCAGCTTAATGACATGGATGGTGACGCCGCGCATCGGGCCGGGTCGTGCGCGCAGCGACGGCGCCTTGGGTGGGAACACCGCATCCAAGTCGCGTCCCCGCGCGTTTAACGATGTACGGAATTGTGCGCGTAACCAAAGGATGCCGGTGGTCGCCTACCTCAATGCAATCGGCACCGCCGTGCCGCCCCACGACGTGCATCAGCATTTCATCGATTGGGCGAACACCCGCGTCACGCCGGAGGCGCGCGGCCTGTTCCGGCGGATGACCGCGCGCGCCGGGATCAGCCATCGCTGGTCGGTGCTCGGCGGGACGGACGGCGGCAGCGCGATCGATCCGGGCGGCTTCTACGGCGCGGCGCTGCCCGGCACCGCGGCGCGGATGCGGCTCTATGCCGCGGAGGCGCCGGCGCTGGCGCTGGCGGCGATCGCCGCACTCGGCGACCCGGTGCCCGAGGGGATCACGCATCTCGTCGTCGCGAGCTGCACCGGCTTCGTCGCGCCGGGAATCGATCAGATCATCGCCCGCCGGCTCGGCCTCGCCTCGTCGGTCGAGCGGCTGCTGATCGGCTTCATGGGCTGCTACGCCGCGGTCGTCGCGTTGCGCAGCGCGCGGCATATCGTCCGCTCGCAGCCGGCGGCGCGCGTCCTCGTCGTCACCGTCGAACTCTCGTCGCTGCATTTGCAGGACGACAGCGAGGTCGCGCCGCTGCTCGCGATGCTACAGTTCGGCGACGGCGCCGCGGCGGCGCTGGTCAGCGCCACGCCCGCGGGGATCGCGCTCGGCGAGCCCTTCGCGGCGACGCTCACCGAGAGCGAAGAGCTGATCCGCTGGACGATTACCGACACGGGCTTTGCCATGCACCTCGACGGCGCGGTGCCGGGTCGGATCGGCGACGCGCTCACCGACCCGGCGTTCGTCGCGGCGGTGACCGGCGGCCAGGCGCCGGACTCGCTGTTCTGGGCGGTGCATGCCGGCGGCCGCTCGATCCTCGATGCGGTGCAGAGCGGACTGGCCCTGCCGAAGGAGGCGCTCGATCCGTCGCGCCGGGTGCTTGCCGATTATGGCAATATGTCGTCGGCGACGCTGATGTTCGTCCTCGCCCGGCTGCTCGCCGCGCCGCCGGACCAGCCCGAGGGCGTGGCGCTCGCCTTCGGTCCCGGCCTCGCCGCCGAGGGCCTCGCGTTGCGGACGGTGCGATGAGCCTCGCGGCCCGCGCCGAGGCCGAAGAGCTGATGGACGCGGACGACCTGCCCGCCGACGTCTATGCCGCGGTCGTCGCCGACCTCGCCCGCGTCAACACGGTGACGCTCGCGGCGCGGCCGACGCTCGCCTTCCTCGACCGGGTCGCGGCGGGGGCGACGCACCTGCGGGTGCTCGACGTCGGCTATGGCGATGGCGACATGCTGCGGCGGATCGTCGCCTGGGCGGCACGGCGCGGCATCAGCGTCGACGGCGTCGGCATCGATCTCAACCCACGCAGCGAAGCCGCGGCGCGGGCGCATAGCCCGGCCGGGCTCGGCATCGACTGGCGGACCGGCGACTATGCCGATTGCGCCGGCGAAGGCTGGGACGTGATCCTCTCCAGCCTCGTCGCGCATCATATGACGCACGATCAGCTGATCGCCTTCCTGCGCTTCATGGAGGCGGAGGCGGCGCGCGGCTGGCTGGTCAACGATCTCCACCGCCACGGCTTCGCGCATGCCGGCTTTCCGCTGCTCGCCGCGCTCGCGCGCTGGCATCCGATCGTCCGCCACGACGGCAGGCTGTCGATCGCGCGCGCCTATCGCCCCGCCGAATGGCCGCCGCTGCTCGCCGCGGCGGGGGTCAGCCACGCGCGGGTGTTCCGTGCCTTTCCGTTCCGGTTATGCGTCGAACGCCGGCGCTGATCGTCGGCGGCGGGCCGGCGGGATCGGCCGCGGCGATCCGACTCGCCCGCGGCGGCACCGCGGCGGTGCTCGTCGAACGTCAGGACGATGCGGATGCCTTGTGCGGCGGCTTCCTCAGCTGGCGCTCGCTCGACCGGCTCGCTGCGCTGGGCGTCGACGCCGACCGGCTCAATCGGGCGCGGCTGACCGAGGTGACGCTGTTCGCCGGCGATCTGATCCGCGAGGCGCGTCTGCCGCGGCCCGCGCTCGGCGTCTCGCGCCGCCGGCTCGATCGCGTCCTGCGCGACGCCGCCGACCGCGCCGGGGCGGTGATCGAGACGGGCCATGTCCGCGCGATCGACGGCACGACGGCGCAGATCGGCGAGATGGCGATCACCGCCGACGCGCTGTTCCTCGCGACCGGCAAGCATGACGTCCGCGGCCTTGCTCGCCCGGCCACGGCGCGCGGCAGCGACCCGACGCTCGGACTGCGCCTGCGCCTGCCCGCCTCCCCGGCGCTGTCCCGTACGCTCGCCGGACGGATCGAGCTGCATCTGTTCGATCGCGGCTATGCGGGGATCGCGCTCCAGGAAGACGGCAGCGCCAATGTCTGCATGGCGGTGCACCGGTCACGCCTGCACGCGGCGGGAAGCCCGGCGGAGCTGCTCGCGCTGCTCGCCGAACAATCGCCGCGGCTCGGCGACCGGCTCGCCGGGCGCGACCCGGCGGGGCCGATCGATGCGATCGCCAACGTCCCTTATGGCTGGCGGCAGCGGCACGGCAGCGCGGGGCTGTTCCGCCTCGGCGACCAGGCCGGCGTCATCCCCAGCCTCGCCGGCGAGGGCATGGGCATCGCCCTGGCGAGCGGCGTCTCCGCGGCCGATGCCTATCTGCGCGGCGGACCGGCGGCGGCGGCGGCGTGGCAGCGCGATTTCGCGCGCAGCCTAGCGCGGCCGATGGCGGTGGCGGGGATGGTCCGCCGGCTTGCCGAATCACCGCGCGCCGCGGGCGTGCTGCGCTGGTTGCCGCCGGCCCTGATTCAGGTGGTGGCGCATGCCACCAGAATGGCCCCATGACAGTTGACGCGACGGTCCCTCATCACGAGATTAACATATATGGATCATCTGAACCTTTCCGAAGCCGAATGGCGCAAGCGCCTGACCCCCGCGCAATATCATGTGCTGCGGGAGGCGGGCACCGAACGCGCCTATGCCGGCGCGCTGACCGACAACAAGGCGGACGGCCTGTACCATTGCGCCGCCTGCCATCAGGAGCTGTTCGACAGCGCCGACAAATATGACAGCGGCTCGGGCTGGCCGAGCTTCACCCAGCCGATCGCGCCCGATCGCGTCTCCGACCATAGCGACACCAGCCATGGCATGACGCGCACCGAGACGCGCTGCGCGCGCTGCGACAGCCACCTCGGCCACGTCTTTCCGGATGGACCGCCGCCGACCGGCCTGCGCTATTGCATGAACTCGATCGCGCTCGAGTTCCGCGCGCGCAAGGCCGCCTGACGGTGATCGCTGCGACGGGAGACAGGCTCCCGTCGCCGAAGATCGCCGCGGGGCGCTTGTCCACATCGCGCTAAGCCGGTAATCGCCACCGTCTCCATGGCCCGTGCGCGCACCCCCCGCTCCGCTCCCGCCCGCCGCGCCCCGTGGCGCCGGCGGATCGTCCTCTCCGTCCAGATCCTGATCGGGCTCGCCGTCCTCGCCTTCGGCGCGCTGGTCATCGCGGTCTATGTCGCGAAATCGCAGCTGCCGAGCTTCGAGGAGCTCAAATCCTCGCCCAACGGCCAGATGATCCGCGTCCACGCCGCCGACGGCACCGTGATCGTGTCGATGGGGCCGAGCTATGGCGAATGGCTGCCCTATGACAGCATCCCGCGGGTGATGCGCGAGGCGACCGTCGCGGTCGAGGATCGCCGCTTCTACAGCCATCCCGGCGTCGATCCGATCGGCATGGTGCGGTCGCTGCGCGTCAACCTCGAACGCGGCCGCCGCGTGCAGGGTGCCTCGACGATTACCCAGCAGCTCGCGCGCAACGTCTTCCTCAACAACCAGAAGAAGTTCGGCCGCAAGTTCCGCGAGGCGATCCTGGCGCTGGCGCTCGAGCGCAAGTTCAGCAAGGAGCAGGTGCTCGAGCTGTACCTCAACAAGGTCTATTACGGCGGCGGCGCCTATGGCATCGACGCCGCCTCGCGTAAATTCTTCGGCCATGGCGCCAATACGCTCAACCTCGCCGAGGCGGCGGTGATCGCCGGGCTGGTCAAGGCTCCCTCCAATTATTCGCCGACCGCGGATGCGCAGGCGGCGGTGGGGCGCGCCGGGGTCGTGCTCGACGCGATGGTCCGCGCCGACGCGATCACCCCCGAACAGGCGCGCGAGGCCGATCCGGAAGCGCTGCGCCTCGCCCCCGAACCCAAGCAGAACAGCGCGCGCTATTTCACCGACTGGGCGCTGCCGCAGCTCGATACGCTGATCGACGAGACGCAGGCGCCGCTCGACGTGTGGACGACGCTCGATCTCGGCATGCAGCGCGCGGCGGATGCGGCGATCCGCGCCAATGCCCCCGAAGGCGCGCAGGGGGCGCTGGTCAGCCTCGATCGCGACGGCGCGGTCAAGGCGATGGTCGGCGGCAAGGATTACGTCTCGTCGATCTACAATCGCGCGACGCAGGCGCAGCGCCAGCCGGGCTCGGCGTTCAAGCTGTTCGTCTATCTCGCCGCGCTCGAAGCCGGGCACAAGCCCGAGGATCAGGTGGTCGACGAGCCGGTGACGATCGACGGCTGGAGCCCGCGCAACGATTCGCGCCGCAACAGCGGCCCGGTGACGCTGCGCACCGCCTTCGCCTTCTCGCTCAACACGATCGCCGCCAAGCTCGGGCAGGAGGTCGGCTTCACCACCGTCGCCGACATGGCGCGGCGGTTCGGCATCACGACGCCGATCAACACCCATCCGTCGATGGTGCTCGGCACTTCGGACGTGCGGCTGATCGACATGACCCGCGCCTTCGCCAGCGTCGCCGCCAAGGGCGTCGCGGTGACGCCGTATGGTATCACCCGCGTCACCGCCAACGGCCAGACGATCTACACGCACGAGGTCGATCGCAGCCATGTCCTCGTCGCGCCCTATGTCGCTGCCGAGATGACCGACCTGTTGCAGACCGCGGTCAACACCGGCACCGGCCGCGCCGCGCAGATCGGCCGCCCGGTCGCGGGCAAGACGGGCACCACCACCTCGTCGAAGGACGGCTGGTTCCTCGGCTTCTCAAGCGGACTGACCACCGGCGTGTGGATGGGGCGCGACGATGCGCGTCCGATCGCCGGGCTGCACGGCGGCACCGCGCCGGCGCGTGCCTTCGCCGCCTTCATGAAGCCCGCCACCGCCAATCGCCCGATCGAACAGTTCGAGACGCAGGTGACCTTGCCCGAATGGCAGCTCGAGCCCGACGAGGAGAGCTATTACGGCCAGCCCGACAATGGCGGCGCGATGGTCGACGAGGATGGCAATCCGGTGCCGGTGGCGCCGCGCGACGACCAGCAGCAGCAGGACGAACAGAGCATCCGGCCGCAGGACAGCGCGCCGCAGCAGCTCGACGATCTGATCGACCGCGTCACCGGCCGCGACGCACCGCCGGCCAGAGACGACCGCCGCGACGACCGGCGCGACGACCGGCGGGACCCCAATGCACCGCGACCGCCGTCAGCGCGGGACGGCACCGCCGGCCGTCAGCCGCTGCAACGCCCCTATCAGGACGATCGCCCGACCCAGTGAAGCGCGGCGCCGTGCTCGCGTAGCCAGGCGCGCGCCGGCGTCGGGTCCTCGCCGTACAGTTGCGCGACGAGCGCATGAAACGCGGGCGCGTGGTTCATATGGACACGATGCGCGACCTCATGCGCCACCGTCGCGCGGCGGACGAAACCTGGGGCGAGGATCAGCCGCCAGCTGTAGCGGATCGCGCCGTCGTGCGCGCAACTCCCCCACCGCCCGCGCGGATCGCCGATCGCGACGCGGGCGACGGTGACCCCTGCCCTGGCGGCATAATATGCGGTCTCCTCGGTCAGCAGTTCGAGCGCCTGGCGCTTGAGCCAGGTTTCGACCCGTCGCGGCAGCGTTTCGATCGGGCCGGACAGCGACAGCGTCTCGCCGACCGCCTCGACCCGGCGGCGGCTGCCCGGCTGCCAGTCGATCGTCAGCACCGTGTCGGCGACGGTCAGCACCAGCCCCGGTGCGAAGGGCCGCGGCTGCGGCAGGCGCGCGCGCTGCTCCGCGATCCACTCGGCCTTGCCCTGCGCCCACGCCACCGCCGATTTGAGCGCGGCACGTTTCGGGACGATCAGCCGCGCCCGCCCGCTCGCCGGATCGAGCGTCAGCCGGATGCGCCGCGCGGTCGGGTGCCGCACGATCTCGAACTCGGCCGCGGCGGGGGCGCTCACAAGTCGCGTTCGACGATATGGTTCTCCATATCGCCGACATCATCCTCGCTCACCGTCCAGCCGCGCACCGAGATGCCGGCGCGATGCACCGTCTCGCGATCGCCGCTGATCAGATAATGCCAGTCGCGGAGCGGCTCGCCCGCAGCGCGCAGGCGATAGGCGCAGGTCGACGGCAGCCAGTCGATCTCGCGCACCGAACGCGCGGTCAGCCGCACGCATTCGGGGACATAGGCGTGGCGATGCTTATAGTCCGAGCAGAAGCCGCTGCGCCGGTCGAGCAGGCGGCAGGCGACGTTGGTCGGGACGATCTCGCCCGTCTCCTCGTCCTCGAGCTTGTGGATGCAGCATTTGCCGCAGCCGTCGCACAAGGCCTCCCATTGGCCACGATCGAGCTGCTCGATCGGCAGCTCCCAGAATTTGGTCATTTCGCCCAGCGCTTGATCTCGGCGGCCACGGCGCGCGGCCCCTGCTCGGTCGGCAGCAGCGCAAGCGGCTTGTCGTCCGGATCCATCAGATAGGTGGTGCGGCTGTGATTCACCAGATAGCCGCCGCCCGGCTGCGTCGCACCCTTGCCGGCATAGACGCCGAACGCCTTACTGACCGCGGCGATCTGCGCCGGCGTGCCGGTCAGCCCGATCATCCGCGGGTGGAAGGCGGCGGTGAAGGCCTTGAGCACCTTGGGCGTATCGCGCGCCGGATCGACAGTGACGAAGATCGGCACGATGCGCTTGGCGAGATCGGGATCGCTGCGGTCGAGATCGCTCAGCGCGGCGCCGATCGTCGCCGCGTCGGTCGGGCAGACGTCGGGACAGAAGGTATAGCCGAAGTACATGATCCGGTAGCGGCCGGCGAACGCACGGTCGCTGACGGTGCGGCCGTCCTGATCGGTCAGCGTGAACGGCCCGCCGATCTTCGCTCCCGCAAGCGGCGGCGTCTCGGGTGGCGCCGGCTGGCAGGCGACCAGGGCGACGGCGGCGAGCGGGGCGAGACGCAGAATGTTCATGACCGCGCCAGCTCTGATCTGTTACGCCACGCCCCGCAAGCCTTCGTCGTCAGGGACCCCGTCATGAACCGTTCGCGCTTTCTTTTCGCGCTCGCCGTCGCCCTCGCCCCGCTTCCCGCCGCCGCGCAGCAGCAGTCGGAAAGTTACAAGTTCCTTTCCGCGATCGAGAAGGAAGACGGCAAGGAGGTCACGACGATGATCGAGACGCCGGGCAGCACGATCATCAACACCAAGGCGGTGACCACCGGCAAGGGCGCGCTGCATATCCTCGTCGATCATTCGGGCAGCCTCTACATGCAGTATCTGCTGCAGCATAAGGCCGATCCCAACATCCGCGATGCGCGCGGCAACACGCCGCTGATCCTCGCGGCGCAGGCGGGGCGCGAGGATCTCGTCGACCTGCTGCTGACCTACAATGCCAATATCAACCTCGCCAACGGCGCGGGGCAGACGCCGCTGATCGTCGCGGTCAATTCGCGCAACGAGCCGATCGCGCGCAAGCTGCTCGCCAAGGGTGCCGATCCCGACCAGACCGACAATCTCGCCGGCCTCTCCGCACGTGCCTATGCGCTGCGCGATTCGCGCAACCCTGCGATGGTCGCGCTGTTCAAGGATGCGCCGAAGAAGACGCGCGCGCAGGTGGCGGGGCCGAAGTTCTGATATTGGTCCGCACGGCGGCGCAGCGGAATCTATGACCGTGTCGGCGGCCTCGCTCCCCCACCTGGTGGGGTGACGGGGCCGCGCTTTGATGCGTGCCCCCTCTGCGCCTCGGCGTGAATCCTCAGGCCGCGAGCAATCGCGCGACCGTGGCAAAATCCCCCGCCACCGCGTCGACACCCAGCGCCCGCAGCCGCGCATCGTGGCCGATGCCGCAATGCGTGCCCGCGCTCAGACCGATCACATAGCCGCCCGAGGCGACCGCCCCGGTCGCCCCGACCGGCGAATCCTCGATGATCGCGCAATCGGCGATGGCGACGCCGAGCGCCTCGGCGCCGAACCAATAGAGGTCGGGCGCGGGCTTGCCTTTGCGGACATGTTCGCGGCCGCTGTAGATATGATCGCCGAACGCATCGCTGAGGCCGATATGGTCGAGGTGACGCCGGATCCACGCGGTCGGGCTCGACGACACCACCGCACGCGGCAGGTCCGCGGGCAGCGAGCGGACGAACGCCACCGCGCCGGCGACCGCATCGATCCCCTCCGCCATCGCGCGCGCATCCTCCGCCTGCCGCGCCGCGGTGAAGCTCTCCGGCAGCGGCCCGCCGATCCAGCCTTCGATCGCCGCGCGGAAATCGGCGCCGGCCAGCCCCATGAACTGCGCCATCGACTGTTCGGGCGTGATCGGATGCCCCGCCGCGGTCAGCCATTCGGCGATCTGGCGATTGCCGGCATATTCGCTCTCGATCAGCACCCCGTCGAAGTCGAACAGCAAGGCCTTGCAGCGCATCATGCCGCCCCCCGCGTACCGAACAGCGCGCTGCCGACGCGGACATGCGTGGCGCCGAGCGTCACCGCCGTCTCGTAATCCGCCGACATGCCCATGCTGAGCCCGGCCAGCCCGACCTCGCGCGCCAGCTTGGCGAGCAGGGCGAAATAGGGCGCCGGCTCGACATCGGCGGGGGGCAAGCACATCAGCCCGGCCACCGGCAGCCCCGCGTCACGCGCACGGGCAAGCAGCCCCGGCAGCGCGTCGATCGCGCAGCCGCCCTTCTGCGCCTCGTCACCGATATTGACCTGCAGGAAGCAATCGGGACGCCGCCCGCTCTTAGCGATCGCCTTGCCGAGCGCATCGACGAGCGACTCCCGATCGACGGCGTGGATCGCATCGAACAGCGCCACCGCCTCCTCGGCCTTGTTCGACTGGAGCTGGCCGATCAGGTGGAGCGCGACATCGGGATAGGCCTCCCGCAGTGCCGGCCATTTCGCCGCCGCCTCCTGCACGCGATTCTCGCCGAAGACGCGCTGGCCGGCGGCGAGCAGCGGTCGGATCGTCTCGGCGTCATGCGTCTTGGACACGGCGATCAGCGTCACGGCGTCGGCGCGGCGGCCGGCGATCCGTGCGGCGTGCGCGATCCCGGCGGCGACCTGGTCGAGCGGACTGGTGGAAGGCGTCATGCCCGCCCTATAGCGGGGCGGTGGGCAATCTGAACCGCAATATCGATCCGCGCCGCCATGCCTGGTTGATGACCGATCCGCGAATCGACGCGGCGCTGTTCGCGATGCTGCGCGCGCTGCCACCGGGCGCCGGGGTGGTCTTCCGGCATCAGGCGCGGTCACGACGCGAGCGCCATGCGCTGTTTCTGCGCGTCCGCCGGCTCGCCCACGCCCGCCATTTGCGGCTCAGCGCCGCCGGACCGATGCCGGGCGCGGCGGCGCACAACGGCCGGCACGCGCTGACCCACGCGGTGCATGACCGGCGACAGGCGATCGCCGCGACCCGCGCCGGCGCGACCTGGCTGTTCGTCTCGCCGCTCTACCCGACCCGCTCGCATCCCGGCGCGCCTGCATTGGGGATCAGGCGGGGCTTGGCGATGACGCAGGGGCTGGCAGGACAGCGGGTGGCGCTCGGCGGGATGACCGCGGCGCGGTGGCTGCGGTTACGCGGCTACGGCTTCGACGGCTGGGCCGCGATCGACGGCCTCACCCCGGATCAGAAGCGGAAGGCCGTCCCGACATAGACCGACTGGCTGTCGCGATGCTCGTCGTCGAGCCGCGCCAGCCGCTCGCGATCCGAACGATAGCGCATGCCGGCGGTGACATCGAGGTTGCGGGTCAGCGCATAGGAGCTGCTCACGTCGACCGAATAGCTCGGCAGTTCCTGCGTCAGCTTGGGCGTGTTGTCGAGCGGCCGGTCGGCGACGGCGATCAGGCGGCTGCTCGCGCGGCCGGCGCGATAGCTGACCGCGACGTCGGTCGATTCGCGGCTGCCCGGGATCGGCCCGAGATCGATGCGGCTGACCGCACCGGAGACGGCGAAGCGCTTCCAGCCGACCGAGACGCCGAGATTATAGGCGATCGGAGCGATCCCCACCGTCGGTGCCGCCAGCGCGGCGGCCGGGCGGGTATCGATCAGCGCGGTCCGGCTCGACCGCGCGCGCACCGCGACCGTGACGGCGCGCTTGTCCTGCTGCGCCTCGGCCGGGGTGAAACGGAAGTCGGCTTCGTCAAGACCGCCGCGTGCGATCGCCGCAGCGAGTCGCGGATCGGCGGCGGCGGGCGTGAACGCACCCGACAGGCGCGAGGGCATCGCGCGCTTGACCGTCGCCACGCGCTCGCTGGCGCCAAAGGCAGGCGCGACCATGAGAGCGGTAACGCTGAGCGCCACCGTCGTCACTCCGGTCATCGCACGCCGCATGGCACGCTGGGCAAACACGAGCAGTCCCCTCAATTCCCGCTTGGCAACGCGCCTACCACGATTCCGGCGCACACCAATATGGAACCTTGCCGCCGTCAGGCGACATTTCGCCGGACTGTTGCAATAGTCACACATATTGGCCGCTCCCCGCGGTCACGACGCGTCGCTTGCGGCGCCTCTCCTGCATCTATAGAGCGAAAAGCGCCCTTTTTATCGCAGGACCGTTACGCCCATGATCCGCCCGTTGCGCACCGCCCTCATGGTCGCCGTCATCGCGCTGCCGCTCGCCGCTTGCGGCGGTCGCGGCAACAAGGCCGTCGCCCGCACCGACCTTGCCGCCTCGAAGGTGACGACGATCGGCGTCAATGCCTATCTGTGGCGCGCCAGCCTCGACACCCTGTCGTTCATGCCGCTGGTGCAGACCGATTCCAACGGCGGCGTCATCGTCACCGACTGGTACGTCAACCCGCAGGTGCCGACCGAGCGGATGAAGGTGACGGTGTCGATCCTCGATCAGGATCTGCGCGCCGATGCCGTCCGCGTCGCCGCGCTGCGCGAGGTCAACCGCAACGGCCAGTGGGTCTCCGCCCCGGTCGCTGCCGCGACGACGCAGAAGCTCGAAGACGTCATCCTCACCCGGGCCCGCGATCTGCGCCGCGCATCGATCGCGGGGTAAACCAGACCATGGCCACGCGTTTCAACGCGCTGCAAGCGGACTCGACCTGGCAGAAGGTCTGGGACGACCGCCAGACCTTTGCCGCCCGCGACGACAGCGGCAAGCCGCACAGCTACGTGCTCGAGATGTTCCCCTATCCGTCGGGGCGCATCCATATGGGCCACGTCCGCAATTATACGATGGGCGACGTGCTGGCACGGTTCCGGCGGATGCGCGGCTATGAGGTGCTGCACCCGATGGGCTGGGACGCCTTCGGCATGCCCGCCGAGAATGCGGCGATGGAAAAGGGCGTCCATCCCGGCACCTGGACGCTCGCCAATATCGAGACGATGAAGGCGCAGCTGAAGCGCCTCGGCTTCGCGCTCGACTGGAGCCGCGAACTCGCCACCTGCAAGCCGGATTATTACGGCCACGAGCAGGCGCTGTTCCTCGACATGTTCGCCGCCGGGCTGGTCTATCGCAAGGAATCGGCGGTCAACTGGGACCCGGTCGACATGACCGTGCTCGCCAACGAGCAGGTGATCGACGGACGCGGCTGGCGCTCCGGCGCGCTGGTCGAGAAGCGCAAGCTCAGCCAGTGGTTCCTCAAGATCACCGACTTCGCCGACGAGCTGATCGACGGCCTCGGCGAGCTCGACCACTGGCCCGACAAGGTCAAGCTGATGCAGGAAAACTGGATCGGCAAGAGCCAGGGGCTGACCTTCTCCTTCGAAATCCTCCCCGGCACGGGGAGGGGGACCGGCGAAGCCGGTGGAGGGGGGCTTCCCCAAAGTGCTTCGCCTGTTGAAGCCCCCCTCCACCACCAGCCTGCGGCTGGCGGTCCCCCTCCCGGTTCCGGGGAGGAGCGGGTCGCGGTCTTCTCGACCCGTCCCGACACGATCTTCGGGGCGAGCTTCGTCGCGGTGGCGGCCGATCACCCGATCGCGCAGGCGATCGCGGACCGGCCCGAGGTCGCGGCCTTCATCGAACGCTGCAAAAAGGGCGGCACCACCGCCGCCGAACTGGAAACGCAGGAAAAGCTCGGTTTCGACACCGGGCTTACCGCCGCCCACCCGTTTGACGCAACCCGGCGGTTGCCGATTTACATCGCCAATTTTGTGCTGATGGACTATGGCACCGGCGCGGTGATGGGCGTGCCCGCGCACGATCAGCGCGATCTCGATTTCGCGCGCAAATATGATCTGCCGGTACAGCGCGTCGTCGCCGACGGTGATTTGCGCGATCCCGTCTTCGTTGGCGACGAGGCCTATACGGGGCCCGGCGCGCTGGTGAACTCGGACTTCCTCGACGGTCTCGATGTCGAGGCCGCCAAGCGCGAGGTGATCGCGCGCGCCGAGGCCGGCGGTTGGGGCAAGGGCTCCACCGTCTACCGCCTGCGCGACTGGGGGGTGAGCCGCCAGCGTTACTGGGGCACCCCGATCCCGATCATCCATTGCAATGCGTGCGGCGTGCAGCCGGTCCCCAAGGCGCAATTGCCGGTCGTGCTGCCGGAGGACGTCTCCTTCGCCATCCCCGGCAATCCGCTCGATCGTCATCCGACCTGGAAGCACGTCGCCTGCCCGGCGTGCGGCGAGCCGGCGCGGCGCGAGACCGACACGCTCGATACCTTCGCCGACTCATCCTGGTATTTCATCCGCTTCGCCAGCCAGCCCAAGGACAAGCCGTTCGATCGCGCGGTCGCCGAGCGCTGGCTGCCGGTCGGCCAGTATATCGGCGGGGTCGAGCATGCGATCCTCCACCTGCTCTACGCCCGCTTCTGGACGCGCGCGCTCAAGCATATCGGCATGCTCGATATCGCCGAGCCGTTCACCGGCCTGTTCACGCAGGGCATGGTGACGCACGAGACGTACAAGTCCGCCGACAATCGCTGGCTGTCGCCCGACGACGTCCGCGACGGCATCGAGATCGCCACCGGCCAGCCGATCACCGTCGGCCGCGTCGAGAAGATGTCGAAGTCGAAGAAGAACACGGTCGATCCCGAGCCGATCGTCGATCGCTACGGCGCCGACGCGACGCGCTGGTTCATGCTCTCCGACTCACCACCCGAACGCGATCTGCCGTGGAGCGAATCGGGTATCGAGGGCGCGTGGCGCTTCGTGCAGCGCCTGTGGCGGCTGTTCGACGGCGACGATACGGTCGCCCCCGGCGAGGGCGGCGATCCGACGCTCGACCGCAAGCTGCACCAGACGATCCTCGGCATCGAACAGGATATCGAGGCGCTCGCCTTCAACAAGGCCGTGGCCAAGCTGTACGAGCTGTGTACCGCGATCGAACGCGCCGCACCCAGCCCGTCGCGCGGCAACGCCATCTACACGCTGATGCTGCTGGTCGCGCCGATGGTGCCGCACGTCGCCGAGGAAGCCTGGGCCGCCAAGGGCTTCGACGGACTGATCGCCGACGCCGCCTGGCCCGAGGTCGATCCGAAACTGCTCGTCGAGGATGAAGTGACGATCGCGGTGCAGGTCAATGGCAAGCTGCGCGACACGCTCACTCTGCCCAAGGACATGGCGCGCGAGCAGATCGAGGCGGCGGCGCTGTCCGCCGACAAGATCGCGCGGCTGCTCGACGGCAAGCCCCCCAAGAAGGTGATCGTCGTGCCCGGCCGTCTCGTGAACATCGTCGCATGAAGCGCCTGCTCGCCCTCGCGCCGCTCGCGTTGCTTGCCGGCTGCGGCCTCCATCCGCTCTACGCGGGCGGCGGCGCCGGGCCGGTCGCCGGCACGCTCGCACATGTCGAGGTAACGCCGATCGACGGCAAGTCGGGCTGGCTGATGAGCAATGCGCTGCGCGACCGGCTCGCGGCGAGCGGCACGCCGCAGTATCGGCTCGACGTGCGGCTCGACGACAAGATCGCCGGCTTCGGCGTGCGTCGCGACGACAGCGTGACGCGCGAGCGGCGGACGCTGCGCGCACGCTTCCAGCTGGTCAATCTCGCCGACGGCAGCGTGCTGCTCGACGATACCGCCGGGTCGGATGCCGGCATCGACGTCGTCCAGTCGGAATATGCGACGATTGCGGCGGAGAATACCGCGCTCGAGCGTCTGTCCGGCATCGTCGCCGACCAGATCGTCGCCCGCCTCGCCGTCTACGCGCGCAGCCGCCCGAGCCGATGAAGGCGAACGCGCGCGACATCCGCACCGCGCTCGAACGCCCCTCGCCCGACATCCGCCTTTATCTGCTGCACGGACCGGACGGGTCGGCGGCCGCGGACCTCGCCGGCCTGCTCGCCAGGGCGATGGGGCCGGAGGCGGAGCGGATCGACCTTGACGGCGCGACGCTGCGCTCCGACCCGGCACGGCTCGCCGACGAGGCGGCGTCGCTCTCCTTGTTCGGCGGCGCCCGCCATATCCGCGTCGCCCCGGCGGGTGAGGAATGCCTCGACGCCTTCACGACGCTGCTCGCCGCGGATCATGCCGGCAACCCGGTGGTTGCACTTGCCCCGACGGTCAAGTCGACCGCCAAGATCGTCAAGCTGGCGATCGAATCCCGCCGCGCGCTCGCCTATGCCGCCTATGAGCCGAGCGCGGCGGACTTGGAACGGCTTGCCGCGACGATGGCGCGTGACGCCGGGCTGCGGCCGGCGCCCGGAGTCGCCGCGCGGCTCGCGGCGAGTTGCGGCGGCGATCGCCTCATGCTCGGCCGCGAGATCGACAAGCTCGCGCTGTTCCTCGACGCCGCGCCCGACCGTCCGCACGATGCCGACGAGGCGGCGCTCGATGCGATCGGCGCCGATCTCGGCGAGGCGGAGATGACGCAGGTGGTCGATGCCGTGATCAGCGGCCAGACCGCGTTGCTCGGCGTCGAACTCGGCCGGTTGCACGAGGCGGGAACGTCGCCCATCCCGTGGCTGCGCCTGCTCGCCCGCCGGCTGATGACGCTCGCCGAGATGAAGGCGGAGATCGATGCCGGCGCCGGTCAGGACAGCGTCTTCAAACGCCATCGCATCTTCTTCCGCGAGGAGGCTGCGACCGCGCAGGCGCTGCGCCGCTGGACTCCGGCGATGCTCGCCACCGCGCTGCTCCGCGTCCGCCATGCCGAGCGTGCGATCATGGCGAGCGGCAATGCCGGTGGCGTGCTCGCCGACCATGCGCTCACCGAACTGACCCGCGGGGTCGAACGCCGCGGTTAGTCGCGCAGGACGCGATCGAACAGCGCCAGCGCCCATCCCGTCGCCGCGACAAACAGCGCCGGATCGTATCGCGGCCCCTCGTCGCGCAGGAATGCGTGCTGGGCATTCACCTCATGCCACTCATAGCGCGCGCCGACCGCCTCCAGCCGGGCACGGATCGCCTCGCGACCGGCGAAGGGCACATGCGGGTCTTGCCGCCCGAAGACGAACAACGTCTCCGCCTGCAGCTCGGCCATACGCGCGAGGCTGTCATCGCTGCGCCCGGCCCCCAAGGTGCCGCTGTGGATATCGGTGGGATAAAAGAGCGCCGCGGCCGACACGCGCGGATCGAGCGCGGCGCGATAGGCGAGATGCCCGCCGAGGCACACACCGATCGTTCCGACGCGGCCGCTGCACGCCGGATGCACGAGCAAGGCACCGATCACCCGCGTCGCATCGGCATCGAAGCCGGCCACCGGCTTGGTGAATTTCAGATCGTTGCCCCGCGCCGTCCCCTCGGCATCGTAGCGCAGCACCGTCCCCGGCGCCTCATAGTCATGATAGACTTCCGGCACCGCGACGACATAGCCGTGACCGGCGAAGAACGCCGCCAGCCGCCGGATCGGATCGGTGACCTGGTAGATTTCCGAATAGAGGACGAGGCCGGGAAACCGCCCCTCCCCTGCCGGCCGGAACCAATGCGTCCGCATCGCCCCGTCGGCGGTCGGCAGATCGTCATATTCGTCGCTGCGCAGGATCATCAGATCGAATCGCCGGTGAGTCGCTGACAGACCATGTCGAGCTGATCGAGCGTCGAATAGGTCAGCGTGATCGTGCCGCCCTTCTCGCTATGCGCGACGCGGACGTGCAGCCCGAGCAGATCGGACAATTGCCGTTCGAGCGCGGTGATATCCGCATCGGGCGGCGAGGTCGGGGCGCGTTCGCGGGACGCACCACCGGGCCGTTCGGGTTTGGCCCCCTTCGCCAGCTTCTCGGTCTCGCGCACCGACAGGCCGCGCGCGACGACCTGTTCGGCAAGCATCTCGACGTCGCGCGAGCCGAGCAGCGCCCGCGCATGTCCCATCGACAGCGACCCGTCGGTGACGCGATCCTGAACCGCAGCCGGAAGTTCCAGCAATCTCAATAGGTTAGCGACGTGGCTACGCGATTTGTGGACGATCTTGGCGAGCGCCTCCTGGGTGTGGCCATATTCGCCGGCGAGACGCTGATAGGCCTGTGCCTCTTCGATCGCATTGAGGTCCTGCCGCTGGATATTCTCGACCAGCGCGATCTCGAGCGTCTGCGCATCGTCGAACTCGCGCACGACGACCGGCACTTCGTGCAGCCGCGCCCGTTGCGCCGCGCGCCAGCGCCGTTCGCCCGCGACGATCTGATAGTCATGGCCGTGTGGCCGCACGACGATTGGCTGGATCAATCCGCGTGCCGCGATCGATGCGGCGAGTTCGTCGAGCAGCGCATCGTCGAAATGCCGGCGCGGCTGATCCGGATGCGGCGCGAGCGCGCTGACCGGCAGCATCCGCACGCCGGTCGGCACCTTGTTCTCGCCGCCGGGATTGACCGGCGCTTCGGTGGCGATCTCACCGAGCAGGGCGCTGAGGCCCCGACCCAGGCCGGCCGGCCGGCTGCGCTTCGCGGCGTCGCTCATGCCGCGGCTGCCGTTGGCGGCATCTGCGGCAACCGCGCGATCAGCTCGCGCGCCAGATCGATATAGGCCTGCGACCCCGAGCACCGATAATCGTAGATCAGCGCCGGCAGGCCGTGGCTCGGCGCTTCGGACAAGCGGACGTTCCGTGGGATCACGGTATCGAACACCACCTTGCCGAGCACCGCACGGACATCCGCCGCGACCTGATCGGTGAGCCGATTGCGGCGATCGTACATCGTCAGCGCGACGCCGAGGATCGCCAGCCCCGGATTGAACCGTTCGCGGATCCGCTCGACCGTGGTGAGCAATTGCGACAGGCCTTCGAGAGCGAAGAATTCGCATTGCAGCGGCACGAGCAATTTGTCCGCCGCGACCATCGCGTTGATCGTCAGCAGCCCGAGCGAGGGCGGGCAGTCGATCAGCACGATATCCCAACGGTCCTTGGCATGGGCGAGCGCGCGATCGAGCCGGTGGGTACGATGATCGAACTCCACCAGTTCGATCTCCGCGCCCGACAGATCCTGCGTCGCCGGGACGAGATCGAGCCGCGGCACCTTCGTCGTGATGATCGTGTCGGCGATCTCCGCCTCGCCGATCAGCACGTGATAACTGGACCGGCCACGCTGGCCCTGGGAAATGCCTAGGCCGGTCGAGGCATTGCCTTGCGGATCGAGATCGATCAGCAGCACCGTCTTGCCGGTTGCCGACAGCGCCGTGGCAAGGTTGATCGCACTGGTGGTCTTGCCGACACCACCCTTTTGATTGGCCACCGCAATACAGGTCATCGCGCGCGTCCTTGCTTGTGGTCCACGAGGAGGATCGTGGATTGAGGATCGGTCAAACTGTGTTCCACGTGGAACACTCGGGTTCGGTCACGCCGGAGCCGGGCCAATTCTTCGGCCTCGATCCGTCCACGTGGGAGGATCCAGCGTGTCTCCGGTGTGGCGCAATGCTCCGCCGCTTGCAAAAGCTTTTCGACCGATGCCACCGCCCGTGCCGAGATCGTTGCGAACGTACCGGTGACAGACTCGACCTTGGCCGCCACGACGCGGGTGTTGGTTAGGCCGAGACGGGAGGCAGCCTCCTCCAGAAACGCGGCGCGCTTGCGTCGCGGCTCGACCATGGTCGTAGGCTGGTCACCGCAGATGGCAACGATCATGCCGGGGAAGCCGCCACCGGTGCCGATATCGAGCCAGTCTCCAGATTGTTCCACGTGGAACATAAGCTGCGCCGAATCCAATCCATGGCGGCTCCAGATCGAAGCGACGCTAGCCGGCGAGATCAGATTCTGCTGCTCCGTCTCGACGCATACCATGTCGAGAAAGGCGCCGACCCGCGCCGTTCGCGCCTCGCCGAACCGCTCGACGAACCAGGCACGTGCCTCCGCTTCGGTCATGCCGCCCGCCGTTGCGCATAGAGATAGATGGCGGTCATCGCGGCGGGCGTCACGCCCTGGACGCGCGCCGCCGCACCCAGCGAGGTCGGCCGTGCCTTGCCGAGCCGGTCGATCATCTCGTTCGACAGTCCGGGGATCGCACCATAATCGAGGGCCGGCGACAGCGGCACCGCCTCGTCGCGGCGCATCCGTGCCACCTCTTCCGCCTGCCGTTCGATATAGGGAGCATAGCGGGCATCCTCGACGACCTCGTCGACGATCGCTGCCGGCGCCATCCCCCGCACCTCGGGCGCCAGCCGGTCGAGCGACAGGTCACCGATCCGCAGCCATTCATACAGGCTTCGCCGGCTGCCATCCTGTGCCACCTGGACGCCGAGCATCGCGACCTGCGCCGCGCTCACCATCGTCTCGAGCGCCGCGCGGATCGTCGCCCGCGCCTCGGCCTGCCGCTGCTGATGCGCCAACCGGTCCGCGCCGACACAGCCGAGCACAGCGGCAATCGGCGCCAGCCGGGTCTCGGCATTGTCCGCCCGCAGCGACAGCCGGTATTCCGCGCGCGCGGTCAGCATCCGATAGGGTTCGGTCACACCTTGCAGGACGAGATCGTCGATCATCACGCCGGTATAACTGGAGGCGCGGTCGAGCACGCAGGGGGCGAGATCACAAGCGACAGCAGCCGCGTTCAGACCCGCGACGAGCCCCTGCCCTGCCGCTTCCTCATACCCGGTGGTGCCGTTGATCTGCCCGGCGCAATAGACGCCGGGGATCGCCGCAAGCGCCAGCGTGGCGTCGAGCGCGCGCGGATCGAGATAGTCATATTCGACCGCATAGCCGGCGACGGTGATCGTCGCCCGCTCCAGACCAGCGATGCTGCGGATCATCGCGGTCTGTACATCCGCCGGCAGCGAGGTCGACAGGCCGTTGGGATAGACGGTCGCGTCGTCGAGACCTTCGGGCTCGAGGAAGACCTGATGGCCGTCGCGATCGCCGAAGCGATGCACCTTGTCCTCGATCGACGGACAATAACGCGGTCCCTGCCCCTCGATCGCACCCCCGAACAGCGGCGAACGATCGAGCCCGGCGCGGATCGCATCATGCGTCGCACCGTTGGTCCGCGTCACCGCACAGGCGATCTGCGGCAACAGCCGGTGTTCGGTCATCGGCGACATCGTCCAGGGATCGACGTCGGATCGCTGCTCCTCGAGCCGCGCCCAGTCGATCGTCCGGCCGTCGAGCCGGGGCGGCGTTCCGGTCTTGAGGCGTGCAAGCGGCAAGGAGAGTGCACGCAACTGCTCGGCCAGCCGCCGCGCCGGGCGTTCGCCGATCCTGCCGCCCTCGTGTCGCTCGTCACCGCGGAACATGCGACCGCCGAGGAAAGTCCCCGTCGCGAGGATCACCGTCCGGCCCGCGATACGACTGCCGTCACCCAGTAGGACGCCAGCGACGCGATCACCGGTGAGGTCGAGCGCCTCGACATCTCCTTCCGCCACCGTCAGCGCCGGAAGGGCTGCGAGCATCGTCTGGATCGCTGCGGCATAGCGACGCCGATCCGCCTGGACCCGCGGCCCCTGCACGGCCGCCCCCTTGCTGCGGTTGAGCATACGATAGTGGATCGCGGCGGCATCGGCAGCGCGACCGATCAGGCCATCGAAGGCATCGACTTCACGGACGATATGCCCCTTTCCGAGGCCGCCGATCGCCGGGTTGCACGACATCGCGCCGATATGGCGGCGGTCGTGACTGAGCAGCAAGGTCTTGGCACCGCGGCGGGCGGCGGCAGCGGCGGCTTCGGTGCCGGCGTGGCCCCCGCCGACGACGATCACGTCATACATGCCCTCCGCCTAAGCCAGAGCCATGCGCAGGTCAAAATTGTTCCACGTGGAACACTTTGATCAAGTAACTGCCCTAGGGTTTCACGTGGAACAGTCTGTGCGCAACTGCGGGATAAACGTTCCACGTGGAACATCATTTGCCGATGCAGAACCGCCCGAACAGCGCATCCAACATCACCTCAGTGGCATTCTGACCGAGGATCGATCCTAACGTTCGAACGGCATAACGAAGCTGTTCCGATACGATCAGCGGATCGTTGCTCATCCCGTCGAGAGCCGCCAGAGCCTCACCACACGCCGCCCGTTCGCTTTCCCGGAACGCCAGCGCATCCCCGCGCGGCATCAGCATTTCCGCGCGTGACGCGATCATCGTCCATAGCGCCTCGACGCTCGCCGGGTCGTTCTGCGCCACCGTGATCCCTGCCCCCGCCACCGGCGCCCGGCCGGCGGCATCGCTACGCGCCTGCACCCAGATCGCATCCTCGCGCGGAGGTTCGTCGTCCCCCAACCACAGCAGCAGGTCGGCGCGCGCAATCGCATCGCCAGCTCGCGTTACCCCGATCCGCTCGATCGGATCGGCACTATCGGTCAGGCCGGCGGTATCGGTGAGGACATAGACCAGCCCCTGCCGCACCACGGTCGCCTCGATCCGGTCGCGCGTCGTGCCGGCGATATCCGACACGATCGCGACATCGCGCTGGCAGAGCAGATTGATCAGCGTCGACTTGCCGCTGTTCGGCGGTCCGCCCAGCACCACCTGGACGCCGTCGCGCAACCGCTCGACCGCCGGCGCGGCGAGCACATGATGCAGCTCCGCGGCGAGTGTGGCCATACCCTCATGTACCGCGGCAAGACCGTCGTCATCGCCGACGTCATCCTCATCAGCGAAGTCGAGCTGCGCCTCGGTCAGCGCGGCGAGCATCGCCAGCCGGTCGAGCCAGCCGCGCACCTGCTGGCTGACCCGGCCCTCCGCCGCAGCGAGCGCGGCGACGCGCTGCCGTTCGGTTTCTGCGGACAACAGATCGGCAAGGCCCGCCGCCTCGGCAAGATCGATCCGGCCATTGGTGAGCGCGCGACGCGTGAACTCCCCGGCTTCGGCGGCGCGCAATTCCGGCTGTGCAGCGAGTGCACGCAGTATCGCTGCGATCACCGCCCGCCCGCCGTGGCAATGGAGTTCGGCGAGATCTTCGCCGGTCGCCGTTTTGGGTCCCGGAAAGGCGAGGACCAGAGCCCGGTCGAGCAAGGCGCCCTCGTCGTCACGCAACGCCCGCACCTGCGCCGTGCGTGGCGGGGGCAGACTGCCGGCCAGCCGCGCCACCGCCGCGAAGGCCTGCGGTCCGCTGATCCGGATCACGCCGATCCCCGCCGGCGCCGCACCGCTCGACAGCGCGAAGATCGTCTGCATCAGCTGCCCGACTTGCCCCCGGCGCCGGTCGCCTGATCGAACACCTGCCGCCATAAAGCGACGCTGGCATCGCCCATCGGCGACCAGCTGCGCATCAGATTTTCGAGCAGCTCGGGCCGCACCTGGCCGTTCATCGCTTCGAGCAGCGAGGCGACGTAGCGGTCGTGCAGCGGCGTCAGATCGGGCAGACCCATCGCCCGCCGCGCTTCCTCCGGGGTCAGATCCACGTTCACGGTCAGCTTCATACGCGTCACCCCTTGAGCAGCTCTCTGCCGCGCTGCATAGCTCAGCCCGCCCCCACGCGCGAGAGGACGCCATGACCAAGACCATCCAGATCGAGACACTCGACCACCGCGGCCAGTTCGACGTCTATGTCGCCGAGCCCGCCGGGACGCCGCGCGCCGCGATCGTCGTCATCCAGGAAATTTTCGGCGTTAACGCCGGCATCCGTGCCAAGGCCGACGCCTTCGCGGCGGAAGGCTATCTCGCGCTCGCCCCCGACCTGTTCTGGCAGATCGCTCCCGGCGTCGAGCTCGACCCCGACGTGCCCGCCGAATTGCAGCGCGGGCTCGACCTGATGGGCCAGTTCGATCAGGACGCCGGCATCCGCGACATCGAGGCGACGATCCGCACGGCGCGCAGCCTGCTCAACGATGCCCAGTCCGGCAGCGGTCTTGCCGCGCGCGTCGGCGCGGTCGGCTATTGCCTCGGCGGCCGCCTCGCCTTCATGACCGCGGCGCGCACCGACGTCGATGCGAGCGTCGGCTATTATGGCGTGGGTATCGATGGACTGCTCGGCGAGGCGCATGCGATCGCGCACCCGGTGCTGCTGCACGTGCCGCAGGAGGATCATTTCGTCGACAAGAATGCACAGTCGCGGATGCACGCCGGGCTCGATGATCATCCCAAGGTGACGCTGTACGATTACCCCGGCGAGGATCACGGCTTCGCCGCGCAATTCGGCCAGCGTCGTTCGGACGAGGCGGCGCAACTCGCCGACCAGCGGACCGCTGCCTTCTTCGCCGAGCATCTCGGCTGATACGACAAGGGGGGCGTCGCGCCCCCCTTCCCGCTTACGCGAACAGCGTCATCACGCCGACCCGTGGATCGACCACGCCTTCGTAGATCATCTTGCCGGCAACGTAGAGGATGACGAGCAGGCCGACATAGGCGATCCAGCGATAGCGCTCGATATATTTGGCGATCAGGTTCGCGGCGATGCCCATCATCGCCACCGACAGCAGCAGACCGATGATGAGGATGCCGGGATGCTCGCGCGCCGCGCCGGCGACGGCAAGGACGTTGTCGAGGCTCATCGACACGTCGGCGACCGCGACCGCCCAGGCCGCCGCCGCAAAGCTGCGCGCCGGCTTGACCCCCGCCGCCTCGCCGTCTGCCGCGGCCTCGCCGCCGCCCTGACGCAGCTCGCGCGACATCTTCCACGCGACCCACAGCAGCAGGATACCGCCCGCGAAGATCAGCCCGATCACGCCGAGCAGCCAGCTCACCGCCAGCGCGAAGATGATCCGCAGCACCAAAGCGGCGAGGATGCCGATCAGGATGACCTTCTTGCGCTGGTCGATCGGCAGGCCCGCGGCGAGCGCGCCGACGACGATGGCATTGTCGCCGGCGAGCACGACGTCGATCATCAGCACCTGCACGAAGGCCGCAAGCGCGGCCGGCGTGCCGATGTTGGCGAAGTCGTTGACGATATGCTGCCAGATTTCCGCCGGTGACCCCGGCCCGCTGGCGGCGGCGGCGCTCAGCATGGTGATGATGGACACGATACACACTCCCGGTTGATCGACCGGTCCATAACGCAGCAACGCGCGAAAGCCATCGAGCTTCCGCGCGTCGTCGATCCTGCCCTGACGGCTGCCATTCGTCCCCGCGTCGGCCGGAGGTCGGGGTGATCCTCCCCGCCCTCCGGCCAGCCGTGGCGCTTACTGGTTCATCGAGTCGAAGAAATCCTCATTGGTCTTCGAGTTCTTCATCTTGTCGAGCAGGAACTCCATCGCGTCGATCGTCCCCATCTGCATGAGGATGCGGCGCAGGACCCATTGCTTGGAGAGCTTGTCCTTGTCGACCAGCAGCTCTTCCTTGCGGGTGCCCGACTTGCCGACGTCGAGCGCCGGGAAGACGCGCTTGTCGGCAACCTTGCGATCGAGCACGATTTCCGAATTGCCGGTGCCCTTGAACTCTTCGAAGATCACCTCGTCCATGCGGCTGCCGGTATCGATCAGCGCGGTGGCGATGATGGACAGCGAGCCGCCCTCCTCGATGTTGCGCGCCGCACCGAAGAAGCGCTTGGGACGCTGCAACGCATTGGCGTCGACGCCGCCGGTCAGCACTTTGCCCGACGACGGCACGACCGTGTTATAGGCGCGGCCGAGGCGGGTGATGCTGTCGAGCAGGATCACCACGTCCTTCTTGTGCTCGACGAGGCGCTTGGCCTTCTCGATCACCATTTCAGCGACCTGGACGTGGCGCTGTGCCGGCTCGTCGAAGGTCGAGGAGACGACCTCGCCCTTCACCGAACGCTGCATGTCGGTGACTTCCTCGGGCCGCTCGTCGATCAGCAGCACGATCAGGAACACCTCGGGGTGATTGTCCGAGATGGCGCGCGCGATGTTCTGGAGCATCACCGTCTTGCCGACGCGCGGCGGCGCGACGATCAGCGTGCGCTGGCCCTTGCCCTGCGGCGAGACGATGTCGATGACGCGGGCCGACTTGTCCTTCTGCGTCGGATCGGCGGGATCGAGCGTCAGCTTCGATTCCGGATAGAGCGGCGTCAGATTGTCGAAATTGACGCGATGGCGGACCGCGTCGGGATCGTCGAAATTGACGCTGGTCAGCTTGGTCAGGGCGAAATAGCGCTCGCCGTCCTTGGGGGCGCGGATCTCGCCCTCGACCGTGTCGCCGGTGCGCAGGCCGTGCTTGCGCACCTGATTGGGCGAGACGTAGATGTCGTCCGGCCCGGCGAGGTAATTGGCTTCGGGCGACCGCAGGAAGCCGAAGCCGTCCTGCAACACCTCGATCGTGCCGAGGCCCATGATCTGGTCGCCATTCTCGGCCTGGACCTTGAGGATCGCGAACAACAGGTCCTGCTTGCGCAGCGTCGATGCGCCCTCGACCCCCAGCTCTTCGGCCATGCTGACCAGCTCGGCCGGGGTCTTTTTCTTCAAATCTCTAAGATGCATGGAATAATCCGAATGCGTAACGGGGAGCGGCTCAGATCGGCGAAGGACACGCAGCGACGGACAGCCAGGAGGAGAACGCGGAGTCGCCGGACGGCGGCTCTACGCGTGTTCAGGACGTAAGAGGACGAACCGGCTTCGTCAAGCGCGGTTACAGCAGGTCGCCATAATCGCGGGCGCTGTGGACAATGTGGAGGATAACGACTGCGTCGTCGGTGACCGTATAAAGGATCACATAACCGCTGTGACCACAACGACGTACCTGCTGATGCTGCCGCCCTTCGACGAGCGGATAACCGAACGGCAGATCACCTATCGCCAGACATTCCGCATGGAGCCGCCTGACGAAGCAAACCGCCCGAGCGCGATCGTCGCGCGCGATATAGTCGCCGATCGTACGCAGATCGCGCGCAGCCCTGGCGGACAAACGAACCCTCATTTGCCCGTCGGTGACATCGCCTTGTAATGTGCTTCCAGTTCGGCAAAGACATCCTCTGCGGGACGAGTCCGCCCCGCTGCCATGTCAGCCAGCCCCTCGTCGATCGCAGCCTGGAGTGCTGTCCGTCGGGCCTCCCGCTCCTGAACGAGCCGCACGCCCTCGCGCAGCACGTCGTTCGAGGAGCCAAACCGCCCGTTCGCCACGAGTTCGGCGACGACCGCTTCCAGAGGCTGGCCAAGATCCGCGCTGATCACTCCCGTCTCCATCGTTGACGCGCGCGCATCCTATCAAAACGGCTTCACGAACGCCAAGACGACGATGACCGCACCGGCCAGCGCCGGCACCTCGTTGATCAGCCGCAGCCGTCGGCCGTCGAGCCGCATCTCCCCGCGCGCCAGCCGCTTGGCATAGCCGACCGCCCAGCCGTGATAGCCGCTGAGCAGCAGCACGAACGCCAGCTTCGCGTGAAGCCAGCCCTCGCCCCAATGCTGCCCCACCGTCGCCAGCGTCAGCCCGAGCAGCCAGACGAGGATCAGCGCCGGCGTCAGGATGATCGACCGCAGCTTGCCCTCGCGCTCGACCCAGCGCGCGGCATCGTCGTCGCGCCCGGCGACCAGCGCCTCCTGATGATAGACGAGATAGCGCGGCAGCATGAACAGGCCCGCCATCCAGAAGATGACGAAGATCACATGCGCCGCGACGATCCACAGATAGGCACCCGCCAGTACGTCCATCACGATCCCCTCACCCGTGCGACCAGTTGCTCGACATGCGCGATCGGCGTGAACTGGCCGATGCCATGCCCGAGATTGAAGACGTGCGGCCGGTCGCGGAAGGCGGCGAGCACGCGGTCGATCCCGTCATCCAGCGCCGCGCCGCCGGCAAGCAGCGCGAGCGGATCGAGATTGCCCTGCACCGGCATGCCGGCGGGCAGATGCCGGTCCGCCCAGACCGGATCGACCGTCTCGTCCAAGCCGATCGCATCGACGCCCGTCTCGCGCGCATAAGCGGGCAGCTTGCCGCCGGCGCCCTTCGGAAAGCCGATGATGCAGGCATCGGGACAGCGCGCTCGCAGCCCGGCGACGATCGCCGCATTGGGGGCGATCACCCAGCGTTCGAACTGGGCCGGCGACAGCGATCCCGCCCAGCTGTCGAACAGCTGCACCGCCTCGACCCCCGCCGCGATCTGCCGGGCGAGATAGTCGATCGTCATCGTCACGATCGCATCGATGATTGCACCGAAGGCCATCGGGTCACCATAGGCGAGGCCGCGGGTGTCGGCATGATCCTTCGATCCCTGCCCCGCGACCATATAGGTCGCCACCGTCCACGGCGACCCGGCGAAGCCCAGGAAGGTGGTCTGAGACGGCAAGGCGGCCGCCACCCGCTCGCAGGTCGCATAGACCGGCTCGAGCCGCTCAGGCACCGCCTGGAGCGCGTTCAGCGCGTGATCGACCAACGGTGGCGCCAGCCGCGGTCCCTCGCCCGGCCCGAAGCTCAGCGCCTGTCCCAGCGCCCAGGGCACCATCAGGATATCGGAGAACAGGATCGCGCCGTCGAAGCCGAAGCGCCGGATCGGCTGCAGCGTCACCTCCGCCGCCGCGACCGGATCGGTGGCGAGCGCAAGGAAGCCACCCTTCTCCGCCCGCAGCGCGCGATACTCGGGCAGGTATCGCCCCGCCTGGCGCATGAGCCAGATTGGCGGCACCGCCGGCTTGGCACCGCGCAACGTGGCGAGCAGGGGCTTCACGGCGGACATGTTCACAGGATCGGACAGGGCCTTCTTCCTACTTAAGAAGATTCTAGAAAAGGATGATGCAGTGGTTGGCGCGTGGAACGCGGGATAAAGCATTTCATGCCCTAATCACCCACAGGTTGACCGGCAAGGATCGGCAGAAGCGCGTCGATTCGGGACCCGCCGCCAACACCATCCACAGGCTGTGGATAAAACTGTTCCCTGTGTGTGGCGATGTGGATGGAATCCGGTTTGTCCACGGCGTCGGCGTCGCTTGGCGGGGGTGCCGACTTGCCCTATCGCTTATGCCCATGTTGTCCACAGACTTGCGCGAGAGGGTCGATCAGCGGTCCGATCGCGATGCGCGCCCCGCTCCGACCGGCAACCCTGCGGTTGCCGATTTTTCCGGCCGCCGTTGATGCGGCTCCATCTTCATCTGCTGTCGGACTCGACCGGCGAGACGCTCGAGAACATCGCCAAGGCGGCGCTCGCGCAATATGACGACGTCGAGACGGTGCGGCATTTCTGGCCGATGGTGCGGACCGAAGCGCATCTCGAACGCATCCTCCAGGAGATCGCGCAGAACCCCGGGCTGGTGATCTTCACGCTGGTCAACGTCGCGACGCGGCGCATCCTCGAGCAGCGTTGCCTCGCGCTCGGCCTGCCCGCGGTGGCGCCGCTCGATCCGGTCAACGATGCGCTGTCGGGGCTGCTCGGCCAGCAGGCCAAGGCGCGGCCGGGTCGCCAGCACGTGCTCGACGCCGCTTACTTCGCCCGCGTCGATGCGATCCAATGGACGATCGCGCATGACGACGGCATCGCCTCGGAGGATTGGGAGGAGGCGGATATCGTCCTTGCCGGCGTGTCGCGTTCGTCGAAGACGCCGACCTCCATCTATCTCGCCAACCGCGGCTGGAAGACGGCCAATATCCCGATCGTCGTCGAAAGCCCGCCGCCGCGCATCCTCTTCACGCTCAGCCGGCCGCTCGTCGTCGGGCTGACGACCAGCGCCGACCGGTTGATCCAGATCCGTCGCAACCGCCTGCTGTCGCTCAACCAGATGCCCGATACGCCCTATGTCGAGGAGGAAGCGGTGACGCGCGAGATCGCCTTCGCCCGCCGCATGTTCGCCGACAACGGCTGGCCGGTGATCGACGTCACCCGCCGCTCGATCGAGGAAACCGCCGCCGCGATCATCGCGCTGGCGAACGAGCGCAAGGTGGCGCGGTGAGGATGGTCCGTCGCCGGTCGAATACCTCTTCGCCGTCACGCCGTCTGGTGTCATTCCCGCCTGCGCTGGGATGACAGGGAGCCGATCGAAACCCAAAGGACGTCCGCATGATCCTCCTCGCCTCCCAGAGCGCCTCGCGCCGCGCGATGCTCACCGCCGCGGGCGTGCCGTTCGACGCGACCGCCGCCGGCGTCGATGAGGACGCCGCCAAGGCCTCGCTCGCCGACGCGCGGCCGCGCGACCTCGCCGATGCGCTCGCCGAGATGAAGGCGGTCAAGGTCAGCCTGCGTGCGCCCGGCCGGCTGGTGCTCGGCAGCGACAGCGTCGTCGCGCTCGCCGACGGCAGCCTGCTCGACAAGCCGGAGAGCCGCGACCAGGCCGCCGAGCATCTCGCCCGCATGTCCGGCGCGCGCCACGACCTGTGGAGCGCGGCGGTGATCGCCGAGAACGGCCGCCCGGTCTGGCGTCATGTCGAGGCGGCGCGGATGCACGTCCGCCCGCTGTCGCCCGCCTTCATCGATCAGTATCTCGATCACGAATGGCCGGCGATCGCCGGCTGCGTCGGCTGCTACCGGATCGAGGGCCCGGGTGCGCAGCTGTTCCACAAGATCGAGGGCAGCCAGTTCACCGTGCTCGGCCTGCCGCTGCTCAACGTCCTCGACTATCTCAGAGTCCGCAAGGTGATCCCGTCATGACCAGCCCCTTTGCCTCGCCCGGCGACGGTCGCCCCTATGCGGAGGTGATCGGCGACCCCATCGCCCAGTCCAAGTCGCCGATCATCCACGGCTTCTGGCTGGAGCAGCTCGGGCTCGACGCGGCCTATCGCAAGACCCTGGTCGCGCCCGCCGATCTGCCCGCCTTCTTCGCGGCGCGGCGCGACGATCCCGACTGGCGCGGCTGCAACGTCACCATGCCGCACAAGCTCGCCGCGCTCGACCATGTCGAGGATCGCGGCGACGTGCGAGGCGGCATCGGCGCGATCAACACGGTGTTCCGCGCGGAGGATGGCGCCGCGGTCGGCACCAATACCGATGCCGGCGGTTTCTACGCGCCGCTCGCCGGGATCGACTTCGCCGGTCGCGCGGTGACGGTGATCGGCGCGGGCGGCGCGGCGCGCGCGATCCTGTTCGCGCTGGCACGGATGGAGGTCGGCGCGGTGACGCTGCTCAACCGCAACGTGCTCAAGGCCGGCGTGCTGCTTTCCGCCTTCAAGCTCAAGGGGCAGGCGCTGCCGCTCACCGCACCGCTGCCCGACGATACCGCATTGCTCGTCAACGCCAGCACGCTCGGCATGACGGGGCAGCCGCCGCTCACGCTCGACCTGTCGCCGCTCGACGAGGAGGCGATCGTCTACGACATCGTCTATTCGCCGCTCGAAACGCCGCTGCTCGCCGCGGCGCGCGCCCGCGGGCTCGAGACGGTCGACGGGCTCGAGATGCTGATCGGTCAGGCGGCGCTCGCCTTCGAACTGTTCTTCGGCGAGGCGCCGCCGCGGACCCGCGACGACGCGTTGCGGGCGTTGCTGCTCGGATGATCGTGCTCGGCCTGACCGGCTCGATCGGCATGGGCAAGTCGACCGTCGCGGCGATGTTCGCCGCCGAGGGCGTGCCCGTCTTCGATGCCGATGCCGCGGTGCATCGCCTGCAGGGTCCGGGCGGGCGGCTCGTCGCCGCGATCGAGGCGGCGTTTCCTGGCACCACCGGCGCGGGCGGAGTCGATCGCCCTGCCCTCGCCGCCGCGGTGCTCGGCGACGATGCGGCGATGAAGCGGCTGGAGGGAATCGTCCATCCCGCCGTCGCGGTCGAGCGCGCCGCCTTCCTCGCCGCGCATGCCGACGCCCCGCTCGTCGTCTTCGACGTGCCGCTGCTGTTCGAGACCGGCGGCGATGCGCAGGTCGACGCCACCGTCGTCGTCTCCGCCGCGGCCGAGGTGCAGCGCGCCCGCACGCTTGCCCGCCCCGGCATGACCGAGGCGAAGTTCGACGCGATCCTCGCCCGCCAGCTGCCCGATGCGGCAAAGCGCGCGCGCGCGACGCATGTCGTCGCCACCGACGTGTCGCTCGACCACACGCGCGCCGCGGTTCGCCGCGTCATCGCTTGCATGGCGGCGCGCGCAGGCGGATAACGTCCCGATGCGCGAGATCGTCTTCGACACCGAAACCACCGGATTGAGCTTTGCCGGCGGTGACCGGCTCGTCGAGATCGGGTGCGTCGAGATGATCAACCGAGTCGAGACCGGCCGCACCTTCCACGCGTATTATCACCCCGAGCGCAACATGCCCGCCGAGGCGCAGGCGGTGCACGGCATCTCGGAGGTGTTCCTCAGCGACAAGCCGAAATTCGCCGAGGCGGTCGACGATCTCATCGCCTTCCTCGACGATGCGCCGCTCGTCGCGCACAATGCCGGCTTCGACTTTTCCTTCCTCAACGGCGAGTTGCAGCGCTGCGGCCGGCCGATCGTCCACGTCAAGCGGATGGTCGACACGTTGCAGATCGCGCGCAGCCGCCATCCCGGCGCCAAACATACGCTCGACGCCCTGTGTTCGCGCTTCGGCATCGACCGCTCGCACCGCGTCCTCCACGGCGCGCTGCTCGACGCGCAGTTGCTCGCGCAGGTCTATGTCGAACTGCTCGGCGGTCGCCAGATCGGGCTCGGCCTGGTCAGCGACGTGCCCATCGCTACCACGACCCAGGTCGCGGTACGCCGCCCCGTCACCGTCCGGCCGCCGCGGCAGTTCCGCGCCTCCGAGGCGGAACTTGCCGCCCATGCGGCTTTTGTTGCGAAGCTGCAGGACCCGCTGTGGGGGGTCGCGGCGTTGGAATGACGCCAACCGGGTGAAGGCCAACAGGCCAGCCCCATAACCATGGAGACTATAATGGATATCCGGATTTCAGGTCATCAGGTCGCAACCGGCGACGCGCTCAAGGATCATGTGAGCGACCGACTTCAGGGTATCGCCAGCAAGCATTTCGAACGTGCCATCTCGGCCGAGGTGACGTTCGGCAAGGGGCCGCATGACGTCGGCTTCCGATGCGATATCGTCGTGCATGTCATGAAGGGCCTGGTGCTCAAGGGCAGCCATCAGGCGCAGGAGGCGCATCCCGCCTTCGACGCCGCCGCCGCCAAGATCGAGACGCAGCTGCGCCGCTACATGCGCCGGCTCAAGGATCGCCACGCCAGCGAGGCGGTCGCCGCGCAGGAGGACCTCGGCTATGACAATGCCGGCTACACGCTCTTCCAGGAGCCGGCGCAGAGCGACGAGGACGTCGGCGACGCGCCGCTGATCATCGCCGAGACGCGCGTCGACATTCCCGACGCCAGCGTGTCGGATGCGGTGATGATGCTCGATCTGCGCAACACCGCCGCGCTGATGTTCCGCAACGCCGGCACCGGATCGTACAACATGGTCTATCGGCGCGGCGACGGCACGATCGGTTGGGTTGAGCCGCAGCGCGAGGTCGCGCAGCAGCCCGCCGCCGGTTGATCTTCCCCTGCCCCGCCGGTTTGGCTACAGCCCCCGGCGGGGCCACCAATCGAGTCATGCATGCACGATTTCAGCGATCTGCTGCGCCCTGAGGCGGTCTACGAAGGTATCGCCGCCGCGCACAAGAAGGCGCTGTTCGCGCAGCTCGCCCTTGCCGCCGAGACGCTCGGGTTCGACGGCAAGCTCACCGCCGAACGACTCGCCGCGCGCGAGAAGATCGGCTCGACCGGCTTCGGCGGCGGCGTCGCCATTCCGCATGCGCGCCTGCCCGGCCTCGGTGCGGTATCGGGTATCTTCATGCGAATGGCGCAGCCGATCGAATTCGACGCGGTCGATACGCTGCCGGTCGACCTCGTCTTTACCCTGCTCTCGCCGGTCGATGCGGGTGCCGAGCATCTCAAGGCGCTCGCCCGCGTCTCGCGCCGGCTGCGCGACCGCACTTTTCTCGCCAAGCTGCGCGGTGCGGGATCGCCGGATGCGCTCTACGCGCTGTTCACCGCCGACGCGGCGCGCGATGCCGCCTGACGCCGGCGCGCTCGCGCATTTCCGCGCGCTGGAGTCGCTCTACGCCGCCGCGCCGATCAACCGAATGTTCGAATCGCGGCTCGAGGTGGTCGAGGCGGGTGTCGCGCGCATCCACTTCCGGCTGACCGAGGATCATTATCACGCCGCCGGCGCAGTGCACGGCACCAGCTATTTCAAGATGCTCGACGACGCCGCTTTCTATGCCGCGAACAGCCTCGTCACCGATCGCTTCCTGCTCACCACCGCGTTCAACCTGCTGCTCACCCGCCCGCTCAAGGCGGGACCGGTGGTGGCCGAGGGGCGGTGGATCAGCGGCAAGCGGCGCGTCTACGTCGCCGATGCCCGGCTGATCGATGCCGAGGGGGAGGAGGTCGCGCGCGGCACCGGCACCTTCATGCGCTCGCAGATCGCGCTGTCCGGCCTGCCCGGCTATCGCAGCGCGTGACCGCGCGGCTGCCGACGCAGCTCGTCGTCGGCGCGCTGCTCCGCCGCGTCAACGACGCCGGCGGCATCGCCATGGTGCGGGCGCGCGGCGAGGCGCAGGGCGGGGCGATCCTGCTGCTGATCGAACAGCGCGACGGCCCGACGCGCGTGCTCGAACGCCGGATCGACTTTGATGGGGAAGCGACTCTGGCCGATTCGGCCGTGACCGGGGATGTCGAGGGCTATTGGCGGCGGCGCCGCCAATCCGATCCGGATTTGTGGGTAATCGAACTGGACATCCCGGAAGCCGAACGGTTCGCCGCTGAAACGATCGCGTCGAATTGACTATGACAGCCCCGTGACGAAAGCCGCGCGCACAGTGAATGCGCGTTGTGCCGCGCCCGGGTGCGATCCGGGGTGGTGACGCAGTCGGGGGGACGCCCGGACGATCGGCCTGGCCGATCGGGTCCGTGATCTCACCGCACATCGAAGACGTAGATGACGATTATGCAGCGCGCCGCGGCCATCGCGGCGATGACTTTCTCTCTGGCGGGCCTGATCAGCCACAGCTCGCCCGTCAAGGCATCGGACATCGATCGCACCGCGATCCCTGCGCCTGCCTCGACTATCCGCATCATCAATGCGGTCAGCCCCGTCTCGGTTCCCGTCCCGGTCGCCGCCGATCCCGCTCCTACCGTCAGCGCCGCTCCGCAGGCTGCGATGGTTCAGCCGATCCCGACCGAAGAGCAGGACGAGGACGATCATTACAACAGCCTCGCCGAAGCCGTCGCCGCGCAGGACGCCGACGATATCGATTCGTCGCAGCGCTGCCTCGCCGGTGCGATCTATTTCGAGTCGAAGGGCGAGCCGCTCGCCGGCCAGCTTGCCGTCGCCAACGTGATCATCAACCGCTCCAAGTCGGGCCGCTTCCCGACCGACATCTGCTCGGTCGTCAAGCAGCGTGGCCAGTTCAGCTTCGTGCGCGGCGGTGAGATCCCGTCGATCGACCAGGGCCGTGCCAGCTACCGCACCGCGCTCGCCGTCGCCAAGATCGCGCTGGCCGCAGCTTGGGAGAGCCCGGCACCCAAGGCGTTGTTCTTCAATACGCCGAACCGCCGCCCGGCCGGCAACGTCATCAAGATCGCAAGCATCGGCAACCACGTCTTCTATCGCTGAGACGCGACGGACGGGCTTGCTCCGTTCGCATAATGTTCCTAAGCGGGGGTCATGTTGGACATGGCCCCCGCTTCGTGTTTGGACGGCGGCGATGCCGCGCTTTGCGCTGCGGATGTCGCCCGCGGCGTGACGCGGATGTTGCTGCGCCACGATCTCACCACCATCGCCGAAGTGCCGCTCGACGGCGGTCGCCGGGCCGACCTGATGGCGATCGACGCGCGCGGCCAGCTCGTCGTCGTCGAGATCAAGGTATCGCGCGCCGATCTGCTCGGCGACGGCAAATGGCCGGACTATCTCGCGCATTGCGATCGATATTACTGGGCGGTGCCGGCGGGATTCGACACCGGTCCGCTCGACGGCGCCGCCTTCCTCCCCGAACGGACCGGGGTGATCGTCGCCGACCGCTACGATGCCGCGATCATCCGCGAGGCGCATACCGTGCCGCTGCCCGCGCACGTCCGCAAACGTTGCACGCTCGCCTTCGCGCGCCGCGCGGCGCTGCGGCTGACCGGGATGATCGATCCGGAGGCGTTCACCGCCTAGGTTCGCGTCGCGCCGGCAATTCGGGTCTTTCGGGTTCGCATAGAGGCGCGGAGGGCGCAGAGAGGTTGCCCTTTGCGCGGCTGGTGCTCCCTGTCCCTATGGGGACAGAGACGTGCAATCATCCCGCGCCAGCCTCGGCGATCCCGCTACAGCTGATGGCCGGTGCGATCGCGCTTGGTGGCGAGATAGCGCGCATTGTGCGGGTTCGGCGGCAGGGCGTGCGGCACGCGCTCGATCACATCGATCCCCGCAGCTTCCAGTCCCTCGACCTTGGCGGGATTGTTGGTCATCAGCCGCACCTGCGTCCGGCCGAGCAGTTCCAGCATCCGCGCGGCGACGCCGAAATCGCGGGCATCGACCGCAAAGCCCAGTCGCGTATTGGCATCGACCGTGTCAAATCCCTGATCCTGCAAGGCATAGGCGCGCAGCTTGTTGACCAAGCCGATGCCGCGTCCTTCCTGCCGAAGATACAACAGGATGCCCCAGCCGTTCGCTGCGATCGCCGTTATCGCGGCATGCAATTGCGGGCCGCAGTCGCATTTGAGGCTGCCGAGCACGTCGCCGGTGAGGCATTCGCTGTGCAGCCGGACCAGCGGCGGCGCGCCGTTGGGCTGGCCGATCAGCAGCGCGACATGTTCGTCGCTTGAATCGGGCGCGCGGAAGGCGACGATCTCCGCCTGTTCGGCACCGTCGACCGGCAAGCGCGCGCGCGTCGCCAGCCGGAGCGCGCGTGCGTCCTGATGCGCATCGATCGCCTGCGGGGTGATCGTCACTTCGGCGCCAATGCCGTCGAGGAAGAAGGCGGGAAGCAGCCCGGCGATCCGCGCCAGCCGGATCGCCGCGAGACCCGCCGCGGTCGCATCGACCGGGGCGGTGCGGAACGGCCCCTTCATCGGCGTCGCGAGATCGAGCTGCGGATCGGCCAGCGCGAGCGCGGTCGAGAAATCGAGCCACGGCGCCGCGGCGACCACCACCGGACTGTCCGGATCGGCGGCGGCGAGCTGGTTGGTCAGCTTGAGCGTCGCGGCTCGGCCGTGGGAGATCAGCACCTTGCCTGGTTCATTCTGGGTGAACGCCTGCCATCCCGCCGGATCGGCCGTCTCGATCGCGAGCAGCGACAGCGGCGTCTCGCCCGGCGCCTGCATGGCGATCGGCCAGCCGCGGCGCATCGCATCGATCGCGCGGGCGACGGCGCGCGCGTCGGTCACCAGGCGAACTCGGTCATGATCGGCACATGGTCCGACGGCTTGAGCCAGCTGCGGCAATCCTCGTGTACGCTATGCGCCACCGCCTGCGCCGCGACATCGCGGCTCGCCCACATATGATCGAGCCGCCGGCCGCGATCGTTCTTGGTCCAGTCGGGCGAGCGATAGCTCCACCAGGTGTGGAGCCGCGCCGGGGCAGGGTGGAAGTGCCGGCCGAGATCGACCCAGTCGTTCGACGCCTGCAGCCGGTCGAGCGCCTCGACCTCGATCGGCGTATGGCTCACCGTCTTGAGCAGCGCCTTGTGGCTCCACACGTCGCTCGGCAGCGGCGCGATGTTGAAGTCGCCGGTGAGGATCGTCGGGACCGCCAGATCCGCCGACCAGCGCGTCATCCGCTCGAGAAAGTCGAGCTTCTGCCCGAACTTGGCGTTGACCGCCCGATCCGGCACGTCGCCACCGGCGGGGACGTAGACATTCTCCAGCCGCACGCCGTTGGGCAGCCGCACGCCGATATGCCGCGCCTCGCGATTGGCCTGCCAGTCGAACCGATCATCGGCGACGATCGGCACGCGGCTGAGGATCGCGACGCCGTGATGCATCCGCTGGCCGTGGATGACGGTGTGGACATAGCCGAGCGCGTGGAACGCCTCGTGCGGGAAGTCCTCGTCGACCACCTTGGTTTCCTGGAGGCACAGGATATCCGGCGCGACCTCGCGCAGGAACTGCTCGACGATGGCGATCCGGAAGCGGACGGAATTGATATTCCACGATACGATCTTCACGCCGCCGCATCTAGGCAATGGGGCAGGGGCGGGCAAGGTGGACACCGGCCGCCGCGCGCCCAAACGGAAAGGCCCCCGCTCCGGGGGCATGGAGCGAGGGCCGACCTGGCGTTCGTCACGCAGGCGGGAAGGGGGTTGTCCATCCGGGCAACAGGGGGAAAAATCCCGGACGCCCCACATCCGCAATGGGGTATTTACGCCCGCCAACCTGTCGCGATGATGAATGGCGAGGGCATTTCGCGTTCATTATCGCGTAGTTGACCGCCGTGGGTCGACCCATTTGAACGTTCCGTCGCTAACCGGCACGCCGAAGCGCTGATTGGTCAGGCGAATCGTCGTGCGGTTGTTCTGGCTGTCGAGCTGCACCCAGCCTTGCAGCGCGAGTCCTGCCGGCGCCGCGGCGTCGCGGGCGAAGATCATCGTGATCCGGCCGATCTCGGGATGTTTGGGATCGCTCGCCTCGACCGAGACGACCCGGTCGTTGCCGGTCTGCACCAGCCGGGCGTAGCGGCTGATGTCGCGACTCGGATCGAGCAGCACCGACAGCGGCGAATTCTTGATCGGCCAGCGCTGCACCTGCCGCACCGAATAATCGATGAAGGTGAGCGCGCCGCCCTCCGCGACGATCAGGATCGGCACGCCCTTCTCATATTGGAAGCGCAGCTTGCCCGGGCTCTTGAGCGTGAAGGTGCCGGTCAGCACCTTGCCGGTGCGATCGGTCTGGGTGAAGCCGGCGGTCATCGTCGTCAGCGCCTGGAGATGGCGTTGCACCGCGGCAAGATCGCCGGTCTGCGCCTGAACGGCAACGGGAGCGCTGAGCGCGGCGGCAAGGGCGAAAGCGGATCGGATCATGCGGGTCCTGATGGGCAAGGGGCGTTGAATGGCCGCTTAACTGCGCAACCGGGATGGTGGGTCCCGAGGCGCCCGGTCAGCGATGCGGAGCGGCGGCCGGTGCGCGTCGGAGGAGGGTGCGTACAATCAAGCGCCCGCTCGCGGAGATCCGTGCTTCGACAGGCTCGGCACGAACGATGGAGGAGGCCTTTCATCCTACCGTTGGCCCTGACCCTGTCGAAGGGCGGGTAGCACACGGCCCCCCCCGCCGCCGACGTCAGATCGCATGCCCCTCGGTATCGCGCAGCACCTCGCGGCGGCCGACGTGATCGGGGCGGCTGACGATGCCGTCCTTCTCCATCTTCTCGATCAGCCGCGCCGCGGAATTGTAGCCGATGCGCAACTGGCGCTGGAGCCAGCTGGTCGACGCCTTCTGCGATTCGCACACCAGCTGGATCGCGCTGCGATATTGCTGGTCCTCGGCGGAATCCTCCCCCTCCGGCGCGCCTTCCAGCGCGAAGCTCTCCTCGGGCTCCTCGGTGACCGAGGTGATATAGTCGGGCTGGCCCTGCGCGCGCCAGTGATCGGCGATATGGTGGACCTCGTCGTCGCTGACGAAGGGGCCGTGGACGCGGACGATGCCCTTGCCGCCGGGCATGTAGAGCATGTCGCCCTTGCCGAGCAGCTGTTCGGCGCCCTGTTCGCCGAGGATGGTGCGCGAATCGATCTTGCTGGTGACGTGGAAGCTGATCCGCGTCGGCAGATTGGCCTTGATGACGCCGGTGATGACGTCGACCGACGGGCGCTGCGTCGCCATGATCAGGTGGATGCCCGCGGCGCGCGCCTTCTGCGCCAGCCGCTGGATCAGGAACTCGACCTCCTTGCCGGCGGTCATCATCAGGTCGGCGAGCTCGTCGACGATGACGACGATCTGCGGCAGCGGTTCGTAGTCGAGCTGCTCCTCCTCATAGACCGGCTGGCCGGTCTCGGGATGATAGCCGGTCTGGACGCGGCGGCCGAGCCGCTGGCCCTTCGCCTTGGCGGCGCGCACCTTGTCGTTGAAGCCGGCGAGGCTGCGCACGCCGACCGAGGACATCTGGCGATAGCGGTCCTCCATCGTCTCAACCGCCCATTTCAGCGCGCGCACCGCCTTGGCGGGATCGGTGACGACCGGCGACAGCAGATGCGGAATATCGTCGTACATGCTCAGTTCGAGCATCTTGGGATCGATCATGATCATCCGGCACTGGTCGGGTGTCAGCCGGTAGAGCAGCGACAGGATCATGCAGTTCAGCCCGACCGACTTGCCCGAGCCGGTGGTGCCGGCGACGAGCAGGTGCGGCATCGGCGCGAGATCGGCGATCACCGGGTCGCCGGCGATGTTCTTGCCGAGGATGATCGGCAGCTGCGCCGCCTGATCCTCGAACGTCTGGCTGCCGACCAGCTCGTGCAGCGACACCGATTCGCGCTTCTGGTTGGGCAGCTCGATGCCGATGACGTTGCGCCCCGGGATCACCGCGACGCGCGCCGACACCGCCGACATGTTGCGCGCGATATCGTCGGCGAGCGCGATGACGCGGCTCGCCTTGATGCCGGGGGCGGGCTCCAGCTCGTACATCGTCACGACCGGGCCGGGCCGCACCTCATTGATGACGCCGTGCACCTTGAAATCGTCGAGGACGTTCTCGAGCAGGCGCGCATTGCGTTCGAGCGCCGCCTTGTCGATCGTGCCCTTGGGCGCGGGCGGCGCCGGGGTGAGCAGGTCGAGCGAGGGCAGGGTATAGCTGTGACCGAGGTCGAGGCTCTGCTGGCGCGGCTTGGGCTTCGCCGCCGACGGTGCCGAGCTGCGGTCGGCGATGACGGGGGCCGGGCGCGGATCGGGCTCGGCGAGCGCGCGTGGTTCGACCTTGCGGGCGAGCTGCAACGGGTCGTCGGCAAGGTCATCGTCATAATCGTCGTCGTCCTCGACGTCATAGGCGTCGGTGACAGAATCGTCCGCGGTCCGCACGCGACGCAGCCGGAAGCGCCGTTCGCCGAGGTCGATCTCGAGGCTCTTCGCCCAGATGATGATGCCGCCGACTCCCGCCGCGAGGCCGACGCCGCGCGCCAGCCAGCGCGCTACGCCGGGCTGGCCGAGGAAGCCGAGCGCCCATTGCACGGCGTGCGCGACGGCGAGGCCGATGATGCCGCCCCAGCCGGCGGGCAGTGCGAGCACCGACGAATCGGAGACGAAGGCGAGCGCCGCCGCCATCAGCGCGACGCCGATCGCCGCATTGCGCAGCATCGCCGCCCAGCGCCCCGGCGGCTGATCGCGCCACAGGCGCAACGCGACGATCGGCGCGACCGGCAGCAGCAGCGCCACCGCCGGCCCGAACAGGGTGAGCGCGCAATCGGCGAACCACGCTCCCGGTGGCCCTGCCCAATTGAGGATCGGCCCGCCCGATGCGGTGTTGAGCGCCGCGTCGCTGGCATGGTAGCTGGCCAGCGCCAGCACCATCAGCACGGTGAGGAGGAACAGCGCGATCGCGGCGATCAACGCACCGCCCCGCACCGCCCCTGCCTTCACCGTCTCACGCAACAGCCCTGGCTGCGCACGGCTCGCCATTCCCAGTTCCTTCAATGTGCGAAATGCACCGGAATCATCGGGCCGCCGGTGCGTTACGTCAAGGCAGTTGGCGACAGGCCGATTGGCACCCGCGCGGTGCAGGCGTAGGGAGGCGATATGGATACAGATGTCATCATCCTGGGCGGCGGCCTGGTCGGCGCGACGCTCGCACTCGCGCTCGATACGCATGGTCTGACCAGCACCGTCATCGATCCCGCCGACCCGGCGGTGGTGCTCGCACCCGGCTTCGACGGCCGCGCCTCGGCGATCGCCAGCGCGAGCGGGCGGATGCTCGACGCGATCGGTATCGGGGCGACGCTCGCCGGGCAGGGCTGCGCGATCCGCCATATCCGGGTCAGCGACGGGCTCGCGCCGGGCAAGCTCGATTTCCGCCCCGCCGACGACGATGGCGCGCTCGGCACGATGTACGAGAACAAGGCGCTGCGGTCGGCGCTGTTCGCCGCGGCGAGCGGCGCGGCCGGCATCGACCTGCGCATGCAGACGCGCGCGGTCGACGTCGTCCGCGGTCCCGCCGGCGTCGCCGCGACGCTCGATTCGGGGGAGACGGTGCGCGCGGCGCTGCTGATCGCCGCGGAGGGCCGCAATTCGCCGACGCGCGAGGCGGCGGGCATCCCGGTCGCGCGCTGGCAGTATGACCATGCCGCGATCGTCGGCGCCTTCCACCATCAATATCCGCACGAGGACGTCGCCTACGAGATCTTCTATTCCGCCGGCCCCTTCGCCCTGCTGCCGCTGCCCGACGATGCGATCGGCCATCGCTCGGCGATCGTCTGGTCGGTGAAGGGCGAGGACGGGCCGGCGATGATGAAGCTCGGCGACCGCGCCTTCCTCGCCGAGGCGAGCAAGCGGATGGGCGGCTTCCTTGGCGAGCTGCACGACGCCAGCCCGCGCGCGAGCTATCCGCTCGGCTTCCACCATGCGGCGCGGATCACCGCGGACCGGCTGGTACTGGTCGGCGACGCCGCGCACGGCATCCATCCCATCGCGGGGCAGGGGCTCAACCTCGGCCTGCGCGACGTCGCGACGCTGGCCGAGGTGCTGGTCGAGGGCAAGCGGCTCGGCCTCGACCTCGGCGATCCCGCGCTGCTCGAACGCTATCAGCGCTGGCGCGGGCTCGACACCTTCATGGTCGCCGCGGCGACCGATACGCTGACCCGGCTGTTCGGCATCCCCGGCAAGACCGCGAGCGCGGTGCGGCGGTTCGGGATCAGCGCGGTCGATCGCCTGCCGCCGCTCAAGGACCGGTTCATGGCCGAGGCGCGCGGCGAAAGCGGCACCTTGCCCAAGCTGTTGCAGGGGCTGCTGGTATGAGCGAGCCGGTGTCTGCGCCGAAGCGGTCGCCGCAGACCGGTGTCGCGCGCGGCATCGGCATCGGCCTGGGGCTGACGATCGCCGCGGCGATCCTCGGCAGCTATCGCAGCAGCGCCGCGGTGCTCGAGGCGCGGCTGACAACCCTGGGCATCGCGCTGCTGGTGCTGGGCCTGTGGATGGCGGCGGCGATCGGCGACGTGGCACGCCGCCGTTTCGCCTCGACGGCGGCGATCGGTGGCCGCGACGGTGTCGACGACCGGGTCGATGCGGCCAATGCGATCCTGCGCAACACCGCCGAACAGGCGCTGCTCGCCAGCATCGCTTATGCCGCGCTGACCCTGATCAGCGATCACGCGCGCGTGCCGGTGGCGCTGTTCGCCGCCTGTTTCACCGCCGGACGGCTGCTGTTCTGGAGCGGCTATCTTGACGGTGCCGAAGCGCGCGCGCTCGGCTTCGCACTGACCTTCTACCCCAGCATCGCCGCGCTGCTGATGGCGGCGCTGGCGATGCTGCGCTGAGGTCAGAGCTCGTCGGCGACGAGCCGCGGGTTGGCGATGACCAGGCCGGCGCCGAACACCAGCGCGTCCTCGACGAAGCCGCTCGCGGTCTGGCCGAAGCGGTCCATCGCGGCGCAGCGCAACCGCCAGCCGATATAGGAGGAGGCGAGCGCGCTGGCGACGGCGATGCCGCCGCCGAGCAGCCGCTTGCCGCGCGGCGCCAGCGCGGCGCCGGCATAGGCCGCGGTGACGCTGCGCACCGCCAGCCCGACCGGGACGATACGATCGGGCGCCGTCTTCATCTTGTCGCCCGCCATTTCGGCGGCGGCAAAGGCGGCCGTCCCCGCGGCGACCAGCGGATGGCGCATCAGCGACTGGAGCGGCAGCGCGGCGGGCACCTCGTGCCGGCGGGTCGCGGTGGCGATCACCGCCAGCGGGGTGATGCCGCGCTGGCCGGCAACCAGGCCGATGAGGAACGAACGGATCATGGCAACACCTTCGAAAGAGTAGGCTGCTACAATCCGCGTGCCGCCATCCGTATCCGCGAGCCCGTCATCAGGCGAGCGTCAGCCCGACATCGACGTTGCCGCGCGTCGCGTTCGAATAGGGGCAGATCCGGTGCGCCGCTTCGACCAGACGGTTCGCGTCCGGCTCGGCGATGCCGGGCAGCGCCACCGCGAGATCGGCGGTGATGCCGAAGCCGCCTTCGGCGCGCGGACCGATGCCGACCGTCGCGGTCACCGCGACATCGTCCGGCACGGCCAGCTTGAGCTCGCGCCCGGCGACCTTGAGCGCGCCGATGAAGCAGGCGGCGTAACCGGCGGCGAACAGCTGCTCGGGGTTGCTGCCCTCGCCACCGGCGCCGCCCAGCTCGCGCGGCGTCGACAGGCCGATGTCGATGCGACCATCGTCGGACCGGGCATGGCCGTCGCGGCCGCCCGTGGCGGTGGCGGTGGTGCTGTATTTGACGTCGACCGACATGGCGAACTCCTGTTTGTTATCGCGATAATGATTTAGGATCGTCGCGGCGGTCCGTCGATATCATTATCGCGATAACTATCCGCGGAGCGGTCGATCAGTCGGTGCCTTGCCGCCGGGCACCGGTGATCATCCGCTGCGCGATCGCGCGCACGCCCGCATCGTCCTTGCTCGCATCGTCGGCCGGGTCGCCGAGATGGTCGAGGCTCTGTTCCAGGAAGTCGAGCAGGCCGGGATGCCGGTCTTCGACATATTCGATCAGCTTGAACAGCAGATGTTCGCTGGCGATCTCGCGCTGGCGGGTCTGAATGGCGGTGTCGGTCATGAAGCCTCCTCGTGGAACAGCCGCAACGCATCACCGCCCGGTTGGTGACGGCGGGCGATCACGGAACATTCGTCGCCGCGCGCCGCTCTTCCCCGGCTGACACCGGGAGATAGCGAGATGGAAGACAGTCGCCTGTGGACGTTCGAAGAGAGCCTGTGGACCGAGGGTCCCGACAATTACCGCGAGAAGGTCGATGCCGAGGTGGTGATGGTGCTGCCGCGGCCGCCGTTCGTGCTGCGCGGCGACGCCGCAATCGATGCGGTCGCCGCGACGCCGGTCTGGGAGACGGCCGAGCTCAGCGAGCGGCAGGTGTCACGCCCGCAGGAAGGGCTGATCGTGATCGGCTATAAGGTCCACGCGCAGCGCGGGGACGAAGGCTATGAGGCGCATTGCACCTCGACGATCCGGCGGATCGAGCATGAGGTATGGCGCGTCGTCCAGCATCAGCAGACGCCGGCGCTCGCCAAGCCGTTGACGGACGGCTGAGTCCCTGTCGCCGCCACCGCCCGGCGCGCGCCGGGGGTGGTGGCGTCAGACGCGGTCGATCAGCGATCGCGCTCGGCGCGCTTGCGATCGGCCTTGCGCGCGCGGCTGACCGCGGCGGCATGCTCGCGGGCACGCTTTTCCGACGGCTTCTCATAGTGCCGGCGGAGCTTCATTTCACGGTACACGCCTTCCCGCTGCAGCTTCTTCTTGAGCGCGCGGAGGGCTTGGTCGACGTTATTGTCACGAACGATGATCTGCATGAAGGTCTTTGCTTTCGGTTGGCCACCAATGCGCCTAATTGAAGTTCTTGCGCGCCAGCGTCAATCGCGGATCGTGACAGAATCGACACTGTGGACCGGAAAAAGCGGCCTGTCCGTCGCTTTTCCCCTTCAATTGCCAGTCGAGCCAGGCGGTGACCACCTCCGCACCGACCCCGCCATGCGGTTGCATATAGGTGCCGCCATGGCCGACCGGGATGTTGACCAGGGCGGCCGGCACCCGGGTGATTCGCGCGAAATCGTCGGTGCCGTTCGCCGCGGCGATATCGGTCGGGCCGCCGAGCACGTAGAGCACCGGCCCGTGCAGACCGGCGAGCATCGCCTTGTCCGAGGCGACTCCGTTGATCGGATTCGCGCCTTCGGGGAAGAAACCGCTGTTCATGATGACGGCGGTCGTCACGCGCGGGTCCTGCGACGTCGCCAGCGCCTGCAACCCGCCGCAGCTCCACCCCGACACGGCGATCCGGTCGGTGGCGATATGGCCGGCGAGCGGACTGCCGGCGCGATGATTCTCCGTCTGCGCCCAGTCGATCGCGTCGCGGAGCAACCCGGTCTTGGTCGCGACGGTCAGCGCGCCCGGCGTGGCCGGCGCGGCGGCGGGCTTGGCCGGGCCGGGGATCGTCCCCGACGCGATGACGAGATAGCCGTGCGATGCGATCTCGAGCAGGTGGTTGCGCGAACTCGTCGCATCGGCGCTGCACCCGCCATTGCCCCAGACGTAGATCGGCAGCCGTTCGCGCCCGAGTCGCGTCAGATCGGCGGGACGATAGACGACATGATCGGGCAGGCCCGGCAGCGCCTCGTAGATCGCCGGATAGCGGCCGCTGCCATGCTCCGCCTCGGGCGCGGCGGCCGCCGTGCCGGCGAAGGTGGCTGATGCGACGGCGAGGGCGGCGGCGAGCGACAGGCGCATGGAGGCTCCGGCTGGACGATCGGGACGGGCAGGCTGCCGGATCAGGCGCGCCGCGGCTAGTCCGATCGCTTCAAAAACCCGCCTAACCTGAATTACTTTGCGCAGGCGGAACGATCCGGCCCGCGGCGGCTTTAGCGAATCCGGAACGTATCGTTTTGTTTCCGGGGGGCCTTATGGTGCGTTCGACCGACATGATGCCCGCGTGACGCCGGGGGCATCCCTCACCATCGCCGGCAGCCCCGCCAGTCGTCAGGCCATGCGGACGGATGCCGATGCGCATCGCACGGCCCCGACCCTCCCGACCGGGCCGCACAGCAGGAGCCGCCATGAGCGAGCGTGACGACCAGAAGAAGACCACGCACGATCAGGCGGGCGACGATGCCGATGACGCGGCGACCTCCGCCGACAAGGGCGACGACCAGCAGGACGACGATTCGGACGACGACGATGCGGACTCCGACGACGACGATGCGGACTCCGACGACGACGATTCGGACGACGACGACGCGAAGGAGAAGAAGCCGTCGCTGTTCAAGAAGCCGCTGTTCTGGATCATCCTGATCGCGGTGGTCGTCGTGCTGGTGATCGGCGGTACGCTCTATTACCTGCACGCGCGGCAATATGAATCGACCGACGACGCCTTCGTCGACGCGCATATCGTCAGGATCGCCCCGCAGGTCGCCGGCACGTTGGTCAGCGTCGCCAATATCGACAATCGCCACGTCGAGCCGGGCCGGCTGCTCGCGGTGATCGAACCGTCGGGACCGGAGGCTCAGGTCGCCGAGGCGCGCGCCAATGTCGTCCAGGCGCAGGCGGGCGTGCAGCAGGCGCTGGCGCAGGTATCCGCCGCGCTCGCCGCGCGCGATCAGGCGGCGGCGCAGGCGCGCGTCCCGCTCGCCAGTGCGATCAAGGCGGCACAGGACCTCGACCGTTATCAGGCGCTGCTCAAGCTCGATCCGACCGCGGTCGCCGGTCAGCAGCTCGATCAGGCGCGCGCCACCGCGCGATCGACCGCCGCCGATGCCGCCGCCGCCCGCCGCCAGGTCGACGCCGCCGACGCGCAGGTCACCGTCGCCGCGCGTCAGGTCAAGGCGGCCGAGGCGGTCGTCACCGCCCGCCGCGCCGCGGTGGAACAGGCCAATGTCACGATCAACGACCTGCGCCTCACCGCGCCGGTCGCCGGGCAGGTGGTCAACCGGCAGGTCAACGTCGGCTCCTATGTCGGGCCGGGGACGCAGCTGATGGCGATCGTCCCCGACAGGATGTGGGTCACCGCCAACTTCAAGGAAACGCAGCTCCAGCTGATGCGCATCGGCCAGCCGGTCGACATCCACGTCGATGCCTATCCGACCGTCAAGTTCACCGGCCATGTCGATTCGATCCAGCGCGGCGCGGGGCAGGCGTTCGCGCTGCTGCCGCCGCAGAATGCGACGGGCAATTACGTCAAGGTGGTGCAGCGCGTGCCGGTGCGGATCGAATTCGACCGGCATGACGGCAGCCCCGATCCGCGCCGCTATCCGATCGGCCCCGGCATGTCGGTGGTGCCGACCGTCAAGGTCCGCTGAGCGATGGCGAGCGCTGCGGCGGGCTGGTCGCCGAGTCGATCCGCCGCGGGCAAGTACAGCCCGTGGCTGATCGTCGCGATCATCTCGATCCCGACCTTCATGGAGGTGCTCGACACGTCGATCGCCAATGTCGCGCTCGACCATATCGCCGGCGGCCTGTCGGTCTCCAACGATCAGGCGACCTGGGTGCTGACCAGCTATCTCGTCGCCAATGCGATCGTCATCCCGATCTCGGGCTGGCTGTCCGACGCGATCGGCCGCAAACGCTATTTCCTGCTGTCGATCGCGCTGTTCACCGCCTCGTCGCTGCTGTGCGGCCTGTCGCCCAATCTGACGACGCTGGTGCTGGCGCGCGTGTTGCAGGGGATCGGCGGCGGCGGCCTCGCCCCGGTCGAGCAATCGATCCTCGCCGATACCTTCCCGCCGGCGCAGCGCGGCATGGCCTTTGCCGCCTTCGCGATCGTCGTGGTCGTCGGGCCGGTCCTGGGGCCGACGCTCGGCGGCTATATCGTCGAATATGCCTCGTGGCATTGGGTGTTCCTGATCAACGTGCCGATCGGCATCGCCGCCTGGCTCGCGGTGCGGGCGCTCGTCGACGAGCCGGCACAGGTGAAGAAGGACCGCGACAAGAAGTTCAGGAACGGCCTGCGCATCGATTATATCGGCGTGCTGCTCGTCGCGCTCGGTCTCGGCTTCCTCGAACTCACCTTCGATCGCGGCGAGCGCGAGGACTGGTTCTCGAGTCCGCTGATCCTGACCAGCGCGATCATCTCCGCGACCGCGCTGATCGCGTTGGTGCTGTGGGAGCTCAACCGCGACGATCCGGTGATCGACCTGCGGCTGCTCAAGAACCGCAATTTCGCGCTGACCATCGGCGTGATGGCGATCACCGGCATGATCCTGTTCGGCACGACGCAGCTCATCCCGCAGATGCTGCAACAGGTGCTCGGCTACAGCTCGCTCGACGCCGGCCTCGCGCTCACCGCCGGTGGCCTCGCGACCTTGGTCGCGGTGCCCTTCGCCGGGCGGCTGAGCGGCAAGGTCGACGTGCGCTTCCTGCTGTTCCCGGCGCTGCTCGTCCAGGCGGCGGCGCTGTACAACATGGCCAATCTCAATGCCGAGATCACCTTCTTCGACGCGGCGACCGCGCGCCTCTATCAGGCGATGGCCTTGCCGTTCCTGTTCGTGCCGATCAACGCCATCGCCTATGTCGGGCTGAAGCAGAGCCAGACCGCGCAGGCCTCCAGCCTGCTCAACGTCGCGCGCAACCTCGGCGGCACGCTCGGCATCTCGCTGTCGCAGACGTTGCTGTCGAACGGCCTGCAGAAACACCAGACCGAGCTGGTGCAGACGCTCAACCCGCTCGACGCCAATTACAACGACTGGATGCGCAAGGCCGCCGGCCAGTTCGCCGGGCAGGGCGATCCGTCGACCACGCCGCTTGCCGTGCTGTACAGTCAGGTGCAGCGGCAGGCGACGATGCTCGCCTTCCTCGACGTGTTCCGCACGCTGATGATCGTCGTGCTCGTCGTCGCGCCGCTGGTGCTGTTCATGCGCGCCAGCAAGACCGGCGGCAATCAAGGGGGAGCGCATTGATGCGGCGGTTTCTGGCACTTACCGCAGCGGCGCTGCTCGCCGCCTGCACCGTCGGGCCGGACTATCATCCCGCCGATGTCGTCGCGGTGCCGCCGCGCTTCGCCGGGCCGCAGCCGGCGGGCGCGGGGATCGACCCGGCGACCTGGTGGACGACGTTCGGCGATCCGCAGCTCACCGCGCTGATCCAGCGCGCGCTGCGCGACAATCCCGACATCGGCCTGGCCGCGGCGCGGGTGCGCGAGGCGCGGTTGCAGGAGATCGTCGCACGCTCGGCCTATAGTCCGCAGGTCAACGCCAGCGCCAACGCGACGCATGTCGAATTCAGCAAGAACGCCGGCTTTTCCTCGCTCGCGCGGCTGTTCGGCGGCGGCAGCGGTGGCGGGAGCAGCAGCAGTGGCGGAGGCAGCGGATCGAGCAGCGGCATCGCGCTCCCCGGCAGCGGCATCACCACCTACGCCGCCGGCTTCGACGCGTCGTGGGAGCTCGACGTGTTCGGCGGGGTGCGCCGCGGCGTCGAGGCGGCGACCGCGCGGACCGAGGCGGCGGAATGGAACCGCCGCGACGCCGCGGTGATGATCGCCTCCGAAGTCGCACAAGCCTATCTCGCGCTGCGCACCGACCAGGCGCAGGTCGCGGTGATCGAGGCCGAACTCGCCCGCCAGCGCGGCGCGCTGACCGTCGCTGGTCATGTCGCCGCGGTCGGATTGGTGCCGCCGGTCGACGTCACCCGCCAGCGCGGATCGATCACCGGCACCGAGGCGCGGCTGGCGCCGATCCGCGCCGATATCGACGTTCGTCGCCACGCGCTGGCGATCCTGCTCGCACAGCCGCCCGCCGCGCTCGATGCCGAATTCGTCGGCCCCGGCGTCACGCTGCCGCCTGCTCCGGCGATCCCGCCGGGCCTGCCCTCCGATCTGCTCCGCCGCCGTCCCGACGTGCGTGCCGCCGAGCGCAACCTCGCCGCCGCCAATGCCGAGATCGGCGTCGCCACCGCCGATCTCTATCCGCATTTCAGCCTGACCGGCATGGCGCAGCTGATCTCGACCGCCTTGTCGAACCTGATCAGCCGCGACAGCCTGCAACTGACCGGTACCGGCGGGGTCCAATTGCCGCTGCTCGACGGCGGGCGGCGGCGCGCGACCGTCAAGCTGCGCGAGGCGCAGCGCGACGAGGCGCTGCTGCAATATCGCGCCATCGTCCTGCAGGCGCTGCGTGATGTCGAGGATCCGCTGTCGCAGATCGCCGCCGAGCGCCTTCGCCATGCCGCACTCGCCCGCGCCGTCGCCGATGCGGAGGCGAGCGCGCATGCGATCGCCGCGCAATATCAGACCGGCTTCGTCGCGCAGGACGCGCTGCTCAACGCGCAGGCGCAGGTGCTGTCGGCGCGCGAGCAGCTGACGCTGAGCGATGCGCAGCTCCGCCAGCAGACGGTGGCGCTGTTCAAGGCGCTCGGCGGCGGGTGGAGCGACACGCCGGCATCCTGACGCGCCGGGGGATGAGGCGCGCCGCGCTTCGCCACCGTCGCGACCGGCGGGCGTCGTGATTCGTCGATATTCGTAAATGTATCAGGACGACGGGTCGTTATCGTGATCGCGAGGGCAGGGCCCGGGATCGTCGAGAGCGCCGCCGTGCCCGTCCGCGCCGACCGCAACCTCGACCATGTCGCGAACGACGGGAAGGTGCGGTGTCGCGCTGTTCGTGAGCGGCTAGCGGGGCAGCGGGCGCGGGCGGACGCCGCCGGCGGTCATCACCACCGGCGCAATGCTGCCGTCGCGGCGGAAATGGAGGCGGTCGATCGCGATCTCGCGGTGATTGCCGTCCCGTTCGCCGAGCGGGCGGCGGTGATAGACGATGTACCAATCGTCGCTGCCCGGAATCCGCACCAGCGAATGATGCCCGGCGCCGCGCGCGATCCGCGCATCCTGCTGCAGGATGACGCCGCGTGGCGTGAACGGTCCGAGCGGCCCGGGCGCGGTGGCATAGGCGACGCGATAATCCGGCCCGGTCCAGTCGTTCTCGGACCACATCAGATAATAGACGCCGTCGCGCTTCGCCATGAACGGCCCTTCGACGTAATCGGGCGAGGGGGTGATCGATTTGAACCGGCTGCCGTCGGCGAACGGCCGAATTGCGGTGCAATCATCCGACAGGCGCGCGACGTTGCAATGCTTCCAGCCGCCATAATAAAGGTAGAGGCTGCCGTCGTCGTCGCGGAACACCATCTGGTCGATCGGTTGCGCGCCCTGTTCGATCGTGCCGATCAGCGGCCGCCCGATCGCATCGCGGAACGGGCCCTCCGGCCGCGTCGCGACCGCGACGCCGATCCCGCCGACCTGCGCATCGCTCTTGAGGTCGTTGGCGCCGAAGAAGAGATAATAGCGTCCGCGATGGTTGATCGCCGATGGGGCCCACATCGCATAGGCCGCCCAACCGACCTGCGCGACATCGAGCACGCGCGGATGCCGCGTCCAGTGGACGAGGTCGGGTGAGGAGAAGGCGTCGAGGAATGTCTGGCGCAGGAACGGCGCCCAGATGTGCGGCGCGCGGCGCTGCTCGCGCTGCCAGGCGCTCAGCCGGCTGGGTGGCGCAGGCGTGTGACGGTCGGCGGAATAGGTCGGGTAGATCCAGTAGCGATTGGCGAAGATACGGATCTCGGGATCGGCATACCAGCCGTCAATCAGTGGCCGGGCCTGCGCCTCGGCCCGCCCCTGTGCCGCGTTGGGGAGGACGAGCGCGGCGCCCGCGCCGGCGATCAGGGCGCGGCGGTTCAGCTGGCGTATGCCGCTGGCTTCAATGGCGTTTTCCATCTTGGCGGTTTGCAGATGGAAAGACGCGACCGCAACGCCTCAGCGCGAAGTCCCGCCGCCAAACCCGCTTCTAGCGGCGGCTACACGCCGTGATCTGTCACGGAAAAAATGGTGCTGCCGGTGAGGATTGAACTCACGACCTCAGCCTTACCAAGAAAATTCCCGATGGGTTCCATAGGTTCCTGTTGGTATCTAGCGGGTGTTAACTGGCAGAAATCTGCGGTTTATTAGGCCTCATAGGTACCCGGTGGGTGCCGCAGGTTACTTCCTGCGAGTGACCCGGTCATGACCGATTTTTTGGTCATCCGGCTCGATGAGGATCGACGGAGATGGCAGACGAACGCGGCGTATCGAGACGTTCGGTCACGCGGATCACGAAGTCCAGCGTGGAGGCTCTCGCGGTCCCGCCGCCGGGCGGACGGACTGTCCTCTGGGACGCGGAGGTGAAGGGCTTCGGCGTCAGGGTCAGCAGCGGCGGCGACAGGACATACGTGCTCCGCTACCAGGTCGGCGGTCGTGACGAGAAGCAGCGGCAGGTGACGATCGGCCGGCACGGCTCCCCCTTCACGGCCGAGCAGGCGCGAAGACGCGCCCTCGAAATCTTAACTGCGGTGAGATCCGGCTCGGACCCCGCTGGCGAACGCGCGTCTGCCCAGCAGGCCAAGGCGGCGGAGGACGATCGGCGCGCTGAACGGATGTTCGACGTGCTCGCCGATCGCTGGTTCGACCGCCATGTGAAGGGCAACGGTCTACGGAGCGTCAAGGACGTCGAGGGCGTGCTCGAGCGAGACATCAAGCCTGCGTTCGCGGGATGCACGGTGGACGAGGTCACGAAGGCGAAGGTGACCGAGGCGCTGGAGGCCGTCGGTGAACGCAGCAAGGCGGCGGCCAACAAGATGCACAAGTGGCTGCGCCAGATGTTCAACTGGTTCGTCGAGCGCGGCATCGTCGAGCATTCCCCGCTCGACCGTGTCCGGCGCCCTCATGCCGAGCCGAGCCGCAAGCGGGTGCTGTCGCTTCTGGAAGTGGCCACGGTCTGGCTGGCGGCTGGTGAGCTCCCCGACCCGTTCCGTTCCTTCTACCGTCTTCTAATCCTCACCGGACAGCGTCTCCGGGAGGTGGCGGGCCTCCAGTGGGCGGAACTCGACTTCGACTCCGGCGAATGGTTGCTGCCGGCCGAGCGCACCAAGAACAAGAACGATCACGTCGTACCTCTCTCCAACCAGGCTCTGACCGTTCTGCAAGTCTTGCGCGGGGACGGGACAACGCCGGGAGCCGCGATCACGACCGATGGACGCGTCCCGATCGCCGGATACAGCAAGCTGAAGATCGCGTTGAACGAGGAAATCGGCTCGGTCCTGGCCGGCAATCCGCCGGCGGCACTCAGGCTGGGCACCGCTCTGCAGCCTTGGGTGGTGCACGACCTGCGTCGTTCGCTCGCCACAGGGTGCCAATCCATGGGTGTCCCGATGGAGGTTACGGAAGCTATCCTCAACCAAGTCGGTACCCGACAGGCGGGGGTTCGTGGCATCTACCAGCTCTACGACTATTTCGATGAGAAGGCCGACGCCCTGCAGCGCTGGAGCGATCTCGTCACCACTGCTGCTTTCGAGTTGGCAAACGGCAACATCCGTGCGGTGATCGCCATGGATCCCGCAAGAAGGTCTAGGACGCGGCGGACGACGGCAGGAATTGCCGTCTAGCCGGATGGGTCCATGGGGGGCGCCGAACGGCTGCAAGGACGGCGGTCGTGCGATATTGGGCCAGCTATGCTGAGCTGGAATTCGACACCGCTCCGCCGAGCGGTGCGCTTTCGCCGTCCCGATTGGACATCATGAAGATGTTCCGGAGGGGGAAGGGGAAAAGGCGGAGGCCGGGCCCGGCCCCGCGGCTACGCCGTAGCCAGTGATCTATTAACAATTGATTACCTCGCCCGATCTTTTGGAAATGTTAGACGGGAGCACGCATCGCATTAGGCGGTCGCCCGATGGCAGCAGGCCACCGGGCGACATCGGCCTAGGCGGCCCTAGGCGGCCTTGGCAAAGGTCCCGGACCACGCTTTGATGTCAAGCACCGTGATCAAACCGCCGACGGGAGCAACGATGGGGACGTTGCCCGGCTTCATCGCGGCGCGTGCCGCGACGGCGGTGAGGGCGGCCTCGTAGCCTCGCTCGCCGACGTTGCCGGGCATGCGGGCGACCTTGAGCCGACCCTTCGCGTTCAGCGACACCATGAGGCGGGTGTCGGCGAACATCAGGACCGCCGCGCTGCGATCGGTCCGCTTCCACAGGCGTCCGCCTCGCAGTACGATCGTCTGGGCGAGGCCATCGGTGACGGCGACGTGGAACGTCGTCGGCAGCGTGGCGCCGTCGGTGGCGTCAAACGACGGATAGACGATCTTGTAGTTCTTGCTGCAGGCGAACTGCCCGAGCGCGTCCTCGTCGGCCATCGTCGGTAGCGTTCCCCCCATGAACAGCGTGTCGCCGTTCGAATGCGGGCGTCCGGCGAGGGCCATCTCGCACTCGATGGCCACCGTCACGTCGTTGACGGCCTGAAAGTCTAATTTGTCGGTCATGATATTCCTTCCGGCGAGTTCGCGGCCGAGCCGCGATGGTTCAGGAAGCCTGCGAGGAATTTTTTCCCCTCTGCACGAGCTTCCAAGCTGACCCCCGCCGTGAGGCTTCCACTCCAGTTGCAAATTGGGTCCGACACGTGGGCTGCGCCTATCGATTGTCGCCTGCTGGATACCAAAGGCTTGACTAGTGTACCATAGGAATCTATAACGGATCGCGAAAGGAACGGAGATGCATGACATTCCCACCGTCGACTTCGATCGCTTCGCAACCGTCCCGGATGAGTGCTTCGATACCCGCGCCGCCGCCGCGTACATCGGCTGCAGCGCTGGCCATCTGAAGAAGCTGCGTCTCGAGGGGGGAGGGCCGAACTATCATCGGCTCTTTCGCCGCCGCGGCATCGTGTACCGGCGGCACGACATCGATGAATGGCGCTCCTCCCGCCGGTTCGGTTCGACGACCGAATATCCGGAGACGCTGTCGTGACCGCGAGGAACGGCGTGGATGCCTTCGCTCTGCCCTACGGCACGTTGGAGCGGACGATCGCCGAGATCAGCGGCACCGACCCGGAGTCCATTCGCATCAGGTTCCGCAAGCTTCGGCTAAGGCCTTTCCCGCGCGACATACGGACGGGAACCGGTGTTCGAGTTCGCTACGATCTCGCCCGGTCGATCGCCCTCGCGACCGTCTTCGAACTCAATTCGCTATGGGTGCCGCAGGGGAGCGCCGTGTCGATCGTCGAGCGTGCCTGGCCCGAAATCTGCCGCGCGGCGATCTGTGCGGCATCGAACCAGGGGCTGCTGCGGCTTCCTCCGGCGGCGCCTTCCTCGGTAGGTCCGGTGGTCACCTTCATGCCGGATGGGTTCGCGTCCGCAGCCACCGCGGACATCGTGGCGGCGCGTGTCGGCAGTCGGCAGGATGCGGCGGGCAGCGGGCTCCGCTTGGACATGAGCCACCAGATCTCGGCACTGGTGTCCGCGGTCGACACCGGCGATCCGGGTGTCGCCTTTGCCGACCTGGAGGCGAGGTTCGGCTGGACGCGATCTCACGACGCCGCCGTGCCGGATCACCCGGCGGGTGATTTCCTGGATGACGGTCCGTACTTCGACCGTGCCGAGGCGCTGCTGAGCCTCGCGCCCGATGTTGACGTCGCGGCGGACGCCGTGCCCTCCGAGAGAATGCAGGCGCTCGTCGATTATCTCGCCGACCCTTCGCCGGTGGACGTCTGGAAGGCGAACCTGGGGACGAGCGCCGACAAGCCGAGGCTGGGCCATCTCCTCATGGCGTTCGCGAGGCTGCGTGGCTTCGACGCGGCCACGTACGACTTCGTGGAGGCGGCGGTAGGGCCGGACGAGCTCGGTGTCGCGGCAGCTGCCATCGTCCGAAGGGCTCGCGCCCGGCACCCGTGATCAAACTGACGCTGCCGACCATGGATTTCCCATTCGTTGGACAATTATTCTCGGAGAACGAGATGCCTGCTTCGCGCAAAGCCACCAAGTCGACCGCACTCGTCCCCGTCGGCGCCGCGACCGACGATCGGATCGTCGCCGCCCTTCGGTCCGTGTCGGCAGCCGCCCGCATCGGTGGCAGCGGCGGTACGATCGAGCAGGATCAGGGGACGATCCTCATTTCGAACCGCGCTTACGTTACGGCCAGCGGGCTGACGATCGATGCTCAAGAGATTTTCTACAGGTCGGACGACGAGACGTCTCCTGCCCGGCGCCTCGGGGAGGCGGACAAGGTCGCATGGCTGGACGCCGAGACGCAGCTCGAGTGCATCATGATGCGTGCCGGAGCAGGTGGATTTCTCGGCGGGTACGTTGGCGTGCCTCCTACCCATCCTCTCTACGGCTTCACCGCGGGCGCAGTGCCCACGGACATCGATGTCCATGGCGGCATCACCTACGGCAAGGCCTGCCAGCATGGTCCTTCGGCATCACGCCGCTTGGGTGCCGAAGCGCGAAGGATATGCCATCCGCCCGGACGATTCCAGACGCCGGAGGCTACCGTGTACGCGACCGACTACCGGGTGCACGAAGACGCCTGGTGGCTCGGGTTCACCTGCGACAAGGTCTACGACGTCGTTCCCAACGATTCCGACGCCAGCAAGCGGTTTTCCGGTTCCGAGATCGGAGCGACGTACCGCGATGACGACTACGTATGTCGGGAGATCGAGCATCTGGCGCGTCAGCTGAAGGCGATCGCCGACGGCGCGCCTATGCCGACACGAAGGGGGGCGCCGTCGCCGCCGCCGCTGGGTCTCGATGTGAGCAAGGGCGCGTGACGTCGCCTAATCGCGGTCCGAACAGCGGTAGGAATCAGCCACTTCCATGGGGGCATTGGCTGACCCAGATCGGCTACCGCGTGGAGGACGGCCAGGGCGGAAGCTGGCGCAGCGTCCGGGAGGCGTTTTGGGTCGGGCGTCTCGGCTTTCCGTCCATCCACTTTGTGCCCGAGCAGCAGGAACTGCTGTTGCGCGTCCTGTCCACCATCGAACGCGGAACTGACCAGCGTTCCGAGGGGAGACACGAGCTGTTCTCCGGCGACATGCTGTTCTGGCGCTTCTACATATGCTGGATCGTGTCCATCGGCCTTGCAGACGTCGATGGTCGAGGAAACCCCCTGAATCCGCTTCTGACCGAGGAGGGGCTGCAGGTGCGCCTTATGCTCTCGGCGACCGCCGACCCCGCATGGGCGGAGTTGCGTATGTCCGAAGTGGTGGATGCCGTCCGCAGGGCTCACCACGGCGGCCCTGAGGAGCTGCGCGAGGCGATGCTGCAGTCGTTCGAACGGGAGTCTGCTGCGAGACCCACCGGCTTTGCGCGCAAGACGGTTGGACGATCTCACATGGTGACACTGACCGGTCTCAGCACGGAGGGCCGCATGCCGCTGCGGCGAACCTTCTGGTCCTTGGGCTTCGCCGACCCCGAGCACCGGGACGACTTCTACGGCTGGCTGGCGCAGCGGGTTCATCGTTGGGACGACTGGGCGGCCATCGCCTACAACAAGGGTGCAGATGCGTTGACGCAGCATCTGCTCACATTGATGTCATCGAGCATCTGCAACCTTGATATGCCCGGTTAGAGGTCGGACGCTTTGAATCTCATAACGCTATCGACGGATGGACGCTTTGGTAGGGTTACACTTTTCGCGCTGGGAGGGATTGGGTGGAAACCGGCCCGTCCGCTTTTCGGCGGTGATCACGACATAGCGGCCATTCGTTCAGGTGGCGGGGGAGGGGCCTCAAATGCCCGTCGATGGTGAAATGTCGCCAGTCCGCTTTGGGATGGCGATCGCGAGAAGTGGACGTATTCGTCCTTCGGGGCGGGGGGCCAAATGCCTGCCGGTGGTAGATAACGGCTCGTCCGCTTTCGGCTGGCGCCCGGCGCGATCGGACATTCGTTTAGTGGTAGGGCAAGTGGCTCGATCTTTTGCGCGTGACGAACGGCAGACCGACGGTTCCCGGCCGGCAATCATGAGAGGCGGAGGCTCAACTGAAGGTGGGGAGGGCGCCTGACTGGCCGTCTCGTATGTATCGCTAGTTGCACGTGGAAGCGGTGACTCCATTGACGGGATTGACGCCCGGATCAGAGGTATCGCGATTGTCGCGCACCATCATTGCAGCAATCTCATGCATCAAAGGTGGGGGCGCAAACCGCGCAGAGATAATCGGCTGATACTGGTAGGCTATCTCGACGAACATAGCTGGAGCACTCGATCCTGCTACGATGCGGGCATTGGCAGGTCCCATGCCCGTGACCGTCAAATTGCCCTTTCCGTCACCCTGTTTGCCATAGGTCGAGGGATAGGTGAGCATACCATAGCAGCGCTGCCAATGTAGGTACTGACCGCGCGGTTGGTCGGCGTCGACTTCTAAGCTCGTCAGGATCACCCGTCCATTGCGTGCTAGGTTAAGCGGGCCGCTCTGCAACCCGGCACCGACGAAGAGGTCGTTGATCTGCTTTTCATCGATCTCTGTTTGCACCGAATTTTGCGTGCCGATGCGTGCCGCATTGTCTGAAATTTGCAGCGCTAGTTGGCTGATCTGCTGGCGAACGATGCAATAGTTGCCGAATTCGAGCAGCCACAGCGATCCTATGATCAGCAGCGGCAGGCACAGCGCGAATTCCATCAGCGCGAGGCCGCGCGTATCCTGCCTGATGTGCTTTAGGAGCATCGAAGATACGGTCATGAGCAGTATCCTGTAGGGGGATCGGCTTGCTGATCGTTCGGCTGATTGCGGATGAGTGTTTTAGCCGTCAGCACCGTCTGCGGTGCTGACGGAAGAAGGGCGGTCAGACCAAGGCGATTGTAGCTCGCCGTAGCAACCAACAAGACAACGTCTCGCGCGCCGCCTCTTCCGGTCACTGACCCGTCGACGTCCCAGTTGCCATTCCGATTGCTGTCGACAAAGGCCTCTCCGTGGTCGCATCGACCGTCATGATCCGCATCGTTATATTCTTCGGCAGGATTTGCTGCGTTGCTGTAGTCATGATAGCTCTTAGCGACGAGGCTGACGTTGGCCGCTGGCATGATCTGGTGGACTGCGTCCGTGACGCTCGCGGTGATCGCATTAACCCTTACCGATGAACTCGCGCCCTCAAGACTGAGGTCGCGCGCGGCCTTCTGCAGAGATCCGACAAGCGCCGATCGAACGTACATGGTGTGGCATGTCTCAAGGCCACCGAGGAGCAGCAGAAGCAGTAGGGGCGTGACGATCGCGAACTCGACCAGGGTTGCTCCGCGCGTCGATCGAGCCAGTCGCTTTAGAAGCGGCATCGTCATCGGGTCAGCCTCAGTTGTGCGATCTTCGCCGCGATTTCAGCAAAGGTGTCGTTGAGCTGCTGGGTGTTGTTGGCCTGGAAAGCCCGCCCCGTCGATGCGCAATTCTTAAGCAGCGGGGTGAGGGTGGTGCCGAAGGCGATCACCCAGACGGTAATGCCCTTCTGGTTTTTGGCGATGCCGCAATATTTGGTCAGCCGGTCCTCGACGATCGTATTCTGATCGTTGTCGTTCGGTAGAGAGCCGGTATCGGTGCGGCGTCGGTCGAGCGCCGACAAGCCGTAGGCATCATAGTCCTGAATGTGCGACTCGGTATCACCGTCGGTCATAAAAATGATGTTGCGGGCGATCGAGCTGCCATCCGGAGCGGCGGTGTTCTCGCTGCCGAAGATGCCTTCCTTGGAGATCAGTCGAAGTCCCCAGAGGAAGCCGATGTCGTGATAGGTATCGCCGCGCGTCAGCAACGCGTTCAAGTACGATTGCACCACACTAGCGGTGAGGCCCGCTTCCTTGCTCTGCAGTTTGCGCGCCGCGCTAGGGCAGGCGGCGCGGCTAGTCGTGTAACTCGAAAGGAGGGTATAGCCCGCAGTCGTATTGACCGCGTTGACGTTCCAGCCTGTCGGCGTGCTGGTGTTATAGTTCGAGACCTGACGCGCGAAGACGAGCGCTGGGAGGAACGGGCGCCACTGCGTGTCAGGGTTGGACGGATCAGGTTTGCTGTCGACATCCATGTCCCAGGCTGTGCCGGTTTCGTAGGGCCGCAGTGTCTTCCGTTCCTCGATGCAGGCGTTCGATGCAGTCCAAGACACTTTCTGGTCGCTGCCGACGGTGTCTGTTCCAGACGGTGCGTTGACGTTAGCCATCGACACATTGGAGGCGCCTGCCATGAGTCCGGTGCTGGCCGAACCCTTGAATGTGGCTACGCTGTAGCTAACCGGGCGATACCAGAAATAGTTGTAGGTTGTATAAACTGGCTGGCCGGCGTTTGGATTATTAGAGACAGTCTGGGTCTGTTGCTGCTGTGTGCTGGCATAGCTATTCTTCGTGATGACGCATTGTCCACCACTGTTAACCGAAGCCGAATAGGTGTCGCCCCCATAGGTTCTGTAATTGGTTCGTGAGCGTGGAACCGCGGAGGCGGACGGGTCCCATGCAGAGCTGGAGGTATTGGTGCTGGTAGCTGTATTCGCGGGGGCCGTGCAGTTTTCAGGGTCACCATAGCTAGTGGATGTGGTTGGCGTGATCGAAGGAGACCAAGCCGAATAGCTTGTGGTCGTCGCTCCCTGCGTACCCGTCTGGGTTTGCTGTTGACGATCGAACTGGCGAGACTGGTAGGTCCAATTGTCCACCATCCACTCGCGCCGCAAAAGCAACCCGACGTTGACTGTATTGGAATACGGCACAAAGCCATACCGGACTTGCGTACCGGCGATCTTCGCTTGCTCAAGCGTGTTGTAGAAATTGAGAACGGCATTGCGCAGTCCGGTGATCTTGTTAGCCGAGTCGCCAGGATTTGTGTCCGTCATCGAGCCGGTCGTATCAAGTACGAACATGACGTCGGTGTTGGGTAACTGTAGCTGCGCATCGCATTTGCTGACGAGATTGACCTGCCTGACGCCGAAGATCTGCATGATCGCCATCGGCACCGAAGTTGAAGCGGTGCCGTGAACGACGACATTCGCATCAACGCTGGGCTGTGGGAACTGCGTGTTGAACGATCCGTATCGGCCCGGAGAAAAGTTAGCGTTGAAATAAGCCAGCGCCGTAGGATACGTCGTTGGTACGACGTTCGTACCTTGCATCGACTTACGATAGGCAAGCACACCAGCGTCGCAGCCTTGCTGCATTCGTGTCTTGATCAGGTAAATGCGACTTAGATCCAGCGCACCACCACCCATTGCCAGTAGCAATGACATACCTAAAGCCGAAAGGATCATGACATTGCCGCGCTCGTCACGTGCGATGCGGCTGAGCAGGTGTATTGAGCCAATAGCCATAGTGCCCCGTTGGCCATCCGGTGAGTTGCTCGGTATGGCTTGAAGCGGAACTAACTCAGATTGGTTAATAATTAGGCCGTATCGGCGTGATCTTCATCATACGACGAGGCGGGGGCCACGCTTCACAAAGCCATTGCTTTGGGTCTTCACTGCAATCACGAGAAGCCGACCACCGCATGGGGTATGTAAGGTGCCTCCAGCCTCCCGATTTCTGCATCTGATAAGGTCAGGTCGAGGGCTGCTAGCGCGTCAGTCAGATGGGTCGGCTTGGATGCCCCGATAATTGGCGCCGAGACTTCCTGCTTGGCAAGCACCCAGGCCAGTGCAACCTGCGCGCGGGGAACGCCGCGTTCGGCGGCAATGACGGATACCGTCTCAACCACTTTGCGATCAGCCTCAACAGTCGCGGCGTATAGCGTCCGACCAAATTCGTCGGTGTTTGACCGTTCGGTAGCTGCGTCCCAATCACGGGTTAGTCGCCCTCGCGCAAGTGGACTCCACGGGATCACGCCGATCCCCTCTGCAGCGCACAAAGGCAGCATTTCGCGCTCTTCCTCGCGGTAGAGCAGGTTGACGTAGTTCTGCATCGTCGAGAAGCGCGTCCAGCCGTTCGCCTCTGCCACATGGAGCATCGTTGCAAACTGCCAAGCGAACATCGACGATGCGCCGATGTAACGGGCTTTTCCTGCTTTAACGACGTCGTGCAGTGCCTCCAGCGTCTCTTCGATAGGAACCTCATGATCGAAGCGGTGGATTTGGTAGAGGTCCACATAGTCGGTCCCGAGCCGAGTAAGGCTGGCGTCGATTTCGGTCATGATCGCCTTGCGGCTAAGCCCTGCACCGTTCGGACCAGGACGCATGCGGCCATGAACCTTGGTCGCGATCACGACGTCATCGCGGCGAGTGAAATCCTTGAGCGCGCGTCCGACGATCTCCTCCGACGTCCCGTCCGAATAGACGTTTGCCGTATCGAAGAAGTTGATGCCTGCTTCCACCGCCTGGCGCAGGATCGGACGACTTGCTTCCTCATCAAGTGTCCAGGCGTGATTGCCACGATCCGGGATGCCGTAGGTCATGCAGCCGAGGCACAGAGGTGATACGTCGAGGCCGGTGTTGCCCAGCTTGATGTAGTCCATAGTTTGCCTCACTCATCTGGTTTTCCGTCTGAACGAACAGCGCGTGATTACGGCTCAAACCCATCGCGAGGAGCGATGAGCGTGCTCACGGGATGCCAGTGACAGCCTGATTCCACGAGCGTCATGCCCTTTCAATCTATGTCGGATTATGACACATAAGTGTGATGATTTGCTCATCTGATATGCGTGCCGCTATGGCAGAAGTGGAGCTAGAGCTGCGGCGTCACGCGGAGCGGGATAGGCTTCTTCCAGAAATCGCCAACGATGGCGGGGCCTGGAGCATTTTGCTCTATCTTTTCTCAAGGCAGGCCAGCCCGGTAAACGTCGGCGCTATATGCGCCCATTCGAGTGAGCCACGAACGACGGTACTGCGACGGCTTGCTGTACTCGAGTCGTATGGATTCATCGAGCGGCGCGGTGGTCATGCCGATAAACGTGTCTCATTTATCAGGCTGGAACAGGACGCTGCCAATCGAATTTCACGTTATACTGAAGCTGTCAAAGCAATCGCCTAGTTACGGAATGTAGACCTAAGCCGGCTGCAATGATGGATCGTCAAGGGTTTTCTTCCATGCTCCACGAGCGTTCAAAGCCCTTGTTGTGAGACAAGCCTACCCATCCCGTATCGAAGTCAACGACGAGGCGTGCGCCGAGCTGCCTCAGCAGCATGTTGCATTTCACCCGCACGGTATTTTCGTAGATTTCCTCGTCCAGGTAGGCTGCCAGTTTCGATGTGAGCTTCACGGCCTTAGCGTTGAATCCATGTTCATTGAAAATAAGGTCGTCTATCTGATCTTCTAGTTTTGCCACCTCGGCATAGAAGGTGGCGCCTGCTCGTCGCTTTGCACCCCCGGGCGATCTGGGCGAAAGGCTGCTTTGAAGGTCCGATAGTTCTTGTACGGCTCGGAACACGTGTTGATTGGGGTCGGAAACTTGGTGCCATGGAAGGTCGTCGTGAATCCATCGGCTAAGCTGCTTCTTGGTGATGATCTCGAAGGCGTCGTAGTCAAAGCCGGATGCGTTGCATCCATGAAGTATGCGAGCTCCGTCGCATGCTAAAATGGCACGGCCATACTCACCATATGAATGGTGTCGTACCGGTGCGCCGCAACCGGCGCAAAACAGCATGTTGGCAAAGACGTTGAGTTTAGCCGCGTTCCCTCCGCGCCTTCTCGTGCTCGCCAGAGCCTGCACCTTGAGGAAGGCTTCTGGTTCGATCAGCCGCGGGAAGTAGTCCGCAAGAAGCTTAATCGGACGCCTGCTAGTCTCTCCATTATCGTGCGTCGCGATGTACAACGGGAGAACGCCCGTCACCCGTCTATTCCGCAATAGCGTCGACACGGTCGGCCGTGTCCACGGCTGCGACCCCCGCCATCTGCAGACGCCTCGCGCATTGAGGTGATCCGCAATCTCGAATGGAGATCGGCCATCCAAGGCCAATTGGAAAATGGTCGAGAGAACCTCTGCGCGTTCGGATCGCGCTACGATCTGTCCTGTTGCCTTACAGACGATGAGCCAGTCTGGCACCCGGCTCGTCATGACCTGGGTGCCGGCGCTGTCACGCTTTCGGATCCAGGCCTGCTTCGCTCGGAACGACTTCAGCGAGCTTTCCTCGTTGGCGCGGATGAAGACAATCAGGGCAAAAATCAACGCGAGAGGATCGGCGGTTAGCGATGCTTCTGAATAGGTCCGATTGTCGACCAGCGAGACGACGTTGATCTTGGCGAGGATCAACTCGGTGAGCAGGTTCTGCGCCTGCAAGATATTCGATCGACTGAGGCGATCAAGGCTCTCAATCAACAGGTAGCTGCCGGGTGCGATCCGGCCATTCCGCACGGCAGTCAGGAAATGGCCTAGCTCGCCGTGAACGGCATTTTGACCTCGATAGCCTGATACACCGAGATCACGAATGGTAAGGCGGTTATCCAGCTCCAGCTCATGATCACGCGCATACGACTCGGCAAGAGTGGACTGACGAGTAAGGCTGTCCCCTCCAATCTGATCCAGGCTGCTGAAACGCTGATACGAGTAGGCGACGATTGTCATGGTAGACCAAGCATTAGATGAGCCCATACCGTAGCATTAGGACTGACGTGACCCCTGTCTTTCATCCAGCTGCGACCAGAGACCGACGGGTGTTGTCGCGCATGAGCGCAGGTGAAGCAA
>NZ_JBBBDM010000007.1:0-146920 GCF_037120395.1 Sphingomonas kyungheensis
TGCTTCACCTGCGCTCATGCGCGACAACACCCGTCGGTCTCTGGTCGCAGCTGGATGAAAGACAGGGGTCACGTCACTTCAGGGCTCGTCGCCCGGGAGGCAGCTGACGCCGTCGCCGATGCTTGGAGAAGCCTCTTGGTGGATCAGGTATCGCTCGTCATCGGCTTCGGCATGACCCAGTGGAATCTGGATTTGGATAGTCTCGCTTGGGGCCTCTCGCGAGAACGCGGCAGAACCGCACGACGTCATTCCACCCCGCCGCCCTTGAGATTGGAGTCGCCGCTCGGGCGGACAGTCGTTGAAGCTTTCATCGCCCATGGGGCGTTCGATGTGCCGACAAGGACCGATTCGCCGGCCATAGGCGACGCGACCTTGAACGGCCCTTTGGCTCATAGGAGGAACGGCAAATCCGCTCGAGCCTGACGAGGAATGTAGAGATATCGGCGGTGAGCCGCCTGACGCAGGGAACGCCCTGCCGATTTTCTACCGGGTGACCAACGAACCGCGGTTGTGACCCCGTTCTGACCCGTCAGTTTTCCAACCCAGCCACGAGGGCTAAGTCATTGAGAAATGGTGCTGCCGGTGAGGATTGAACTCACGACCTCAGCCTTACCAAGGATGCGCTCTACCACTGAGCTACGGCAGCACTCGACCCGTTCGGGCGAGGTGCGCCTAGAGACGTTCCGGAACACATTGTCAAGCGCTTGTCGTCGCGGCTAGGCAGAAGCGATGGCGGATCACGACGAACGGGCGCAGCGGCTCGCCGCGCAATTGCGTGCCAACCTCCACCGGCGCAAGGCGCAGGCGCGCGCCGCCGCCGCGGACGATCCGCCGCGCGAGCCGCCCGCGGCGCCTGCCAGACCCGATTAACCCGCGGCGATCGGCGCGCATTTCGCGGCGAGCCAGTCGCGCGTCGCGGGGTCGAGCGCGGGGCGGATCCGTGCCAGCACGTCGCGATGATAGGCGTCGAGCCAGTCGCGCTCGGCCGGGGTGAGCAGCGTCGCGTCGATCAGCCCGCGCTCGATCGGCGCGAAGGTCAGCGTCTCGAAGCCGAGCATCGCGCGATCGGGATCGCCGCCCGCCACCGCCACCGGCACGGTGAGCAGCAGATTCTCGATGCGGATGCCGTAGGCGCCCGGCTTGTAATAACCCGGCTCGTTCGACAGCATCATGCCGGCGCGCAGCGGCTCGAGCGATGCGCCGCCGGGATAATTGGGCGCGGCGATCCGCTGCGGCCCCTCGTGCACCGACAGGAAGCTGCCGACGCCGTGGCCGGTGCCATGGCCGAAATCGAGCCCCGCCTCCCACAGCGGCCGCCGTGCGAAGCCGTCGATCTGCGCGCCGCAGGTGCCGTCCGGGAAGATCGCGGTGGCGATGGCGATATGGCCCTTGAGCACGCGGGTGAAGCGGTCGCGCATCTCGTCGGTCGGCGCGCCGACCGGGATGACGCGGGTCACGTCGGTGGTGCCGTCGCGATACTGGCCGCCCGAATCGATCAGGAACAGCTCGCCCGCGCGGATCGGCGCGTTCGATTCGGGCGTGACGTGGTAATGCGGGCTCGCGCCATGCGCGCCGGTCGCCGAGATGGTGTCGAACGAGGAGTCGAGCAGGCAGCCGGTCTCCTCGCGGAAGGCGAGCAATTTGGCGGCGGCGGAGAGTTCGGTCTCGCCACCCGCGGCACAGGCGTCCTCAGCCCAGCGCAGGAAGCGGGTCAGCGCCGCCCCGTCGCGGATCGAGGCGGCGCGATGGCCGGCGATCTCGACCGGGTTCTTGCGCGCCTTGGCGAGGACGACCGGGTCGCGCAGCGCCAGCACGGTCGCGCCGCCCTGGTCGAGCGCGGCGAAGATCGCCGCCACCGCCCGGTCCGGGTCGGCGGCGACGCGGCGACCCTGGAAGCCGCCGAGCGCTGCGGCGAAGGCGGCGCGGTCGTGGACGCGCACCGCATTGCCGAGGTGCTGGCGCACCGCATCGTCGAGCTTGTCCGGGGCGACGAACAGGTCGGTGGTGCCGTCGCGCGCGACGATCGCATAGGCGAGCGCGACCGGCGTATGCGCGACGTCGCCGCCGCGGACGTTGAGCGCCCAGGCGATCGAATCGAGCGCGGTCAGCACCACCGCATCGGCGCGCTGGCTCGCCAGCCAGTCGGCGATGCCGGCGCGCTTGGCGGCGGAGGATTCACCCGCATAGGCATCGGCATGGACGGTGACCGGCGCGGGCGAGGGGGCGGGGCGGTCGTGCCAGACGCGATCGATCGGATTGGCGTCGACCGCGACCAGCGTCGCACCGCGATCGGCGAGCGCCGCCGCCGTCTCGGCGACGAAGCCGCGCGTGTGCAGCCAGGGATCGTAGCCGATACGCTGGCCCTCGCGCACCGCCCCGGCGAGCCAGCCGGCGATGCTCGTCTCGGGCACGCCGACATACTCCCAATGCGCGCCGTCGACCTGCTCGCGGACCTGCAGCGTGTAGCGGCCGTCGGTGAAGATCGCCGCGCGATCGGCGAGCACCACCGCGCTGCCCGCCGAGCCGCCGAAACCGGTCAGCCAGCCGAGCCGCTGCGCATAGCCGCCGACATATTCGCTCATATGCTCGTCGGTCAGCGGCACGATGAAGCCGTCGAGGCGCTGGCGGGCGAGTTCGTCGCGCAGCGCGGCGAGGCGGGCGGAGGTGTCGGTCATCGGATATTCCGTCGCTGGGGGATCGTCGCGGGTCAGGCGGTGCGTTCGGGCACCGCGGCGGCATCGGCGGCGATCGCCTGCGCCGGGGCCACCGCCTCCCATGGGAAGACGAACCAGTCCTTGGTCTGCTCCCGGTCGATCGTGCGCGCGGCATAATCGACCCGCTCGGCGGAGCGGACATTGTCGATCAGCGTCGCGAAGCGCACCCGTTCCGGCACCGCGCCAGCCGCGGCGAGTGTGGCGCGGATCTGCGCGATCGTGCCGCCGGTATCGTTGATATCGTCGACGAACAGCAGCCGCGCGCCGTCGCGCGTCCGTTCGGCAAGGCGGGCGAGCGGGGCGGCGGCGAACGCCTCGACCTGGCTCGAATAATCGACCGACAGCGTCGGCAGCCCGAGCGCGTGGCTGAGATAGACCGCGGGGACGAGTCCGCCGCGGCCGATGCCGATCAGATGATCGGGCGCCCAGCCGCCGTCGCGGATCGCCGTGGCGAGAATGTGCACCGCGGCGACGAACGCGTCGTTCGGGATCGACGTATAGACCGGCATCAGCGCCCCGCCTCGGGCGAGGGCCGGCCGCACGGATGATAAGCGAACGGGATCATCCGCCTATCATCGTGCGATCGGCCCCGCGGGGCAAGGCGCGCCGACTCAGATCGCGGCGAGCGCCTGATCGAAATCGGCGATCAGATCGTCGGCATCCTCGACGCCGATCGAGATGCGGACCAGATTGTCGGTGATCCCCAGCGCCGCCTTGCGCGCCTCGGGCACCGACAGATGCGTCATCGCCGCCGGATGGCTGGCCAGCGTCTCCGTCCCGCCGAGCGACACGGCGAGCTTGGCGATGCGCAGCGCGTCGAGGAAGCGGAACGCCTCCGCCTCGCCGCCCTTGACGAGCAGCGAGAAGGTCGAGCCCGCGCCGGTGCAATGGCGGCGATAGATGTCCGCCTGCCGCTCCATCCCCGGCGTGTCGGGCAGGAAGCCGAGATAGCCGACGCGCTCGACCTTGGGGTGATCCCGCAGGAAGGCGCAGACCTTGACCGCATTCTCGCCGGCGCGGCTCATCCGCAATTCCAGCGTCTCGAGGCTGCGCAGCAGCATCCACGCGGTATGCGGGTCGCAGATCGTACCGATCGTGTTGCGCATCGCACGGATCGTGTTGATGTGCGCCTTGCTGCCGAGCACCCCGCCGGCGACGAGGTCGCTGTGGCCGCCGGCATATTTGGTCAGGCTGTAGACGACGATGTCGGCGCCGTGGCGCAGCGGCTGCTGCCAGAGCGGGCCGAGGAAGGTGTTGTCGATCGCGATCGGCGGCTTCTCGTCGGCATCGGCGAAGATCGCGTCGCGGCTTGCCGCCACCGCCTCGATATCGACCAGCGCGTTGGTCGGATTGGCGGGGCTTTCGAGATAGATCAGCGCGACGTTGCCGGTCCGCGCCTCGGTCAGCACCGCGTCGATCTCCTCACGGCTCGCGCCGGCGGGGAAGTCGAGCCATTTCACCCCGAATTTGCCGAGGATGCGGCCGATCAGCGTCTCGGTCGCGGCGTAGAGCGGGCCCGAATGAACGATCGTGTCGCCCGGCTTGGTCATCGCCAGGAACAGGGTGGCGATCGCCGACATGCCGCTCGAGAAGGCGAGCGCATCCTCCGCTTCTTCCCAGATGCCGAGCCGGTCCTCGAGGATCTCCTGATTGGGGCCGTTAAAGCGCGAGTAGACGAGCCCGTCGGCGCCGCCCGGCCGCTTGCCGGTGACGCCCTCGAAATGGCGCTTGCCTGCCGCCGCATTGGGGAAGACGAAGGTCGAGGTGAGGAAGATCGGCGGTTTGAGCGCGCCTTCGGACAGCGCCGGGTCGAAGCCGTGGCCCATCATCATCGTCGCGGGCTTGAGCTTGCGATCGCCGATCTTCTCGACGCCGATATCGCTCGCGGCCGGGCTCTGGGTGCTGCCGGCGCCGGTCAGTTCTGCTTCGTCGGGCATGGTCTTCTCCTTGATGGAGAGGAGCATAGCCGCGGATCGTAACGGATGACACCAGTTTGCGATTGGCGGCGGCGAGGGGCTGGCGGTGCCATCCCTGCTCCGGGCAACCTTACCCCACCCCGATGACGCTGAGCTGACGCCCGTAATCCGCCTCGCCGCGATGCGTCGCGCGGCGGAAGCTGTAGAAGCGGTCGGCGTCGGCATAGGTGTCGAGCCCCATTGCCTCGATCCGCGACACCCCCGCCGTGGCGAGCCGGTGCGCGACATAGGCTTCGAGGTCGAACTGGTAACGGCCAGCGCGCCCGTCGGTGAAGAAGCGCTCGTTGGCAGCATCGGCCGCGGTGAAGGTGGCGAGGAAGCCGGCGTCGACCTCGTAGGAGGCGCGGGCGATGCACGGGCCGATCGCGGCGACGATCTGCTCGCGCCGCGCGCCGAGCCGCTCCATCGCGGCGAGCGTCGCATCGGTGACGCCGCCGATCGCGCCCTTCCAGCCGGCATGCGCGGCGGCGACGACGCCGGCGGTGCGATCGGCGAACAGCACCGGCGCGCAATCGGCGGTGAGGATGCCGAGCAGCAGCCCCGGTCGATCGGTGACCAGCGCATCGGCGCGCGGCCGCGCCTCGTCGGCATAGGGCGCGTCGACGATCACCGCCTCGGCGGAATGGATCTGGTAAAGCCCGACCAGCGCCGCACCTGGCAGCACCGCGGCGCCGGCGCGGCGGCGGTTCTCGGCGATCGCGGCGGGATCATCGGCCGAGCCGAGGCCGCAGTTGAGCCCGGCGACGAGGCCGGCCGACACGCCGCCGCGCCGGCCGAGGAATCCGTGCGGCACGTCGCCGAGACGCGCGGCACGGATCACCTGGATATCCGGCCCGTCGGTCCCGTCGGTCATCTCGCTCACAACGCCAGCCGCATCAGATCGTCCTCGTCGCGATGATGGCCGACCATGAAGTCGTACCGCCCGATCCGTTCGAAGCCATAGCGTTCGTAGAAGCGACGCGCGCGCGCATTGTCGACATAGACCGACAGGAACAGCTCGCCCGCGCCGCGTGCCCGCGCGGTGACGATCACCCAGTCCATCATCCGCGCGGCAAGGCCGCTGCCCTGCGCCGCCGCGCGGAGGTACAATTGGCGCAGCTCGATCATCGCGCCGGCCGGCTCGACCGGCAGCGACTGCGGCCCCAGCTTGGCGAAGCCGAGCGCCGCGCCGTCGCGTTCGGCGAGCAGGAAGGCGAAGGCGGGATCGGCCAGCTCGCTGCGCCAGCGTTCGATCGTCAGCCCGTCGAGGAAGCTGGCGAGATCGGCGGGGGCGTAGAGCGGACCGAAGGTCGCGGTGAAGCAATCCGCCATCAGCGTCGCGATCGTCTCCGCATCGGCGACATCGGGGGTGCGCAGCATCACCGTCATGCGCCGAACGCCGCCGGGGTCGGCCAGTCGCGGTGCGTCACCGCCAGCGCCTTGAACAGGGTTCCCATCTCGCCCATCAGCCGCGCCCGGTCGGCGACGATCGCCTGTCCCCGTTCCGGCGCATGGCGGGCAAGCGCGGTGGCGCGGCCGTCGATGCCGAGCTGACCAAGCAGGTCGCGCTGCGTCACCGGCCCCCAGGCGACCGCACCCGCCGCCTGCGCCGCCGCGGCGAGCGTGGTGAAATCGACGTGCGCCGACAGATCGACCTCGCCGGGCGTCTCGAACGGATTGGCGAAGCCGTGGCCGCGCACCGCCTGCAACGTCTCGCCGAGCAGCGGGCCTTCGTGGCCATAGTCGATCGCGAGCAGCGCGCCGCCCTGCGCGGTGAGGCGGGTCGCAAGCGCCTGCATCACCGTGACGCTCGCCGGCGAGATCTCCAGCATCGATCCGGCCGGCGCGTCGCGCAGCGGCTCGGGCAGCACGGCGATCGGCACCGGCTTGCCCGCGATCGGCAGGAACAGCGTGTCCTGGCAGGCGACGAGCCGTTCGTGCCAGCCCTCGCCGCGGCGGACGAGCTGGCGGATCGGCAGCGCGTCGAAGAATTCGTTGGCGACGACGATCAGCGCGCGGTCGTCGGGCACGGTGTCGACGCCGTCATGCCAGTGCGCGGCGGGGACGCGCTCGGCCTGCGCGGCGCGGAGCAGCGGGCTCGTCTCGACGAAATGCACGTCGGGGGTCAGCCCCGCCTTGGCCATCGCGCGCAATGCGTCGGCAGCGAGCGTGCCGCGGCCCGGCCCGAGCTCGACCCAGGCGACCTCGGGGCGTCCGGCGCGATCCCACAGATCGGCGCACCACAGGCCGATCAGCTCGCCGAACATCTGGCTGATCTCGGGCGCGGTGATGAAGTCGCCGCTCGTGCCGAACGGATCGCGGGTGGCGTAATAATGCGCATTCGCCGCCGCCATGAACTGCGACACCGGGATCGGCCCGCCCAGCGTGATGGCGCGCGCGAGACGATCGGGAAGGGAGGCTTCGGTCACGCGCCGGGGGATGCCGCCATGGGTCGCAGCGCGCAAGGGGCGTATGCTGCGCCCCGAGCCCTTGGCCGATCATTCGACCTCATTTCATCATCCCGGCGCAGGCCGCGATGATGAAAGGGACGGCGGGATGACGAGCGAAACCCTTCCTAGGCCACGCTCTCCGTCCCCGCGATCGGCTCCACCCGCGTGCGTCGGCCGGGCGCGGTCAGCACCAGGTAGAGGCCGCCGGCGATCATCGGCAGGCACAGCCACTGGCCCATGTGGATGCCGGTTGCCTCGACCCACGATCCGCGGAACTGCGCATCGGGTTCGCGGAAGAATTCGACGATGAAGCGCGCGATGCCGTAGCCGAGCACGAACAGGCCGACGAGCTTGCCCGGCTGATAGCGCGCCTTGGTCCGCCAGAAGGCGAACCACAGGATCGCGAACAGCACGATTCCCTCCAGCCCCGCCTCGTAGAGCTGGCTGGGGTGGCGCGCCGGCTCGGGCACGTCGAACGGCACGGTGCGCTCGAACACGATCGCCCAGGGCACGTCGGCGGGCTTGCCCCACAATTCGCCGTTCACGAAATTGGCGAGCCGGCCGAAGAACAGCCCGAACGGCACGACGCAGGCGATGTAATCGTGCACCCGCAGCCAGTCGAGCTTGTGCTTGCGCGCGAACAGGATGATCCCGATCGACGTGCCGATCACGCCGCCGTGGAAGCTCATGCCGCCGTCCCACAGCCGCAGGATGCGGATCGGGTGGAGGATCATCTCGGGCGCGTAGAACAGCACATAGCCGATCCGCCCGCCGAGGATGATGCCGAGCGTCGTATAGAAGACGAGATCGTCGGCATGCCGCCGCGCCATCGGCGCACCCGGCTGGGCGAGCAGCTTCAGCAGATACCACCAGCCGACCAGGATGCCGGCGATATAGGCGAGGCTGTACCAGCGCAGCGTGAAGAAGCCGATCGAGAAGACGTCCGGGTGCAGCCCCAGATCGGCGAAACGGATATGGCCGCCCGCGGCCGGCAGGGCAGCGGGAACGGCGGCGGCGAGCGACGGCAGGATCAAGGCTTTCCCCCAGGGTTTGCCGCCTGCATAGTGGCGCAAAGGCACAAGACCAAGCGGAGAGAGATATGAGGACGCTGCTCGACGAGCGTATGGACGCGACCATCGCCGCGCTGACCGGGCCGGGGGCGATGCTGCCGCTGACCACCGTCGAGCGGGGCGGCCGCAGCTATCCGATGATCGCCGCCGCGCCGCCCGCTCTGCCGGCCTATTATGCGCATTATTGTCAGGAACATGCCGACAAGACCTTCCTCGTGTCCGGGCCCGAGCGGCTGACCTTCGCCGAGGTGTATGCGCTCGCCGCGGCGGCGGCGCGGGCGCTGGTCGCGGGCCATCGCATCGCACGCGGCGACCGTGTCGGCATCGCGATGCGCAACTCGCCGAGCTGGATCGCGCTCTACATGGCGATCACCATGGCGGGCGGCGTCGCGACCTTGCTCAACGGCTGGTGGCAGGCGGAGGAGCTGGTCGCGGCGATCGACGAGGTCGGCTGCGCGCTCGTCTTCGCCGATGCGCCGCGCGCCCGCCGGCTCGATGGCGCGGAGGTGCCGGTGGTGGTGCTCGACGACACGCTGCCGCTCGCCGAGGCGCTGGCGCCGCTGCTCGATCGCGCCGCCGATGCCGCCTTGCCGGCGCTGGCGGGCGAGGATCATGCGACCATCCTGTTCACCTCGGGCTCGACCGGCCGGTCGAAGGGCGCGCTGTGCGATCATCGCGCGGTGGTGCAGGGCGTGTTCAACTATCTTGCCCAGGCGCTGACGATGCTGTCGATCGCCGCGCAGGACGGCAATGCGCCGACCGAACAGCCCTCGACGCTGCTGACGCTGCCGCTGTTCCACGTCACCGCCGAGGTGCCGGTGCTGCTGCAGAGCTTCGCGATGGGCCGCAAGCTGGTGCTGATGCCGAAGTGGGACGCGGGCGAGGCGATGCGGCTGATCGCGGCGGAGCGGATCAGCTATTTCGTCGGCGTGCCGCTGATGAGCTTCGAGATGCTCACCCATCCCGATCGCCACCGCTACGATCTGTCGACCGTCACCGACTTCGCCGCGGGCGGCGCGCCGCGCCCGGTCGAACATGTCCGCCGCATCGCCGAGGAGATGGGGGCGGGGGGCGGCGGCGCGCCGCTGATCGGCTATGGCCTGACCGAGACCAATGCGGTCGGCACGGGCAATTGGCGCGGCAATTATCTCGCCAAGCCGAACAGCGCTGGCCGCGCCTCGCCGCCGCTGGTCGATCTCGCCATCCTCGACGATGCGGGCGCGCCGGTGCCGCAGGGCGCACGCGGCGAGGTGGCGATCCGCTCGATCTGCAACTTCCTCGGCTATTGGAACCAGCCCGAGGCGACCGCCGCCTGCATGACCGCGGACGGCTATTTCCGCACCGGCGACATCGGCTATCTCGATGCCGAGGGCTATCTGTTCATCGTCGACCGCAAGAAGGACATCATCATCCGCGGCGGCGAGAATATCTCCTGCCAGGAGGTCGAGGCGGCGCTCTACGCGCATCCCGGCGTCGCCGAGGCGGCGGTGTTCGGCCTGCCCGATGCGCGCTTCGACGAGGTGCCGGGTGCGGTCGTCCACCCGCGCGACGGCGAGACGCTCGACGCGGGCGCGCTGCAGGCCTTTCTGGGCGAGCATATCGCCGCGTTCAAGGTGCCGGTGCGCATCTGGATCGCCGATGCGCCCCTGCCGCGGCTGGGCACGGAGAAGATCGACAAGGTCGCCCTGCGCGCCACTTATCGGGCGCTGGCGGCGGCCTAGCCGCGCGCGCGGCTCAGTCGGTCAGGCCGTGGATCAGCAGCAGCGCGACGAACGACAGCAGCGCCGCCCAGGCGAAGACCAGCAGCGCCGCGGTCCGCCAGGCGGCGGAGATGCGGCGCAGCGAATAGGCGCCGCGCAGCTGGCGGAACATGTGCAGCGGCGGCAGCGCGAACACCGCGAGCACGATCCACCCGCTCGCCACCCCGGCGACGCCGAGCAGCATCAGCGCGATCACCATCAGCATCATGAAGGCGAGGCTGTAGGTGACGAAGATGGCATGGTCGTACAGCCCGAACCGCCGCCGCCACAGGAACAGCAACGCGACGAACGGCGTCGAGATCGGGATCAGCAGCCAGCTATATTTGTAGGCGCTCGATTGCAGCTTGTAGAGCGCGAGGCCGGGGTTCTTGTCCGCCTTGGCGAGGCCGTGGTCGAGCTTGGCCCAGCCGGTGCGGACCTCGTCGAGGCCGAACCGCCCCTCGCCGTCCGCCGGCGCCTGCGCACGGCGCAGCGCCGTGACCGTCGTGCGCAGCGCGGTGATCTGCGAATCGATCTCCGCCGTCGGCCGGCCCGCGGCGACCAGGCGATCGCGTTCGGCCTGCGCCTTGGTCAGACCGCGCTCCGCCTTGTCGGCACTGCGGGCGATGCCGATCGTCGTCCCGTCCGCGCGATCCGCGGTGACCAGCCCGGCGATGTCGCCGCCGAGCGCGCTGATCGTCGCGAACATCAGGAAGACGGTGAACAGGAACAGCGCGAGCGGCGAGACGAAGCGCGCGCGCTCGCCCGCGACGTAGCGGCGGGTCAGCTCGCCCGGCCGCCACACCAGCATCGGCAGCGTCCGCCAGATCTTGCCTTCGAAATGGAAGACGCCGTGCGCGATCTCATGCCCGATCGCGCCGACGGTGCGATGGACGTGGCCGCTCTGCCCGCAGGCATGGCAATGCGCGCCGATCAGCCGCGTGCCGCAATTGAGGCAGAGGCCGCCGCCGTGCGACGCCTGCGCCTCGCCGGCATGCGGCTCGACCGCGCGCGCGGTGAGCGCACCGGTGATCAGATCCGTGGCTGCTGCGATATCCCCCGACATGGCTTCGACCTAGCAAGAGTGCGATCGTGGCGCGAGAGGGCAGTTGATGGTAACGAACGCCATGGCTGACGCAGACAATCCGACCGAATTGATCGCCGACATGGGCCGCCGCGCGCGAATCGCCGCCGCGGCGCTCGCCCGCCTGCCGACCCTGCGCAAGGCCGCCGGGCTCCAAGCCGCTGCCGCCGCGCTGCGCGAGGCGGCGCCGGCGATCCTCGCCGCCAATGCCCGCGACATGGCGGCGGGCGCGGCGCGTGGCCTGTCGGGCGCGTTGCTCGACCGGTTGCGGCTCGATGCGGCGCGCGTCGCGGCGACGGCGGATGGCGTGGCGGCGGTGGCGGCGCTCGCCGATCCGGTCGGCATGACGATCGATCGCAGCGCGCGCCCCAACGGATTGCAGCTCAGTCGCGTCCGCGTGCCGATCGGCGTGATCGGCATCATCTACGAATCGCGCCCCAACGTTACCGCCGATGCCGCGGCTTTGTGCGTGATGGCGGGCAATGCCGCGATCCTGCGCGGCGGGTCCGAAGCGGCGCACAGCAATCGCGCGATCGCGGCGGCGCTCGCCGCCGGCTTCGCCGCCGCCGGCCTGCCGGGCGATGCGGTGCAACTGGTGCCGACCACCGATCGCGCCGCGGTCGGCGCGATGCTCGCCGCCGAGGGGGCGATCGACCTCGTCGTGCCGCGCGGCGGCAAGAGCCTCGTCGCGCGCGTCCAGGCCGAGGCGCGCGTGCCGGTGCTCGCGCATCTCGACGGCATCAACCACGTCTATGTCGACGCCTCCGCCGATCCGGCGATGGCGCGGGCGATCGTCGTCAACGCCAAGATGCGCCGCACCGGCATCTGCGGCGCGATGGAGACGCTGCTGATCGACCGCGCCTTCGCCGCGCCGGTCGATCTGGTCGAGGCGTTGCAGGAGGCGGGGTGCGAGGTGCGCGGCGATCCGCTCGAGGCCTCGATCGGCGAGATCGTCATACCGGCGGACGCGGCGGACTGGGACACCGAATATCTCGACGCGATAGCCTCGGTTGCCTTGGTCGACGGCGTCGAGGGCGCGATGGCGCATATCGCCCGCCACGGCTCGCACCACACCGACGCGATCGTCGCCGAGGATGCCGCGGTCGCCGAACGCTTCCTTGCCGAGGTCGACAGCGCGATCGTGCTGTGGAACGCCTCGACCCAATTCGCCGACGGCGGCGAGTTCGGCCTGGGCGCTGAGATCGGCATCGCCACCGGCCGCCTCCACGCCCGCGGGCCGGTCGCGCTCGAAGGGCTGACGACCTACAAATGGGTCGGGCGGGGGAGCGGGCAGGTGCGGTCCTGACGACATGTGGTGTCGGTTGAAGCCGAGTATCGGCGGGCGTAGGATAAGGATATGACTGCCGCCGGCTCCATTACCGCTCCGCTCGACACAGCAACGCTGGCGCTGGTGGAGGATCTCGCTCGCGCCCGCGGCATCAGCGGTCCGCAATTCGCCGCCGATGCGATCCGCCGGGCTACCCAGGATGCCGTCGATTGGCGCGCCTTCGTGCAGGAAGGGATCGATTGCGTCGAACGCGGCGAGGTCCATACGCAGGAAGAAGTGGAAGCCTGGTTCGAGGCTCGCGTGGCGGCTCGCCAGCGACAGTGAGGCGCGCGATCTGGGCGCGCCGGGCGCTGGATGATCTCGCCGGCATCGACGACTTTTACGCGCAGGACGATCCCGCCCATGCCGATCATGTCGGCCGCGCTGCGGTGCGGGCCGCCCGTTTCCTTGCCGAGCATCCATACGCCGGGCCCCGGATGGAAGACGACAAGCGCAAGTGGCGTGTCCCCGGAACCTATTATCTCTTGCTCTACCGCGTCGTGCCGGCAGGTGTGGAGATTCTCCGCGTCCATCACGGGCGCGAAAACGGGATGATCTCTTGACCCCCACCGGCATCCTCGGCGGCTCGTTCAATCCGGCGCATCGCGGGCATCGGGCGATCACGCTGGCGGCGATTCGCGCGCTCGACCTCGACGAATGCTGGTGGCTGGTGTCCCCGGGCAACCCGTTGAAGGACGGGGTGAGCGACATGGCGCCGCTGGCGATCCGCCTCGCCTCGGCGAAGGCGCAGGCGCGCCGCGCGCCGATCCGCGCGACCGATATCGAGGCGCGGCTGCACACCCGCTACACCCGCGATACGCTGCGCAAGCTGCAGCGGCGCTATCCCAGGCGCGAGTTCATCTGGCTGATGGGCGCGGATAACCTGGCGCAATTCCATCGCTGGCGCGGCTGGCGCGAGATCGCGCGTACGATGCCGATTGCGGTGATCGCGCGTCCGGGGTATGAACATCAGGCCCGGGCGAGCGTCGCCATGGGTTGGCTGCGGCGCTTCCAACGGCCCGCAAGCCACGCGAAGCTTTGGACGACGTGGAGATTGCCGGCACTCGTGCTGTTGCGCTTCCGCCCCGACCCGACTTCCGCCACCGCGGCCCGAGCGGCCGATCCCGACTGGCACCGGCGCCATCCGGCCCAGCAACCCAGGAGTCCCCTTGGCGACTAACCCCCATGCCGTGCGTCCCGCCGATCCCGCCGAAGTCGAGGCGCTGCATCGGCTGATCATGGCGTCGCTCGAAGACGACCAGGCCGAGGAAGTGATCACCATCCCGCTCGCCGGCAAGTCGACGATCGCCGATCATATGATCATCGCCAGCGGCCGGTCGACGCGTCAGGTCGCCTCGATGGCGAACAAGCTCGCCGAGAAGATCAAGGCCGAGTGCAAGCGCACCGTGCGGATCGAAGGCCTGCAGACCGCCGACTGGGTGCTGATCGACGCCAATGACGTGATCGTCCACCTGTTCCGGCCGGAGGTGCGCACCTTCTACAATCTGGAGCGGATGTGGCAGTTCGGCGATACCGTCTCGTCGTCGCTCAAGCCGCTGCCCGCCGCCGCGCCAGAGGCCTGACATTCTGCTGCATATCGTCGCGCGCGGCCGGATCGGCCGCTCGCCCGAGGCCGATCTGGTGGCGCGATATGTCAAGCGGATCGGCTGGCCGATGCGGATCACCGAGCTGCCCGATACCGGCGGCAAGCTGCCCGCGCTGGAGGCGCAGACGATCCGCGTCCTGCTCGACGAGAAGGGCGAGGTGCTCGGCTCGCTCGATTTCGCGCGCCGGCTGGAACGCTGGCGCGACACCGGCACGCGCGAGGTGCGCTTCCTGATCGGCGCGGCGGACGGTTTCGGCGACGCCGAGCGCGCCGAGGCCGATCTGCTGCTGTCGTTCGGGCGGGCGACCTGGCCGCATCTGCTCGCCCGCGCGATGCTCGCCGAGCAACTGTTCCGGGCGACGTCGATCCTCGCCGGGCATCCCTATCACCGGGAGGGGTGAGTGGGGGTGACCGGCCCCTCACGTCGCCGCCGCGCGCTGTTCGTGGCGGCGCTCGCCGCGTTGAGCCTGCCCGCCGCGGGGCAGAGCCTCGCCGATCAGCGGCAGCGACTCGCCGCCGCCAAGCGCGATGCGGCGCAGGCCGTCCGGCGCGCGGCCGATCTCGCGCGGGACGCCGCCGCCGAACGCGATGCGGCCGACAAGGCGCGCGCCGAGGAAGCGGCGCTCGCCGCGCGGGTCACGGCGGCCGAGGCCGAACTGGTCGCCGCGCGCGCGCGGCAGGCGATCGTCGCGCGACTGCTCACCGATCAGCAGGCGCGGCTCGCGGCGCAGCAGGCGCCGGTCGCGCGGCTGCTCGCCGCCCTGTCGTCGCTCGCGCGCCGGCCGACCCTGGTCGCCGTCGCGCAGCCGGGTTCGATCGCCGATCTCGTCCACGTCCGCGCCGTGCTCGGCGGGGCGCTGCCGGTGGTGCGGGCGCGGACGCAGGGCGTGCAGCAGGCGATCGGCGCGACCCGGGCATTGCAGGGCGATGCGGCGCTGGCCGCGGCGGCGCTGCGCCAGGGGCGCGCGCGGCTGGAGGCGGATCGCACCGCGCTCGACCGGCTCGCCGCGGCGCACCGCCAGCGCAGCGAGACGCTCGGCCGCAGCGCCTTGAGCGAGTCGGATCGCGCGCTGGCGCTCGGCGAACGGGCGCGCGACCTCGTCGACTCGCTCGGCGCGGGCGATGCGGCGCGTGTCACCGCCGCCGATCTCGCCGCGCTGCCCGGGCCGGTGCCGCGTCCGCTCGCGCCGGGCAGCGTCGCGCCGGTACGGATGCACGGCGTCTATCGGCTGCCGGTCCGCGGCCGGCTGGTCACCGGGCTCGACGAAGTGTCCGACGCCGGCGTCCGCGCGCGCGGCCTGACCTTCGCGGTCGCCGACGATGCCGCGGTGATCGCACCGGCCGCCGGCGTCGTCCGCTATGCGCGCCGCTTCCGCGGCTATGGCGATATCGTCATCATCGATCACGGCGACGGCTGGACCAGCCTCGTCACCGGACTCGGCCTGCTCGCGGTGCGGGCGGGTCAGCGGCTCGCCGCCGGCGCCCCGCTCGGCCGCGCCGCCCCCGGCGAACCCGCGCGCATCACCGTCGAGCTGCGCCGCCGCGGCCGGCCGATGGACATCGCCGCGCTGCTCGGCTGAGCCGGCGAAGGTCAGCGTTCGTTCAGCCGCGCTCTGCTTTGCTCCCGCCGGAGATTGCGGCTAAACGGACGCGGTCTCTTCCGCCTTCAGGATGTTCGATGGCTCGTCCGCTACCGCTACTTACCGCGACCGCCCTGCTTGGCTCGCTGTGCCTCATTCCGCTCGCGACACAGGCGATGGCCGCGGTCGATACCGATACCTATCGCGAATTCGACCAATTCCTCGACGTCTTCAACCGCATCAAGTCGGACTATGTCGACAAGGTCGACGACCAGAAGCTGATCAAGGGCGCGATCCAGGGCATGCTCGCCAGCCTCGATCCGCATTCGAGCTATGTCGACGCGCTCGATTACGACAATCTGCGCATCCAGACCGAGGGCAATTACGGCGGCCTCGGCCTCACCGTCCAGATGGAGGACGGCGCGGTCAAGGTGGTGGCGCCGCAGGAGGACACGCCCGCCTATCGCGCCGGCGTCAAGTCGGGCGACTATATCACCCATATCGACGGCAAGCTGATCTACGGCGAGACGCTGGACGAGGCGGTCGCGCTGATGCGTGGCAAGCCGGGCAGCAAGGTCAGCCTTACTCTGGTGCGTCCCGGTCAGGACAAGCCGGTCGAGGTGACGATGAACCGCGAGGTCATCACCCAGAAGCCGGTGAAATGGGAGGTGCGCGGCGACGTCGGCTACGTCAACATCAACACCTTCTCGGAAAGCACCGGGGCCGATACGCGCGCGGCGATCATGGCGATCGACAAGAGCCTCGGCCATCGTCCGCTCGGCTATGTCGTCGATCTGCGCGACAATGGCGGCGGGCTGCTGACCCAGGCGATCGCGGTGAGCGACGCCTTCCTCGACCATGGCGAGATCGTCTCGCAGCGCGGCCGCGAGAAGACCGACATCGAGCGGTACTTCGCCAAGCCCGGTGACGACGCGCATGGCCTGCCGGTGGTGGTGCTGACCAACCCCGGCACCGCCTCCGCCTCGGAGATCGTCGCCGGCGCGTTGCAGGATCATCACCGCGCGCTGGTGATGGGCGAGCGCAGCTTCGGCAAGGGGTCGGTGCAGACGCTGCTCCAGCTCGGCCCGCAGACCGCGCTGCGCCTCACCACCGCGCGCTACTACACCCCGTCCGGACGGAGCGTGCAGGAGGGCGGGATCGAGCCGGACATCAAGGTGCCGCAGCTCAGCGATCCCGACTTCAAGTCGCGTCCGGTGTTCCGCGAGGCGGACCTGCGCCGCCACCTGATCAACGAGGTCAAGGCCGACAACAAGATCCTCGAGGAGGATACCAAGGAGGATCCGCGCTTCGCGGTGACCGCCGATCAGCTCAAGAAGCAGGGGATCGACGATTTCCAGCTCTATTATGCGCTGAAGACGGTGGCGCGGCTCGGCGGCCCGGCGCAGGTCGCCGCGGCGACCCGGCCCAAGCTGCCGGTGCCCGCGGCGACGCCCGCCGCCAAGGCGAAGTGATCGGGCGATGACCGGCACCGCGCGTCTCGCCCGCTGGATCGCCCTGCTGCTGCCCGCGGCGCTGCTCGCCGGCGCCTGGGGATCGCAGCTCATCGGCCATCTCTACCCGTGCGAGATGTGCCATTGGCAGCGCTGGCCGCATTATGCGGCGCTGGTCGTCGCGCTGCTCGCCTTCCTGCTGCCGGCACCGCGGCTGGCGCGGACGCTGGTGGTGATCGCGGCGCTGCTGATCGCGGTGTCGGGCGCGATCGGCGTCGCGCATGCCGGTGTCGAATATCATTGGTGGAACGGCTTCACCGCCTGCACCCAGACGGTCGACCTGCGCGGGCTCGGACCCGATGCGCGGCTGGCGGCGTTGATGAAGGCGCCGGTGGTCCGCTGCGACGTCGCGCAATGGACGTTCGCGGGCATTTCGCTCGCCGGGTTCAATGCGATCCTGTCGCTCGGCGGCGCGGCGGTGATCCTGTGGCTGATGAGGAAAGCGCGATGACTGCCGACACTGCGACCCTGCCGCCGCCCCGCTGGCGCCCCGGCGACCGGCGCGAGCCGACCGAGGCGATGATCCGCGTCGATCAGGCGGGCGAGTTCGGCGCGATCCGCATCTATGCGGGGCAACTCGCCGTGCTCGGCGACCGCCATCCCGCCAGCCGCGCGATCCATCATATGGCGAGCCAGGAGGAGAGGCACCGTGCCTTCTTCGACGACCTGATCGTCAAGCGCGGCGTGCGGCCGACGCTGTTCCAGCCGTTCTGGGACAAGGCGGGCTTCGCGCTTGGCGCGATCACCGCGGCGATCGGTCCCAATGCCGCCATGGCCTGCACCGCTGCGGTCGAGACCGAGATCGACAAACATTACCAGCAGCAGATCGACGACCTCGGGTCGAGCGAACCCGAATTGTCCGCCGCGATCCTCGAATTCCAGGCCGAGGAGCTCGAACATCGCGATCATGCGCTCGCCAACGGTGCCGAAAACGCCGTCGCCTATCCGGTGCTGAGCGGATTGATCCGGCTCGGCTGCAAGGTGGCGATCGCCGCGGCGAAGCGGATTTGAGAGGAGCATCCATGCGTATCATCGTCGCCATCGCGGTGCTGACGAGCGCCATGCCGGCGCTGGCGCAACAGGCCAGGCCCGGCGCAGCGCAGGTGACCCAGACCCCCGCCGGCCCCGGCACCGCCAAGCCGGTGGTGATCGCGACGCCGGGCGAGGTCGCCAAGCGCGCCCCGGTCAACGGCGTGCTGGTGCTCTACGGCAACGAACGCTGCCCGACCAACAATGACGGCGCGGAAATCGTGGTCTGCGAACGGCGCAGCGCGCGTGAGCAATATCGCGTGCCCAAGGAACTGCGCGAATTCCAGGTGACGCCGCAGAACGAAAGCTGGGCGGCGCGCGCGCAGGGGACGCTCGACGCGGGCGTCGGCGCCAACAGCACCGGCAGCTGCTCGACCGTCGGCGCCGGCGGCCAGACCGGCTGCTTCCTGCAAAGCGCCCGCGCCGCGCGCAAGGAGAATCAGGCGCGCAAGGCGGAAGAGGCACGGCTGCCCTGACGCGGCACGTCGTCGCGTGATCGACCACCCGCCCTCGACCATTACCGCCGGGGCCGTTTATGGTTACGGGCATGCCACGGCACCCGACGCCGCCATCTGAACGGCGAGCGACGGGTCGGCGGGCGTGTTGAGGGGCGACGATGACGATCACGACTGAACCGGCGCGACGCGCGATGCGCCCCGTCCGCATCCTGCTGTTCGCGCTGGTCTGGTTCAGCTGCGCCTGGTTCGGCTCGTGGGAGCTCAACCCGAATAACGCGACGCGGTTGTTCGCGGCGATCAGCCTGGTCGAGGACGGCGACGCGACGATCGATGAATTCGCCGCGCTCACCATCGACAAGGCGAGCTTCGCCGGTCACGCCTATCTCGACAAGGCGCCGGGGATGACGCTGGCCGCGCTGCCCGCGGTGTGGATCGCCGATGCCGTCACCGGCACGCGCGCCGCCGATTTCGGTGCCGTCCCCGGCGGACCGGGGTTCGAAACCTATCTGCGCTTGCGCACCCGCATCGCGGTCGCGATCGGGCCGGCGGTGCTGACCGCGCTCGCCGCGGTGCTGCTGTTCGACCTCGGCATGGGGCTGACCGGCAGCGCCGCCGCCGGACTGTTCGCGGCGCTCGGCTATGCGCTCGGCACACCGATATGGGGCTGGTCGACCACGCTGCTCGGCCATGCCGTCGTCGCCGATTGCTATGGGGTGGCCTTCTGGGCGATCTGGCGCGGCAGCGGCGGGCGAAGCGGCACGCGGCGATATGCCGCGATCGCCGGGGCGGCGCTCGGCTGGGCGGTGGTGGTCGAGCATCAGGCGGTGCTCGCCGCGGTGCCGATCGGGCTGTGGGCGCTGTGGCAGCTGCGCGACCGTGCCGACCGGCTGCGGCTCGCCGGCATCGCCGTGGCGGCGGGGATCGTCGCGCTGTTGCCGCTCGCCGCGTATAATATCATCGCCTTCGGCACGCCGTTCCGCGTCGGCTATTCGGGCGTGGTCGGCTGGGAAGGGATGCATCAGGGATTGTTCGGGCTGGGCTGGCCGCGGCTGACGGTGATGCGCGCGGTGCTGTTCAGCTTCCAGCTCGGGCTCGTCTGGGTCGCGCCGGTGCTGCTGCTCGCGCCGCTCGGCCTCGTCGCCTGGCTGCGGCGGCCGGAGCGGCGCGCTCTGGCGATCACCGCGATCGCGACGGCGCTGATCGTGCTGCTGGTCAATGCCGCCTATGTGTACTGGGACGGCGGCAACACCACCGGCCCGCGCTTCCTGATCCCGGCGGTGGCGCCGCTCGCGCTCGGGCTGGCGGCGGAATGGTGGCGGGCGGGGGGACGCGGCGAGCGGCTGGCGATGACGCTGCTGCTGACGCTGTCGATCGCGGTCAATGCAATGATCGCCGCGGCCGAAATCTATACGCCGCCGCTCGTCACCTTCCCGGTCGGGCAGTGGGTCGCCGTCGCCTTTGCGCGCGGGCTGCTGCGGACGGTGCCGAGCGAATGGTTCGGCTGGAGTCCATGGGCCGGGTTCGCGCTGTGGGCGGTGCTGGCGGTGCCGGCGCTGGCGTGGCTGGCGCGCCGCGTCAGCCGTGCCGCTTGAGCCCGCGCACCCGGTGCCAGATGTAGAAGGCGACCAGCGCGATCACGACGATACCGATCAGCAGGTCGGCGCGATGGAACGCCGCCTTGACGCGCGGATCGCTGTTCCACTTGTCGCCCAGCGTCATCCCGACCCAGGCGAGGCCGAAGCACCACGGCCATGAGCCGAGGAAGGTGTAGACGTGGAACGGCAGCAGCCGCATCCGGGCGACGCCGGCGGGGAAGGCGATGAAGCTGCGGATCACCGGCAGCAGCCGGCCGACCAGCACCGCCATGCTGCCCCAGCGCGCGAAGAAGCGGTCGGCGGCGTCGAGCTCGCCCGGCCCGATCAGCACATAGCGGCCCCATCGCTCCGCCATCGGTCGCCCGCCGCGCTTGCCGACCTCATAGCCGACGATCGAGCCGATGTTGCAGCCGATCGCGCCCGCGGTGGCGGCGAGGATCAGGTCGAACCGTCCGGTCGAAACCAGATAGCCCGCGAACGGCATGATTATCTCCGACGGCAGCGGGATGCACGCGCTTTCGATCGCCATCAGCACGGCGATGCCGACATAGCCGCCGCTCGAGATCACCCAGATGGTGAAGGTGGCGAGAACGCCCAGGATCTTTTCGAACATGGGTCCGGGGCTTGGCGGATCAGGGCGGCCAAGGGAAGGGGGAACCGGCGGGGCGACTCGCGCGCTCGTCCCGCCATGACCGATTTGACCCTGAACGACGGCCGCAGCATCCCGCAACTCGGGCTCGGCACCTGGAAGCTTCCCGATCCGCAGGCGCCGCTCGCGGTCCGCAAGGCGCTCGACCTCGGCTACCGGCTGATCGACACGGCGGCGATTTATGGCAACGAACGCGGCGTCGGCGAGGGCGTGCAGGGCAGCGACGCCTTCGTCACCACCAAATTGTGGAACGACCGGCAGGGCGATCCCGGAGCGGCGCTCGACGAAAGCCTCGCGCTGCTCGGGCTCGACGCGGTCGACCTCTATCTGATCCACTGGCCCTCGCCGGCGCAGGACCTTTATATCGATGCGTGGAAGGCGCTGATCGCGTTGCGCGATGCGGGCAAGACGCGCTCGATCGGCGTGTCCAACTTCCTGCCCGAGCATCTCGACGCGATCATCGCCGCGACCGGCGTCACCCCCGTGCTCAACCAGATCGAGCTGCACCCGCGCCACCAGCGCCGCGATCTCGTCGCCTATCATCAGGCGCATGATATCGTGACGCAGGCGTGGAGCCCGCTCGGCCAGGGCGGCGCGCTGCTGCGCGAGGCGGAGATCGTCCGCATCGCCGAAGCGCATGCGCGATCGGCGGCGCAGGTGGTGCTCGCCTGGCACCTCGCGCACGGCTTTTCGGTCATCCCCAAGGCGGCGGATAACGACCATATGAGCGACAATTACGCCGCGCTCGACCTGACGCTGAGCGCCGACGAGATGGCGGCGATCGACGCGCTCGAAGCCGGCGAGCGATTGGGACCCGACCCGCTCGACATGTGATCCGATCCGCCCCGGTACGGGGAGGTGGCAGCGCGCGGCGCCGACGCGTGGCGGCCTGCCTCCCGTACCGCAGGGGGGCTTATCCGCCCACCGCCGCCTTCGCCAGTTTGAGATCCTCGACGAACCGCGCGAACTCCGCCTCCTTCTGCGCCGGATCGGGCAGGCGGAGCAGATAGCTCGGGTGGACCGTGATCCACGCCTCGCCGCCGTCGGGCAGACGCAGCGCACGGCCGCGCTCCTTTCCGATCGTCACCGTGCGGCCGAGCAGCGAGCGCGCCGCCGTCGCGCCGAGCGCCACCGTCACCTGCGGGCGGACGAGCATCTGCTCCTGTTCGATCCACCAGCGGCAGGCCTCGATCTCGCCGGTGTCGGGCTTGGCGTGGATGCGCCGCTTGCCGCGCGCCTCGAACTTGAAATGCTTGACCGCGTTGGTGACATAGACCTGCCCGCGGTCGATCGCCGCGGCGGCGATGGCGCGGTTGAACACCTGTCCCGCCGGGCCGACGAACGGGGTGCCGGCAAGGTCCTCCTGATCGCCCGGCTGTTCGCCGACGAACATCATCGCCGCATCGACCGGCCCTTCGCCGAACACCGTTTGCGTCGCGTGTTTGTAGAGGTGGCAGCGCGTGCACGCCGCCGCCTCGTCGCGCAGCGCCGCCCAGGCCGCCGCGACATTGTCGCCGATCGTCGGCGCCTCGCGCGATTGGCTGATCATCCCGCTCTCCCGTGCCTGCGCCCCGGCGATCAGCTGGCCGACCAGCGCCGTTTCGGGCATGTTCTTCCAATATTTGCGCGGCATCTCCTTGAGCATCGCGCCGACCTTGACGCGCGCCGGGTTGAAGATGCTGGCGTAATAGGTCTTCCACACCTCTTCGGTCGGATCGCCGTCGGGCGCGTCGCCTTTCGCCGCACCGGGACCTTCGGAGAGCATCGCGCCGTCCCAGTGCAGCGAGAGCTCGGGCGTCAGGATCGACCAGCGCATGCTGGCGAAGCGGTTGACGAAGAAGGCGGCGTTGGCACGGACGATATGATGCTCGGGCTCGAACCAGGCGACGTAGCGGCTGGCGCCGTCATCGTCGGCGACTTCGCGGAAGCGCAGGAAGGCGCGCATCTTGTGGATATCGCGACGGACGTTCTTGGCCAGCACCTCCAGCCGGCGGACCAGCGGGTCGGCATGATCCTCGATCAGCTTGGGCTCGCGGCGCAGACGGTGCAGCGCGGTATAGAGCAGGGCGAACCGCTCGGGCTCCGCCGCCATGACGACGCTGCGCGCGAGGTCGAGGAAGGCGCGCGGTACCGACAGCGTGCCCGGCACCGGCGGCGGCACCGTCGTGTCCGCGGTGGTGGCGAACAGGTCGGCGGGCGCGGCACCGACCTGCCAGACGACGTCGTCGGGCGGGACGTCCGCCGCGGCGAAGCCCCGCGCCGCGTCGCGCCACGCATCGAAATCGTCGGGCGCGGACAGCGTCGCGAGGCGCATGCGGCGCGTCAGTCCCGCTCGTCGCCGCCCGGCGGGTTGGACTTGGCGATCTCCAGTTCCTCGGGCTTGCGCTCTTCGTAGATCGTCGCGAGCTCCTCCTCGGTCGAATCGTCGAGTTCCTCGGCGGCGGCGGGGAACATCTCTTCCTCTTCCTCGGTGATGTGATGCTCATAGCGGCGGCGCATGTGGAAGAACTTCTCGCTCCACGCATCCGAGCCGAAGTCCTCGTCGGCCATCTCGCCGAGCAGGTCGTCGACCTCCTTGTGCTCGCTCACCGAATGGCGCGCATCGTCGCGCAATTCGGGATCGCGCAGCATCGTCGCGTAGAGCGATTCCTCCTCGGCGGCGGCGTGGCTCTGCACCTCGAGGCGGAACGCCTCGAACAGCCGCTGACGCTCCTCGCCCGCGCCCTGCATCTCGGCGAGCTGCTTCAGCATGTCGCGTTGCTTGTCGTGATCGCGTTTGAGGTCCGCGTAAATCTGCGCCAGCGCCATCGTCCGTCTCCTTCGCGGCGACCAACCGGCGAGGCGACGGAGCGTTTCACCTGTGAATCATTCTCAGGCGGCGAACAGTTCGAGCTGCTGCCGCTTCGGCGCGACGAGCGGCTTGAGATCGGCACGATCGGTGAGCAGCACCGGCCGCCAATCCTCGGCGACGATGAACGGGCGGACCTTGGCGACGCTCACCGTCAGCCGTGCGACATCGTCGAGCCGCAGCCGGCGCCAGCGGCGGCTGGCGACGATCCGGTTGACCGCCTTGACGCCCAGACCGGGGACGCGGAGCAGCAGCTCGCGGGGCGCGCGATTGACGTCGACCGGGAAGCTGTCGCGGAACTTGAGCGCCCAGGCGAGCTTCGGATCGATATCGAGCGGCAGCATGCCGGTCGCATCGTCGGCGGCGGCGACCACCTCGTGCGGGCTGTAATCGTAGAAGCGCATCAGCCAGTCCGACTGATACAGGCGATGTTCGCGCATCAGCGGCGGGCGTTGCAGCGGCAGCACCGTGCTCGCATCGGGGATCGGGCTGAATGCGCTGTAATAGACGCGGCGCAGGCCGAAGCGGTCATAGAGCGTCGAAGCGCGGGTGACGATTTCGCCATCGGTGGCGGCGTCGGCGCCGACGATCATCTGCGTCGACTGGCCGGCAGGGGCGAAGCGCGGCGCGGATTTGTACTTCCTGCGCGCGTCGCCGTTGTCGGCGATCGACGCCTTGACCTCGCCCATCGCGCCCTCGATCCGCGCGCCGTCCTTCTCGGGCGCGAGCCGCTTGAGGCCGCTGACCGTCGGCAGCTCGACGTTGATCGACACGCGATCGGCGTAAAGGCCGGCCTGATGGACCAGCTCGGGATCGGCGTCGGGGATCGTCTTGAGGTGGATGTAGCCGCGGAAGTGATGATCCTCGCGCAGGCTGCGCGCCACCTCGACCATCTGCTCCATCGTATAGTCGGAGGATTTGATGATCCCCGAGGACAGGAACAGCCCCTCGATATAATTGCGCTTGTAGAAGGCGATGGTCAGCTTGACGACCTCGTCGGCGGTGAAGCGGGCGCGGCGGACGTTGCTGCTCTTGCGGTTGATGCAATAATGGCAGTCGAAGATGCAGCTGTTGGTCAGCAGGATCTTGAGCAGGCTGATGCAGCGGCCATCCGGCGCATAAGCGTGGCAGATGCCCATGCCCTCGGTCGAGCCCAGCCCCTTGCCGTCGCGGCTGTCGCGCTTGGCGGTGCCGGACGACGCGCAGGACGCATCATATTTCGCTGCGTCGGCGAGGATCGCCAGCTTTTCCCGCGTGTCGAGCTGCGCCATTCGTTCGATATACGTTCCGCATCGGGTGGCGACAAGGTCGGCGGCGGACACATGATATTGATCGAGGGCAATATCACCGCAATGCGCGCGGTGCAGAACGCGTCTGGCAGGGGCTGGAGGAGGACGAGACCATGATCCACAGCGACACGCCCTATCTGTCCGACCGGTCGTTCACCGAAGCGGTGCGCGCTATCCAGGCGGACCATCCCGCCGCCGCCGCGGTGCATCAGGAGATGTGTTTGCTCTACACCAGCCGTGTGATCGCGGGCCTGCTGCGCCGACCGCGGCTGCGCGGCCGGGCCTGACGCGCCGGCGGCGCGGCCCGTCACTCCGCGGTGAGCAGCTCGGTCGCGCCGCCGAGATCGACCGAGACCAGCCGGCTGACGCCGCGCTCGACCATCGTCACGCCGAACAGCCGGTGCATGCGGCTCATCGTCACCGCATTGTGCGTGACGACCAGATAGCGGGTATCCGTATCCCGCGACATCCGTTCGAGCAGGTCGCAGAAACGTTCGATATTGGCGTCGTCGAGCGGCGCGTCGACCTCGTCGAGCACGCAGATCGGCGCGGGGTTGGTGAGGAACAGCGCGAAGATCAGCGCCACTGCGGTCAGCGCCTGCTCGCCGCCGGACAATAGGGTCAGCGACTGGAGACGCTTGCCCGGCGGCTGGGCGAGGATCTCCAGCCCGGCCTCGAGCGGATCGTCCGAATCGACGAGTTGCAGGTGCGCCGCGCCGCCGTCGAACAGGGTGGCGAACAGCCGGCGGAAATGGCCGTCGACCGCGGCGAAGGCGGCGAGCAGCCGCTGGCGGCCTTCGCGGTTGAGCGTGCCGATCGAGCCGCGCAGCCGGTTGACTGCCTCGCCGATCTCGTCGCGCTCGGCGGCATTGGCGGCGTGGCTCGCCTCGATGTCGGCGAGTTCGCGTTCGGCGACGAGGTTGACCGGGCCGATCCGCTCGCGATCGGCGACGAGCCGGTCGTGCGCCGCGCTTTCCTGATCGGGCGTCCGGACCTCGGCGACGGCGAAGGCGAGCCGCTCGGGCAGCACCGGCGCGGGGCAGCCGAACCGCTCGCCCGACAGGCGACCGAGCTCGAGGCGGCGCTGCTCGTGATGCTCGCGCCGCGCGGTGCTGCCGGCGCGCGATTCGCGGGCGCGGCTCAGCGTCTCGATCGCCGCGCGCTGCGCCGCCTCCGCCGCGCGGGAGCGCTGCTCGGCATCGCGTTCGGCCGCCGCCTGCGTCTCAGCGTCGCGGCGGGCGGCGTCATGTCCCGCCGCTTGCGTCAGGATCGCCGCGTCGAGTGCGGCCGGGCGACCCTCCGCCTCCGCGACCTCCACGGCGAGGGCGGTATCGCGCGCGTCCATCGCGGTGATCCGTTTCGCCGCCTCGCCGGCGCGGGCGCGCCAGCTGCGCACGTCGGCCTGCGCCGCGGCGAGCCGCTCGCGCTGCGCCTGGACGCTGCGATCGAGCGTCGTGCGCCGGTCGCGCGCGGCCGCGACGGCGGCGCGGTGCCGGTCGGCGATCTGCGCCAGCGCCGCGACCGCGGCGGCACCGTCGCGGCCATCGGGCAGCGCATCGCGCGCCGCCTGCGCCGCGGCATGGTCGGCGCGGGCCTCGTCGCGTTCGCCGCCGATCCGGGCGGCGCGCGCGTCGAGGTCGGCGCGCTGGCCGGCGAGCCGTTCGAGCGCAGTCGCGGCACGATCTTCCGTGCGCGCGGCGTCGCGCCCCGCGGTTTCCGCCTGCGCCAGCGCCGACCGTGCCTGCTGCGCCGTGCGCCGGGCCGCGGCGATCCGCTCCTCGACCGCCTGGCGCGCCGCCTCGGCCGCGTCGAGCGCCGCGGCGGCGGCAGGACGCGCGGCGGCCAGCGCCTGCAGGCGGTTGAGCCGTTCGAGCCGCTCCGCCGCCGCGGCGCCGCTGTTGCGCGCGACATAGCCGTCCCACCGCCGCAGCCGCCCGTCCGGCGTCACCAAGCGCTGCCCGACCGCGAGCGGCTGGCCCTCCTCGCTGCCGACGAACACCTGCGCCAGCCGCCGCGCCAGTGCTGCGGGCGCGGCGACATGCGCGCCGAGCGGCTCGGTCGCGGCGGGCGGCGGCGGATCATCGCCAGCGACTGCCGCACCGGTCCAGGCGGAGAGGTCGCGATCGAGATCGTCGCCCAGCGCCGCGGCGAGCGCGCGTTCATAGCCGGCGGCCGGCGCGACATGATCGAGCAGCCGGTCACGCCCGCTGCGCTGCGTCGCCTTGGCCAGCGCCGCCGCCTCGCTGTCGAGCGCGGCGAGCTCGGCGCGGGCGGCGGCACGCGCGCTCTCCGCGGCGTCGCGATCGGCGGCGGCGGTGCGCTCGGCATCCTCGGCAGCGGCGAGCGTCGCGCGGGCCGCTTCCGCAGCGGCGATCGCCTCGCGACGGTGCACCGCGGCCGCGTCGCGCGCCGCCGTGAGCGGTTCCGCATCCCCCAGCGCGGCGAGCGCCTGCGCGACCTGTGCCGCCTCGCGCTCCGCCCGATCGGCGCGCGTGCGGGCCGCGGCGAGCGCCGCGTCGGCGACGCGCGCCTCCGCCGCCTCGCTCGCCTGCCGCGCCATGCCCTGCGCGAGCGCGACCTCGGCATCGCGCGCGTCGCGCTCCGCCGCCGCCAGCGCCGCATCGCAATCGGGCATGGCCGCCGCCGCCGCGGCGATCGCGGCATCGAGCGTCGCGACCTCGTCCGCCAGCCGGGTGAGCGCGGCGGCGGCATCGGCGGCGAGCGTGCCTTCGCGGGCACGATCCTCGGCGATGCGCCGGCGGGCCTCGGCGAGCTCGCTGACGCGCCGGGCCGCGGCGGCGCGCTCGCTGCGCAGGCCGGCGAGGCGATGGCCTGCCTCGCCCGCCGCGTCGCGGGCGGCGAGTGCAGCGCTGCGGGCGAGCGCGACGGCGGCGGCGGCCTCGGCCTGCGCGGCGGCGGCCGCCTGTTCAGCGGCGGTGGCGGCGGCGACCGCGGCGTCGGCGGCCTCCGCCTCGGCGCGCGCGGCATCCGCGGCGGCGGCGGCCTCGCGCCAGCGCGCGAAGATCGTCCGCGCCTCGGCGACGCGGATCTGTTCGGACAGCGAGCGATAGCGTTCGGCGGCACGCGCCTGCCGCCGCAGATGGCCGGCGCGCGAATCCTGATCGGCGATCAGCTCGTCGAGCCGCAGCAGATTGGCCTCGGTCGCGCGCAATTTCTGCTCGGCGTCGCGGCGGCGGACGTGCAGGCCGGCGATCCCCGCCGCATCCTCCAGCATCGCGCGCCGTTCGGCCGGCTTGGCGGCGATCACCGCGCCGATCCGGTTCTGGCTGACCAGCGCCGGACTGTGCGCGCCGGTCGCCGCATCGGCGAAGAGCAGGCCGACGTCCTTGGCGCGGACGTCGCGCCCGTCGATGCGATAGGCGCTGCCGGCGCCGCGTTCGATGCGGCGCACGACCTCGCGCTCGGCGACCTCGCCGCCGGGGACGGGCGCGTCGAGCAGGATCGACACTTCGGCGAAATCGCGCGGCGGCCGCGTCGCGGTGCCGGCGAAGATGACGTCCTCCATCCCCGTGCCGCGCAGCGACTTGGCGCTGTTCTCGCCCATCGTCCAGCGCAGCGCTTCGAGCAGGTTGGACTTGCCGCAGCCGTTCGGCCCGACGACGCCGGTCAGCCCGCGCTCGATGACGAGGTCGACCGGATCGACGAAGCTCTTGAACCCGGCGATGCGAAGCCGCTTGATCTGCACCGGCTGCGGGTGCCGCTTCTGACGTGGCGTGGCAAGAGGGTGGCGTGTGGCCGCGGGGGATAGGGGTTCACGCAGAGGCGCGGAGGCGCGGAGAAGAAGGGCCGCGCCCGCAGAGGCGCAGAGAGCGCAGAGGATACGCGCGTGACGCGCTTTCCGAGCTCAAAGGTCGGGCACCATCTTTACCATCCCGTTCGCCCTGAGCCTGTCGAAGGGCATGAGACTCACCCGCCTTCGACAAGCGGAGGGCGAACGGTCGGGTAGGGCGGGCCGGCTCGACGCGAGGCCGTCGGGACGACCCTATGCCTCTGCGTCCTCTGCGCCTCTGCGCGAAAAACCTTCGTCGCCGCGCCTCCGCGCGAACCCATATCGTCGCGCCCGCACGCCAATCATCACGACCGGTCAGGGGAAGTCGAGGCCGGCGAAACCTACCGCTTCCCCCGTACCCGCGCTTACGCCCCCGCCGCCTTGAGCAGCGGCTCGAGCTGGCCCCAGCTCAGCGCGTCGATCTTCTTGCCGTTGAGGATCAGCGTCGGCGTGCCGGTGACGGTGCCGTCGGCGCTCTTGTCCTGCGTCTGCTTGGTCCAGCGGTCGATCTGCTTCATGTCGCCGAGGCACTGGCGCACCTTGGCTTCGGGGATGCCGCGCTGCTTGGCGAAGTCGATCAGGCCCATCTGCTCGGCCATCATGCGGATCGCATCGACCGGCTTGGCGCTCTGCAACTGCTGCTGCATCGCCGCCGGCATCGCCTGCAGCTTGGTGTTGAAGCCTTCCTGCGCCTGATACATCTGTTCGAGGATCGGGAAGAAGGCGCTCGCATCGGTGCAATTGCCGAGCAGCGCCGGCGGCAGGTCGGGTGCGCCGTGGACGAGGAATTCGCGATATTCGAAGCTGACCTTGCCCGGCTTGACGTACTTTTCGAGCAACGGCGCAAAGCCCTCGCGCGCCAGCGCGCCGCAGGTCGGGCACAGCCGCGAGCCGTATTCGACGAGCTTGATCGGCGCATTGGGGTTGCCGACGATCGTCCCCTCGGCGGTGCGCGAGGCGGTCTCGGTCCAGCTCTGGCCGGCGGGTGCGGCGACCGCGGCGGCGGGGCTGGCCGGGGCGGACGGCGTACCGGCCTCCTTCGAACAGCCCGCCAGCGCGAGCGACAGCACGGCGAGCGAGGCAAACATCTTCATGAAAGGCTCCGTTATTGTGCGCGCTTGGCGCGCCTGTCTCTTATCGCGCGCCCTTGGCGCGCAGGGCGGGTTCGAGCTTGTCCCAGCCGGCGGGCGGCTGGAGTTCGCCGTTGATGTAGAAGGTCGGCGTGCTGTTGACCTCGATCGGCGCGTCGCCGGTCATCGCGGTGATCCGCGCCACCTCCGCCTTGTCGGCGAAACAGGCGTTGACCTTCGCCGGGGTGAGGCCGCGCTTGAGCATCGCCGCGGTGAGTCCGCTCGCATCGGCATAGCTGCGCGCTTGGACGATCAGCGGCTTGGCGGCGATGTCGGGATGCGCCTGCTGATAGGCGCCGGCCTTGTCCAGCCATGTCGCCTGCGTCGCGAAGATCATCGCATGCGCGCCGGCGAAACCGCGGGCGCCGCCGCATCGCGCGAGGATCGCCGCGCCGAGGTCGGCGGGGTCGCGGATCAGATGGCGATATTCCAGGCTGACCTTGCCCGAAGGGATCATCTGCCCCTTCAGCACGGGCGCGCTCTTTTCGGCGAAGTCGGCGCAATGCGAACAGGTGTAGCTGCCATATTCGATCAGCTTGACCGGCGCGGTCGGGCTGCCGATCACATAGGCGCCCTTGGCGGTCTGGCGCACGGTCTGGCCGCTGTCGGCGGCGGGCGCGGCGGCGACGAGCAGCAGGGCGAGCGGAGCGAGGCGGGGCAGGGTCGTCATGGCGATCATCCTATCCTGGGAAGGCCGCGGCTGGCGTGGACGCCCGCGGCGAGCGATTCGAGCACGGCGCGCAATTCGGGATCGGCGATCCGCTTCAGCCCCTCGCCGATCTCGGCGGGGGCGGGCTTGAGCGACGCGGGCGCGCTGCGCGGCATCGGCTTGGCGACCTCGCCCTGGCGGATGGTCAGCCGGGCCACCGCAACATAGCCGAAGAAGCGGTTGACCCGCTCGATGATCTCGGGCGCGATATGCTGCATCATCGGCGCATGGGCGCCGCGCACGACGATGGTCAGCACGCCGTCCGCCTTCTTGCCCGGCGGGAAGCGCAGCGATTCGGGGGCGGAGGCCGCGGCCCAGCGGGTGCCGACGATCTCCGGCCAGCGCGTGACCAAGGCACTCTGCACGAAGCCGAATCGCTTGAATGCGGCGCCGTGGATGGCGGGCAGCAGCTCGCTCACCGCGCGGGCGCGATTCTGGCGGGGGGGCTCGGCTTCGGGGGCGCGGATGCGCTTGCTCATCGCCGGCTCCATGCCATAGCCAAGTCGTGGACGCTACTCGCTCTTATCCCGATGCCGCGGCGATATCCGCGTTGCTGCTCGCCTGGTACGACCGGCACCGCCGCGTGCTGCCGTGGCGCGCGCTGCCCGGCGAGACCGCCGATCCCTATCGCGTCTGGCTGTCGGAGGTAATGCTGCAGCAGACGACGGTGGCGGCGGTGCGGCCGCGGTTCGCGGCATGGGTGGCGCGCTGGCCCGATTTCGCCAGCCTTGCCGCCGCCGAGGAAGCGGAGGTGATGGCTGCCTGGGCGGGGCTCGGCTATTATGCCCGCGCACGCAACCTCGTCGCCGCAGCGAAGGCGGTGGTCGCCGATCACGGCGGCGTCTTTCCGCAGGACGAGGCGGTGCTGCGGACCTTGCCGGGGCTCGGCGCCTATACCGCAGCGGCGGTGGCGGCGATCGCCTTCGGCCGGCGCGCGGTGGTGGTCGACGCCAATGTCGAGCGCGTCGTCGCGCGGCTGTTCGCGATCCGCCAGCCGCTGCCGCAGGCGCGCGTCGCTATCCGCGCCGCCGCCGACACGATCACGCCCGACGCGCGCGCCGGCGACTTCGCGCAGGCGATGATGGACCTCGGCTCGGCTATCTGCACGCCGAAGAAACCGTCCTGCCTGCTCTGCCCGCTCGCCGCCGAATGCCGCGCCCGCCACGAAGGATCGCCGGACGCGCTGCCGGTCAAGGCGGCGAAGAAGGCCAAGCCGCAGCGCCACGGCACGATCTTCTGGCTCGAACGCGACGGCGCGGTGCTGCTCGTCACCCGACCGGGCAAGGGTCTGCTCGGCGGCATGCGCGCGTTGCCGACCGGACCGTGGAGCGATGCGCCGCCGGGCCTCGCCGACGCACCGGTCACCGCCGACTGGCAGATGCGCAACGCGACGGTTGCGCATGGCTTCACGCATTTCGACATAGAACTCGCGCTTGCCGTCGCCGGGGGGCAGGCGCATCAGGCGGCGGAGGGCGAATGGTGGCCGATCGCGGAACTCGACCGTGCCGGCCTGCCGACGCTGTTCGCCAAGGCCGCCGCGGCGATCATGAGGAAGGACGGATGACGCGATTGCACCGGATTGTCGGATCGACGCTCGGCCTCGGCCTCGTCGCGCTGCTCGCCGCCGCCGCGCCGGGCGGGCCGCTGCCGTCTCCTGCGACGGCGACGGGAACCGCAACGGAGAACGCCGCCCTGCCGCAGACGCAGGCGCTGTTCGACGGCTATGTCCGGGACGGCAAGATGCCGGGCATCGTCGCCGCCTTCGGCATCGGCGACCAGCCGACGCGCTTCGTCGCGGCGGGCCGGCTCGCCAGCGATGACGATGCCGCCGCGGTCTCACCCGACAGCCTGTGGCGCGTCTATTCGATGACCAAGCCGATCACCGCGATGGCGGCGATGCTGCTGATCGAGGAGGGCAGGATCGGCCTCGACGATCCGGTCGCGCGCTACATTCCCGCCTTCGCGCATATGACGGTGGCGACGCATCCCGAGACCAGCCTCGCCGGCGTGCCGGCGCAGCGGCCGATCACAATCCGCATGCTGCTCACCCACACCTCGGGGCTGAGCTACAACATCCTCGCCAAGGGGGCGCTGCTCAGGGAATATGAGCGGCTCGGCATCCTGCCCGCCGCGGTCAGCGCGAGCATCGAGCCGGCGATGCGCCGCACCCGCCCGGCGACGCTCGCCGCCTTCGCCGATCGCGTCGCGCAGGCGCCGCTGATCGCGCAGCCGGGCACCGCATGGCATTATTCGGTCGGGCTCGACGTGATCGGCCGGGTGATCGAGATCGCCGGCGGCATGCCGTTCGACCAGTTCGTCAACCGGCGCATCCTCGCGCCGCTCGGCATGACCTCGACCTATTGGACGGTGCCGCGCGGCGAGGCGGGGCGGCTCGCGACCAATTACGCCTTCACCGGCGATGCGCTGGTGCCGCTCGATCCCGCCGCGACCTCGGTCTTCCTCCAGCCGCCGAGTTTTCCCTATGGCGGCGCCGGGCTGGTCAGTTCGGCGCGCGATTACGACCGTTTCCTCCACATGTTGAGCGACGAGGGCACGCTCGACGGCGTGCGGATCCTCAAGCCGGAGACGGTGCGGCTCGCCCTGTCCAACCTGCTCCCCGCCGGCGTCAGCTATGGCGGCGTGCGCGGCGCGACCGGCGGGGCGAGCGGGCAGGCGACGCCGATGGGCTATGGCGCGGGCGGCTCGGTCTATCTCGCCGACGGGCCGGGCGGCATTCCGTCTAAGGGCACTTATGGCTGGGGCGGGGCGGCGGGGACGATCGCCTTCGTCGATCCGGTGAAGAAGATACGGGGTACGATCATGGTCAATTACTTCCCGGCCGACCGCTGGCCGGTGCGCGAACAGACGGTGCGCGCGTTCATCGCCGATTTGGCGCGGGGGCAGCGATGACCCCCGGCTTCACCGGCGGCACGCTCGATCGTGCCGATGCGCTGCGCCACGACGCCGAAGCGCTCGCCGCCAAGCTTGCCGATGCGCGGGTGCTGGCGCTCGACGGGCTGATGCCGGCGGTCGCCGCGGACGGGCAGCTCGCCTGGATCGCGCGCGACGCGGTGCCCGCCGATGCCGAGCTGGTCCTGCTCGGGCTCGATGCGCAGGGCCGGGCGCATGCCGCGGTGCTGCCCGCGGCGGGCGAGGAGGGGACGGCGCCGGCGATGCGCTCGCCCGCGCTGATGGCGGTGCTCGCCGCGTTGCAGCCGGGCGAGGCGGCGACCTATGCGACGGCGCGCAGCCTGCTCGACTGGCATGCGCGGCATCGCTTCTGCGCGCGCTGCGGCGCGACGACGCACGCCTTCCGCGCCGGCTGGGGGCGGCTGTGCGATGCCTGCGGCACCGAACATTTCCCGCGTGTCGACCCGGTGGTGATCATGATCGCCGAACATGACGGGCGCGCGCTGCTCGGCCGCGGCAAGGGCTGGCCCGAGGGGCGCTATTCTGCGCTCGCCGGCTTCCTCGAACCCGGTGAATCGATCGAGGAGGCGGTGGCGCGCGAGATCGGCGAGGAGGCGGGCGTGCGCGTCGGCCAGGTTCGCTATGTCGCCAGCCAGCCCTGGCCCTTCCCCTCGTCGCTGATGATCGCCTGTGTCGGCGTCGCCGAGGACGATGCGATCACGCTCGACACCAACGAGCTGGAGGACGCAATGTGGGTGCCGCGCGAGATGGTCCGCGCGGTGCTGGCGGGCGAGGCGGGGCCGTTCCTGCCGCCGCCGCCCTATGCGATCGCGCACACGCTGCTGACCGTCTGGGCGGCGGAGCCGGCCGCCGGCTGAGCGGCGGGTGACCCGTCACCGCATCGCCGCGACCAGTTCGTCGAGCGATGCGGTGGCGAAGCTCGTCATGTCGTCGGCCAGCGCATAGGGCAGCAGCAGCGTCCGCCCACGCACCAGCGCGCCGCAGGAATAGACGACGTTGGGCACGTAGCCGTCCCACGTCTCGCCGTCCGGCGCGATCAGCGGTTCGGGCAGGCGGCCGAGCACCTTGGTCGGATCGTCGCGATCGAGCAGCGCGGCGCCGATGCAATAGCTGCGCACCATGCCCACCCCATGGGTCAGCACCAGCCAGCCCTCGTCGATCTCGATCGGCGAGCCGCAATTGCCGATCTGCACGAACTCCCACGGATATTCGGGCGTCATGATCCGCACCGGATCGTCCCAGGCGAGCGGCGTGTCGCTGGTCGCATACCAGAGGTTCTCGTTGTCGTGGCGGAACAGCGCCGCGAACTTGCCGTCGATCCGGCGCGGGAACAGCGCCATGCCCTTGCCGCTCGCCACCGGCCCGTCGACCGGATGCATGTGGAACAGGCGGAAATCGTCGGTCTGCAGCACCTCCTGCCGCGCGCCCTGGCCGCCGACCGCGGTATAGGTGCCGATATAGGTCTCGCGATCGTCATCATCGCGGAAGCGGACGAGGCGCAGATCCTCGATGCCGCGATTCTGGCTCTCGACCACCGGGAACAGCACCGTCTCCGACGGTTCGCGCGCGTCGCGGCAGTTGAGCTGGACCAGCGCCTTCGCACCGATTTCGCGGATCAGCTCGGGCGCGGGCTGCTCGATCACCGGCGGCACGCCCTGACCGCTCGGCGTGTCGATCACCAGCTGATCCTCCCCCGGCCCCCAGATGCCGGTGCGGAAGGTGACCGACGACAGATGCCCCTCGCCGATCCCGCGCAGCGACAGGACGAAGCGGATCGCGCCGTCCGGGCAGTCGCCCTGATCGGGATGGGGGACGATGCTGGGGTTGAACAGCGCCGCCGCCTCGAACGAATATTCGGCGCTGAAATAGGCGCCGATCAGCATCTTGCGCGAATCGGCGAGGGTCGGATCGAGCTTCAGTCCGGGCGCGACCTCGTCGAAGCGGCGCAGCAGCAGTTCGGGGATCTCGCGGTGGCGCGAGCCCAGCCCCTCGACGACGGTGGCGACCTGCGCGTCGATGGCCTCTTTGGGCATCGCCAGCATCCGCTCGACGATCCGGTCGCCGCGGGGCTTGCCCTCGACTCGGAACGGATCGGGGTCTTCGGGTAGGAAGGGGCGGATGACGGTGCGTTTGGGATCGGGCAGCAGCGTGGGCGTGAGGTGGCGGACGAAGGAAGCGGCCAAGGGACCCTCCGGATAAGCGATCCCGCCGGCGGCTGCCGGCGTCCCACGTCAGACGCGTAACCGGCCCGGTGGGTCCCTTTCTACCACGTCTGGTGTGTCAGGAATGATTGCCGGCGAGCAGGGCGTGCCAGTCGCGTGCGTCCGCGGCACGCGCCGCGGCGGTGATCGCGGCGAGCAAAGGCGGATCGCCGGCGACCTGCGGCGGCAGGCCGATGCCGGCTTCGGCGATGCGGCGGACCAGCGTCGCCGGCTCCGCGCCCTGTGCCGCGGCGGTGAGCTGGGCCGCCGCCGGATCGATGATCGCGACCCCTTCACGGCTGCGCTGGAGCAGGAAGGCGATCCAGCCGCCGAGCGCGGCGACGACATGGCGCGGCATCCGTCCGGCGGCGCGATGCGCGGCGAGCGTGTCGCCGAGCCGGTAGGGCAGCTTCTGCGACCCGTCGATCGCGATCTGGTCGAGCCGGTGGACGATCGCCGGGTTGCGGAAGCGCGCGAGCACCGCGGCGCGATAGCCGTCGAGGTCGAGCCCCGGCACCGTCGGCAGCATCGGCATGATGTCGTCGCGGATCATCGCGTCGACGAACCGGGCGAGCGCCTCGTCCGCCATCGCCGCCGCGACGCTGGCATGGCCGCGCAGCAGCCCGAGATAGGCGAGCGTCGAATGCGCGCCGTTGAGGATGCGCAGCTTGGCCTTCTCATATCCCGCGACGTCGCCGGTCAGCGTCGCGCCCGCCGCGGCAAGATCGGGTCCCGCCTGCCCGACATCCTCGATCACCCATTGGGTGAACCGCTCGCGCTGGACCGCGGCGCGATCCTCCAGCCCGATTTCCGCGGCGACGCTGGCGTAGAGCGCCTCGTCGGCTGCCGGGGTGATCGAATCGACCATCGTCGACGGCACCCGCACCTCGCCCGCGATCCAGTCGGCCAGTCCCGCGTCGCGCCTCCGCGCAAAGGCGACCAGCGCGGCGTGGAGCTTGGCGCCGTTGCTGGCGAGATTGTCGCACGGCATCGGCACGAACGGCCGCACACCCGCGTCGCGCCGCGCGGCGAGCCCGGCGACGATCCAGCCGACCACGCTCGCCGGCACTGCCGCCCCGGCGAGATCGTGGACGATATCGGGATGCGCCACGTCCAGCGTGCCGTCGCCGGCGAGGCAATAGCCCTTCTCCGTCACCGTCGTCGTCACCAGCGCGACGGCGGGATCGGCGAGCAGCCGGTGCGTCTCCGCCGCGGCATCGGGGGCGAGGAAGCGGCGGTGCGCGCCGATCACCCGCAGCGCCGGCTCGGCATCGCGGATCGCCAGCGTGTAGAGCCCGTCCTGCGCGGCGAGCGCGTCGATCGTCGAGCGGCTGCGCATCGACACCGCGGCGATCCCCCAGCGCGGATCATGGTGCAGGATCGTATCGATATAGGCGGCCTGGTGCGCGCGGTGGAAGGCGCCGGGGCCGAAATGGACGATGCCGACGCCTTCGCCCGCCGGTGCGGATGGCGTGACGCTGGCGGGCAGACGGTCGATCGTGCTGCGGGTCAATCGGGTCACAGGGTCTGCCTCTCGTCACTGTCCCGTCGCCGCGGGCGTAGATACCGGTGTCATCGCTCATGACGCACCGCCGCGGCGGGCGCAAGCCGCGGCGCTGGCGAAGCCTGCCGCGCGTCGCTACGGTCGCGCGATGCGCAGCTCCGGCCAGCCGACGATTAACGATGTGGCGCGGCTGGCGGGCGTGTCGAAGAAGACGGTGAGCCGCGTCATCAACGATTCGCCGCTGCTCCATGCCGAGACGCGCCGCCGGGTCGAGGCGGTGATCCGCGAACTGGGCTACGTCCCCAACCCGCAGGCGCGCGCGCTGGCGCTGCGGCGCAACTTCCTGATCGGCCTCGTCCACGACAATCCCAATGCGCAGACGGTGATGAACGTCCAGCAGGGGATGCTCGACGGCTTGCGCGGCACCGAATTCGAGCTGGTCGTCCGGCCGATCGACCGCGCCGCGCCGACGATGCTCGACGATCTGCGCCACGTGCTCGAGCGCCAGCGGCTGTTCGGCGTGCTGCTGATGCCGCCGATCAGCGAGGATGACGCGATCGCCCGGCTGTGCGAGGCGCTCGGCTGCCGCTACGTGCGGATGGGGTCGGCGCTGCTCGACACGCCGGCGCGGATGGTCGCCTCCAACGACCGCGTCGCGGTGGCGGAGGCGGCGGCGCATCTGCTCGCCAGCGGCCATCGCCGCATCGGCTTCATCGGCGGCCCGGCCGGCTTCCGCTCGGCGCACGAACGCCGCGCCGGTTTCGAGGCGGCGCTTGCCGCAGCCGGGCTGGCGTTGGGCGAGGCGCAGGTCGCGGCGGGCGACTATAGCTTCGCCGGCGGGCAGGCGGCGGCGGCGCGGCTGCTCGACGCCGATCCGCAACCGACCGCGATCTTCGCCTGCAACGACGAGATGGCGGCGGGCGCGCTGCACGCGGCGCGGGCGCGCGGGCTGGCGGTGCCCGACGATCTGTCGATCATCGGCTTCGACGACAGCGCGATCGCCGCGCACCTCTGGCCGCCGCTCACCACCGTCCGCTGGCCGAGCCGGACGATGGCCGCCGCCGCCGCGCGCAAGCTGATCGAGGACGAGGCCACCGTACCGACGCATTTCCCGTCGGCGCTGATCCCGCGTGGATCGGTCGCGCCGCCGCGGTGCTGACCGCCGCCGCCTGACCGCCCTGCGCGCCGCAAGCCGGTTGCGCACCGACCTGACACCGGTTACCACGCCGACCCATAACGCGACGGAGAGTGCGTCATGACCCGCAGCCTCGATCTGCATCCCGACCGGCTGTTCCCTGCCGACCCCGATACCCGCGCCATCGCGCGCACGCTCTATGCGACGGTCGCCGACCTGCCGATCGTCAGCCCGCACGGCCATACCGATCCTCTGTGGTTTGCCGACGACCGGCCGTGGACCGACGCGACCAGCCTGCTGCTCTCGCCCGACCATTATCTGTTCCGCATGCTCTACAGCCAGGGCGTCGACCTCGACGCGCTGGCGATCCCGCGCAAGGACGGATCGGTCAGCGCCGATCCGCGCGCGGCGTGGCGCCTGCTCGCCGATCACTATCATCTGTTCCGCGGTACGCCGTCGCGGATGTGGCTCGACCACGTCTTCGCCGAGGTGTTCGGCTTCGACGTCGCCTTCGAGCCGGCCACCGCCGATCTCTATTACGACATGATCGCCGAGAAGCTCGCCACCGATGCCTTCCGGCCGCGTGCGCTGTTCGACCGTTTCCGCATCGACTTCCTCGCCACCACCGAAGGCGCGCACGACAGTCTCGACGCGCACCGGCGCATTCGGGAGAGCGGCTGGGGCGGGCGGGTCGTCACCACCTATCGGCCCGATGGCGTGATCGACGTCGAGCACGAGCAATTCCCCGCCGCGCTGCGCCGCTTCGCCGAGCTGACCGGCGAGGATGTCTATGGCTGGCAGGGCTATCTCGCCGCGCACCGCAAGCGCCGCGCCGATTTCCGCGCCGCCGGTGCGACCGCGACCGATCACGGCCACCCCACCGCCGCCACCGCCAATCTGACTCCGGCCGAATGCGAGGCGCTGTTCGCCCGCATCACCGGCGGCAGCTGGACGCCGGCCGATGCCGAGCTGTTCCGCGCGCAGATGCTCACCGAAATGGCGGCGATGAGCGTCGAGGACGGCATGGTGATGCAGATACACCCCGGATCGGTGCGCAACCACAATGCCGGCCTGTTCGCCAGCCACGGCCGCGACAAGGGCGCCGACATCCCCGGTCGCACCGACTACGTCCATGCCTTGAAGCCGTTGCTCGACCGGTTCGGCACCTCGACCGACCTGTCGATCATCCTCTTCACGCTCGACGAGAGCGTCTATGCCCGCGAACTTGCGCCGCTCGCCGGTCATTATCCGTGCCTCAAGCTCGGTCCGGCCTGGTGGTTCCACGACAGTCCGGAGGGGATGCGCCGCTTCCGCGAGATGACCACCGAGACCGCCGGTTTCTACAATAGCGTCGGCTTCAACGACGATACGCGCGCCTTCCTGTCGATCCCGGCGCGGCACGACGTCGCGCGGCGGGTCGATTGCGGCTTCCTCGCCCGCCTCGTCGCCGAGCACCGGCTCGCGGACTGGGAGGCGGCGGAGCTGGCGCAGGAGCTGACCAGCGGCCTCGTCCGCCGCGCCTATCGTATCGATCGCTGAGGGAACGACCATGGGCAAGCTGCTCGCCTTCGGGGAAATCATGCTGCGGCTGTCGCCGCCGGGGCGCGAATTGCTACTCCAGTCGCCGCGCTTCGACGTGTGGGTCGCCGGGGCGGAGGCGAATGTCGTGACCGCGCTGGCGCGGCTCGACCATGACGTCGGGCTGGTCAGCATGGTGCCGGACAATGATCTCGGCCGCTCGGCGATCGCGACCTTGCGCGGCCATGGCGTCGACACGCGGACGATCCAGGTCGGCGGCGAGCGGATGGGGTTGTATTTCGTCACCTCGGGCGCGGGGATGCGCGCCACCGACGTCGTCTACGATCGCGCGCATTCGAGCTTCGCCGCGGCGCCGGTCGCGGCATGGGACTGGGATGCGCTGTTCGACGGCGTCGACTGGTTCCATTTGTCCGGCATCACCCCGGCGCTCGGCCCGGTGCCGGCGGAGAGTGCGATCGCGGCGGCCCGCGCCGCGGCGGCACGCGGCATCCCGATCTCGTTCGACGGCAATTACCGCGCCAAATTGTGGGAGCGGTGGGACAGCGACCCGCGCGGCATCCTCACCCGTCTGGTCGAACAGGCCGATCTGGTGTTCGGCAATCATCGCGACATCGCGCTGCTGCTGGATCGCGACTTCGCCGGTCATGACGCCGAGCAACGCCGCCGCGACGCGGCCGAGGCCGCCTTTGCCGCTTTCCCCAAGCTGACCACGATCGCCTCGACCGCGCGGCATGTCGAGACGGTCGACCTGCACCGCATCTCGGCGCGGGTCGATACGCGCGACGGCCATGCGCAGACCGACGAGGTGGTGCTCGCGGGGATCGTCGACCGGATCGGCGGCGGCGACGCCTTTGCCGCGGGTGTGCTGCACGCGTTGCGCGGCGGCGGCGACAGTGCCGCGGCGGCGGCGACGGGCCTCGCGCTGACCGCGCTCAAACATTCGCTGCCCGGCGATGCGGCGCTGTTCCGCCAGGCGGACATCGACGCCTATCTCGCCGGCGGGCTCGACGTCCGCCGCTAGGCGGCGCGCGCCCGCTGGATGCTGCTCCATGCGTAGAGGCCGCAGCCGAGCCAGATCAGTGCGAAGGTGGCGAGCTGCGTCGCGGTGATCGGCTCGCGATAGACCAGCACCGCTTCGAGGAATTGCAGCGTCGGCGCGATGAACTGGAGCAGCCCCATCGTCGTATAGCGCAGCCGCTTCGCCCCCGCCGCGAACAGCAACAGCGGCGCGGCGGTGACCGGGCCGGCGAGCAGCAGCAGCGTGGTCAGCCAGCCGTCATGCCACAGCACCGCGCTGCCGCTCCGCTCTGCCTGGACGAGGATCGCCAGCGCGAAAGGCGTGAGGATCAGCGTCTCCAGCGTCAGCCCGCCGAGCGCGTCGATGTGCGCGACCTTGCGGATCAGCCCATAGAATCCGAAGCTCAGCGCCAGCACCAACGACACCCACAGCGCCCCGCCGCCACCCGCCGCGAGGATCGCGACGCCGATCCCGGCGACGATCACCGCCGCCGCCTGCACGCGGCTGAGCCGCTCGCCGAGCAGCACCATGCCGAGCGCGACGTTGAGCAGCGGATTGATGAAATAGCCGAGGCTCGCCTCGACCAGATGATCGTTGCTGATCGCCCAGATATAGACGAACCAGTTGACCGCGATCAGCGCCGCGCTCGCCGCCAGCAACATCAGCACCCGCCCGCGCGCCGCGGCAAGCAGCGCCGGCCCGCGGCGCGTCGCGACGACGATCGCGAGGAGCAGCAGCAGCGACCAGAGAATGCGGTTGGCGAGCACCTGCACCGGCGCCACCGCCGCCAGCATGTGCAGATAGAAGGGCAGCAGCCCCCAGAGGATATAGGCGCCGCCGCCGTAGAGGAGGCCCTGGCGCGCGTCGGACGGTCCGGTCATGCGCCGGCTGTGCGACGTTCGTTGCCGCCGCGCAACAAAGTCCGACATGGCACTGGCGTTGGTTGACTTTGCCGCCCGCGCTTTTCCTCGACCCGATAGCCGTCTAGGGCGACCGGCATGACCAGCGGCATGCTCCACGACCTGTTCCTGTCGACGCTGATCAAGCAGGCGGGCGGCAACCGCCGTCGCTGGCGATTGGTGATCGGCGAAATCCGCCTCTACGATCCGGCGACACACGCGCATTGCAACTGGGCGGTGACGCCGACGGGCTCGGCGACCGAGAACGACATCGTCGAGCGGATCGCGGACGACCTGCGCCTGCGCCACCCGATCGTCACCGCGGGCTGACCGACGGCCGCGACGCGCGCGGTTCGTCGCCGAGGCCGCTACCATGATCCCGTGGTGCCGGCAGGGATCAGGTCGTCGTGAACATCGGCAAGGTGTTGAGAGATGCCGTCTTCGTCATGGCGTCGGCCGGCGTCGCCGGTCTGATCGTGGTCTGTTCGACGGAACGCTATGAAGGGATGATCGGCGAGGTCGATCCGGACGGCAGCCGGCTGACGCTATGCTCCATCCCGACGGACCCGGATTCGTCGCGCATGCTGGTATCCGTCGTGATGCTGATACCCGCGCTGATGCTGGCGGGAATCAGCGCCCGTCCGGTGCGGCGCCGATACCGCATCGCCATCAGCCTGGCCGTGCTGGCGCTGTGGCTCTATTGCTTCTTCGTCCGGTTCGCCGGCTGTGCCGCGTGAGGGACAGGCGGTCGTCCACGGCGGGCGGGTCAGGCATCCGACACGGGCCGGATGCGCCAGCCGCGGGGGATCAGCGGTCGAGCGACTCGCGCAGCGGCAGCGCGGCGATCTCGCCGAGCCAGGTGCGGATCGTGCTGCGGCCGAGCGGGCTCAGCGCCAGCATCGTCACGCGGCGGTCGCTGATGTCGTCGCTGCCATCGACCAGCCCGCGATCCTGCAACAGCTTGATCCAGCGCAGCGCGGTGGTGCGCGGCACGCCGGCGGCGGCGCAGCAGGCGTTGGTCGTCACCGTCGCGCCGTCGATCCCCTCGGCGAACAGGAACAGCATGATGTCGAGCCCGGGATTGGCGAACAGCGACGCCTCGAGATGCGTGCCGAGCTTGCGCCGCGCCGCGGTGATGCTCGTCGCCAGCGTCGCGAGCCGGGCGACCTCCGGGTCCTGCCCGTCGATCATCGGCGAAGCGGGCAGGCCGGCGAACGATCTGCTACCGGCGTCGACACCGCCAGGAAATGTAAAATCGTCGCGTACTCCGGCACCCATCGTGATCGTCGCTCCCGTAGACGCAGCAGGGCATAGCCGGAGCAGGTCCGAAATCAAGCTGCTACGTCAGTATCGGCGCAGCGCGACCGTCGTGGCTGGCGGTCGCTGCCGTGCGAATCATAGTGCTAACGCTACCAGACGCCGCTGTCACCCGCTTGCTGCACTGGACGCGAAGGATGGCAAGGGATTACCGCCCGTTTGGCCGGATCGCGGCGGTGGGGAGGGTTTCGATGAGCTGTTACCGATTGGATGACGCCGCACCGGCGCTGGGAGAGGATGTATTCGTCGCGCCGGGCGCGCACGTCATCGGCCGGGTCACGCTCGGCGAGCGCGCGTCGGTGTGGTTCGGCGCCGTCATCCGCGGCGACAATGATCCGATCACGATCGGCGCGGAGAGCAATGTCCAGGACGGCGCGATGATCCACGCCGATCCGGGCGCGCCGGCGACGATCGGCCGCGGCGTGACGATCGGCCATCATGCGATCGTCCATGGCGCGACGGTCGGTGACCATAGTCTGATCGGCATGGGGGCGACGCTGCTCAACCGTGCGGTGATCGGTGCGGAATCGATCGTCGGCGCGCAGGCGCTCGTCACCGAGGGCAAGGTCTTTCCGCCGCGCGCGCTGATCGTCGGGGCGCCCGCCAAGGCGGTGCGGCCGCTGACCGAGGCGGAGGTCGCGGGGCTGCGCGCCTCGGCGGCGACCTATGTCGCCAATGCGCGCCGCTATGCCGCGGGGCTGTCGCCGGCATAATGCGCCGCGTTGTCGCGGATGAAGGCGGCGGTGCGGTCGGGCTGGGTGATCGGCAGCATATGGCCGCCGTCGATCAGCTCGATGCGCGCGCCCGGAATCGTCGCCGCGGTGCGCGTGCCGTGCAGCGTCGCGCTGAGGATCGCGTCGCCGCGGCCGAACAGGATCGCCGTCGGCACGGTCAGCGTCGGATAGCGCGCGACGATCGCGGCGATCTCGTCCCCGGCGGCGGCGAGATCGGCGGCGGCGGCGGCGATCGCTTTGGGGCGGAGCGACAGCGCGCCGCCGCCGCGGGTGGCGAAATCGGCGGGTGCCTCCTCCGGCGCGAAGACCGCGGCGACCGTCCGCGCCGTGGTGAGCTGGCCAAGCGGCGTCGCCACAGTCTCCGCGACGATCCGGCGCAGCGCCGGCGGGATCACCGCCAGTCCGACGAAGGCGGCGGGGACGGACTGCGGCTGGGTGAAGGGGGCGATGAGCGCGAGGCCGCGGATCAGCTCGGGCCGCTGCGTCGCCAGCGCCAGCGCGACCGCGCCGCCGAGCGAATGGCCGACGATCAGCGGCCGGTCGAGCCCGAGCGTGGCGATGAACCGCCCGACGATCTCTGCCTGCGCCGCGATACCCGGCGTCGTCCCCTCGTCGGCGGTCGAATAGCCCGATCCCGGCCGGTCGAGCAGGAGGACGCGATGCGTCTCGGCGAGCCGGTCGAGCAGGGCATAGCGGAAGTTGCGCAACTGTCCGCCGAGGCCGTGGACCATGACGATCGTCGGCCCGCTGCCGCGATCGACATAATGGAGCCGTGCGCCCTTCACCTCGAGATAGCGGCCGTCGGGCGGCACCCGTCGTTCGACCTCAGCCGCGACGTGGCGCGAATAGAGCGACAGGCCGATGCCGCCCGCGCCTGCGCCGGCCAGTGTTGCGAGACCCCAGCGTAACGCGCGCTTCATGACCCTGGCTCCTGTCGGCGGTGCGAGTCCTTCATTGTAGCAGCCGCGCGGGCTTTGTCAGGCCGGATCGGCTCAGGCGGTGGTGACGATCCCGTCCACGACCGTCACCGGCCAGGCGGTGAGCCGCTGGCCGACGCAGGGGCCGCCGACGCACAGGCCATCGTCGATCGTGAACAGCGCGCCGTGCCAGCTGCACGCGATCAGCGCGCCGGACGGATCGAGATAGTCGTCGAGCGTCTGCGCCAGCGGCACCCCGGCATGCGGGCAGCGATCGACATAGCCGACCACCTGATCGGCGCGGCGGACGACGAAGCCGTGGAAGCGACCGGCGCGCAATTGCAGCACGAAGTTGCGCGCGCCGCCGTCGGCGATGGTGGCGAGCGGCGCGAGCGCGACACCCGGCGGGGTTGCCGACAGCCGTTCGCTCATCGGTCGGCGTCGGGCTGCCGGTCGGGATGCGCCGCCTCGGCCAGCGCCGTGGTCCGCTCCGCCGCGGCGACGCAATGCGGATAGGGCGCGACATCGACCTTGAAGCGCCGCGCCGAATAGAGTGCGGGGACGAGGATGCAATCGGCGAGCGTCGGCCGGTCGCCGTAGGCGAAACCGTCGCCATGCCGCGCGATCAGCGTCTCCGCCGCGGCGAGACCGAGGATGAGCCAATGGCCGGTCCATGCCGCGACCTGCGCGTCGGACGCGCCGAACTGCTCGCGCAGCAGCGACAGGGTGCGCAGATTGTGCAGCGGATGCGTGTCGGTGGCGATCGTCGCGATCATCGCGCGGACGATCGCCCGGCCCGTCGCATCGGCGGGCAGCAGCGGCGGCGTCGGATAGCGGTCCTCGAGCCATTCGAGGATCGCGACGCTCTGCGTCAGCACCTGTCCGTCGACCTCCAGCGCCGGCACCAGCCGCTGCGGGTTGAGCGCGGCATAGGCTGGGTCGGACTGGCCGCCGGTGCGCAGATCGTGCGTCACCTGCCGATAGGCCAGCCCCTTGAGCGCGAGCGCGATCCGCACGCGATAGGCGGCGCCCGACCGCCAATAGCCGTGCAGGATCACGGCAGCCGCGCCTTGGGGAAGTCCGCCCATACGGTATCATAGTCGAGCTGCGCATGATCGAGCGCGAAGCCGGTCGGGCGATAGGGCCAGCAGCTTTCCAGCATGAACGCCATCGTGCCGTCGATCTTGTGCGGCTTGAGCTCGGCGGCGGAGGCGGCCTGCCAGCTGGCGAGATCGGGGCCGTGGCCGGCCATCAGATTGTGCAGGCTGATCCCGCCCGGCGCGAAGCCGTGCGCCTTGGCGTCATAGGCGCCGGTGATCAGCCCCATCGCCTCCGACATGACGTTGCGATGGAACCACGGCGGGCGGAACGTGTCCTCGGCGACCATCCAGCGCGGCGGGAAGATAACGAAATCGGCATTGGCGCGGCCCGGCACGTCCGACGGGCTGGTCAGCAGCGTGAAGATCGACGGATCGGGATGGTCGAAGCTCACCGTGTTGATCGTGTTGAACCGCGCGAGGTCATAGCGCCACGGCGCGAGATTGCCGTGCCAGGCGACGACGTCGAGCGGGCTGTGGTCGAGCGTCGTCGTCCACAAAGACCCCATGAACTTCTGGATCACCTCGGTCGCCTCGTCGCGATCCTCGAACCAGGCGACGGGGGTTTCGAAGTCGCGCGGATTGGCGAGGCCGTTGGCGCCGATCGGGCCGAGATCGGGCAGGCGGAACAGGCTGCCGTGATTTTCGCAGACATAGCCCGTGGCGCTGCCGTCGGGGAGCCGCGCGCGGAAGCGCACGCCGCGCGGTACCAGCGCGATCTCGCCGGGACCGACGACGATCCGGCCGAGTTCGGTTAGCAGTTCGAGCCGCCCGGCCTGCGGCACAAACAGCAGCTCTCCGTCGGCGTCGGTGAAGACGCGGTGCGTCATGTCGGCGCTCGCCGCATAGACGTGCAGCGCCACGCCCTCCAGATCTGCGGGATCGCGGTTGGCGAGCATCGTCGTCATGCCGTCGATCAGATCGGTGCCCGGCGGTGCCGCGGCGACCGGGTCCCAGCGCAGCCGGTTGGGGGCGAGCGGCCGGTCGGCGGTGCCGGGGGCGAAGCGGGGCGCACCGGCATAGGGCGCATAGGGCGGGTGTTCGGCGGTCGGCCGCATCCGGTAGAGCCACGAGCGCCGGTTCTCGTGCCGCGGCGCGGTGAAGGCGGTGCCCGACAGTTGCTCGGCGTACAGGCCGAAGGCGGGCCGCTGCGGCGCGTTGCGCCCGACCGGCAGCGCGCCGGCGACCGCCTCGGTCGAGATATGGTTGCCGAAGCCGGGGATATAATCCGGCTCCGCGCGGGGGTGATGGACTGTCATTGTTTTGGCGTCCTCTCCTGCTCCATCACCCCGGTCCGCTACTCAGGCGTCGACGGTGATCACTCCGCGGCGGATCTGGTCGAGCTCGATCGATTCATACAGCGCCTGGAAATTGCCGTTGCCGAAGCCCTGATTGCCCTTGCGCTGGATGATCTCGAAGAAGATCGGCCCGACCATCGTCTCGGTGAAGATCTGCAACAGCAATCCTTCCTCGCCGACGTTGCCGTCGATCAGAATGCGGTTGGCGCGCAGCCGTTCCAGATCCTCGCCGTGACCGGGCACGCGCTTGTCGACCAGCTCGTAATAGGTCTCGATCGTATCCTGCAGGCGGACGCCGCGGGCACGCAGCTTTTCGACCGTAGTGTAGATGTCGTCGGTGGTCAGCGCGAGATGCTGGATGCCTTCGCCGTTATAGTCGCGGATGAACTCCTCGATCTGGCTCTTGTCGTCCTGGCTCTCGTTCAGCGGGATGCGGATCGCACGATCGGGGGCGATCATCGCCTGGCTGAACAGGCCGGTCGCCTTGCCCTTGATGTCGAAATACTTCTGCTCCTCGAAGCCGAAGATCTGACCATAAAAGGCCGACCAGGTGCGCATCTGGCCGCGGCGGACGTTGTGGGTGAGATGGTCGAGCAGGTCGAGCCCGACGTTATTGGCGGCCTCCGCCTCGGCAGCGCCGGGCACCTGATCCCAGTCGTCGTAGAGGCTGCCGGCCGCGCCGTGCGTGTCGACGAGATAGAGCAGCGAGCCGCCGATCCCTTCCAGCGCCGGCAGGCCGTCGAGCGCGGCGCCCGCGGGCGCCGGCTTGGCGCCGCGGGCGATCGCCGCGTCATAGGCGGCCCTGGCATCGGCGACGCGGAACGCCATCGCGCTGGCCGACGGGCCGTGCGCGGCGCGGAAGTCGGCGGCATGGCCGCTCGCCTCGCGGTTGAGCAACAGGTTGATGCGGCCCTGCTTGTAGCGGGTCAGAGCCTTGGTCGGATGCGTCGCGGCGGCGACGAAGCCCAGCGCCTCGAACTGCGCGGCGAGCGCATCGGGATCGGGCGAGGTGAATTCACAAAACTCAAAGCCATCGAGGCCCATCGGATTGACGTCGATCTGGTCGGCCGAATGATCGGTCATGGCGGCAGCTCCAAAATGGTATCGTCTGTTACCAAATCCCTGCGCCATTGCCAAACTGGTGTCAACTGATACGAACGGCCGTGGCCCCGACCGACCGCCCCCTCGTCCTCGACGACTTCATTCCCTACCGCCTGTCGGTGACCTCCAATCTCGTCAGCGATTCGATCGCGCGGGCGTATGAATCGCTGTTCGGCCTGACCATTCCCGAATGGCGGCTGATCGCGGTGATCGCAGAGACGGGCGGCATCACCCAGCAGGCGATCGGCGCGCGCACGCTGATGGACAAGGTGACGGTGAGCCGCGCGGCGATCGCGCTGGTCGGGCGCGGCCTGCTCGCGCGGCGCGACAATCCGGAGGATCGCCGCTCGCACCTGCTCGACCTGACCGACGACGGCCGCAGCCTCTATGCGGCGGTCGCGCCCAAGGCGCTCGATCTCGAACGGCGGCTGTTCGCCGCATTCGATCCCGCCGAGGTGGCGCAGTTCGTCGCGATGCTGCGCCGGATCGAACGCGTCACGCTCGACCTCAATCGCTGAGTCACCACGCCGCACCGGCATAGTTGTGCGACAATTGCCGGTTAGCAGCGCCGATCCGTGTTCAGGGGTTCAGTCTATGCGTGTGGCGGTGGTGATGATGATGGCGGCGAGCTGGCCGGCGCTGGCGGTGGCGCAGCAGGCGCCGGCACCCGCCGGATCGCAGACGCCGACGCAGACGCCCGCCGCCACGCCCGCTTCCCCGGCGACGCCGCCCGCCGCCACCGCGCAGGCCGGCACGCCGCAGACCGACGCCGCGCCGCCGACCAACCCGACCGCTCCCGCGGCGGCGGACGCCGAGGACGAGGAGACGGACATCGTCGTCACCGGCCGGCGTCCGCCCGGATCGGTGGTCGGCGACATCCCCGCCGAACAGGTGCTCAGCCCCGCCGACATCCGCAGCTATGGCGTCAGCAGCGTCTCCGACCTGCTCACCGAACTCGCGCCGCAGACGACGAGCGGCGCGGGTGGCGCGCCGGTCATCCTGCTCGACGGCAAGCGCATCTCCGGCTTCCAGGAAATCCGCGACATCCCGACCGAGGCGATCCTGCGCGTCGACATCCTGCCCGAGGAGGTGGCGCTCAAATACGGTTACACCGCCGACCAGAAGGTGGTGAACTTCGTGCTGCGCCGCCGCTTCCGCTCGACCACCGTCGAGGCGGCCGACAGTGCCGCGACCGAGGGCGGGCGCAACAGCCCGCAAGGCGACCTCGACCTGCTGACGATCCGCAACGGCGCGCGCTTCAACCTCCACACCAAATATCAGCAGAGTTCGGCGCTGACCGAATCGGAGCGCACCATCGCCGCGGCGAGCACCGAAGGCGCGACGACCAGCTTCGACCAGCGGCCCTATCGCACCTTGCTGCCGTCCACCCGCAACGTCTCGACCAACGCCACTTATGCGCGGCCGATCGGCGGCATCACCGCCTCGATCAACGCCGAGATCGCGTCGAGCGAAAGTACCGGCCTCTACGGCCTGCCGACGACGACGCTGAGCCTGCCGGTCGGCAATCCGTTCAACACCGGCACGGCGGCGACCAGCGTCACCCGCGTGCTCGACGGCGGCAGTTTCAATCCGCTCAGCCAGGCGAGCCAGGGACTGACCGCGCATGTCGGCACCAGCCTCAACGGGCGGATCGGCCCGCGCTGGATGTGGACCGTCACCGGCGCCTATGATCGCGCCGAGACGCGCACCTTCACCGAGACCGGCGTCGACGCGAGCGGTTTCCAGGCGCGGCTCAACGCCAACGATCCGCTCGCCGACCCCAATGGCACGCTCGGCCTCACCGACATCGCCGCCGCCGCCGCCAATCGCGCCCGCTCGACGTCGAGCTCCGGCGAGGTCGAGGCGCTGGTCAACGGGCCGCTGTTCCAGCTGCCCGCCGGCGACGTGTCGACGGCGGTCCGCGTCGGCGGCACGACCAGCGACTTTTCCAGCCGCTCCTATCGCGCCGGGCTGACCAGCGCGGGGTCGGTGTCGCGCGACGATGCCAGCGGGCGGGTCAATCTCGACGTGCCGATCGCCAGCCGTTCCCGCGCGGTGCTCGGCTTCCTCGGCAACCTGTCGGTCAACGGCAATGCCGCGGTCGACCGCCTGTCGGACTATGGCACGCTGACCGCCTATGGCTATGGCCTCAACTGGTCGCCGGTGACGCCGCTGCGCATCATCGGCTCGATCAACCGGCAGGAGAATGCGCCGAGCGCCGCCCAGCTCGGCAATCCGCAGCTGGTGACGCCCAACGTCCGCCTGTTCGACTATGTCCAGGGCGAGACGGTGACGGTGACGACGCTGAGCGGCGGCAATCCCGATCTGCGCTCGAGCGACCGCCGCGTCACCCGGCTGGGGGTGACGCTCAAGCCGTGGAGCGCGACCGACCTGACGCTGATCGCCAATTACACCAAGCAGGATACGCGCAATCCGATCCAGAGCTTCCCGTCGCCGACCACGGCGATCGAGGCGGCCTTCCCCGATCGCTTCACCCGCGATGCGGCGGGCAATCTGATCCGGCTCGACACGCGGCCGATCAATTTCGCGCGCGCGGAGAGCGAGCAGATCCGCTGGGGGATCAACTTCTCCAGGCCGATCAAGTCGAAGGTGCAGAAGGAACTGGAGGCGTTCCGTGCCGGCACCGGGCCCAATCCGTTCGCGGGAATGCGCTTTCCCGGCGGCGGGCGCGGTCCGGGCGGGACGCGCGGCGGCGACGCTGGCGGCACGCCACGCGCTGCGGACGGTGCCGCACCGCCGCCGGCGGGTGGCGACGGGCCGCCGCAGGGTGGCGGTGGCGGTGGTCGCGGCTTCGGCGGTGGCGGCGGTGGGCGCGGCTTTGGTGGCGGCGGCCGCGGGCAGGGCGGCGGCCGCATCCAGTTCGCGCTCTACCATACCTGGCATCTCGCCGAGCGGGTCACCGTCGCTGATGGCGGCCCGGTGCTCGACCTGCTCAACGGCGATGCGACCGGATCGAGCGGCGGCCAGCCGCGCCACGAGTTCGAGGCGCAGGCGGGCTATTCGAACAACGGCCTCGGGCTGCGGCTGTCGGCCAATTACGCGACCGGCACGCAGGTCAACGGCGGCACCGCCGCATCGCCGCAGACGCTCAACTTCTCCGGCCTCGCCACCGCCAACCTGCGCCTGTTCGCCGACCTCGGCCAGCAGCTCAAGCTGGTCAAGGCGCATCCCTGGGTGCGCGGTGCGCGGGTGACGCTGTCGGTGACCAACATCCTCAACACGCGCCAGACGGTGCGGAACGATCAGGGCGTGACGCCGGTCAGCTACCAGCCCGACTATCTCGATCCGCTCGGCCGGACGGTGCGGATCAGCCTGCGCAAGCTGTTCTTCTAGCGCGGCGCGGGCAGCGCGAGGCGGCGGGCGAGCCAGTCCGCCGCCTGTTCGGGCGTGCGCTTGGCGGTATCGCGATCGACCTGGTAATTGGCCTCGCGCATCACCGTGACCGGGATATGGCCTACCAGTGGCGCGAGCGCGGCGGTGAAGGCGGCATCGCCCGCCCGGCGCGGTGCGACGAGCAGCAGCGCGTCATAGCTGGGGATCGCATGGCGCGGATCGGCGAGGACGCGGAGGTGCTCGGCGGCGATCCGCCCGTCGGACGAGAAGGCGGAGATGACGTCCGCCTCGCCGCTCGCCAGTGCGCGATACATGAAGGTCGGCGCATAGGGCGTCGTCTTGGCGAAGCGCAGCGGATAGGCACGGCGCACCGCCGCCCATTCGGGCCGTTCGAGGAATTCGAGATCGCTGGCGAGGCGCAGGTCGGGCGCCGCCGCGACCAGATCGGCGAGGCTGGCGATACCGCGCCGCGCGGCATCGTCGCCGCGCATCGCGAAGGCATAGGCATTCTCGAACCCGAGCGGCCCGAGCGAAGCCACGCCGCTGCTCGCCCGCGTCCAGTCGCCGATCGCGCGCACCATCGTGGCGGGCGCCGGCACGTCGCGGCGGCGCATCGGACCGGTCCACAGGGTGCCGGCATAATCGACATAGACATCGATCGCGCCGCTGGTCAGCGCGCCATAGATCACCGCCGATCCCAGCCCGTCGCGATAGCGGACGCGATAGCCGGCGCGGGTCAGCCGGTCGCCGATCAGCCGGGCGAGGATATATTGTTCGGAGAAGTTCTTGGCGCCGATCGTCACCACATTGCCGTCGTCGCTCCGCCACATGGGCGCAGTCGCCGCGGCGAGGCCGGCGAGCAGCGCCAGCGTCGCGCCGAGCCACAGCCAGCGCCGGCGGCGGGCGATGCCGCGCTCGATCAGCCCGATCAGCGCGTCGACGCCAAGCGCCAGCGCGGCGGCGGCGGCACAGCCGGCGAGCACCAGCGCCCAATTCTGCGTCTGCAGGCCGGCGAAGATCATGTCGCCGAGGCTCGGCTGACCGACCGTCGTCGACAGCGTCGCCGCGCCGATCGTCCACACCGCCGCCGTGCGGATGCCGGCGATCAGCACCGGCGCGACCAGCGGCGCCTCGACCAGCCGCAGCGCCTGCGCCGGCGTCATGCCGACCGCCTTGGCCGCCTGCTGCACGGCGGGATCGATGCCGGTGAGGCCGGCGACGCCGTTGCGGATGATCGGCAGCAGCGCATAGAGCGTCAGCGCGATCAGCGACGGCAGGAAGCCGAGCGCCGGGATCCCGCCGCCGACCAGCGCCGACAGCCAGAGCAGCAGCGGATAGAAGAGCGCGAGCAAAGCGAGGCTGGGCACCGTCTGGATAAGGCTGGCGATGCCGAGGATGACGCGGCCCGCATGGGGGCGGCGGGCGGCGAGGATGGCGAGCGGCAGGCTGATCGCGATGCCGAGCAACAGCGCCGCCGCCGACAGCAGCACATGCTGCGCGAGCAACGGCGGCACCCGGCCGAGCGCGGCGAGGAAGTCGCTCATGCCGCGGCCCCGGCGATCGCCCGCAGCCGCTCGGCCTGCTCGCGCGGCACCGCGACCAGCGCCTGCGCCGCCGCGCCGCCACCGCCGGCGAGCAGCTCCGCGGGGGTGGCATCGGCGACGATCCGCCCCGCCGCCATCACCAGGATGCGGTCGGCGAGCAGCAGCGCCTCGGCCATATCATGCGTGACGAGGATCGTGGTGAGGCCGAGCCGCGCGTGCAGCCGCCTGATCTCGCCGCCGAGCGCGTCGCGCGTCACCGGATCGAGCGCCCCGAACGCTTCGTCGAGCAGCAGCAGCTTCGCGCCCGGCGCGATCGCGCGGGCGATGGCGACGCGCTGGCGCTGTCCGCCCGACAGCGCGTCGGGCATCCGCTCGGCGAGCGCGGGCGGCAGCGCGACCATCTCGAGCAACGCCGGCACGTCGGCGGCGGGCAGGCCGGCGATGCGCGGCCCGATCGCGATATTCTCCGCCACGGTCAGGTGCGGGAACAGGCCGATGCCCTGGAAGACATAGCCGATCCGGCGGCGCAGCGCGGGGGCGGGGCCGGCGGCGACATCCACGTCGTCGATCAGCACCCGGCCCTCGCTCGGTTCGATCAGCCGGTTGATCGTCTGCAGCAACGTCGACTTGCCCGATCCCGAGGCGCCGACCAGCGCGACGAATTGGCCCGCTTCGATCATCAGCGTGACATGATCGACCGCCAGGGTGGCACCGAACCGCTTGGTGACGGCGTCGAAGCGGAGCGATTTGGCTGGCATCGCCGGCGAGGATGCGGGATGCCTGAGAGAAAGTCCAACAGGGAGAGGGTCATGAGCGAGGTCCGGGCGATCTTCATCACCGGTGGCGGTTCGGGCATCGGCCGCGCGGTGGCACGGTTGTTCGCCAGCCGCGGCTGGCGGATCGGCATCGCCGACGTCGACGCCGCCGGGCTCGACGCCACCGCCGCGCTGATCCCGAGCGGCATGGTCGAACGCTATGTCATGGACGTGCGCGACCGCGACGGCTGGACGCAGGCGCTCGACGCCTTCACGCAGGCGAGCGGCGGGCGACTCGACGTCCTGTTCAACAATGCCGGCATCGGCACCGGCGGGCCGCTCGCCGAGGCGGATTTCGCGGCGATCGACCGGACGATCGCGATCAATTTCACCGGTGTGGTCAATGGCGCGCGGATCGGCCACGCCTATCTGGCGCGCACGCCGGGATCGGTGCTGCTCAACACCGCGTCCGCGTCGGGCATCTACGGCTCGTCGGGACTGGCGACCTATTCGGCGACCAAATTCGCAGTGCGCGGGCTGAGCGAGGCGCTCGACGGCGAATGGTATCGCCACGGCATCAAGGTACGCTGCCTGCTGCCGAGCTTCATCGAAACGCCGCTGCTCGACGGGGTCGCCGGCGGCAGCAACCGGACGATCCGCGAGGCGGTGACCGGTGCGGGGCTCGAACTCACCCCGGTCGATACGGTCGCCGAGGCGGCGTGGAAGGCGGTGCACGGCGACGCGGTCCACACCTATGTCGGCAAGACCGCGGCGCGGCTGCGCTTCGCCGCGCGCTGGTTCCCCGGCGCGCTGCGCAAGCAGATGCGCCGGTCGCTGCGCTGATCGCGGGCGGACGGTCGGTGGACGGGCGCGCGGCATGGGTCTTCGCGAAGCGAGCGGCCCCCGAAACCACCCGCCCCTCGACACGCTCAGGGCTGACGGATTCCGAAGACGGGCAGGTGCGATCGCTTCTCCGTTAGGGCGGAGCATGTCGAAGCCCGGCTCACCCCCAGCGCCGCCCCCAAGGCAACCCGGAGATCAACCCCAAAGCTATTCGTCGACGATCGCATCGATCGCCTCGGCCATCTCGATGTCGCGTCCGGACAGGCCGCCGGCGTCGTGGGTGGTGAGCAGCACCTCGACGCGATTGTAGACGTTGCGCCATTCGGGGTGGTGGTTGGCCTTTTCCGCCATCAGCGCGACCTGCGTCATGAAGCCGAACGCCTCGACGAAATCGGCGAAGACGAGGCTGCGGGTGATCGCGTCGCGCGATTCGTCATAATCCCATTCGGGCAGGCCATCGAGCGCATCGGCCCGTTCGGCTTCGCTAAGGGGCTCGATCATCGGCGGTCTTCCTTGCTGGACGGAGAAGAGCCGCGGTATGGCGGGCGGCATGAACGGGCAAGATGCTTATGGGCCGCCACCGCAGGCCGACGCGATCGAAGGCCTCGCCCGCGACGCGATCGCGCGGCTGCCCGCCGCCTTTGCCGCGCATCTCGGCGACGTCGTGCTGCTCGTCGAGGAGGAGGCGGATGCCGAGACGCTCGCCGACCTCGGCATCGATCATCCGCTCGATCTCACCGGCCTCTACCACGGCCGGCCGATCGGGGAGAAATCCTCGACCGATTCGGGCGCCTTGCCCGATCGCATCCACCTCTACCGGCAGGCAATCCTCGCCGAATGGGTGGAGACGGGGGTGCGGCTCGACGATCTCGTCCGCCATGTCACCATCCATGAGATCGGCCATCATTTCGGCCTGTCGGACGACGACATGCACGCGCTCGAAGACGCGGTGGCCGATTGACCGCGCTGCGCCTCGCCGATGTCGCCTGCCGGCGCGGCGGGCGTGAGCTGTTCGCCGGGATCGGCGTGGCGCTCGATGCGGGCGAGGCGGCGCTGGTCAGCGGCGCCAATGGCGTCGGCAAGTCGAGCCTGCTCCGCATCGCCGCCGGTCTGCTGCGTCCGGCCGCCGGTACGGTGACGCGCGACGGCGCGGTGGCGCTGCTCGGCGAGGCGCATGCGCTCGACCCCGAACTGCCGCTGGCGCGGGCGCTCCGCTTCTGGATCGGGTCGCGCGTTTCGATGGCGCTGGCGGCGCTGGCGCTCGAGCCGCTCGCCGAGGTGCCGGTCGCCATGCTGTCGACCGGGCAGCGGCGCCGGGCCGGAATGGCGCGGATCGTCGGCGCGGATGCGCCGATCTGGTTGCTCGACGAGCCCGCCAACGGGCTGGACAAGGCGGGCGTGGCGCGGATCGCGGCGCTGATCGCGACGCATCGCGCCGCGGGCGGCATCGCGGTGGTCGCGACGCATCAGCCGATCGCGCTGCCCGACGCATTGCAGGTCGCGCTCGGCTGATGCGGGCAACCGTGATCATCGCGCGCGACCTCCGCCGTGCCTGGGCGGGGGGAGGGCTGTGGTGGCCGGTCGCCTTCTTCCTGCTCGTCGCGACGCTCTTCCCCTTCGCGGTCGGCCCCGATGCCGCGCTGCTGACGCGGATCGGCGGCGGCGTGATCTGGGCGGCGGCATTGCTCGCCGCGCTGCTGCCGGTCGAGCGGCTGGTCGCGCCCGATGTCGAGGCGGGGGTGATCGATCAATATGTCGTGCGCGGCGTGCCGCTGGCGCTGGTCGCGGGCGCCAAGATCGCCGCGCATTGGCTCGGCTTCGCACCGCCGCTGATGCTCGCCGGCTTGATCGCTGCGGGGCTGTTCGACCTGCCGGCGGCGGTGCTGCTGCGGATCGAGCTGGGGCTGGCGATCGGTACGCCGGGATTGGCGGCGCTGGGCGTCGCGACCGCCGCCTTGGTCGCCGGGCTGCGTGGCAGCGGCGCGGTGGCGGGGCTGGTGATGATGCCGCTCGCGGTGCCGCTGCTGATCTTCGGTGCGGGCGCCCTCGACGGCGGTGCGGCGGCGATGAAGCTGCTCGCCGCGGTCAGCCTGGTGTTGACCGCCGGCGCGCCGTGGCTCGCCGCCGCGGCGATCCGCAGCGGCATGGATTAGTCGACGCTTAAGACTTCGACCCGCCGTCCGAAGCATAGACCATCGCCGCCGCCGTCCCGGTCGCCGGCTTCAGGTGGAACCACTCCGGCCGATCGATCGCGGTCAGAAACGCCAGCACGGTCAGGCCGAACATCAACAGCGCAAGGCGGCCCCACAGCGGATTGGGCTCGGCATCGTCATGCGCGGTATTGGCGAAATCGTCCTGCGGTCGCATCCATTGCCTCCATAAAGCGGTCAGGCATCATATAGGCGGACAAGTCTTCCGGACGACGAGCGTTCCGTAACGTTTGTTTGCTGCGCTGCACCACGCGGCTCAGCGCCGCCAGCGCGCCCAGATCGCGGTCGGCAGCGTCAGCCCGCGCGCTTCCTCGCGGACGCCGAGCTCGCCCGCCTCGACGGTGCCGGGCAGGTCGGCGAAGGCCTGGCGGAGCAGCTCGCCGATCGCCAGCGCCGACATCCGCACCGCATAGACGGTGAGGAAGACGAAGCGGCTGTTGGCGTCGACCAGCTTGCGGCAGTCGGCGATCAGGCGCGGCAGATCCTCCTCCAGCCGCCACAATTCGCCCTCCGGCCCGCGCCCGTATTTGGGCGGATCGAGCAGGATGCCGTCATAGCGGCGCTGGCGACGCACCTCGCGTGCGACGAACTTGACCGCATCGTCGACGATCCAGCGGATCGGCGCCTCGGTCATCCCCGACAATATGGCATTGCCGCGCGCCGCCTCGACCGATTTCTTCGAAGCGTCGACGTGCACCATCTTCGCCCCCGCGGTCGCCATCGCCAGCGTGCCGACGCCGGTATAGCCGAACAGGTTGAGGCATTCGGGCGTGTCGAGATCGGCGACCTGCTCGCGCATCCAGCTCCAGATCGGCGGCATGTCGGCGAAGAAACCGAGGTGGCGGAACGGCGTCGGCAGCGCGGTGAAGCGCACCTCGTTCCATTTGAGCGGCCAGCCTTCGCGCGGCACCGGTTCGCTGAACACCCAGCGGCCGCCGCCGTCCTCGTCGCTCGCCGGCACGAACTCGCCGTGTGCGCGCCACGTCTCGGTGGCGGGTGCCCACATCGCTTGCGGTTCCGGGCGGATGAAGCGGAACCGGCCGTAGCGTTCGAGCTTGCGGCCGTTGCCCGAATCGACCAGCCCGTAATCGGCCCAGGGCTCGCCGATCAGCGTATCGAGCCTCATGCCCGCGGCACCGCGCGTGCGGCGATATAGTCGGTGACCGCCTCGAACGTGCCGGGCAGCGTGACGAACCGCTCCTCGCGCTCGAACAGGTCGCCGATCCGGCCGGGCAGCGCCGGCCGCTGGCCGGTGGCGCGCTCGACCGCGTCGCGGAACTTGGCGGGGTGGGCGGTGGCGAGCGTCACCACCGGCACGTCGCTGGCATGGCGGCGCGCGGCGGCGAGCGCGATCGCGGTATGCGGATCGATCACCTGCCCGGCATGCTCGTACGCCCAGCGCATCGCCAGCGTCATGTCGTCGAGGTCGACGCGGTCGCTGGCGAACAGCGCTGCGCCCTTGTGCTGCGAATCGGTCAGCCGCATCGCGCCGGACGATTCGAAGCCCTGCATCTGTGCGGCGAGCGCGCCGCCGTCGCGGGCACCGAGATCGTAGAGCAGGCGTTCGAAATTGGAGCTGACCTGGATGTCCATCGACGGCGTCGGCGTCTGCTGGACAATGCCCTTGCTATAGTCGCCGGCCGAGATGGCGCGGTGGAGAATGTCGTTGACGTTGGTCGCGACGATCAGCTTGGCGACCGGCAGGCCCATCTGCGCCGCGACATAGCCGGCGAAGACGTCGCCGAAATTGCCGGTCGGCACCGAGAAGGCGACGCTGCGCTCCGGCGCGCCGAGCCGCACCGCGGCGTAGAAATAATAGACCACCTGCGCCATCAGCCGCGCCCAGTTGATCGAATTGACCGCCGACAGCGCGAACCGGCCGGCGAAGCCGGGATCGTTGAACATCCGCTTGACCAGCGCCTGGGCGGCGTCGAAATCGCCCTCGATCGCGATGTTATGGACGTTGGGGGCGAGTACCGTCGTCATCTGCCGACGCTGCACGTCGGACACGCGCCCGGCGGGGTGGAGCATGAAAATGTCGACCCCGGCGCGGCCCGCCAGCGCATCGATTGCCGCCGATCCGGTGTCGCCGCTGGTCGCGCCGACGACGGTCAGGTGCCGGTCGCTGCCGGCGAGGAAGCGTTCGAACAACAGCCCGAGTAATTGCAGCGCGACGTCCTTGAACGCCAGCGTCGGCCCGTGGAACAGCTCGAGCAGCCAGCGGTCATGGTCGAGCTGGACGAGTGGCGTCACCGCGGCATGGCTGAACCGGCCATAGGCCTGCGCGCACAGCGCCTTCAGCTCCCCGGGGGTGAGCGCGTCGCCGACGAACGGCGTCATCACCGCGACCGCGGTATCGACATAGGACAGATTGGCGAGCCCGGCGATCGCCTCGCGGCTGAGGCTCGGCCAATGGTCGGGCAGATAGAGCCCGCCGTCGGACGCCAGTCCGGCCAAAGTGACGTCGCGGAAATCGAGCGCGGGCGCGGCGCCGCGGGTGCTGACATAACGCATCACCGCTGGGTAGCGGCCCGCAGCAGGCGGGGCAACGCCGGCGTACTTGGGGGCAGGGGCGGTCCTGCTATCGACGCGCCGGCATAAGTGACGGGATTTGCCTACGGCCGCGGGGGCGCGGGCGGTGTATCCCGACGCTGCGGGGACGCGCGTCCGCCCTTGCCGATCGCCGCAGACGGCATAGGGTGTGCATCATGGCCAATTTCGACGACAGCTACGATCCCGAACTCGGCGCCGCCTGCAACCGGCTCGCCGCCTTCGTCGAGCCGCTGCCCGCGGGCGGGCTGATCGATCCGGCGTCGGGCCTCACCGAAGCCGACCTCGCGCTGATCCTCCGCCGTCTCTACGCGACGCGTCATGCCGAGGCGCCGGGAACGCCGCCGGCGGCGCCGCGGCCGGTGTCGCGTGCCTCGGTGCCGATCACCGCGAGGGAGTGAGGGGCATGGCTGCGGACACTCCTGTGCGTCCGATCGATGGCCTAGGTTCGATGATCGCACAATCCTGGGGCAATGGTAAGACCACAATCGGCTCGCCCTCGACAGGCGGATCAGTGGTACAACCGCTTCAACGATGCCGCAGACATCGACCCAACGATCCTAATATTGCGCAAGGCTGGCCAACCCGGAGCCGTCTCTCTCCTATGCCAGCGGCAGAGTCCCATAGTCCGCGGGGGATATCGAAATGACCGACCTCACCGCCATCTCCACGCCGCCCGCGCCATGACGGCTCCAACGAACCGGCGCGCCATGCACCGGGTCCAGGCGCGCGCAGCAGGCGCGCCGCCGCGCGCGCGGGTCCGACGCCTGCTGCTCGGCCTCGGCGCCCTGCTCGCCTGCCTGCTGCCGCAGGCGGTCGCGGCGCAATGCCGGATGGCGGCGCTCGCGGCGTTGCCCGAGCGGGCGCAGCTCCATTGGCCCGCGTCGGCGGGATCGCCGCCGCTGCCGCTCGTCCTGCTGCTTCACGGCAGCACCGGGACGGGCGCGGAGATGCTGCGCGACAGCCGTCTCGCCGAGACCGCCGATGCGCGGGGATTCGCCGTCGTCGCGCCCGATGGCGGGATCGCGGGGACGCGCGGCTTCGTCTGGAACATTCCCGGCGTGCCGACGGTCAGCGGCGCGATGCCCGCGGCAGGCGCGCGCGACGACGTCGCCTATCTGACCGGGCTGATCGGGCGGCTGGTCGCGACCGGCTGCGTCGATGCGACGCGCGTCTATGCGACCGGCCTGTCGGGCGGCGGGCGGATGGCGTCCTGGCTCGGCTGCGTCGTGCCGGGCCGCTTCGCGGCGATCGCGCCGGTGGTCGGCCTGCGCGCCGGGCGACCGCGGCGGGAGGATCCGACGCAGCCCGATCCGGCGAGCTGCCGCCCCGACGTACCGTTGCCGGTGCTCGCCTTCGCCGGCGATGCCGACACGACCAATCCGATCGGCGGCGGCGGCGCACCCTATTGGCGCTATCCGCAGGCCGCCGCCCTGCAGCGCTGGGCGGCGCTCGACGGTTGCACGCGGGCCTATGCCCGGGCGCTCGACGCGCGCCATTACGAGCAGGGCTATGCGGACTGCCGCAACGGCACGAGCGTCGCGGTGCGCGTGCGGCGCGGCGGGACGCACAGCTGGTCGGTGGTCGACAACGACGCCTTATGGACCTTCTTCGCGGCGTATCGCCGCTAGACTGCTTCCGTCACCCCTGCCGCTGCAACGCCTGCGCGGCGCCGGTCAGCGGCCCCTGGTCGAGCGTCGCAATCGCCCGCGGCACGGTGGCGAGCAGCCGCGCATATTTGCCGGTGCCGGCGAACACCGTCTGCATCCGCGGGGCGGCGAGCATCTGGCGGAGCGCCGCGGCGAGCTTGCCGGTGACGATCACGCCGTCCCAGCTGCCATAGGTCAGCACCAGGCTGCTCGCCTGCGTCCAGAACGCCTCGCACAGCATCTCGCAGGCGTGGCGGGCGAGCGGGTCGCTGCTGGCGGCGCGGGTGATCTCCTCGGGCGTGGTAAGCCGCGGCGGCAGCGCCTGCATCGCGGCGAGGCCGGTGTAGATCGCGACCAGCCCGCTGGCCGAGATCAGCGGCTCGGCGAGCACCGGGTGACGATCGGGGAACAGCCGCGCGGTCAGCGCCGCCATCGCCGGTGAGCCGGGCGCGAAGCCGCCATGGCCGGCTTCGGTGGCGAGGACGTGTACCGCGCCGTCGGGCTTGCGGACCAGCACCGCGGCGCCGAGCCCGGTGGTCATGCCGAGAACGCAATAGGTGCCCGGCCGGTCGAGCATCGGCAGCGACCCCGCCGCCGGGGTGAGCATCGCATGGCCGCCGCTCAGCGCCCAAGCCTCCGCCTCGAAATCGTTGAGGATCAACGGCGGCTGGCCGAGCATCGCCTGCAATCCCGAGCGTGAGACGAACCAGCGTGTCTGCGTGATCGAGATCGCGTCACCGCGCGCCAGCCCGGCGACCGCGATCGCCAGCCGCTCGGGCAGGCGCGACAAGGCGAGGTCCTGCTGGAATGCCGACAGCGCGCCCGACACGCTCGCGCCACGGTCGGCGCCATAGTGGCGCAGGCTGTCGGCCTGAAAGCCCGCCGCCGCATCGGTCAGCGCGAAGCGCAGCCCCTTGCGCCCGACATGCCCGACGATCCCCGTCGCCTCCATCCCCGCCCCCCGTGGTATCGCTATCGTTGCCGGGGGTATGCCGATAGGGATCGGGTGGTGGAAGTATTTTCTTCGTTTCCGTGCAGATTAGTCGTCAGACTAGTCGGCCGGATCGCAGGAAATCGTATTTGATATCTTTGCTTTCCGGCGTGAGCCGCGCGGCAATACGAAGAAGATTTGCGCGCGGAAGCGCAGAGAACGCCAGGCCTGTGCCGATCGGAAGTTCGCGCCGACGCATGGCTGGTCAGGCTGCCGCGTCCTCTGCGCCGCAACGCGACCCTAATCGTCGTCCAGGGCGGCGATGCCGTCGGCATTGCCCGCCGGTGTCGCGGCATAGGCGTTGATGATGCCCGGCAGCAGGCCGGGAAAGCGCGCCTCGATCTCGTCCCAGCGCGAATGGTTGCGCACCTCGACGCCGGCGCGCTCGCTGCGGATCAATCCCGCCTCGCGCAGGATCTTGAAATGGTTGGAGAGCGACGATTTGGGAATGACCCGGTCACCGACCGCCGCCAGCGCCGAACAGGCCTCGACGCAGCCGGCGCGCATGATCCGCGCGAAGATCGCCGCACGTGCCGGATCGGACAGCGCATGCAGGATCGCCTCGGGCCGGACGTCGTCGATCGCGGGGTGAATCAAGGGCCTCATCTTTTTTGCATATAGGGACTTGATCGCGACAGCGTTAGTTCCAGATTCCCGAACTATCGGAATAGCGGTGCCGCCACGGTGCCGGGCCGAAACGGAAGGACGGACGTATGGCAAGGCTTGCAGGCAAGGTCGCGGTGGTGACGGGCGCATCGAAGGGGATCGGCGCGGCGATCGCCGGCGCGCTCGCGGCAGAGGGTGCGTCGGTCGTGGTCAATTACGTGTCGAGCAAGGCCGGCGCGGATGCGGTGGTCGCCGGCATCGCCGCGGCGGGCGGCGAGGCGATCGCGGTGCAGGGCGACGTCTCGCAGGCCGCCGAGGCGCAGGCGCTGATCGCCACCGCGGTCGATCGGTTCGGCCGGCTCGACGTGCTGGTCAACAATTCGGGCGTCTATGAATTCGCCGCGATCGAGGACGTGACCGAGGATCACTATCGGCGGCAATTCGACGTCAACGTGCTCGGCGTCCTGCTCGCGACGCAGGCGGCGGTGCCGCATCTCGGCGAGGGAGCGAGCGTCATCAACATCTCGTCGGCGATCACGCACGTCCACACGCCGCATGCGGCGGTCTATGCCGGAACCAAGGGCGCGCTCAACGCGATCACCGGCGTGCTTGCCAACGAGCTGGCGCCGCGCCGCATCCGCGTCAATGCGGTCAGCCCCGGCTTCGTCGTCACCGAAGGCTCGCGTGCCGCGGGCGTCGTCGGTTCCGAGATGGAGACGTCGCTCGTCGCGCAGACGCCGCTCGGTCGCGCCGGTCAGCCCGATGATATCGCCGGCGTGGTCGCGTTCCTCGCCTCCGACGACGCACGCTGGCTGATCGGCGAGACCATCACCGCGAGCGGCGGCATCCGCTGATCCGCAGCCGCCACGCCCGCATCGCGCCGGCGTGGCGGCTCATCCGCCGAACAGTTGCGCCAGCCGCACGTCGGCGCGCAGCCCGAGCACCACGGCGCTCGGCACGTCGGTCCGGCGCTTCGGCGCGAACATCGGATCGGGGTGGAGGACATATTGCACCACGGGATAGATTTTGAATCCGTGCAGCGCCGCCCAGCCATAGCTGAACTCGCCGACGATCTCGTCGTGATGCGGCGCGCCGTGGCCCCCCGCCCGGGCGCGCAGGTCGCGCAGATTGCCGATCTGCTGGTCGCTGAAATGCGCGTCCGACAGGATGATGCCGACCGTATCCTCGTCCCGATGCCGGAAGGTGCCGGTCTTGACGAAGCCGGCGGAGACGAAGCTGTCGAGCATCTGGACGTTGCCGACGTTCCAGAAGCCGCGTGCGAACAGCGCGAGGTTGCGCGTGCCCGCGCCGGGCGCGCGCGCGATCGTCCGGTCGATCAGGCCGTAGAGTGCGACACGACTGCCGCCGAGCGCGGCCCGCGGCCGGCCGCTCAGCGCCGCCGATGCGCCGCTGCCGTCATAATAGGGGCTGGTCCCGCCATCGGTGTTGACGAAGACGCCGAGCTTGTACCGGCGCGGCAGCCGCTCCTGCGCGAAGCTCGTCTGATAGCCGAGTTCGCCGGCGAGCAGCACGCCGCTGCCCTTGCCGAGCGAGAAATCAAGCCCGCCCTTGCCGGGGGCATGCAGCGCCATATTATGCTCGGTGACCATGACCTGGACGTAACGCCGGTCGTCCACCGCGTAGCGCGCCTTCGCCGCCCAGGCCGAGAACGGGAAGCCGGTGATGCCGATGACGGGGATCGCGCCATAGCCGGTCAGGCAGATGATGCTGCTCATGAACGAGCAATTGAGCGGCGAATTGTTAAAATAGCTGTTTTCGTCGGCGCGGCCGACCAGCAGGTTGAGCCGGCCGAAATCATGTTCGATACTGAGCTGCGTCAACCGCGGGCCGGGGACCGGGCGGAAGGTCGATTGCAGGCTGATCGAATTGCCGATCACCTCGCGGCCGAGGCTGTCGCCGGTGAACCATGCGCCCTGGATATGCACGCGCGTCTTCGACAGGCCGAACAGCCGCTCGAGATCGAGATTGGCGGTGCCGACGATGAAATGCGCCTCGCGCACCCCCTGCCGCGCACCGCCGATCGGGTTGCCGGCGACATTCTCGACCCCGTCGAAGCCGAGGTCGACGCCGTCCCTCTGCAGGCCGCGCAGCGTCTTGCCGACCGCATTGTCATGCTGCCAGCGGGTGACGGCGGCGCTGTCCGCGGCGACGGGCGGTGGTGGCTGAACGGCGGGCGGTGCCGGGGCGGCGGGCGGCGATACGATCGCCTGCGCGGTGAGCAGGACTGCGAGGCTGGCGGACATCCACGTCTCCCTCGCCCGGTGCAGCGAAGCGCGGCCGGGCCACGCTTCCGATATAGACGCGCGCGCCGATCCACGGTCGCGAGGCGCTCCGATGATGGCGATCGGGGCGTTCTCTCATCCCGAATGCGCCGCCGCGACGGGAGAGGTTGCCCGGACGGGTTATGGCCGGCACCGCCGCTGGCCACCGCACGCCGTCATGGTTAAGATGGCGGCCATCGAAGCGGGAGACGGTGTTGACCAGACGCAGGCTGGCGGGTGTGGGGATCGCCCTTGCGGTGATGTCGGTGAGCGCGGCGTCGCCGCAGCGGATCGAGCGGATCGCGGCCGTGCCCGCGCCGATGGCGGTGCTGCCGGTGGCGGTGCACGGCCGCGTCGTGCGCGACGGCGACGCCTTCGTCCGCCAATGGCCCGGAAGCTATTTCGAAGCCGGTTTCGCCGGGCCGGCGGTGGTCTTCCGGATCGGCAGCGGCGAGGTCGCCCTGCATCTGTCGGTCGACGGCGTCGCGGTGGAGACGCTCGTCAAGCCCGCGCCGGGTCTCTACCGGATCGACGGGCTGGCGCGCGGCCGGCATCGGCTGCGCATCGAGGTCGCGTCGGAGAGTCAGGCGGGGCCGACGCGGATCGGGCCCTTCTACGCCGCGCAGGCCGCTGCCCCGCCGGCGCCCCGCACCCGCCGGATCGAGTTCATCGGCGATTCGCACACCGTCGGCTATGGCGTGACGTCGGCGACGCGCGACTGTTCGGAGGATGACGTGTGGCGGACGACCGATACGTCGCAGGGATTCGGCGCGCTGCTCGCCCGCCGATATCGCGCCGACTATCAGGTCAATGCGATCTCCGGCCGCGGGGTGGTGCGGAATTACGACGGCTTTGCGGCCGATCCGCTGCCCGACGCCTATCCCTATGCGCTGTTCGATCATCGCACCCCGGCGGCGGCGGTCGACTGGCACCCGCAGGTGATCGTCATCGCGCTCGGCACCAACGATTTCACCACGCCGCTCCACGCCGGCGAACGCTGGCCCGACCGGGCGGCGCTGCATGCCGATTACGAGGCGCGCTATGTCCGCTTCGTCCAGGACCTGCGGCGGCGCGCACCGCAGGCGCTGATCGTGCTGTGGGCGACCGACATGGCGCAGGGCGAGATCGAGGCGGAGGTCGCCAAGGTCACCGCCCGGCTGCGCGCCGCGGGCGAGCGGCGGATCGCCTATGTGCCGGTCGACGGCCTCGCTTTCGCCGGCTGCCACAATCATCCCTCGCTCGCCGACCAGACGGTGATCGCGACGCGCATCGCCGCGGCGATCGATGCGCAGCCGCAGGTCTGGACGGCGCCGGCGGTCAGGCGATCAGCGCCTCGATCCTGATCGGCAGGTCGCGGACGCGGATGCCGGTGGCGTTGAACACCGCGTTGGCGACCGCCGCCGCGACGCCGATGATGCCGAGTTCGCCCAGGCCCTTGACCCCTTCCGGATTGACCGCGTCATCCGCGTCGGGGACCATGACGACGGTCTGGCTGCCGATATCGGCGGCGGTCGGCACCAGATAGTCGGCGAGATCGCGGTTCATGTAGACGCCGGTGCGCGGATCGATCTCGGTCTTCTCGAGCAGCGCCGAGCTCAGCCCCCAGCTCATCCCGCCGAGATACTGGCTGCGCGCGGCGAGCGGGTTGAGCACGCGGCCCGCGGCAAAGGCGCCGACGTGGCGCGGCACGCGGATCGCGCCGGTCGCGGCATGGACCGCGACCTCCACCATATGCGCGCCGAACGCCCAGGCGAGCGCATCCTCGGGCAGCGTCAGCAGCTTGATATGGCCGGCGCGGAGATCGTCCACCGCCGCCGGCTTGGCGCCCGGCGGCAGATAGTCGAGCCGGACGCTGCGCGCGCCTTCGGGCTGGCGGCGCAGCGCGGTGCAGGCGTCGGCGAGCGCATTGGCGAGCGAGGTGGTGGTCGACGACCCGCCCGAGATCCCCGCCGGCGGCAGCGCGGTATCGCCGAGCGCGACGGTGACGCGATCGAGCGGTACGCCGAGCCGCTCCGACGCGATCGTCGCGAGCAGGGTATAGAGGCCGTTGCCGATCTCGTGATGCGCGGTCTCGATCCGCACCGCGCCGTCCGCATTCTGGCTGAGGCGCAGCGCGACCGGGCCGATCTTGACCGGGCGTGCCGCCGCGGCGCAGCCATGGCCGATCCACCAGCCGTCGCGCAGCCGCGCCCGCGGCCGCGGCGACCGCTCCGCCCAGCCGAACGCCGCCGCCGCGGCGTCGAAACAGCGCAGCAGCGGGCGCGTCGTGAACCGTTTGCCGGAGACCGGATCGACCGCGGTGTCGTTGCGACGGCGCAGCGCGACCGGATCGATCGACAGGGCATGCGCCAGCTCGTCGATCGCGCTTTCCATCGCGAACAGGAACGGGACCTCGGGCGGCGCCCGCATCGGCCCGGGCGTGTTGCGATCGACGCGGCCGAGCCGTTCCTCCGCCGCGACCGCCTCGGCGGCATAGAGGGCGGTGGAGACGTCGGCGCCTTCCATCGCGAAATCGTCGAAGCGCGAACTCGCCGTCGCCGCCTGATGGCCGACGCCGAGCAGCCGGCCGTCGGCATCCGCACCGAGGCGGATGCGATGCCGCGTCTCGGTACGGTGGTTGGCGATCGTAAACTGGTCGCGGCGACTGATCTCGAGCCGCACCGGACGGCCGAGCCGGCGCGCGGCGAGCGCGCAGATCGCGCTATGTTGCGACAGCGCGAGCTTGCCCCCGAAATGGCCGCCGATGAAGCGCGCGATCACCCGCACCTGCTCCGGACGGAGGCCGAGCTGTGCGGCGAGGCCGTGCTGCGCCGCGACGACATAGCGCGTCGGTTCGTAGACGGTAAGCCGGTCGCCCTCCCACAGGCAGGTCGTGCTCGGCAGTTCGATCGGGTTATGGTGCTGGATCGGCGTCGTATACTGCGCGTCGATCCGCACCGCGGCGGCGCCGAGCGCGGCATCGAGATCGCCGCTGCGGCGATCGTGATGCTCGGTCTTGATCGTGGTCAGCGGAACGGCCGCGCTGCGCGGATCGGCGAGGCAGGCGACCGGCGCTTCGCCGGCATAGCCGATGCGCAGGGCGGCGGCGGCGGCGGCGGCGATCTCGGCGGTTTCCGCGACGACGAGCGCGACGATCTGCCCGGCATAGCGGATCTCGGGCGAGGCGAGCGGCCGCCAGCTGCTGTTGGCATAGCCGCCCTGCATCAGATGATCGACCGGGCGGATCGCCCCGCCGACCTCGTCATGCGTCAGGATCAGCAATACGCCGGGCATCGCCTCGGCGGCGTCGCGATGGATCGTGGTGACCCGCCCGCGTGCGATCGCGCTGACCGCAATGGCGGCATGCGCCATGCCGGGGACGCTCACGTCGCCGGGATATTCGGCCTGACCGCAGACCTTGAGCGGCCCGTCGATGCGCGGATGCGGCGCGCCGAGCCGGGCGACGGCATCGTCCCGGCGGGCGCGGACGCCCGGTGCATCGGAGGGAGCGGTCATCGCGATACCTTTCGTCGGTCCGCATGGCGCAACGTGCGGACGGGCGGAGACGCTCCGTTATGTCGTTCAAGCAGTTGGAAGAATCGGATATTCCTTTTCGCTGCCCGAGGGCGTCGGCCTCGGCGGACGCGCCGCTAGGCCGAGCGCCGCCGCAACGCCAGCACGTAGATCACCGTCGCGACCGCGGCGAACAGGAACCATTGCACCGCATAGGACAGATGGTTGTTGGGCACCGAGGCGAGATCGGGGCGGCCGTTGGCGGCCAGGCCGAGCGGCGGCGTATCGGCGACGAGCAGCAGTGGCTGCGGGTGCCGGTCGAACACGGTGCCGATCAGCGAACGGCCGTCCGGCGCATGGCTGATGAAGCCGCGCACCGGCCCGCCCGGCCAGCGCCGCGCGAACATCGGGTCGGGCGTGGTGCCGAGCTGGACGAGCAGCCCGTCGCCGCAATCGGCGATCAGCCGGAACCCCGCCGCGCCCGCGCCGGCGAGGCGCTGCGCCAGCGGGTGGGGGCAGGCGGCATAGCTGCGGCGGAACAGCAGCCGGTCGTCGGCGCGCCGCGGGAAGGCGATCGGCGGGCGCGCCGGATTGGCGGCGAGCTGCGCCAGATAGGCCTGTTTCTGCGGTGCCCGGTCGAGCCATTGCCACAGGCCGAGCGCGATCATCGCCGCGACCGCGAGCGCGACGATCACCGTCGGGAGCAGCGGCACGCGCCTCATGGTCGCGGATCGATGCGGCCTTCGCGCGCGGCGTTGCGGAACTCCGCCGACATCAGCGCGCCCTTCGCCAGTCGCAGCGACCAGATCACCCCGGCGAGCGTCACCGGGATCCAGATCAGCATATGCAGCCACAACGGCGGGTGGAGCGTCAGTTCGAGCGTGATCGCGCCGATCACCACCAACGTGCCGAGGATCAGCGTCAGAAAGGCGGCGGGACCGTCGCCGACGTTGAAGCGGCTGAAATCGAGTCCGCAGGCGGAGCAGCGATCGGCGAAGCGGATCATCCCGGCGAACAGCGTCGGCTTGCCGCAGCGCGGGCAGAGCCCGCCGAGCGCGGCCTGGACGATGCTGGGCTGCACCGGGCCGGGCTGCGCAGGGGCGGACGGCACGGGGCCGGATGGCTCGGGATCGGTCATCCTCCGGTCGGTCCGCTCACCCGCGCCCGCCTCAGCCGGCGTGGACCGGCGCGCCCCAGCCACCCCAGACATAGATGGTGACGAACAGGAACAGCCACACCACGTCGACGAAATGCCAATACCAGGCCGCCGCCTCGAAGCCGAAATGCTGGCGTGGCGTGAAGTCGCCCTTGTAGGCGCGGATCAGGCAGACCGCGAGGAAGATCGTGCCGATCAGGACGTGGAAGCCGTGGAAGCCCGTCGCCATGAAGAAGGCGGCGCCATAGTTCAGCCCCTTGAACGGGAACGGCGCGTGCATGTATTCATAGGCCTGGATCGAGCTGAACAGCACGCCGAGCGCCACCGTCAGCCACAGCCCCTTGAGCACGCCGTCACGATCACCGACGCCGAGCACGCCCCACAGGCCGCGCTTCTCGCCGCCGCGCTGGTTGTGGATCAGCGCATGGTGCGCCCAGGTGACGGTGGTGCCGCTGGTCAGCAGGATCAGCGTGTTGAGCAGCGGGAATTCGAAGGCGTTGATGACCTCCAGCCCCTTGGGCGGCCATTGCGCGGCGATCGCCGCCGCCCCTTCCGCGGCGCGTTCGACCTGACCGTCGATGAAGCTCATCGCGGTCGGGAACAGCGCGAAGTCGAAGAAGGCCCAGAACCAGCCGACGAAGAACATCACCTCGGAGGCAATGAACAGGATCATGCCGTAGCGGAAGTGGAGCTGGACGACCGGTGTGTGATCGCCGTGATGCGCCTCGCGCACCACCTCCGCCCACCAGCTGTACATGGTGAACAGCACGCCGCCGAGCCCGGCGAGGAAGATCCAGCCGCCGCCATTGGCCTTGTCGGCGGCGAGATGCGCGCCGTGCATCCACATGATCGCACCCGACGCCATCACCAGGGCCGACAGCGATCCGAACAGGGGCCATATGCTGGGGGGCAGGATATGGTAATCGTGGTTCTTGGCGCCGGCCATGGTCGTTTCCCTGTTCTCTATCCTCTTGCGCTAACGCTTAGCCCGCCGATTTCGCGGAATCCACCGGGTAAAACGTGTAGGAGAGGGTGATCGTCTCGACGTCGTTGGCGTCGGGATCGTCCATGATCTTCGGGTCGACGAAGAAGATCACCGGCATGCGCTGCGTCTCGCCCGGTGCCAGGGTCTGCTGTGTGAAGCAGAAGCACTGGATTTTGGTGAAATATTTGCCCGCCTGGCTCGGCGTGACGTTGAACGTCGCGCTGCCGGTGATCGGCTTGCTGTCCATGTTGGTGGCGGTGAAGAAGGCGATGTCGCGTGCGCCGATCTTGACCGTCTCCGACCCTGCTTCGGGCCGGAAGCGCCACTTCATCCCGGGCGCGACATTGCTGTCGAAATCGATGCGGATCAGCTTGTTGACCGCACCCGGTGCTTCCTGCGCACGCTGCGTCGTGCCGTTGAGGCCGGTCACCTGGCAGAACAGGCGGTAGAGCGGGATGCTCGCCCAGGCGACGCCGGTCATGAAGCAGATGCCGAGCACCGCGAAAAAGGCGGTGCGCAACTGCCGCCGCGTCGACGCATCGTCGGGGCGCGGCGGCGCGTTCATGCCAGCCCCTGGCGGATCTTGGTGATCGCGATCGCGAAGATCAGGATCACGAACGCACCGAGCAGCAGCGCCATGATCCGCGCCCGCGCCCGCTGGCGCTGGCGGACGAGGTCCTGTTCGTCGGGCGTCATGCGAACATCCAGCGGTCGACGACGAGCGCGCCGAACACGACGAACAGATAGAGGATCGAATAGCTGAACAAGCGCTTCTCCGGCTTCATGGCATCGTCGGCCGTGGTGGTGCGGGTCGCGACGACGAGCGCGAGCGCGGCGAAGACGAGGGTGGTGACGCTGGCGACGCCGCCGTAGAGCGGCCCGGACAGGCCGAGCGGCCAGGGCAGCACCGCGGCCAGCGCCATCGGGATGGTGTAGAGCCCGATCTGCCGCCGCGTCACCCGCTCGCCGGCGACGACCGGCAGCATCGGCACCCCGGCATTGGCGTAATCGGTCTTCACGAACAGCGCGAGCGCCCAGAAATGCGGCGGCGTCCACAGGAAGACGAGCGCGAACAGCAGCAGCGGCAGCAGCGCGACCTGTCCGGTCGCCGCCGCCCAGCCGATCAGCGGCGGAAACGCGCCCGCGGCGCCGCCGATGACGATGTTCTGCGGCGTCCGGCGCTTGAGCCAGACGGTATAGACGAGGACGTAGAACAGGATCGAGACGGTGAGGATCGCCGCCGCGGCCAAATTCACCGCGAAATACATCAGGATGACGGAGAAGGCGGCGAGCCCGACGCCGAAGTGCAGGGCCGATTCGCGCTCCATCCGCCCGGCGGGCAGCGGCCGCTTTTGCGTCCGCCGCATCTTGGCGTCGAGGTCCGCCTCATACCATTGGTTGAGCGCCCCCGCCGCTCCCGCGCCGAGCGCGATGCACAGGATCGCGGTGAAGCCGAGCACCGGATGGATGAAGTGTCCGTTCACCGGCGGCGCAGCGAGCATCCCGCACAGCCCGGTGAAGACGACCAGCGTCATCACCCGCGGCTTGGTCAGCGCGAGGAAGTCCCGCCAGTCAGCGGGGGGCAGCAGGGGCGTCGCGACCGTCATCGCCATGGCTATACGCCGCGCGGGCGCTTTGAGCAAAGCCGATCGGGCTTGCACCGATGACCACCCAACCAATCCTCCCCGGCACGGGGAGGGGGAACAGCCGAAGGCTGGTGGAGGGGGGCTTCCGCTGACGGCAGCGCGTGTGGATACCCCCCTCCACCACCGCTTGCGCGGCGGTCCCCCTCCCCGTGCCGGGGAGGAGTTGGACCTAGACGAACCCCAGGTTCAGGCTCGCCGCATCGTAATTGCCCGCATTGGGCAGCACCGTCCGGAGATCGCCCGCGCCGACGCCGAACCAGCTCGCCAGCGTCGCGGCATATTGATCCACCGCGATCGTCGGCAGCAGCCGGCCCTGGCCGACGTCGTCGGGCGTACCGTTGCCGAGCTGCGGCGCGGTGCCGTAGAAGCGCTGGCCGCGCACCGCGCCGCCCATCACGAGATGATGGCTGCCCCAGCCGTGATCGGAGCCGTCGTCGTTCGATTGCAGGGTGCGGCCGAAGTCGGAGGCGGTGAAGCTCGTCACCGTGTCGGCGACGCCGAGCGCGACGGTGGTGTCGTAGAAGGCGCGCATCGCGTCGGCGACCTTGCCGATCAGCCCGGGATGCTGCGCGACCAGATTGTCGTGCAGATCGAACCCGCCGATCGACACGAAGAACACCTGCCGCCGGGCGCCGAGCTGCGACGAGACCGAGATCAGCCGCGCGACCATCTTCAACTGATCGGCGAGCGCATTGCCGGTCGGGAACAGGGTGAAGCCGCTGGCCGGCGCGCCGGTCAGCGCGCTGCTCACCTGCGCATAGGTGTCGAGCGCGCGTTTGCTGACGCGGGCATGTTCGTCGGCGAGCAGATTGGTGTTGCCGCCGGTCATCAGGCTGCGCAGCGTCGTCGCCGCCGCGGTCGATCCGTACAGCTTGGTCTGGTTGTTGAGCAGCGCGACCGGACCGCCGGCGCCGATCGCATATTGGACCGCGCTCTTGCCGATGAGATAGACCGCATTGCCGCTGGTGTTGATGCAGGTCAGCGTCGCCGCGCCATTGCCCGACTGGAACAGGTCGCCGATCCGCCCGCCCCAGCCCGAGGTCGCGCCTTCCGGATTGGACGCCTGGAAATAGCTCTGCTGATCGTTGTGGCTGAACAATTTGGGCGGCAGCCGCACTGCATTCTGCTGGAATTGCAGCTTGCTGGTCGGCTGCACCAGCGTGCCGACGTTGAGCGCCACCGCGAGCTTGCCCTGATCGAACAGCGGCAGCAGCGATGCCATCGTCGGCGCCAGCGCATAGCGGCGCGCCTCGGGCAGCGCCTGCGTCGGCTTCAGCACGGTCGCCGCCAGCGTTTCCCGGGTCAGCGCGATATTGGATCGCGCGGCGAGATAGGCGGCGTAGCTCGCCTCGTCATAGGCGGCGACGGTATTGGCGTAATCGTTACCGCCATAGAGGAAGATGCAGACCAGCGCCTTATAGTCGGTCGACACCGCCGCCGCCGCCTCGCCGATCGCGGCGAGGCTGGTGACGAAGGGCGTCGCCACCCCCGCCATGCCGAGCGCGGCGGAGCGTTTGAGGAAGGCGCGGCGCGAGGCATCACGCGTGACGTCCATCATGCTCACCGCAGGGTCAGGAATTCGGGGGAGGCGAGCGTCAGCAGCAGCGCGATGCCGACGCGGTTGATCGGGCCGTCGGTCGCGGTGGCCGCGACGCTGTCGACCGCGGCGCGGATCGCGCTCACCGTCGCCGTGCCGAGCTGGCCGGCGGCGAGCACCGTGTTGATCTCGTCGACCAGCGCGGCGCTGTCGCCCGCCTTGGCGATGAGGTCGGCATAATCGGGCTTGGCGTCGCCGGCGCCGTTGGCGATCAGCCCCTGCATGTAATTGACGTAGGCGACGACGCTCTGTTCGTTGGTGATCTGGAATTCGGGGGCGACCAGCCCGGCGCTGCCGATCGCGCTGGCGGGCGGCGTGTAGGCGGGGCGGAAAAAGTTGAAGACGGTCTGGCTGCGTCCCATCGACTGGGCGAGCCGCGTCGACTGGCTCGACGTATCGCCGAATGCCCAGGCGTTGGACGGCGAGTTGACCTTGGCGAGCCGCGCCCAGGCGGTGAGCCGCATCACCGGCTCGCGCAGCTTGCCCGCGCTGGCACTGGTCAGCGCGGTATCGCTGCGCGCCTCGCTGTCGAGCAGGATCGCCTTGATCACCGCCTTCATGTCGCCGCGCACCCCGGCGCCATTGTCGGCGAAGGCCGCGGCGACGCGGCCGACATAGGCGGGGCTCGGATTGCTCGTCACCAGCCGCTGGATCAACTGGCGCGAGACGAAGGGCGGCAGATTGGGATGCGCGAAGATCGTATCGAGCGCGGTCTTGATCGCCGCCATGCCGCCGCCGCTCACCGTCGCGCCGAGGAAGCTCGTGGCGCCGGTCTCGTTGATCGCGCTGTTCATCACCAGCGGCTTGCGCAGGCGATCGGGCGTGCTGTTGTCGCTGGTGGCGAGGCTCAATCCGGTGAACACGCGGGCGAGGCCGCTGACGTCGGCGGGGCCATAGGTTTCGAGCGGAACGCCGTTGGCGGTGCGGACGCTGCCGTCCATATTGAGCTGGTAGAGGCCGAGCGTGAACAGCTGCATCAGCTCGCGCGCGTAATTCTCGTCGGGCTGCGCGCCGGTCTTGGCATTGGCCTTGCGGTTGCCGAGGAAGGTGAGGAACGATGCCATCGCCGCATTGGTGGTGATCGCGTCGAGGATCGTGCGGTAATTGCCGAAGGCATTGTCGAGCAGCAGGTCGACATAGGCGCCGACCGCGAACGGCCGCCAGCTGAGATTGACGCCGCCGATACCGACGACGAGCAGGTCGAGCAGCGCCATGCCGACGCGCTGGCGCAGCTGATCGGGCTCGACGATCATCTGCCGCCACAGGCTCGCGTCGAACCCCGCCTCGCTGTTGATGTTGGCGGAGGCGTTGTAGCCGTTGGCGACGAGCCAGTCCCAGTGGCTGGTCGCGCGCGGCATAGCGAACTGGTCGTCGATCCAGCCTTCGTAGCGCCGGCTGATCACACTATCGATCATCGCGCGGGTGCCGCCCATCGTCGCCTGGGCGAGGAACCGGCTCGCCTGCGTCGCGGTGATCGCGGCGGGAAGGACGGTGACGGGGGCGCTCGCCGTCGGGGTGCCGCCGCCGTCGCCGCTGCCGCCACCGCAGGCGGCGAGCAGCAGCGCCGGTACCGCGGCCGCGCCCGCCTGCCATGGCGTCGCGGCGGCGATCGGCGCCGCGTCGTCGGCGGACACGCGGTCCACCCTGTCATCCAGCACTGGAACGGTCCCCCCTGCCACGCTCCCCACAAGCGTTAACGGCCATACGAGGGATATAGCCGATACGGTCTTAACGAAGAGGCTTAACGCGCTTCGCTTCGCCGCATCCCGGCCGGCGTCTATCGCCCGAGGTGCGAGACCAATCGCTTGAGATCGGCGGGTGCGAGGCGCCGGACGTCGAGCGCGTCGACGCCGGCGACGAGCACCGCGCCGAGCCGGCGTTCGCCGGTGTCGATCAGGATGCCGTCGGCGGTCGAGCGCAACGCGCCCCACGGTACCTCGCGCACCGCGATGCTCGCGCCCTGGCGGATCATCACCGCGACGCGCCCGGCGCGGTCGACCGCGAGCGCGCCGCCGCCGTCGGCACCGACCACCGCACCCTGCGTGTCGAATCCGGCGAGCGACCGTTCCGCCGCCTCCGCCGCCTCTTCGGGGCTGCCGATCCGCTTCGGCCGGCGGCGGCGCAGCACCATGACGATGGCGAGCACGAGCAGCACCGCCACCACCGCGGCGGCGGCCGCGATCACGATCGTCTGGTCGGCAGGCGCGCTCATTGGCCGGCGGCGAGCGCGTCCAGCGTCGGCCGCATCGCGCCGAGATCATAGCCCGCCCCGCGCGCCTGCGCGACGAGCAGCGCCGGGTCGCGCCCCGCCTTGGCCGCGGCGAGCGCCCACAGGTTGCAGCTGCGCGTCCCCGAGCGGCAATAGGCGAGCACCGGCCCGTCGGCGGCGGTCAGCGCGGCGGCCATCGCATCGATCTGCGGGTGCGAGAAGCCGGCATGCGTGACCGGGATCGCGCTATAGGCGAGACCCGCCGCCTCGGCCGCGGCACGGATCGCGTCACCGGCCGGCTGGCCGCCCTCTTCGTCGTCGGGACGGTTGTTGACGATCGCGACGAACCCGGCTGCCTTGATCGCCGCCATGTCGTCGGCGGTGATCTGCGGGGCGACGCTGATCCGGTCGTTGATGGTGCGAATGTCGGCCATCCGGTCTTATTAGGCGATCGGCGGAGATTCGTCAGCCTTTTTGGATGCATTTCCGCTTGGATGTGATGATTTCGCCGCCGGTCTAGCCGGCCGCGCGGATCACCTCGACGAAGGCGTCGCCATAGGCCTCCAGCTTGCGCGCGCCGATCCCCGACAGGTGCATCAGCTCGGCGCGGCTGGTCGGCCGCTGCGCCGCCATCTCGCGCAGCACCGAATCGTGGAAGATGACATAGGGCGGCACCCCCGCCGCCTTGGCGAGATCGCGGCGGCAGACGCGCAGCGCCTCGAACAGCGGATCGTCGGCCGGATTGGTGGCGATGCCCGCGTCGCGCTTGCGGCTGCGCGTCCGCTTCGGCGGCACGACCAACGTCACCCGCGCGCCTTCCTTGAGGATCGGCCGTGCGCCCGGCCCGAATTCGAGCCCGCCGTGCGCATTGGTGCGCAGCGCGTCGCGCAGCAGCAGCGCGCGCGCCACCGGCTTGATCAGCGCCGCCTCTTCGCCGTCGACGATCCCCCAGACCGACAGCGATTCATGGCCGCGATCGACGCTGCGCTCGGTCGACTGGCCGAGCAGCACCTGCTCGACATAGCCGGCGCCGAACATCTGCCCGGTGCGGAACACCGCGGAGAGGAATTTCATCGCGGTCTGCGTCGCGTCGACCGCATCGGGCGAGCCGAGGCAATTGTCGCAATTGCCGCAATCCTCCTGCCGGTCCTCGCCGAAATGCTTGAGCAGGATGCGGCGGCGGCAGCCCGCGGTCTCGACCAATGCGCCGAGCGCGGCGAGCCGCGCGCGCTCGCCCGCCTGCCGTTCGGGCTCGACCTCGCCGATCCGCTGGCGGGCGCGGGCGAAATCCTCCGCACCCCAGAACAGATGCGCCACCGCCGGGTCGCCGTCGCGCCCGGCGCGGCCGGTCTCCTGATAATAGGCCTCGATCGATTTGGGCAGGCCGGCATGCGCGACGAAGCGGACGTCGGGCTTGTCGATCCCCATGCCGAACGCCACCGTCGCGCAGATCACCATGTCTTCGGACGCGACGAAATCGGCCTGGTTCTTCTGGCGGATGTGCGTCTCGAGCCCGGCATGATAGGCGCGCGTCGGCCGGCCGGTGCGGGCGAGCGCCTCGGCGAGCTTCTCGGTGGCGGCGCGGGTCTGCGCATAGACGATGCCGGGGCCAGGCGTCGCGGCGATGACGTCGGCGATCTGCTTGGTGGTGTTCGCCTTGGGGGTGATCGCATAGCGGATGTTGGGCCGGTCGAAGCCGGAGACGATCAGCCCGTCCGCCGGAATGCCGAGCTGCTGGAGGATGTCGCTGCGGGTATGCGCGTCGGCGGTGGCGGTCAGCGCCAGCCGCGGCACCTCCGGAAACGCATCCATCAGCGGCGCGAGCAGGCGATAATCGGGGCGGAAATCATGGCCCCATTCGCTGACGCAATGCGCCTCGTCGATCGCGAACAGGCTCAGCTTGGCGCTCGCCAGCAGCTCGCGGAAATGCCCGGTCGAGGCGCGTTCGGGCGCGATATACAGCAGGTCCAGCTCGCCGGCGCGGAAGCGCGCGATCGACTCGGCACGGTTCTGATCGGCGCTGGTCAGCGTCGCGGCGCGGATGCCGACCGCCTCGGCGGCACGCAGCTGGTCGTGCATCAGCGCGATCAGCGGCGAGACGACGACGCACGTCCCCTCCATCATCACCGACGGCAATTGGTAGCACAGCGACTTGCCCGCGCCGGTCGGCATCACCCCCAGCGTCCGCTCACCGGCGAGCACGCGTTCGACGACCTGCTGCTGCACGCCGCGGAATCCGGGAAAGCCGAAGACGCGCGACAGGGTGGGCAGGGGATCGGGGATCATCATCGCGCCATGTAGGCGTGGGGGCGGTCGGCGTCGAGGCGCGGCTTTATTAGCCTTGAAGCTAATTAGCGGATCGGCTAAATAAGGCGCGTGGACAAGGTATTCGACGCCCTCGCGCATCCGACGCGCCGCCGTATCCTCGAACTGCTCAAGGCGGGCGGGATGACGGCGGGCGATCTGGCGGAGGCCTTTGCGGTTTCGAAGCCGACGATGTCGGGGCATTTCGCGCGGCTGCGCGACGCCGGGCTGATCCAGGGCGAAACCCGCGGCACCAGCATGGTCTACACGCTCAACCTCTCGGCGCTCGAAGAGGTGATGATGGCGTTCATGGGCCGGCTGCGCGTCGGCGGCGACGCTGACGATGATCGGGAGGAACACGCATGAGCTATCGACGCATCACGCTCGCATCGCTGCTAACCGTCGCCGGGCTGGGGTTGATCGCCGCGACCGCGTTACAGCGGCTGCCGACGGGCACGAGCCTGCCGGTACATTGGAACGGGGCGGGACAGGCGAATGGCTTTGCGTCCGCCGACCGCGCCCTGTTCATGCCGGTGGTATCGGCGGCCGTGATCAGCCTCGTCATGGCGATACTGCCGCGGATCGAGCCGATGCAGCATCGCCTGCAGCAAAGCGCGCCGCTCTACCGGACGGCGTGGGCGGGACTGCTCGGCATGATGATCCTGACCGAGATCGTCATCGCGGCACCGGCGTTCGGCCTGTGGCTGCCGGCGACGCTGCATCTCGCGGCCGGCGGCCTGCTGCTGATCGTCCTCGGCAACGCCCTGCCCAAGTCCCGCCCCGGTTTCTTCGTCGGCATCCGCACGCCATGGACCCTGACGGACCCGGAGAACTGGATCGCGACCCACCGGCTCGGCGCCCGGACGATGATCCTCGGCGGCGTGATGATCGTCATGGCGGCCGTGCTGCCGATCGAAGCCGGTATGCGGCAGGCCTGCGTCATCGCCGGGATCATCGTGGCGGTCGCCCCGCCGGTGATCTATTCCTGGTGGTTCTGGCACCGCCGCACGGTTCGCCGATAGGCGCTATTCCGCCGCCAGCGCGCCTTCGCTCGCCCCGGCGACGTCGTCATCCTGCGCCTGGCGCGCCCACATCTCGGCATAGGTGCCGCCGAGCCGGAGCAGTTCGGCATGGGTGCCGCGCTCGGCGACGCGGCCGCCGTCGAGGACGACGATCTGGTCGGCGTGGACCACCGTCGACAGGCGGTGGGCGATGACGATCGTCGTGCGGCCGCGCTCGATCGCCTCGAGCGTATCGAGGATCTCCGCCTCGGTACGGCTGTCGAGCGCGCTGGTCGCCTCGTCGAGGATCAGGATCGGCGGGTTCTTGAGCAAGGTGCGCGCGATCGCGACGCGCTGCTTCTCGCCGCCCGACAGTTTGAGGCCGCGTTCGCCGACGCGGGCGTCATAGCCGTCGGGCTGGCGCTCGATGAAGCCGGCGATCACCGCGCCCGCCGCGGCGGCCTCCACCTCGGCGCGGCTCGCGCCTTCGCGGCCGTAGGCGATGTTGTACCCGATCGTGTCGTTGAACAGTACCGTATCCTGCGGCACGATGCCGATCGCGGCGCGCAGACTCGCCTGCTGGACGTCGCGGATGTCCTGCCCGTCGATCGTGATGCGGCCGGCGGCGACGTCGTAGAAACGGTACATCAGCCGCGCGAGCGTCGACTTGCCCGCGCCCGACGGCCCGACCACCGCGAGCGTGCTGCCCGCCGGCACGTCGAGGTCGAGTCCTTTCAGGATCTCGCGATCGGGATCATAGCCGAAGCGCACGTCCTCGAAACGGACATGGCCCTGCGCGACGGCGAGCGCCGCGGCGCCGGGTGCATCGACCACCTCGGCGGGAGTGTCGATCAGCGCGAACATGCTCGCCATGTCGATCACGCCCTGGCGGATCGTGCGATAGACCATGCCGAGCAGGTCGAGCGGCCGGAACAGCTGCGCGAGCAAGGTCGAGACGAAGACGACGTCACCTGCCGAGAAGCTGCCGCGGCTCCAGCCCCAGGCGACATAGGCCATGCCGCCGCCGAGCATCAGATTGGTGATCAGCGCCTGACCGACGTTGAGCCAGGCGAGGCTGTTCTCCGACTTGGTCGCGGCGGCGGCATAAGCGGAGATGGCGGCATCGTAACGGCGCGCCTCGCGCTCCTCGGCGCCGAAATATTTGACCGTCTCGAAGTTGAGCAGCGAATCGACCGCATGCGCGACCGCGCCGGTGTCGAGGTCGTTCATCTGCGCGCGCAGCGCATTGCGCCAGTCGGTCACCTTCTGTGTGAACAGGATGTAGACCACGACCATCGCCACCGTCGCGACGACCAGCGGCCAGCCGAAGCTGTGCCAGAAGATGCCGAGCACCAGCGCCAGCTCGAGCACCGTCGGCGCGATGTTGAATAGCAGGAAGTAGAGCATCGTATCGATGCTCTTGGTGCCGCGTTCGACCACCTTGGTCACCGCGCCGGTGCGCCGTTCGAGGTGGAAGCGCAGCGACAGGCCGTGCAGGTGGCGGAAGACGTTGGCGGCGAGGCGGCGGGTCGCATCCTGGCCGACGCGCTCGAACACCGCGTTGCGCAGGTTGTCGAACAAGGTCGTCGAGAAACGCGACGCGGCATAGCCGACGACGAGCAGGATCACGATCGTCGCGACGCCGCGATCGCCCACCGCCATCCGGTCGACGGCATATTTCAGCGTATAGGCGGCGCCGAACACCTGGACGAGCTTGCTCATCACGACGAGCGTCATCGCGCCGACGATCCGCGCCTTCAGCGCCGGCTGCCCCGCCGGCCACAGATAGGGCAGGAAGCGGCGCAGCGTCGGCAGCAGCGGCTGGTCGGCACGGGTGTGGCTGGTCGGATCGGTCGGCGGCATTGCCACCCATGTAAGTGCTGACGGGGCCATGCGAAAGCGACGCGGCGGAACATAAGGCCACCGTCGCGGATTTTAGCGGTCAGACAGCGAGGCTTTTATGGAACCGCTCTTCTACGTCATGGCGATCATGGGCTGCGCGGACGGCAACGTCCAGTGCACCGAGGCGCGTATCGTGCCGACGCATTATACGTCGATGGCGCAATGCCGCGCGGCGCTGACCGACCAGCTCGCCCGGAATACCGATGTGCCCTATCCGATGATCGGCGCCGCCTGCCGGACCGCCGGCGCGCAGATCGCCAAGGTCGAGGGCAAGGCGAAGCGGTCGTAAGGGTGCACCTGGGGGGGGGGCGTGGCGCAACCGGCCCCCGTCCGTTAGGGCTGAGCCTGTCGAGGCCCGGGCCTCCTCAAGCGAGTTATCTGCGGATATCCGCCCTTCGACAGGCTCGGGGCTAACGGCTTCTCACGGATACAGATCCGAGGCGCCAGTCGTCACCGCGGCCGCTGCCACAATCCCGGATCGCGCGGTACCGCCGCGATCGTCAGCCGCTGCCGCGCATCGATCGCCGCCTGCACGATGAAGCCGAGCTTCTCGCCCTTGCCCGTCGTCACCCGCGCGTCCCACGCCCGTTCGCCGCGCTCCGCCACCTTGTGGCCGATCGCGCCATAGATGCGCGCCGCGGCGAGCACCGCCCAGGCGGAGCGGAACGACAGCGCGCGCGTGCCGATGCGCGCGCTCGCCTCGAACTGTGCGGCGCGGGTGGTCAGGCGGCGGGTGAGCGCGGCGAGCGCCGGGCGGTTGGCTGGCGCCATCACCGCATCGGGCGCGATCCCCGCCTCGGCGAGCCAGTCGGTCGGCAGATAGCAGCGCCCCGCCGCGGCATCCTCGTCGAGATCGCGCGCGATATTGGCGAGCTGGAAGGCGAGGCCGAGGTCGCAGGCACGGTCGAGTACGGCGTCGTCGTCGGGCGATACGCCCATGATCACCGCCATCATGCAGCCGACGACACCGGCGACGTGATAGCAATAGCGCAGCAGATCGTCCTCGGTGCGAGGCCGCCAGCCGTCCGCGTCGAGCCGGAAGCCCTGGATCAGGTCGTGCGCGAAGCGCGGCGGCAGGCGTGTCTCGCCCGCGACGAGGCGCAGCGCGTCGAACGCGGGCACGCCGATGACGTCGCCGGCAAGCGCCGCATCGGTGAGCGTCGCCATCGCCGCGATCCGCGCCGGCGCATCCTCGACCACCGACATGACGTGGCCGTGATCCTGCCCGTCGGCGATATCGTCGCAGGCGCGGCACCAGGCGTAGAGCAGCCACGCCCGCTCGCGCGTCCGCCGGTCGAACAACAGGCTTGCGGCCGCGAAGCTCTTCGACCCGCGCGCGATCGATTCGTGCGCGGTGGCGACGATCGCGTCGCGGCTCGGGCCGGCGCTAGAGGTCAGACGTCTTCATCCGCACGATCGGCTGCGTCGGCTGATGCGCCGCCATCTGCGCGAGCAGCCCGTCGAGCGTGTCGTCGACGATCAGCAGGTCGCGATGTTGCGGGCGCAGGAAGCCGACCTCGGCCGATTTGTGCCAGAAGGCGATGAGATCGTCATAATAGCCGGCGACGTTGAGCAGCCCGACCGGATCGGCGTGATAGCCGAGCTGCGCCCAGCTCAGCGCCTCCCACAATTCGTCCATCGTGCCGGTGCCGCCGGGGATGGTGACGAACCCGTCCGACAGGTCGGTGAACAGCGCCTTGCGCGCGTGCATGCCCGCGACGACGTGCAGCTCGGTGAGGCCGCGATGCGCCACTTCGGCATCGACCAGCGCCTGCGGGATGACGCCGATCACCTCGCCCCCCGCCGCCAGCGCACCATCGGCGACCGCGCCCATCAATCCGAGCCGGCCGCCGCCATAGACGAGGCCGATGCCGCGCTCGGCGAGCGTGCGACCGACCGTGCGGGCGGAGTCGAGATAGATGGGGTCGGCGGGCGTCGCGGAGCCGCAATAGATGGCGAGGCGTTTCATGCTCCTGCCGCTACGCGACCGCGCGCCGGGCGACAAGCGGCGCGGGGCATCGGAGGGCATCCTCTTCCGCGCCGCACCCTCATTCCGCCGCCTGCACGTCCTCGGGCAGCGCCCAGATCAGGTCGCCGGGGCTGAGCGTGCGGCCGTCGTGCGCATGTACCGCCACCGGCGCGATCGGTCGCTGGTCGCGCGCGTCGACGAGGACGGGGAAGGCCGGCTCGCCCAATTCCCAGCGCTCGCCCCATTGGCGCAGCGCGACCATCGTCGGCAGCAGCGCATGCCCCTTGTCGGTCAGCGTATAGCGGATCCTGCGCCGGTCCTTGGGCAGCGGCTCGCGTTGCAGGATGCCGTGATCGACCAGCCGCGCCAGCCGGTTGGCGAGGATGTTGCGCGCGATGCCGAGCTCCGCCTGGAACGCCTCGAAATGATGCAGGCCGTTGAACGCGGCGCGCAGGATCAGGAACGACCAGCGTTCCCCCATCGCCTCGAGCGCTGCGGGCAGGCTGCAGCCGCGCAGCGATTCGCGTAAGGGTGGGGGCTTGGCCGTCGTCATGCCGGCGCAGCCTAGCCGATCGCGCGGCGGCCGGCGACCGGCGTGCCGCGGTCTGCTCATCGAAATCGTACACGTATCCGCAACAAGATGTTGCAAAGCACCATCGGCCTCCCCCATGTGGTCGACGTGCTACGGCAATATGAACTGGTCGACCGCGTGCTCGACTATGACCCGGATGCGGACGAGGCGCTGCTCAACCGCGCCTACGTCTTCTCGATGCAGGCGCACGGCAGCCAGAAGCGCGCGAGCGGCGATCCCTATTTCAGCCATCCGATCGAGGTGGCGGGCATCCTCACCGACCTCAGGCTCGACGACGAGACGATCGCCACCGCGATCCTGCACGATACGATCGAGGATACGGTCGCGACGCCCGAGGAGATCACCCGGTTGTTCGGCGGCAATGTCGCGCGGCTGGTCGACGGCGTGACCAAGTTGAGCAAGATCGAGGCGCAGACCGAGAACGAACGCGCCGCCGAGAATCTGCGCAAGTTCCTGCTCGCCATGTCGGACGACATCCGCGTGTTGCTCGTCAAGCTCGCTGACCGGCTGCACAACATGCGCACGCTCCATCACATCGCCAAGCCCGAGAAGCGGCGGCGGATCGCGAAGGAGACGATGGACATCTACGCGCCGCTCGCCGAGCGGATCGGGATGTACGAGTTCATGAAGGAGATGCAGACGCTCGCCTTCGAACAGCTCGAGCCGGAAGCGTTCGAATCGATCAGCAAGCGGCTTGAACAGCTCAAGACCGGCGGTGGCGACCGGATCGCGCGCATCGCCTCCGGCCTCAAGCTGCTGCTCGGCCGCGCCGGCGTCGAGGCCGAGGTGACGGGGCGCGAGAAACACCCTTATTCGATCTGGCGCAAGATGAGCGAGCGCCACATCAGCTTCGAGCAGCTCTCCGACGTGATGGCGTTCCGCGCGATCGTGCCGACGGTGGAGGATTGCTATCGCACGCTCGGCATCATCCATCGCCGCTGGCCGATGGTGCCGGGGCGGTTCAAGGATTATATCTCGACGCCCAAGCGCAACGGCTATCGCTCGCTGCACACCAGCGTCATCCATGCCGACAATGCGCGCATCGAGATCCAGATCCGCACCGCCGACATGCATGCCGAGGCCGAATTCGGCCTCGCCGCGCACTGGGCGTACAAGGAAAAGAAGGTTCGCGCCGACAGCCAGCACAGCTGGATCGCCGATCTGGTCGAGATCCTCGAAACCGCGGGCAGCCCCGAAGAGCTGCTCGAACATACCCGCATGGCGATGTATCAGGATCGCATCTTCGCCTTCACGCCGAAGGGCGAGCTGATCCAGCTGCCCAAGGGCGCGACGCCGATCGATTTCGCCTATGCGGTGCACACCGATCTCGGCGACCAGGCGGTCGGTGCCAAGATCAACGGCCGCGTCGTGCCGCTGTCGACGGTGATCGAGAACGGCGATCAGGTGCAGGTGCTGCGCTCCAAGGGGCAGGTGCCGCAGCCCGGCTGGCTCAACTTCGCGATCACCGGCAAGGCGCTCGCCGGTATCCGCCGCTACCTGCGCAACCGCGAGCGCGACGAGCTGATCGCACTCGGCCGCAAGCTGTACGACGATATCGTCCGCCGCCTGCCCGCGCAGCTCGGCAGCGACGCGCTCGACCATGCGCTGTCGCGGCTCAACCTCGGCGACGAGGCGGCGCTGATGGCGGCGATCGCGCGACGCACCCTGTCCGACCATGCGGTGATGGAGGCTCTGATGCCGGGATCGGCGGGGGCCGACGTCGCGCCGCTCGCGCCGCAGTCCACCGCGATCTCGATCAAGGGGCTGACGCCGGGCGTCGCCTTCGACCTCGCCGAATGCTGCCATCCGGTGCCGGGCGACCGGATCGTCGGGCTGCGCCGCCCCGATGCGGGGATCGAGGTCCATGCGATCGACTGCCCGGTGCTCGCCGAACTCGCCGAGCGCGGCACCGACGAGACCGACTGGGTCGACGTCGACTGGGGCGACAAGAGCGACGGCGCGGTGGCGCGGATCAGCGTGCAGGTGAAGAACGAACCCGGCGCACTCGGCATCGTCTCGACGATCATCGGCGCGCATCGCGCGAACATCATCGCACTGCGGCTCGATACGCGCGATTCGATGTTCCACACCAACGTCATCGACGTCGAGGTGCATGACGTGCAGCAACTGATGCGGCTGATCGCGGCGCTGCGCGCGGCGGATGCGGTGAATGCGGTGGAGCGGGTGTGATGCCGGCGGCGGCATTGCTGCGCCGCCGGCGATGAGAGAGTTTAATTCGGGCTTGGATGATCGTTGCTTGTCTCGATATTGAAATAGTATCTGTCGAAGCCATTGCCGGTGACGGAACATTTCGGTAGCGGATCGCCGTCGTAGCGGGAGGCGGATGCCGATACGAATTCACCGGTTGACGTCTTGTACGTGATGCCGAACATGCAAACCGGGGTATTGGTTTTTTTGGTATCGCGGTCTTCGTAGCTATACGACGCCTTGAACCAGACTTCGGTATAATAGGCTACATCCAGCATGCGGATTCTGCCCATCTTGCTTTTGCCGGCCTCGATCGTACCGTCTATCCGATCGGTCACGGTGCCGTCATCATGGCCGGTGCCGTAGCGAGCACTATTCTCTATATCATAGATTGTAACTAGATAGGGGGTATTGTTCGTTAAGGTTATCCAATAGTTATGATCTGAGACCTGAGCGTTTGCCGTTGCTGAAGCGCCGACTGTTACGGCGAAAAGGAGAGCGGCGGTAATTAGACGAAGGGGATTTTTCATTGACGTTCTCCGATCAACGAATTGAACGACTGTTGCGGACGGCATATTCATGCCAGAAATCCTTGAAGAGTTCGGTCAAGTAATAATTGCTGCTGGTGACGTGGATGGGCTGATCAAGCCAGTTTGAAATAGTCGCGCCGACAAATGCGCCGGGACTTACGAGTGATTTTCGCATATCATAATTGACAAAATGCGTGCCGGTGAATTTTGCACCACGAAAGTCAGTATCGCTGACTACATCTTGGTAACTCTGGCTGCTGCCAGTCAAATATGATGATCCCGCGCTGGAACTGTAGCTCCTAAATTCCGCGTTCGAAAAATCGCATCCGGAGAAATCCATCCCGGTCATGACACAGTCAATAAACTGCGCACTTCGAAAACTCTTATTTTTAACCTCTAAATTCATATTCCTGAGGTCGAGACTGGATAGAATCAATCTCGTACTGCTATCTTTAAAAGATACCCCGTCAACTTTGCTATTTTCGAGTAAAACGTAACCGCCCTCGATATGGCTGAAATCGGCATTCGTCGCGTCGAGGCGGCAAGCGATTATATTTCCTTTGATGTGCTGAAAATTAGCGTTCTCGATTGACCCCGTTATAAACTTCGAGTTGGTTATCGTTGCACTATCAAAATTTGCGTTTGAGAAATTACAATCACGTGCATATAGTTCGTGTTGAAATACGGCGTTCGAAAAATCACATTTTGAAAAGTTACACCTTCCAACGCCATAGCTCTTGAAATCGTAATTTCTGTTGTGTTTGACGGCCTCTTCATCCTCGAAATTGAATGAAAACGTCGCCCCTGCAAACGAACTGTCGCTGAAATTAGAATCGTCTATATCGGTGTGGTCGAAGCTCGCTTTGGTGAAGCTGGTGCCGACCGCGGTAACGCCGCGCAGGTTCGACTTGCTGAATGTCGCGCCGTCGAACTTCGCGCCACTCAGCGTGGCGCCGCTGAAGTCGACCCCGGTCAGGTCCTTGCCCGTCAGGTCGGCGCCGCTGAGGTCGGCGCCGCGCAGGTCGAGCTTCGACAGGTCGGTGCTGCGCAGATCCTGACCGTGCAGATCGAGCTTGGGCGGCGGCGGCGTGTCGGGCGCCTTGCCCTGTTCGGTCAGCACCACAGCGGCAGCGTCACCCGACAGCTTCTGGATGCCTTGCGCACCCGGTTTGGTTTCCGCTGCCGCTGGCTTGGGGTCCGTGGCGGGTGCGGTGGTCTCCGATCGGGGCGGTTCGCTCGCCTGAACCGGAGCGGCTGATACGGTCGTGACGTTCATCGCTTACTCCTTTCTTGCTTGGTCCAGACTCATTGTAGCAAGAAAAGGGGAAGGCATCGTGACTCATCCCGGGTTATCAAATAACCTTATCGTTCCATTTGACTCTTTCTGCATGGTGTCAAACATTCAAACAGTAGTTTCGTTTGCAAACGATCGCGCGCGTGACTCGGTAGCCAGGTGAAGACATCTGTAATATCACCGACATGCCGGCGTGACGGGTGACGGATACCGATTACGCAACGATGTTGGGTGCGATCGCTGGCCGGCACCGGCGCGACGTCGAGATCCCGCCCGCGGGTTCCGGGCGGGCGGGATCGGATTCGTCTTGCCGGAAGGCGGGCGATCAGCCGAAATGCTGCCTGCGCGCACTGTCCCGCGGCCATGCATCCCGGAACACGGTCTTGATGTCATAACGGTCGCTCGACACGAACGTCGGCGTATCGTCGCCATAGCCGATCGTCGTCCCGCGCAGCGCGCCGGCGTCGAGTTGCGCCTTGCGCAGGTCGAAGTCGCGGAAGGACGCACCTTCGAACCGCGCATTGTGGAAGTTGACGCCGGATACGATGCTCGCGCTCTGCCGGCCCGTCGAGCTGAGATAGGGGCTGGCGATCACCGGCCCGGTGCTGCGGAACGTCGCGCCGCGGAAGTCGAAGCCCGAGAAGTCCATCCCCGTCATCACGCAATCGGTGAATGCGGCGTTGCGCAGGTCCTTGTGCGCGACGGAGAGGTCGACATGCCGCAGATCGATCGCGGTGGCGGTCAACTGCACGTTGCTGTCGGCGAAGCTGGCACCATCGACCTTGCTCGTCCGGAGGCGGATGGTCGCGCCGTCGATATGCCGGAAATCGGCGTTGGTCGCATCCATATGGTCGGTGGTCAGTATGCCGGCGATCCGTTCGAAGCTCGCGCCCCGCATGCTGCCCTGGGCGAACGTCACAGTCCCGAGCCTCGCACCATCGAAGGTCGCGCCGTCGAGGCTGGACCCGACGATCGTCGCGCCGGCCTCGAACACCGCGCGGGAGAAATCGGCGTTGGTGAACTTACTCTTCCTGATGACATAGCCGGCACCGATCGTCGTGACCTCGTCGCCTGCCATATCGTCGACGAAGCCGCCGAAACGGGCATCGGCGAACCTGGCCCCGGTGAAATCGGCCTCGCTGAGATCGCTCAGGTCGAAATGCGCCTTGGTGAAGCTGGCGCCGGTCGCCTTGACGCCGTGAAGATTGGTGCCAACCAGCGTCGCCCCGTCGAGCCTGGCACCCGCGAGATTGGCGCCGCTGAGATCGAGTCCGGACAGATCCTTGCCGGTCAGGTCGACGCCGCTGAGGTCGGCGCCGCGCAGGTCGAGCGTCTTGAGGTCGACGTCGCGCAGATCCTGGCCATGGAGGTCGAGCCGCCCCGACGCCCCGCGCCGGAAGCCCTGCTGGCTGAGCACCACCGCCGCGGCGAGCGGGGCCAGCCGCCGGATGCCGGTCGTCCCGGTGGCGACGGTCACCGCGACCGGATCGGGGGCCGGGATGCCGGCCGGCGGCGTCACCGCGATCGGGTCGTCGCCGCCTGCCGGCGACACGGTGAGCGCCGTTCGTGCAATCATCATCTTATGTCTCCGGTAGGATGTACTTCTCCGTCATTGTAGAGAGGCATCACCGACCGATCCGTCATAAAGCCGGGACGACGCGTCTAAGTCATGGCGGGCAACACGTTATTTATTTTGTCAGTACATCGACTCGGTTGCGGTCGTTTCGAGACCATATCGGGACAATAGAGACGCCAATCGGCGCACGGCGGATTCGGTGTCGCGGCGGGCGGTATCCCGCACCGGGCGCCACCCCCGCCCCCCGCAATCGCCTTCGACAAGCCCCCTGCCGAGCGGCTAGGGTGATGTCACACCTTGGCGGCGGCGCGGCGCTGCCCCACATGGGCAACGGACACGAAGGAGCATGACTTGGCCACCTTAGGTATGGCGCCCGCCGAGAAGCAGGCGATCGAGGATTTCCGCCGCGACGTCGTCGAACCGTCGATGACCAGCCTCGTCATCATCGATTTTTGGGCGGAATGGTGCGGGCCATGCAAGGCGCTGGGACCGGTGCTGGAGAAGGTCGCCGCGGCCTATGCCGACAAGGGTGTCGTGCTCGCCAAGATCGACACCGACAAGAACCAGTTCATCGCCGCGCAATTCCAGATCAAGTCGATCCCCACCGTCTATGCGATGTTCCAGGGCCAGCTCGTCGCCGACCTGACCAGCGCGCGCACCGAATCGCAGTTGCGCGTCATCCTCGACCAGTTGCTCAAGCAATTGCCGGTCACCGGCCCCGGCGCCGAGGCGGAGGCGGAGATCGAGCCGCTGATCGCGATGGGCGAGGAGGTGCTGGCGAGCGGCGATGCCGAGCGTGCGGTGGCGATCTTCGCGCAACTGATCGAGATGGCGCCGGAGAATCCGGCGGTGCTGTCGGGCCATATCCGCGCGCTGCTTGCCGCCGGCGACGGCGAGGCGGCGCAGGCGGCGATCGACGCGCTGCCCGCCGACATCAAGGATGCCGGCATCGACCGCGCCCGCGCGGCGCTGGCGCTGGCGCAGAGCGCGCCGCCGGCCGCCGACCATGCCGCGCTCGCCGCCGAGGTCGCGGCGCACCCCGACGATCACGAGCGCCGCTTCGCGCTCGCCAATGCGCAGATGGCGGCGGGGGATCGCGACGGCGCCGCGGACAATCTGCTGCATATCGTCGCCGCCGACCGCGGCTGGAACGAGGGCGCGGCGCGTCAGCAGCTGCTCAAGGTGTTCGAGGCGGTCGGACTGGAAGACCCCTGGGTCGCGGCGCAGCGTCGCCGCCTGTCCGCGATCCTGTTCGGATGAGCGCGCCGGCGACCCTCGCCCGGCTGTCGATCTTCCCGCTGCCGGGGGCGTTGCTCTTCCCCGGCATGCACCTGCCGCTGCACATCTTCGAACCGCGCTACCGCGCGATGGTCAGCGATGCGATGGCGCGCGACCGGCGGATCGGTATGATCCAGCCGATGCAGCAGGCGGGCGGCGACACGCTCTACGACATCGGCTGCGTCGGCAAGATCGCCGAGGTCGAGGCGCTGGACGACGGTCGGTACAATCTGGTGCTGGAGGGGATCGCGCTGTTCCGCGTCGTGCGCGAGCTCGACGTGACGACGCCGTTCCGCCAGATCGAGGCGGAACTGCTGCCGCTGGTTGCGGACGACAGCCTGTCGCTCGGCCGGCGGTCCTCGCTGGAGATCGAATCGCGGCGCTTTGCCGAGGCGCATGGCTATAGCGTCGACTGGGAGGCGGTCGGCCGGCTTGACGACGAGAGCCTGGTCAACGGCATCGCACAGATCGCGCCGTTCGACGCGGCGGCGAAACAGGCGTTGCTCGAAGCGCCGGATATCGAGACGCGCGCCGAGCTGATCATCCAGCTGATGCAATTCTTCGGCCGGCACGACGGCGACGAGCGGGTGACGCTGCAATGAGCGGCCTCGACCCCTGGCTGCTCGAACGGCTGGTCTGCCCGGTGACGCGCCAGCCGCTGCGCTATGACGAGGCTGCGCAGGAGCTGGTGTCGGAGGCGGCGGGGCTCGCCTATCCGATCCGCGACGGCGTGCCGGTGCTGCTGCCCGACGACGCGCGGCGGATCGATGCGGGGTCTTCGGCGTAACGCTGCGGAGTGCGTTTGGACAGGTGGGCTTCGCCAGGCTCGGCCCGTTCGGTGGAGGGGGGCCTTCTCCTCAACGGTTCGCCCTCAGCGCGTCGATGGCTAACCGGCAGGCGCGCGGTCCCTGACGCGCGCCTGCCGATGACCCATCATTCCATCTCGAGAATCACCTGATCGACCGCGAGGCTGTCGCCCGCCGCGGCGGCGACCGATTTGACCCGGCCGGCTTTCTCGGCGCGCAGGATATTCTCCATCTTCATCGCCTCGACCACCGCCAGCGGCTGTCCCGCCTCGACCGCATCGCCCGCCGCGACGTCGAGCCGGACGAGCAGCCCCGGCATCGGTGCGATCAGGAAGCGCGACAGGTCGGGCGGTACCTTTTCGAGGAGATGCGCGGCATAGGGTGCGACATGCGCCGGCAGCACACGCGCGACGTGGCTGGCACCGCGCGTCGTCAGACGGAAGCCCGCGCGCGTCGGCGCGATGCGGACCGACAGCACCCGCTCGTCCGCCAGCTCCGCCTCGATCAGCCGGTCGCCGGGCGTATATTCGACGCCGATGTCGAGCGGCGTGCCGTCGACGGTGATCGCATCGGGCGAGACGTGGACGGCATGGTCGGCCTCGCCGATCCGCACCACCCAGTCGGCGGGCGGGTGGAGGCGATGACCGAGCTGGCCGTCGATACGGCGGGCGCGGTCGGCGTGCGCGGTCGCGGCGAAGGCGGCGATGGCGGCGAGTTCGCGCAACAATCCGGATGATGCGGGTGCACCGTGGAAGCCGTCAGGATATTCCTCCGCGATGAAGCCGGTGGTCAGCCGCCCCTCGCGGAAGCGCGGGTGCTGCATCAGCGCCGAGAGGAAGTCGATGTTGGTGCCCGGACCCTCGATCTCGAAGGCGTCGAGCGCGGCGACCTGCGCATCGATCGCCGCCTCGCGCGTCGGCGCCCAGGTGATCAGCTTGGCGATCATCGGATCGTAGAACATGCTGACCTCGCCGCCCTCGGCGACGCCGTCGTCGACGCGGGTGCGGGGCGAATCCTCCCCGGCACGGGGAGGGGGACCACCCGAAGGATGGTGGAGGGGGGGCTCCGCATACGTTGTGCCGTGTGGAAAGCCCCCTCCACCACCCGGCTGCGCCGGGCGGTCCCCCTCCCCGTGCCGGGGAGGATTGTAGCGCACCAGTCGCCCGATGCTCGGGAGGAAGCCGCGGTACGGGTCCTCGGCATAGACGCGGTTCTCGATCGACCAGCCGTCGATGCCGACGTCGCTTTGCCCGAACGCCAGCGGCTCGCCGGCCGCGACGCGGATCATCTGCTCGACCAGATCCAGCCCGGTGATCTCCTCGGTCACCGGATGTTCGACCTGGAGCCGCGTGTTCATCTCGAGGAAGTAGAAGCTCTCCCCGGTCGTGTCCGCACCGGAGACGATCAGCTCCACCGTGCCCGCGCTGTAATAGCCGACCGCCCGTGCCAGCGCGACCGCCTGCTCGCCCATCGCGGCGCGCATCTTGGGCGTGACGAAGGGCGACGGCGCCTCCTCGACCACCTTCTGGTGGCGGCGCTGCACCGAACATTCGCGCTCGTTGAGGTAGACGATGTTGCCGTGCTGGTCGCCGAGCACCTGGATCTCGATGTGGCGCGGGCTCTCGATGAACTTTTCGATGAAGACGCGGTCGTCCCCGAAGCTCGCCAGCCCCTCGCGCTTGGTCGCCTCGAAGCCCTCGCGCACGTCCTGCTCGCTCCAGGCGAGCCGCATGCCCTTGCCGCCGCCGCCGGCCGAGGCCTTCATCATCACCGGATAGCCGATCTCGCCCGCGATTCGCACCGCCTCGTCGGTATCGGCGATCTCGCCGAGATAGCCCGGGACGACGTTGACGCCCGCCTGCTTGGCCAGCTTCTTCGACTCGATCTTGTCGCCCATCGCCGCGATCGCGTTCGGCGGCGGGCCGACGAAGGCGATCCCCGCCTCGGCGCAGGCACGCGCGAAGCTCTCGCGCTCGGACAGAAAGCCGTAGCCGGGGTGGATACAGTCGGCCCCGGTCTCCTTCGCCGCCAGCAGGATCAGCTCGGCCTTGAGATAGCTCTCCGCCGCCGGCGCCGGCCCGAGCCGCACCGCCTCGTCCGCCATCAGCACGTGCGGCGCGCGCGCGTCGGCGTCGGAATAGACCGCGACCGTCTTGATCCCCATCCGCTTGGCGGTGCGGAACACGCGGCAGGCGATCTCGCCGCGATTGGCGACCAGGATTTTCTTGAACACTCGACTCTCCTGCTGTCCCGCCGCCGCGATCAAGTCGACGGCGGACGCGTCTCTCGTCCGGCCGGCTGCTGCCGTTGCCGCTTATTCCGCCGCTTGCGCCAATCGGCATTCCGCCGCCATCGGCGTCACGCCCAGCTTGGCGAACAGCGCCGCATCCTTGTCGTCGCCGGCATTGCCCGCGGTGAGCAACTTGTCGCCGGTGAAGATCGAATTGGCGCCCGCCATGAAGCACAAGGCCTGGGCCGAGTCCGACATGCTCTCGCGCCCCGCCGACAGGCGCACCATGCTCGCCGGCATCGTGATCCGCGCCACCGCGACGGTGCGGACGAACTCGATCTCGTCGATCCTGGCGAGCGGCGTGTCCGCCAACATGTCGCCGAGCACGGTGCCCTTCACCGGCACCAGCGCGTTGACCGGCACGCTGCCGGGATGCTCGGGCAGCGTCGCCAGCGCGTGGACGAAGCCGACGCGGTCGTCGCGCGTCTCGCCCATGCCGACGATGCCGCCGCAGCAGACGTTGATGCCCGCGCCGCGCACCGCGTCCAGCGTGTCGAGCCGCTCCTGGAAGGTCCGGGTCGTGATCACGTCGCCGTAGCGCTCGGGCGAGGTATCGATATTGTGGTTGTAATAGTCGAGCCCCGCCGCCGCGAGCCGGTCGGCCTGGTGCGGCTCGAGCATGCCCAGGGTCATGCACGTCTCGAGCCCCATGCCGCGCACGCCCTCGACCATCGCGACGATCGCGTCCATGTCGCGGTCCTTGGGATTACGCCACGCCGCGCCCATGCAGAAGCGGGTCGAGCCATTGTCCTTGGCCTGCGCCGCCGCCTGCAGCACCGCGCGCACGTCCATCAGCTTGGTCGCCTTGACGCCGCTCTCCGCGCTGACCGACTGCGAGCAATAGCCGCAATCCTCCGGGCAGCCGCCGGTCTTGATCGACAGCAATGTAGAGAGCTGCACCTGCCCGGGCGCGTGATGCGCGCGGTGGACGGTCTGCGCCCGCCATATCAGCTCGTCGAACGGCAGGTCGAACAGCGCCGCGATCTCGTCGCGCGTCCAGTCGTTGCGTACCGCGTTCGTCACTTCGTCCACGTCATTCCCTTCCACCTGCTGCGTCCGAGCGTCCGTCACCTTCGCAAGCCATTGCCGCTGCGCCATTGTCCGAGCGCTCCGCCCGCGCGTTCGCCACTCTCTAGCACGCATTGCGGGTCGCGAAACCGGCGCCACGCCCGCCGGCGCGTGCCGTCGCATCACGCGGCGCCGAGATAGCGCCGGTGTGGCGGCGACGGATCATGTCCTCATGGCGGTCCGGGGCGCCCATTACGCGGCCTTCTCATCGGGCGGCATATTGTGGCCGAGCAGGCGCAGCACCTCCTCCGCCGCCTTGATGAGATTGGTGCCGGGACCGAAGATCGCCTGCACACCGGCATCGCGCAGCGCCTGATAGTCCTGCGCGGGGATGACGCCGCCGGCGATGACCTTGATGTCGGGCCGACCGGCGTCTTTCAGATGGCCGATCAGCTCGGGGATCAGGGTCTTGTGCCCGGCGGCGAGGCTGGACGCGCCGACCACGTCGACATCGCTGTCGAGCGCGAGCGTCGCGGCCTCCTTCGGCGTCTGGAACAGGGGGCCGGGCACCACCTCGAAGCCGAGATCGCCGAACATGCTGCTGACGAGATTGGCGCCGCGGTCATGGCCGTCCTGCCCCATCTTCGCGACCAGCATGCGCGGCTTGCGGCCGAGCCGGCGCTCGGTCGCCTCGACGCCGCGCACCAGCCGCGCCCAGCGCTCGTCGTCGGTATAGGCGCCGCCGTAGACGCCCTTCACCGGCTTCGGATGCGTGCCGAACCGGCCGAACACGTCCTCCATCGCGGCGGAGATCTCGCCGAGCGTGGCGCGCGCGCGGGCGGCGTCGACCGCGAGGGCGAGGAGGTTGGTCTCCGCAAATCCTCCCCGGGACGGGGAGGTGGCAGCCGCAGGCTGACGGAGGGGGGCTTCCACGAGCGGTGCCGTTTGAGGCGAGCCCCCTCCACCATGCTGCGCATGGTCCCCCTCCCCGTCCCGGGGAGGATTGCGCGCGCCCTCGCGCAGCGCGTCGAGCGCGCGCCGGCACGCCGCCTCGTCGCGCGACGCCTTCACCGCGGCGATGCGCCGCACCTGCGCTTCGCGCACCGCGACATTGTCGACGTCGAGGATGTCGATCGGTGCCTCGCCCGCCAGCCGGTATTTGTTGACGCCGACGATCACGTCCTCGCCGCGGTCGACCCGCGCCGCGCGCGCCGCGGCGGCCTCCTCGATCATCGCCTTGGGCCAGCCGGCGGCGACCGCTTTGGCCATGCCGCCCTCGCGCTCGACCCGCTCGATGATCTCCCAGGCGCCGTCGACCAGGCTCTTGGTCAGGCTCTCGACGTAATAGCTGCCGCCGAGCGGGTCGACGACCTTCGTCATCCCCGTCTCTTCCTGCAGCACGATCTGCGTGTTGCGTGCGATTCGCGCGGAGAAGTCGGTGGGCAGCGCGATCGCCTCGTCGAGCGCGTTGGTGTGGAGCGACTGGGTGCCGCCCAGCATCGCCGCCATCGCCTCGATCGTCGTGCGCATGACGTTGTTGTACGGGTCCTGCTCGGTCAGCGACACGCCGCTGGTCTGGCAGTGGGTGCGCAGCATCTTGGAGCGCTCGTCCTTGGCGCCGAGCTGCGTCATTGCGCGATGCCACAGCACCCGCGCGGCGCGCAGCTTGGCCACTTCCATGAAGAAGTTCATGCCGATCGCGAAGAAGAAGCTCAGCCGACCCGCGAATCTGTCGATGTCCAGCCCGCTGGCGACGCCGTATTTCACGTAGTCGATGCCGTCGGCGATGGTGAAGGCGAGCTCGTGGAGCTGCGTCGCCCCCGCCTCCTGCATGTGATAGCCGCTGATCGAGATGCTGTTGAACTTGGGCATCTCGCGCGACGTATAGGCGAAGATGTCCGAGATGATCCGCATGCTCGGCTCGGGCGGGTAGATATAGGTGTTGCGGACCATGAACTCCTTGAGGATATCGTTCTGGATGGTCCCGTCGAGCAGCTTGCGATCGACGCCCTGTTCCTCGCCCGCGACGATGAAGAAGGCGAGGATCGGGATCACCGCACCGTTCATCGTCATGCTGACCGACATCTGATCGAGCGGGATGCCGTCGAACAGGATCTTCATGTCCTCGACGCTGTCGATCGCGACGCCCGCCTTGCCGACGTCGCCGGTGACGCGCGGATGGTCGCTGTCATAGCCGCGGTGGGTGGCAAGATCGAAGGCGACCGAGAGGCCCTTCTGCCCGGCGGCGAGGTTGCGGCGGTAGAAGGCGTTCGATTCCTCCGCGGTCGAAAAGCCGGCATACTGGCGGATCGTCCACGGCCGGCCGGCGTACATCGACGCGCGCACGCCGCGCGTAAAGGGCGCGAAGCCGGGCAGACCGGGGTCCCAGCCGGCGACATCGCCCGCGGTGTAGAGCGGCTTGACGTCGATTCCTTCGGGCGTGTGCCAGGTCAGGTCCTTGCCCTTCACCTCCCTGGCGGCGGCGGCCTGCCAGTCGGCATGGACCGGCTGCGGCGTCGGCTCGGGTACGGCGGCGGAAGCGGGCGCGGCGCCGCTGTCCTCGCCGGTGTTGACCTCAATGTCCGGCAACGGGCGTCTCCATCAATTCGATCAGCACGCCGCCCATGTCCTTCGGATGGACGAAGACGATCGGCGTGCCATGCGCCCCGATCCGCGGGGCGCCGAGCACGCGCGCGCCCTTCGCGGTCAGCTCGGCGACCGCGGCATGAATGTCGGCCACCTCGAAACAGAGGTGATGCTGGCCGCCGGCGGGATTGGCGCGCAGGAAACCGGCGATCGGCGAGGTATCGTCATACGGTTCGATCAGTTCGATCTGCGTATTGGGCGTATCGATGAAGCATACCTTCACGCCCTGCGCCGGCAGGTCGAACGGCTCGCCGATCACAGTGGCGCCGAGCAGATGGCGGTAGCTCTCGACCGCCCGCGCGATCGACGGCGTCGCGACGCCGACGTGGTTGAGGCGGCCGAGGGTCATCATGTCCGTCAATCCTCGATCCGCCGCTGCCGCGTCGCCATGACGGCGCCCTCGATCACGCCTTCGAGCCGGCTGATCCGATCGCGCAAGGTGGAAAGCGCATCCGTCAGGCCGTCGATGTCGCCCGCCATGCGGCTGATCCGGCCATCGAGCTGGTCGAGGCGCGATTGCATCAGGATGACCTGCCGCAGCGCATTGAAGGCATCGCCTACCATGCTCATCGCCGGACCCCCATCTCACGCAGAAATCTGTCGACCCGGCTATGACTTGCGTCGAGTGTCGCGATCATGTGATCAATCGAAGCCGCCATTTTGGGAATGGCGTCATTGGCCTCCGCGACGAGCGCGGCCAGCTCCGCGTCTTCGACAGCCTCTGGACGGGAAAGATATTCTACGGTCGCCTCGCGCACGACATGTCCCACGGACATGCCGTTGTCGCGCGCGAAGGCGTCGAGCGACGCCTTATGTTCGGGGGTGGTCAGAAAGGTCACGCGTTCGGTCTGCATGCGACGTCTCCTTCACATGACCTTATAATGTGCAGGAAAAAGGCTCACAATGGAATGTTGTCGTGCTTCTTCCACGGGTTCTCCAGCGCCTTGCCCTTGAGTTTGCGCAGCCCGAGCGCGATGCGGCGGCGGGTCGAATGCGGCTGGATCACCTCGTCGATAAAGCCCTTGCTCGCCGCGACGAACGGGTTGGCGAAGCGCGCCTCATATTCGGCGGTGCGCTCGGCGATCTCCTCGGGCGTGCGGCCGCGGAAGATGATCTCGACCGCGCCCTTGGCGCCCATCACCGCGATCTCGGCGGTCGGCCAGGCGTAATTGAGGTCGCCGCGCAGATGCTTGGACGCCATCACGTCATAGGCGCCGCCATAGGCCTTGCGGGTGATGACGGTGATCTTGGGCACGGTCGCCTCGGCATAGGCGAAGAGCAATTTGGCGCCGTGCTTGATGATGCCGTTATGCTCCTGCGCGGTGCCGGGCAGGAAGCCGGGCACGTCGACGAAGGTGACGATCGGGATGTCGAAGGCGTCGCAGAAGCGGACGAAGCGCGCGGCCTTCTTCGAGCTGTTGATGTCGAGTACGCCCGCCAGCACCATCGGCTGGTTGGCGACGACGCCGACGGTGCGCCCCTCGATCCGCCCGAAGCCGGTGATGATGTTGGCGGCATGCGTCGGCTGCGTCTCGAAGAAGTCGCCCTCGTCGACCACCTTCCGGATCAGCTCGTGCATGTCATACGGCTGGTTGGCGGAGGCGGGGACGAGCGTGTCGAGGCTCGGCTCGATCCGGTCCCAGGCATCGGCGGTCGGGCGTTCGGGAACGCCCTCGCGGTTCGACAGCGGCAGCAGGTCGATGAAATCGCGCGCGGCGAGCAACGCCTCGATGTCGTTATCGAAGGCATTGTCGGCGACGCTGGTCTTGGTGGTGTGCGTTACCGCGCCGCCGAGCGCTTCCTGCGTCACCACCTCGTTCGTCACCGTCTTGACCACGTCGGGGCCGGTGACGAACATGTAGCTCGAATCCTTCACCATGAAGATGAAGTCGGTCATCGCCGGCGAATAGACCGCGCCGCCCGCGCACGGCCCCATGATCAGGCTGAGCTGCGGCACGACGCCGCTCGCCAGCGCATTGCGCTGGAACACCTCGGCATAGCCGCCGAGGCTCGCCACGCCCTCCTGGATGCGCGCGCCGCCGCTGTCGTTGAGGCCGATCACGGGCGCGCCGACCTTCATCGCCATGTCCATGATCTTGCAGATCTTCTGCGCGTGCCGTTCGGACAGCGAACCGCCGAAGACGGTGAAGTCCTGGCTGAACACGAACACCAGACGGCCGTTGATCGTGCCCGATCCGGTGACGACGCCGTCGCCGGGAATGACCTGCTCCGCCATGCCGAAGTCGACGCAATTATGCTCGACGTACATGTCGACCTCTTCGAAACTGCCCTCGTCGAGCAGGATCTCGAGCCGTTCGCGGGCGGTCAACTTGCCCTTGGCGTGTTGCGCTGCGACCCGTTTTTCGCCGCCGCCCGCTCTGGCGGCGGATCGGCGGCGTTCGAGCTCGTTCAGCGTCGATGACATACACTCTCCTGTTCGCGTCTTTGCCAGCCTAGCGCGCCGTCGCAACTGTGGTTTTGCAAAATTGCAATCGGCAGGTTTGCAAACTAGGGGAGGGGGATGACCCGCCCGGCGCCCCGCCCCCGTTTGTTCGCCGGCGATCGCGTCCGCGCGCTGCGCGCCCGCCTCGCGCTCAGCCAGATGCAGCTCAGCCAGCGGATCGGTATCTCGACCAGCTACCTGTCGCAGATCGAGAGCGGCGACCGGCCGGTGACCGGCGGCGTGCTCGCCGCGCTGGCGCGAGCCTTTCCGCTCGACTGGGTCGACGTCGCGCCGGAGGACGACAGCGCGATGCTGGTCGGCGCGGTCGAGGCGGGGACCGACCCCTCCGTGCCCGCCGCGCTGCTCGACGAGGCCGAGGTGGTCCGCGCGCTCCAGCAGCAGCCGGCGCTGGCGCGGCGGATGATCGCGCTCCACGCCGCCCTGCGCCGCTCGGAGGAACAGTTGCGCGTGCTCGACGATCGCGTCGATGCGCAGGCGACGCCGACGTTGCTTCCTTGGGAAGAGGTGCGCGACTGGTTCCAGGCGAGCGGCAATTACATCGATCCGCTCGACCGCTGCGCCGAGGCGCTCGCCGACGCCTTGCCGCAGGGCCGCGCGCTGATCGAGCGGCTGCAGGCCGCGCATACGGTGCGGGTGATCGACGACGGCATGGCCGCGCCCTTGCGCGCCTATGACGCCGCGGCAGGCACGCTGACGATCGACGGCGCGCAGCCGATCGAGACGCGGCATTTCCAGCTCGCGCATCAGCTGATCCGGCTCGAGGCGGCCGACCTGATCGAAGGGATCGTCGCCGGCGCGCCGCTGCGATCGGAGGCGGCGCGCGAATTGCTGCGCGTCGGCCTCGCCAATTACGGCGCGGGGGCGCTGCTGATGCCCTATGCGCGCTTCCGCGCCGCGGCGCGCGCGGTCCGCCATGATGTCGATGCGTTGCGGCAGCAGTTCGGCGTCAGCTTCGAACAGGTCTGTCACCGGCTGTCGACCCTGCAGCGGCCGGGCCTGCCTGGCGTGCCCTTCTATTTCTGCCGGATCGACATGGCGGGCAATATCACCAAGCGGCATTCGGCGACGCGGCTGCAATTCGCGCAATATGGCGGCGCCTGCCCCTTGTGGGTGGCGCATGAGGCGGTGGCGATCTCCGACCGCATCCTCGTCCAGGTCGCCGAAATGCCCGATGGCGCGCGCTACGTGTCGATGGCCAAGGGGCTGGTCAAGGCGACGTCGAGCTACCGCCAGGTGCCGCGCCGCTATGCGGTGGTGCTGGGCTGCGAGATCGAACATGCGGCGAGCTTCGTTTATGGCGACGGGCTCGACCTTGCCGGCGCGGACGGCGCGACGCCGATCGGCCCGTCGTGCCGCATCTGCCCGCGCCGCGACTGCGACCAGCGCGCCTTTCCGCCGGCCGGGCGCGCGCTGCTCGTCGATCCGGACCGGCGCGCGATCGTCCCCTATCGCTTCGAATGAGCGGCGCGCGCGACGATCCGGTCGGCGGCGATCTCGGCCGGGCGTTCGCGGCGCACCTCGGTGGCGAGGGCAGCGGCGCGTGCCGCCATCGACTGGTCGGCGAGCAGACGCGCCAGCATCGCCGCCGCGGCGCGGCCGTGGAACGCCGCCGGGCGCATCGTCGCCCCGATGCCGAGCCGGGCGACGCGGGCGCCATTGTCGAACTGATCGCCGAAGAAGGGCAGCACGAGCTGCGGCACGCCGGCGCGCATCGCCTGCCCGGTCGTGCCGATGCCGCCATGGTGGACGACCAGCGCGGCGCGCGCGAACAGCGCCGAATGCGGTGCATAGCCGAGCCGCAGCACCGCGCCCTCCTGCACTCGCGCCGCGCCGCCGGTGAGCAGCACAGCGCGCCGGCCGAGCGCGACGGCGGCGGCAGCAGCCTCGGCATAGAAGGTCCCCGGCGCGCGGACGAGGAACGAGCCGAGCGTGAAGACGATCGGCGGCGGCCCTGCGTCGAGGAAGGAGGCGAGCTGCGGATCGTCCGCTTCTTCGGCCCCGTCGTAGAGCGGAAAGCCGATCGCCTCGCTCGCCGGCGGCGCGTCGGGCTGCACCGGGGCGAGCAGAGGGGAGTAGCAGCAGAGGGTCGCGCATTGCGCCGGCACCGGATCGAACACCGGCGCGAGCTTGGCGGCGTTGAGGCCGTGCGCGCGGCGGACCCGGTCGACGGCGCCGCCATAGCGCAACCGCACCGCCCCTTTGACCGCGCCGATCAGCGCGCCGTTCCAGCCGCGGCCGAGGGGGCCGCGCGGCGTCGGGATCAGTGCCGCGCAATCGGGCGCCCGCGGCGGGTCCCAGGCGGAGAATAGCGCCATCGGCTGGAGGTTGATCGCGACCAGCGGCAGCCGGCGCTTCTCGGCGATGATGCCGGCGGCGAGGGCGAACGGCGAGCCGACGACGATGTCCGCATCCGCCGCCAGACCGTCGAGCCGCGCGCTGCTGTCGACGAGCGAGGGCAGGATCACCGCATCGAGCACGAAGCGCCGCCGGGTGATGACCCGCCGCGCCGCGCTCGCCTCATCGATGCCGAGCCGCGCGCAGATGTCGGCGAAGCTCGGCAGGATCGCGTCCGCCGCCAGCCCGGCGGCCCGCACCGTCGCGACATGATCGGCGGGCACCGCGAGCTGCACCGCGACGCCGCGCGCCGCCAGCGCCCGCCCGATCGCGATAAAGGGGTAGAGATCGCCGAGCGATCCGATCGTCACCAGCACGGCCTTCATCGTCACGCCTGTGCCGCTCTGGTATGATGATGCCATGACAGTGCGAATCGGCATCGGCGGCTGGACCTATGCGCCGTGGCGCGACAGCTTCTATCCCGCCAAATGGCCGCAGAAGCGCGAGCTCGATTATGCCGCGGCGCGCCTGACCGCGATCGAGATCAACGGCACCTATTATTCGAGCTTCAAGCCGGCGAGCTTTGCCGGCTGGGCGGCGGCGGTGCCGGACGGCTTCGTCTTCACGCTCAAGGCGTCGCGTTACTGCACCAACCGCAAGGTGTTGGCGGACGCGGGCGAATCGATCGAACGCTTCGTCGGACAGGGGATTGTCGAGCTCGGCGACCGGCTCGGGCCGATCCTGTGGCAGTTCATGGCGACGAAGAGATTCGATCCCGACGACATGGCCGCGTTCCTTGCCTTGCTGCCCGCCGCGCACGCCGGCGTGCCGCTGCGCCATGCGATCCAGGTGCGCCACGACAGCTTTGCCGACCCCGCCTTCATCGCCATGGCGCGCCAGGCGAAGGTCGCGATCGTCTATGCCGATTCGACCGATTATCCGGCGATCGCCGACGTCACCGGCGATTTCGTCTACGCCCGGCTCGAGGCGGCGGAGGAGGCGAATCCTGCCGGCTATAGCGATGCGGCGCTCGACGATTGGGCCGCGGCGGCGCAGGTCTGGGCGGCGGGCGGCCAGCCCGACGGCCTGCCCTATGTGATCGCCGAACCACCGGCGAAGACGCCGCGCGAGACCTTCGTCTTCTTCATCAACGGTGCGAAGGTACGGGCGCCGCACGGCGCGATGGCGCTGATCGACCGCGTGCGGGGCTGACGGTCACATTCCGACCGAGGTCGTCGCTTCCTCGTTCGCCAGTGCCTCGCTCGCCGCCGGCACGTCGGCCGGGGCGGCGGTGACGGTGGGCTTGGCCGGGGCGACGACCAGCGCGGCATTCTCGATCTGGTCGAGCGCATGGCGGGCATCGACGTAGCGATTCGCCGCCTGCATCCAATTGCCCGCATCGCCCGCCCCCGGCAGCCGCGCGACCTCGGCGCGTGCCGCCTCGACCTGGCCGCCTTCGAGCAGGCGACGTGCGCGGGCGAGGCGGTCGGCGGGGCGCGGCGACGGCGTTCCCGCCTTGCGCAGCACGACGAGGCTGCCGAGTTCGCGGCGCAGGCGCGCCCACCAATTGTCACCGCTCACCGTCGCGATCTCGGACGCGATCGCATCGAGCCCCTGGCGGAGGTCTTCCAGCGTCACCGGCTGGCGTGCGGCGTCGATGACGGTGGCGACGGCGCGCGGCTGGGCGGTGCCGAAGCGGTTGCGGAGCTGCTCTTCGAGATAGCCGAGCCCGGTGCCGCGATCGAGCGCGCGGCGTGCCGCCACCGCCACCAGCAGCCCTTCGGCGCGCCCGGCCTGCACGCCGGCCGCGGCGGCGTCGCTGGTCACCGCCGCGGTCCGCGCCTCGAGCGCGGTCAGCTGGCCGGCGAGCGTCGCCTCGCGCGAGGCGAGTGCAGTCGGGTCGAGCGCCGCATTGGTCGCCTGGCCATTGGCGTTGAGCGGCTGCGCGGGATTGAAATTGGCGGGATCGGGCGCGGTGCGCTGACCGGTGGTCGTCACAGCCGTGCCGCCGAGCCAGCCGACGCGCTTCATCAGATAGCCGGTGAGCACCGCACCGGCGACGAAGGCGAGGGCGATGATCGCCAGGAACAGGCCGGTACGGGCGCCGCGCGGGGGCCTGGCGTCGATCGGCTCATAGTCGGTCATGACCTCTTATCCCCGCCCCCTGCCGCACGGTCAATCATAGACAGTGCGAGCGTGCAGAGCGACGTGTCGTCGGGACTCGCGGCGGTGGCGGCGGTGGCCCAGCCGGTGCCCGCGGCGGCGCATACCGCGGGGCTGAGCGCGGCGATCGCACTGCGCGCGCGTCGATCGGCGAGCAGATCGGCGACGCGGCGCGCGGCGCGTACCGAATGGAGCAGCACGACACGGTCCGTCGCGGCGGCGGCGAAGGCGGCGGCATCGACCGGCAGCGCGACGCTGGCATAGACGATCGCCGTCGGATGTCCGCTCGCGACGTGATCGCGGCCGGCAAGGTGCAGCGGCCGGCGCAGCCCTGCCGCATCCGCTGCGGCGAGCGCGGCGGCGACGCCGCCTGCGCCGGTCACCGCGACGTCGAGGCCGGCCGCCGCGGCGACGCGCGCGGTCTGCGACCCGACCGCGATCACCGGCAGCGCGGCGAATACGGCGAGGCCGTCGCCGGCGTGGCGGATCGCATTGGCGCTGGTCAGCAGCAGGCTGTCGAAGCCCGCGGCGGCGGGCGGCGTCCAGGCGACGCCGGTCGCGGCGAACAGCGGCCAGCCGATCGCATCGCCGCCGCCGGCGTGGAGGCGGGCGAGGCTGCGCGCATCGCCCGGCGCCGGCCGCACCACCAGCGCGCCCGGCCAGACGTGCGGCCTCACGGCTGGAACAGCTGCCGCACCACCGCGGGCGCGCGCGCCAGAAGGTCGGCAGCGAGTTCGGCGGCGACGAGCGCACCGTCGGTACCTTCGCCGCTGCCCTCGACCCAGGCGCTGCCGTCCTCGGCGATCAGCTCGGCGCGCAGCGTCAGCATCGCGCCTGACAGCGCGGCGAGCGCCGCGACCGGCGAATGGCAATCCGCACCGAGGTGCGCGAGCAGCGCCCGCTCGGCGGCGACGCAGGCGCTGGTCGCCGGATCGTCGATCGCCGCGACGATCAGCGCGGCACGATGATCGGCATGGCGCACCTCGATCCCGACCGCGCCCTGCGCCGGGGCGGGCAGCATGTCGTCGGTCGCGATCGGCCGGCCGACACCGTCGCGACCGAGCCGGTCGAGCCCCGCCGCGGCGAGCAAGGTCGCCTGCGCCTCGCCCGCCGCCAGCTTAGCGAGGCGCGTATCGACATTGCCGCGGAAGGTGACGACCGACAGGTCTGGCCGCAGCCGCAGCAGTTGCGCGCGCCGCCGCGGCGAGCTGGTGCCGACCACCGCCCCCGCCGGTAGTGCCGCGACAGTGTCCGCGCCGATCAGCCGGTCGCGGACGTCGGCGCGCGGCAGCATCGCCGCGATCCGGATCGCCGCCGGGCGGATCGTCTCGACGTCTTTCATCGAATGGACCGCGGCATCGATCTCCTCCTCGAGCAGCGCGCGGTCGAGTTCCTTGGTCCACAGCGCCTTGCCGCCGATCTCGGCGAGCGGGCGGTCCTGCACCCGGTCGCCGGTGGTGCGGATGACGACCAATGCCACCGTCTCCGCCGCCCAGCCGTGCGCCGCGCACAATGCATCGCGCACCATCGCCGCCTGCGTCAGCGCGAGCGGCGATCCGCGCGTGCCCAGCCTGAAGTTGATCGCCATGCTCGCTCCCGCATCGTCCGCGCCTGCCTTGGCCGAAATCGCCACCCTTCGACAACCTCCGGCAACGCGGGTAAGACGCCTCGCCATGTCGGAACGCATTATCCTCGGGCTGGAATCGTCGTGCGACGAGACCGCCGCGGCCATCGTCACCAGCGATCGGCGCGTGCTCAGCCACCGCCTGCTCGGGCAGGAGAGCGCGCATGCGCCGTTCGGCGGCGTGGTGCCCGAGATCGCGGCGCGCGCGCATGTCGAGGCGCTCGATCCCCTGGTCCGCGCCGCGCTCGCCGATGCCGGGCTGCGGCTCGATCAGGTCGACGCGGTCGCCGCGACCGCCGGCCCCGGGCTGATCGGCGGGGTGATGGTCGCGCTCGTCACCGGCAAGGCGCTGGCGCATGCCGCGGGCAAGCCGCTGATCGCGGTCAATCATCTCGAAGGCCATGCGCTCAGCCCGCGCCTGTCCGATCCCGATCTGGACTTCCCCTATCTGCTGCTGCTCGTATCGGGCGGGCATTGCCAGTTGCTGCTGGTCGAGGGCGTCGCGCGCTATCGCCGGATCGCGACGACGATCGACGATGCCGCGGGCGAGGCGTTCGACAAGACGGCGAAGCTGCTCGGGCTCGGCTTTCCGGGCGGACCGATGGTCGAACAGGCGGCGGCGCGCGGGCGGCCGATCGTGCCGCTGCCGCGCCCGCTCAAGGGCTCGGCCGAGCCGCATTTCTCCTTCGCCGGGCTGAAGAGCGCGGTGGCGCGCGCGGTCGGGCAGCATGAGGGGGACGATATCGCCGCCTCGTTCCAGGCGGCGGTGGTCGACTGTCTGATCGACCGCACCCGTCGCGGCATCGCCGGGGTCGCGGCGACCGCGCTGGTCGTCGCGGGCGGTGTCGCCGCCAATGGCGCGGTGCGCGCCGCCTTGCAGGATCTGGCGGCGGAACGCGGGCTGCGCTTCGTCGCGCCGCCTTTGTGGCTGTGTACCGACAATGCGGCGATGATCGCCTGGGCGGGGGCGGAGCGGTTCGCGGCGGGGCTGACCGACCCGCTCGACGTGCCGGCGCGGGCGCGCTGGCCGCTCGATCCGGATGCGGCGGCGGTGCGGGGTGCAGGAGTGAAGGCATGAGGATCGGGGTGATCGGCGGCGGCGCCTGGGGCACCGCGCTGGCGCAGGTGGCGGCGCATCGCGGTGCGCCGGTGACCTTATGGGCGCGCGAGCCCGAGGTGGTCGCAGCGATCAACACGGCGCAGGAGAACCGGCTGTTCCTCGCCGGCGTGCCGCTGTCGGCGTCGATCCGCGCCACCGGCGACCTTGCCGATCTCGCCGATCGCGACGCCCTGCTCGTCGTCGCGCCGGCGCAGCACGTCCGCGGCGTGCTGAGCCAGCTCGCGCCACGCGGCCAGCCGCTGGTGCTCTGCGCCAAGGGGATCGAGGCGGGGACGCAATTGCTCGTCGGCGAGGTCGCGCGCGCGGTGCAGCCGCAATCACCGGTCGCGGTCCTGTCCGGCCCGACCTTCGCGCATGAGGTCGCCGCCGGCCTGCCGACCGCGGTGACGCTGGCGGCGGCGGACGCGGCACTCGGGCGGGCGCTGTCCGACCGGCTCGCCGCACCGCATTTCCGTCCCTATGCGAGCGACGACGTGATCGGCGCGGAGATCGGCGGCGCGGTCAAGAACGTGCTGGCGATTGCCTGCGGCGTCGTCGACGGCGCCGGGCTCGGCCAGAATGCGCGCGCCGCGCTGATCGCGCGCGGCTTCGCCGAGATGACGCGCTTCGGCCTCGCCCGCGGGGCACGCGCCGAGACGCTCGCCGGCCTGTCCGGCCTCGGCGATCTGGTGCTGACCTGTTCGTCGACGAGCAGCCGCAACTTCTCGCTCGGCGTCGGCCTGGGACAGGGACGTGCCGCGGCGGAGCTGCTCGCCGACCGGCGGACGGTGGCGGAGGGCGCGTTCACCGCCCCGGTGCTGCGCGAGGCGGCGCTGGCGGCAGCGGTCGACATGCCGGTGACGCAGGCGGTCTGCCGCCTGCTGGAGGGTGCGCCGGTCGATGCGGTGGTCGGCGCGTTGCTGGCGCGGCCGTTACGACAGGAAGCGCCGTAACGCCGTCACGATAGAGCCGAACTGGTGCAATATAGCCACAATCGCGCAACATTGTAATCAATAGGTCATAGTTCGGTATTGACGGCGAACGCGGGCTGGCGAAGTTCGTATACGGGCTAGCGAATGATCGCAGCCCGTTAAGGGGCCGTATCAATGAACTGGAGAACGCACGTATCTTGTCTCGCCCTGGTCGGCGGGATGATGGTCGCCGCGCCGGCGATCGCGCAGACCGCCGACAATACCAATGCCGCGCCGCCGCAGACCGATACCGCCGCCGACAGCAGCGACACCAAGGCCGCGACGATCAGCGGCACGGCGCCGGACAGCAGCGGCAGCGGCGAGATCGTCGTCACCGGCACGCGCATCGTGCGCCCCAACATCACCGCTGCGGCGCCGATCACCTCGGTCACCTCCGCCGACATCCGCGCGCAGGCGCCGATCAACGTCGAAGAGGTGCTCAACCGCCTGCCGCAGATCTCGCCGGACAGTCAGCAGAATTATCAGGATTCGGACGGACGCCAGCGGATCAAACTGCGCAGCCTCGGCTTCGAGCGCACGTTGGTGCTCGTCGACGGCAAGCGCCTCGGCACGCAGAACGGGCAGGATACCAACATCATCCCGGTGTCGCTGATCGAGCGCGTCGACGTGCTGACCGGCGGTGCGTCGTCGGTCTACGGCTCCGACGCGATCGCCGGCGTGGTCAATTTCGTCCTCAAGCAGAATTTCACCGGCGTGCGGATCGACGCCAATTACAATTTCTACAATCACAACAACACGTCGAACATCGTCACCAGCGCCGCCCAGGCATCGGGCTTCTCGCCGCGGCTCGGTCAGGTCAATGACGGCGGCCGTTCCGACATCGCGCTGACCGCGGGTACGTCGCTGTTCGACGGCAAGCTCAACCTGTCGGGCTTCGTCAATTATCGCCACGCCGATCTGGTGCCCTATGACGCGCGCTCGATCTCGGCCTGCCAGCTCAATCAGGCGACCAAGGACGGCCCGCTGTCTTGCCAGATCTCGACCTATTCGGTGAGCGGCTATGTCTCACCGAGCACCGGTACCAACGCCGGCCGGCAATATGTCAACGATCCCGCCGGCACGCGCACCTTCGTTCCCTATGGCACCGGCGCGGGCAAGGCCGCCAATCCCTATGACGGCTATTCCTACCAGCGGCAGGACAATCGGGTGAATGCGGGCGGCTTCGTCACGCTGAAGCTCGCCCCCGAGTTCGAGGTCTATGGCTCGGCGCTATGGTTCCGCGACCGCTCGATCAACCGCTATCCGACGCGCGTCTTCGCCGCGGCGAACTACGGGTCCGATCCGTTCCTGGTCAATTGCAACAACCCGTTCCTGTCGACGCAGCAGGCGGGCATCCTGTGCGGCGCGGCCGCAGGCACCGCGACGCAGGTGCCGGTCGACATCCGCTATCGGTTCAACGCGCCGTTCATGACCGATACCTATACCAACACCGGCATCCGCGCGACCGCGGGCGTGCGCGGCAAGGTCGGCGATGCCTGGACCTATGACGTCGGCGGCGTCTTCTCACGCAACCAGCAGATCTGGGATTCGTCGCGCCTGCCGAGCTTCGACCGGGTCAACAACGCGCTCAACGTCGTCAACGTCAACGGCGTGCCGACCTGCGCGAGCGGTGCGGCGGGCTGCGTGCCGTTTGACGCGTTCAGCGCCGGCAACAGCAACCAGGCGTTGATCAACTATCTGTACGGCGACCTCGCCCCGGCGATCCAGAAGCAGGTCGGCCTGCTCTACGACGTGCAGGCGAACATGACCGGCGACCTCGGCACATACGGCATCACCTCGCCGCTCGCCACCGACGGCGTCGCCTTCGCGCTCGGCACGGAATTCCGCAAGGACCGCCAGTTCTCGCAGCTGACGCCGGGCTTCATCGAGGATTACGGCGGCTCGCCGTCCGATCTTGCCCAGCATGTCTGGGAGTCCAATATCGAGGTGCAGGCGCCGCTGATCCAGGATCGCCCGTTCGCGCATCTGCTGCAGGCCAATGGTGCCTACCGCCTGTCCAAGTACAGCAGCAACCCGAACAAATTCACCACCTGGAAGATCGAGGGCCTGTACGCGCCGGTCGCCGACCTGACGCTGCGCGCCTCGTTCAACAAGGCGCAGCGTGCGCCGACCGTGGTCGAGGCCTATCAGGCGTCGAACATCAGCTATACGCGGCAGGGCGGTTCGCAGAACGATTTCTGCGCGCCGACGGTGACGACCGTCAACGGCGTCACCACCTACGGCGCGCCGATCGCCTCGCGGGAGGTGTGCCGCGCCACCGGCCTGTCGGATACGCTGTACGGCAGCACGACGTTGCTCTGCCCCAACGACCAGTGCACGGTGCGTTCGGGCGGCTTCACCGCCGATCCGGAGACCGCCTACACCCAGACCTACGGTCTGGTGGTCAAGCCGCGCTTCGTGAAGGGTCTGGTGTTTTCGGTCGATCGCTACCGGATCAAGATCAACAACTCGCTCGGCTATAACGATTACAGCTATTACACCGACGGCTGCCTGCGCTCGGGCGGCGATTCCTTCTTCTGTTCGGGGATCGTCCGCGACGCCAACGGCACGCTGTATGCGGCGGCGGCGAACAATCCGACCAGCGGCTTCATCCGTCAGGGTACGACCAATTACTATCTGTCGATCGCCCGCGGCTGGGACTTCCAGGGCAGCTATGCGCTCGGCCTCGGCGGCGCCGGGCGGCTCGATTTCGACTTCAACGGCTCGCTGACCACCTTTGCCGGCGGGCAGGATTCGCCGGTCCAGCCGCAGCGCAATTGCACCGGCTATTTCGGCAACGGGTGCAGCCAGTTGCTGCCGAAGTGGTCGCATGGCCTGCGCACCACCTATTCGACCGCGGACAATGTCTTCAACGCCTCGTTCAACTGGCGCTACGTCGGTTCGCTGACCAGCGCCAACAATTCGGGCGACGAAGCGATCGGCGGCACGCCGGACCGGGCGCAGACGACCTTCTACCGGATCGCACCGACCAGCTATTTCGACCTCGCGCTGACCTTCAACATCGCGCGGCAGTTCGCCTTCCGCGTGATCGCGAACAACCTGTTCGACAAGAACCCGCCGATCCTGGCGAATTCGTACAGCATCAGCCTCGCGCGCAACAATACGATCCCGCAGCGCTACGACGCGCTCGGGCGCAACATCGCGATCGGCACGACGATCACCTTCTGATCGCCGTCACCGACCATGACGACGAGGCCCGCCGGAGCGATCCGGCGGGCCTTTGCGTATCAGCGCGCCAGTTCGCGCCAGCCGATGTCGCGGCGGTGGAAACCGTCAGCATAATCGATCGCCGCGACGCCGTGGTACGCCGCGTCGCGCGCCGCGCGGATGTCGGTGCCGGTGGCGGTCACCGCGAGAACCCGCCCACCCGACGCGACCAGCCTATCACCGTCCTGCCGCGTGCCGGCCTGGAAGACGATCGCGCCGGTCGCCTCCGCCGCGTCGATGCCGCGGATCGCGCCGCCGGGCGCCGGCGTGCCGGGATAGCCCGCCGCCGCGATCACCACCGTCATCGCCGCCTCGTCCCGGAAGGCGGCGGGCGACAATTCGCCGAGCCGGCCCCGTGCCACCGCCAGCATCGTCTCAAGAAGATCGCCGGCGAAGCGCGGCATCAGCACCTGGCATTCGGGATCGCCGAACCGCGCATTATATTCGATCAGCTTGGGGCCGGTCGCGGTCAGCATCAGCCCGGCGTAGAGGACGCCGCTGAACGGCGTGCCGCGCTCGGCGAGCGCCTTCACCGTCGGTGCGACGATCTCGTCGAGCGCGCGCCGTTCCAGCGCCGGCGTCAGCACCGGGGCGGGGCTGTAGGCGCCCATGCCGCCGGTATTGGGGCCGGTATCGCCCTCGCCGACGCGCTTGTGGTCCTGCGCGCTGCCGAACGGCAGCAGCGCGACGCCGTCGGTGAGCACGAACAGGCTCGCCTCCTCGCCGTCGAGGAACTCCTCGATCACCACCGGCGCATCGCCGCCGTCGAACATCGTGTCGAACGCCGCGGCCGCCTCCGCCTCGCTGGTCGCGATCACCACGCCCTTGCCCGCGGCGAGTCCGTCCGCCTTGATCACGACGGGATAGGAGAAGGTGCTCGCCAGCGCCGCCTCCGCCTCGGTGCGATTGCCGACCCGGACATAGCCTGCGGTCGGGATGTCCGCCTCGCGGCACAAATCCTTGGTGAAGCCCTTCGATCCTTCCAGCTGCGCGGCGGCCCTGTCCGGCCCGAACACCGGCACGCCCGCGGCGCGCAGGCTATCGGCAAGACCATCGACCAGCGGCGCCTCCGGCCCGATCACGACGAGACCAACGTCATGGTCCGCCACGAAATCCACCACCGCGGCATGATCGGTCGCATCGAGCGCGACGCAGGTCGCATGGCGCGCGACGCCGGGGTTGCCAGGCGCGGCATAGAGCGTATCGAGGAGGGCCGATTGCGCCAGTTTCCAAGCGAGTGCGTGCTCGCGGCCACCTGAGCCCAACAGCAGGACGTTCATGCCAGAGTTCCTATCCGATACCGACGACGCCCGGCTGCTAGCCGAGGAGCGCCCCGGCGACAACGCGCTCGCCCTGTCGGTCGGCGAACTCAGCTTCAAACTCAAGCGGCTGGTCGAGGGTGAGTTCGGCCACGTCCGCGTCCGCGGCGAAATCTCGGGCTATAAGCGCGCCGCCTCGGGGCACGTCTATCTCGCGCTCAAGGACGATGCCGCGGTGATCGACGGCGTGATGTGGAAGGGGCAGGTCAATGCGCTCGCCTTCGCGCCGCAGGACGGGATCGAGGTGATCGCGACCGGCAAGCTCACCACTTATCCCGGCCGCTCCAAATATCAGATCGTCATCGAACGGATGGAGCTCGCCGGCGCCGGCGCGCTGATGGCCCTGTTCGAGAAACTCAAGGCGAAGCTCGCCGGCGAAGGCCTGTTCGAGGGCGCGCGCAAGCGGCGGCTGCCCTATCTGCCGCGGACGATCGGCGTCGTCACCTCGCCGACCGGCGCGGTGATCCGCGACATCCTCCACCGGCTCGAGGATCGCTGCCCGAGCCACGTCCTGGTCTGGCCGGTCAAGGTGCAGGGGCAGGGGGCGGCCGAAGAGGTCGCCGCGGCGGTGCGCGGGTTCGACGCGATGCCGGCGGACGGCCCGGTGCCGCGCCCCGACCTCGTCATCGTCGCGCGCGGCGGCGGCTCGATCGAGGATCTGTGGGCGTTCAACGAGGAAGCGGTGGTCCGCGCGGTCGCCGACTGCACGATCCCGATCATCTCCGCGGTCGGGCACGAGACCGACACGACCTTGTGCGACTTCGCCGCCGACCTGCGCGCGCCGACGCCGACCGCGGCGGCGGAACTGGCGGTGCCGGTGCTCGCCGATCTGCGGCATACGATCCAGAGCCATGCCGCGCGCACGCAGCGCTGCGCCCACCGCTATGTCGAGCGCGGGCGCGAGCGGATGACCGCGCTCGCGCGGCTGCTGCCGAAGCGCGACGCCTTGCTCGGCCCGCAGCGCCAGCGCGCCGACGACGCCGGCCAGCGGCTCGACCGCGGGTTGGAGCGGCGGGTGACGCTGGCGCGCGGCCAGCTCGATCGGGCGGGTGGCGCCTTGCGTCCGGCGGCGTTGCAGCAGCAGCTCGACCGCCAGCGCGACCGGCTCGCCGCGACATGGCGGCTGGTGCAGTCGCTCAACCCCGATGCGGTGCTCGATCGCGGCTATGCCCGCGTCACCGCGCGCCGGGAGGATGGGGCAGGGGAAACGCTCGCCTCCGCCGCGGCGGTGCGCGCGGCGGGCGCGGTGACGCTGCGCTTCCGCGACGGCAGCGTCGATGCGACGGTCGACGATGCCGCGCCGGACCGCCCCGGCGAGCGCAAGGTTGAGCGCAAGCCCGCCAAGACCTATCCCCGCGCCGACCAGCCGACGCTGTTTTGACAGGACCCTGACATGCTCGTTTCGAATTCGGACCGCCCGGCGCGGCTTCATTATATGGCCAACGGCTTTCGCGTCCTGACCCCCGGCGACCATGTCGTCTGCGCGGTGAGCGGCGCGCGCATTCCGATCGACAGCCTGCGCTATTGGAGCGTCGACCGCCAGCACGCCTATGCGAGCGCGCATCTCGCCAGCGAGGCGCTGCGCCCGCAATGAGGCTTGCCGCGCTGCTGCTGCTCGCCGCGATCGCACCCGCCGCGGCGGCGATGCCGCAGGCGGCGCCGCTTGCCGCTCCTGCTTTCCGCTGGACCGGCGTGCCGACGCAGGGCGGGCTGATCAGCGGCACCGCACCCGCGGGCAGCGTGTCGGTGACGCTCGACGGCCAGCCGGTCGAGCTCACCGATCGACGCTTCATCGCCGGCTTCGACCGCGACGCTGCGCCGCAGGCGATGCTGGTCGCGACGCTCGCCGACGGCCGGCAAATCAGCCAGACACTGTCGGTCGCGCCGCGCGCGTGGCGGATCGAGCGGCTCGACCGGCTCGCCAAATTTCCCGCCCCCGACCCGGTGATGGCGCGACTGCGCCCGCCCGAGCTCGCGCGGATCGTCGCCGCCCGCGCGCGCGTCACCGATGCCGAGGGCTGGCGGCAGACGTTCCGCTGGCCGGCGACCGGCCGCATCTCCGGCCTGTTCGGCACGCAACGCATCTATCGCGGCGAGCCGGGCAGCTATCATTCGGGGATCGACATCGCCAAGCCGACCGGTGCGCCGGTGACCGCGCCCGCCGACGGCGTCGTCATCCTCGCCGCCGACCAGCCGTTCACGCTCGAAGGGCATCTGCTGATGCTCGACCATGGCCATGGCCTCAACAGCGCCTTCCTGCATCTCTCGCGGATCGACGTCCGCGTCGGCGATCATGTCCGCCAGGGCGAGCCGATCGGCCTGGTCGGCGCGACCGGACGCGCGACGGGGCCGCATCTCCACTGGAGCCTGCGCTGGAACGACGCGCGGCTCGACCCGCTGCTCGTCGCGGGGCCGATGCCGGGCGCGTAGCGCTGCCTGCTTAAACGACATTTCCGTACATTATGCTGCGTTTGCGAGCAGCCGGAACGTTGCAGCGGCCTCTTGGGGGCGCAAATTGTGTCATTTGGGCGACACATTGCAGCAAAGCTGACCCTTATTGGACATGCGGGTTTACACGAAAAAAATCCCCCTGCATTTCAGGCGCATGTCTCTTGACGGTCGCCCCCCGCGGCCAAGGGGGGCTTGGCAAATACCCGCGCCGGCACCGCCATAGCGGGCCGGCCCGTTAGGGTCAGGCAAGGGAAACTCATGTCCACGTTTCATCGTAATTCGCGCAAGGCCGCGCTGCTCGCAGCGGTGACGCCGTTCGCGATGCTTTATGCCGGTACCGTCTCGGCACAGACGAGCACCGCGCCGACGCAGCCCGCCGCGACGCAGGATAACCTGCCCGCCGCCGAGCAGGATGCCGCCGCCCAGGCCGATGCCGGACGCCAGCTCCAGAGCGCCTCCGGCGACTCGAGCACCGGCGGCGCCGACATCGTCGTCACCGGCTCGCTGTTCCGCCAGGCGATCACGCCGTCGCCGGTCACCACGCTGTCGGCCGAGTCGCTCGATCAGCGCGGCATCGCCACCGTGCAGGACGCGGTGCAGCGCCTGTCGTCGAACAACGGCGCCGCGCTGACCAACTCGTTCACCGCCAACGGCGCCTTCGCCGGCGGTGCGTCGGCGGTGTCGCTGCGCGGCCTGTCGAGCAGCTCGACGCTGGTGCTGTTCGACGGTCTGCGTGCGGCCTATTATCCGCTCGCCGACGACGCGACGCGCAACTTCGTCGACCTCAACACCATTCCCGACGATATCGTCGAGCGGATCGAAGTGCTGCGTGACGGCGCCTCGTCGAGCTACGGCGCGGATGCGATCGCGGGCGTGGTCAACATCATCACCAAGCGCAGCTTCAACGGCGTATCGGGTCGCGCCGAGGCGGGCATCTCGCAGAGCGGCATCGCGCCGACGCAGCGCCTGACGCTGACCGCGGGTACCGGCGATCTCGATGAGAAGGGCTATAACGCCTATATCAGCGGCTTCTATTATCACAGCGGCGGCGTCCGCAATTCGGACCTGCCCTATCCGTTCAATTCGTCGAACCAGACCGGTATCGGCGGCCCGGACAACACGCTCAATGCGGGCACCTTCGGCGCGAGCAACGCTGGCGCCAACATCTATGTGCGGCCGACCGGCGGGACGCAGTACAGCCTGCTCAACAGCCAGTGCCAGACCGGTCAGCCGATCGCCACCGGCGCGACCGGCGCGACGGTCCTCCCCGCGACGATCTGCTCTCAGGACACGGTCAACCAATATGGCACCGTCGCGCCCGAGATCGAGCGGTTCGGTGGTTCGGCCAAGTTCACCGCCAAGATCGGCGATACGTCCGAGGCCTATGCGGAGTTCAACTTCCAGCAGAGCCGCAGCAGCTATTCGGGCACGCCGACGCAGATCTACGCCAACGGTCCGGCAGGCATCTACTTCCAGCCCTATTCGAGCCGGTCGAACTCCGCGTCCTATGCGCCGGGTTCGCAGGCGCTGACGCTGCCGGTGTTCCTGAGCAACGGCCAGCTCAACCCGAACAACCCCTATGCCGCCTCGGGCCAGACCGCGCAGGTGATCGGTCTGCTGCCGACCTCGGTCGAGCGCAACGAGACGCGCAGCCGGGTCTATCGCGGCGCGCTGGGCATCCACGGCACCGTGCTCGGGGACTGGGACTATCGCGTCGACGCGACCGCGATGCACACCGATCTGCGTCGTACCGCCGACGGTTATGTCTACATCCAGCACCTGCTCGATGTGATCGCCGACGGCAGCTACAACTTCCTCAATCCGTCGGCGACCAGCCAGTCGACGCTCAACTATCTGACGCCGACCAACATCACCGACTCCAGCTCCGACCTGTACCAGTTGCAGGCGAGCGTCAGCAAATCGCTGATGCAGCTGCCGGGCGGCGATCTGCAGCTCGGCTTCGGCGGATCGGTCTATTACGAAGCGGTCGACTCGCCCAGCGCCAACTCGGACATCAACGGTCCGACGCAGCGTTACTTCCGCATCAACGCCTTCGGCACCTCGGGCCATCGCACCGTCTCGTCGGCGTTCGGCGAGCTCAACGCGCCGGTGCTCGAGCAGCTGACGCTCAACGCTTCGGGCCGCTATGACCATTATTCGACCGGTCAGAGCAATTTCTCGCCCAAGTTCGGCGCCAAGTTCACGCCGTTCCGCCAGCTGACGCTGCGCGGCACCTATTCGCGCGGCTTCCGCATCCCGAGCTTCGCCGAGGCGAACGCCTTGCCGACCACCGGTTATGTGACCAACTCGGCGGGCCTGTTCAACGATGCGTATCTCGCGCAATATGGGTGCACCACAGCCAACTTCAGCACCGCGTGCCCGACCTACATCCGCTCGGGCAGCTATGGCGCGACGACGCTCGCCACGCCGGACCTGAAGCCCGAAAAGTCGCGCAGCTTCACCGGCGGCGTGGTGTTCGAGCCGCTCCGCAACGTCACGCTGACGGTCGATTACTTCAACATCAAGAAGACCGGGGCGATCACTTCGCTGACCTCGGGTGACGCGCTCCGCGCCTATTATGCCGGCCAGACGATCCCGACCGGCTTCACCATCACGCCGGACGCGGCCGATCCGGCCTTCCCGAATGCGACGCCGCGCGTGCTCTATGTCTCGTCGGCACTGGTCAACGCCAATACGTTGAAGTCGGAGGGTATCGATTTCGGCGCCAACGCCCGCTTCAACTTCGGCGATGTCACCTGGATCAGCAACCTCGACGCGACGTTGCAGCTTGAGCTCAGCACGACCTTCCCGGACGGTCACAAGGAAAGCTATGTCGACACGCTCGGCAACTACAACCTGACCGCTGGTTCGGGCACCTTCCGGTGGCATGGCAACTGGCAGAACACGCTGCTCGTCGGGCCGTATTCGGTGACCGGAACGGTCAACTACACGTCGGGCTACGACCTGTCGGCGGAGGATCAGGGCGGCGTCGCCGGCGATTGCAGCCTTGCGCCGAGCCCGGCCTATACCGGCTGCCGCGTCAAGAGCTACATCACCTTCGATCTCAACACGACGGTCAAGGTCAACGACCAGTTCAGCTTCTACGTCAACGCGCTGAACCTGTTCAATCGCCTGCCCGGCCTCGATCCGGTCACCTACGGCGCCTATCTCTACAACCCGGTGCAGGCCGGCGATGGCATCTACGGCCGCTACTTCCGCGCTGGCGTGAAGTTCAGCCTCTAAGCCGGACGACACTGCAAACGCCTTGGGGGCGGCCTCGTGAGAGGCCGCCCTTTTTTTGTTGTCAAAAAGCAAGGTAACCGCGGCCTTATCGTCGTAATTGCAAGCACTTAGATGGAAGGGCAGTGTTTACCGAGCAGATGGATGAAAATATCATGGCCGGGGGGAAAGCTATTATTATCAGATAATAAGACGGTATTCTGGCCAGCCTGCGCTTTGGATTCCTATGCCTTCACGGTTTGAAGGCGGAGTGACATAAAAACCACGCTATATACCGAAACGGATATATTTAATACTGATCTCTCTTTACATGTCCAATATGGATATGCCTTCTTCTCCCACTGACCCGTCACTTCGACCTGCGGAGGATGGGCGAGGCCAGCCCGAGCATAATGAGGCGGCGAATGTCGCGGCTCCGGGACAAAACAGGGGAAGAGCATGTTGAAGATGTCAAAGATCACCCGCACGGCCTTGCGCAGCAGCGCGGCCCTTACGGCATTGGCGTTGCTTGGTGCCGGTATCGGTATGGTAGGACTTGCTGCTCCCGCAATGGCGCAGGATTATACCCAGGTGAACGCGACCGGCCGGGTGCGTGGGACCGACGGTAAAGCTATTGCCGGAGCGAAGGTCGAGGTAAGGTCAACAGCGCAAGGCTTTACTCGGACAGCGGTGACTGATCAGGACGGCGCCTACGTCATCTCCGCACTGCCACAGGGCACCTATGACTTTACGGTATCCGCCGATGGGTACGAAACATTCACCGACCCTGCCGTTCGGCTGATCCAGGGGCGGGCAGCCAACCAATTCAATCTCCAGCCTAGTGATGCAGGTGCAGCAAGCGACATCGTCGTCACAGCCGGGCGGGTCCAGGTCGTCGATTTCAGCAGCAACACCATCGGCCAGACCGTCGATGTCGCCGATGTCGCGACGCGGGTGCCGGTCGCCCGTGATCTCACCTCCGTGGTGTTGTTGGCGCCCGGTACGACCGGAGGCGACAACCGCTTCGGTTCGGTGCGCGACAACGGTCTGCCCTCGGTCAACGGTTCGTCCGTTTCGGAGAACGTCTATTACGTCAACGGACTGAATATTACCCAATTCCGCAACGGGTTGGGTGCCGTGGCAATTCCGTTCGAATTCTACCAGACCGTTCAGACAAAAACGGGTGGTATTCCCGCCGAATTCGGCCGTTTCACCGGCGGCATGATCAACGCCACGACCAAATCGGGCTCCAATGAGTGGCACGGCGGCATTACCTTCAACTGGCAGCCGAACACGTTGATTTCCAAGACGAAGAATACATTCGCGGCAGATAACGATTCGGCTTATCTCAAGCGCAGCGACTTCATTGCGCAGCTGTCGGGTCCGATCATCAAGGACCATTTGTTCTTCTACGGTATCTACGATGCCGTCGATCTTCGTTGGGGGCAGGGCTATACCGGAAGCGCGTCGGCGACACAGACGGGACCGGCAGGATGTGCCAGCAATCCCACGATGTGCGCCGATTACGCCGATCTCCGCAAGGCGGGTCAGCAATTGGTCGGCACGTCCTACAGCCGTAACGCGAATACCAGCCCGTTCTGGGGCGGCAAGGTGGATGCCGTCATCGTCGATGGTCAGCGGCTGGAGGCGACCTATTGGAACACGAGCGGAAAACAGATCGAGGAAATTTACGGAACCAGTCAATACACGCTGGCAAGCGGCCAGCGTTATAATCCGAACACGAACGCTCCCGGCGGGTATGTGACGAGCAACGTCTACCGCTCGGGCGGCGAGAATTATGTGTTTCGTTATACGGGTAGCTTCACCAACTGGCTGACGTTGTCGGCTGCCTATGGCGTCAACAAGAACAGCGAAACGACGGAGTCTGGCGCGCCCGATCTGCCCTACGTACTCGAGCAGCGTAACGGCGCAAACAGCAGCATCGGCAACACCGTATCGAATGCGTCGCTGAATTTCGACAAGCGGACTTTCTATCGCGCAGACGCCGACCTGCGTTTCTCTCTACTCGGGTCCCATCATATTCGCGGCGGCTATGACCGTGAGGATCTCGACGAAACGTCGACGACGATTGCCAATGGTGGCGCGCAATATACGCTCCTCACTGCGTCTGGCGACGCTACGACGATCGATCCCACGGTCGGTTTGCCGGGTGGCACGCCTTACGCCGTGGCTCGCGCATTTAAGACGGGTGGGCAGTTCGCAACCCGCAATACCGCTTTCTATGCGCAGGATGAGTGGCGATTGTTCCAAGAGCGGATCAACCTCAACCTCGGCGTTCGCAACGACCGGTTCGAAAATCGCAATGCCGCCGGACAGACGTTCTTCCTCGCCAAGAATCAATGGTCGCCACGTCTTGGCGGCAGCATCGATCCTATGGGTGACGGGCGGACCAAGTTTTTCGGGTCATTCAGCCGCTATTACTTGCCGGTCGCGGTGAACACCAACGTCCGGCTTGCCGGCAGCGAACTCGACTATAACGCCTATTACGTGCTGAACGGTCTGTCGGCAACGAACGTACCGATCCTCGGCGCGCCGGTCACCACGGGAGCGGGGTTCACAGCCTGTCCTGGCAACTCACCCGCGGGAACCGCGTGCGTCGTCAGCCACGACGGCACGGTGCCGAGCACCGCTTCCGTCGTGGCTGCCAATCTGAAACCGCAATCGGTCGACGAGATCGTGTTCGGTATCGAACGGCGCCTGGGTCACCGTATCCGGCTCGCCTTCAATTTCACACAGGCGAAGCTCAACAACTCGCTGGAAGACGCATCACTCGATCAGGCGATCGTCCCCTATTGCATTGCGCAGGGTAAGGCTGCGTCCGACTGTCGGTCGATCTGGAGCGGGGTCGAGCAATTCGCGCTGATCAACCCGGGCCGTGATGTCGTCGTGACGCTGAGCGATCCGCTGCCCGGCGAGACATCGGCCAGAACGGTTATGCTATCATCCGCGGCCCTCCAATACCCGCTGGCGCAACGGACCTATCGCGGTGTGACGTTCGCACTGGATCGGGAGTCGGATGGCAAGTGGGAGCTGCACGCCAACTATACCTATTCCAAGCTGGTCGGAAATATCGAAGGAGGCGTCCGTTCCGACAACGGCCAGAGCGACTCCGGCTTGACGACGGCGTTCGATCTCCCGGCGCTGGTCGACGGCACTTATGGATATCTGCCCAACGATCGCCGTCACAACCTGAAGGTCTGGGGGTCATACAAGTTTGCCGACTGGCTGACGCTCGGGGTCAATGCCAACGTGATGTCACCGCGCAAATTCGGCTGCTACGGTCGTGCGCCGGCCAGTCGCGATTTCGATGCGACCGCGCCCGGCGGCATCACGGGCCTGTATTACAAGACCAGCGGTGCCTATTGCGACGTGGCGAACGGCAAAGTCGTTCGGGATCCCACCGGCTTCACGGTCATCAACGATCGATTTGACCGGGTGGGCGGCGTGCGGCCGACGACGCTCGGCCTCGTGCCCCGCGGTTCGCAATTGACGGCCGCCTGGCTGGCGCAAGTCAACCTCGATGCGACGGTGGCGTTGCCGACCGACGCATTCAATGGTTTCCTGCGTCTTTCGGTATTCAACGTCTTCAATGCCCAACCGGCGCTGCGTCTGTCGGAGACGGGGACGACATCGGCAGGCGCACCGTTACCGACCTATTCCCTGCCGGTTCAGTACAATCTGGGGCGTGCGGCCCGGATCCAGCTGGGCGTCGCATTCTGACGCGATCCGGGGATGACAAGAAGGGGCCGGCGATCACCGGCCCCTTTTCTATCACCCCGCCCGCAACACCAGCGCCCCGTCGCCCTCGTCTACCCGCACGGTCATGCCGTCCTTGACCTCGCCGCGCAGGATCATCTCGGCGAGCGGGTCCTGCAGGTAGCGCTGTACCGCGCGTTTGAGCGGGCGGGCGCCGTAGACCGGGTCGTAGCCGACCCGTCCCAGCCAGGTGCGTGCCGCGTCGGTGAGGTCGAGCGTCACCTTGCGGTCGGCGAGCAGCTTGCCGACGCGGGCGACCTGGATGTCGACGATCGGTGCCATATGGCTCTGCCCCAGCCGGTGGAACAGGATCACCTCGTCGAGCCGGTTGAGGAATTCGGGGCGGAAATGCGCGCGCACCACCTCCATCACCTGCGGCTCGACGCTCTCGACATCCTGCCCGTCCTCGACCGCGGCGAGATAATGCGAGCCGAGGTTGGAGGTGAGGATGATCAGCGTGTTGCTGAAATCCACCGTCCGCCCCTGGCCGTCGGTCAGCCGCCCGTCGTCGAGTACCTGGAGCAGCACGTTGAACACGTCGCCATGCGCCTTCTCGACCTCGTCGAACAGCACGACCTGATAGGGCCGGCGCCGCACCGCCTCGGTCAGCACGCCGCCTTCCTCATAGCCGACATAGCCCGGCGGTGCGCCGATCAGCCGGGCGACCGCATGCTTCTCCATGAATTCGCTCATGTCGATCCGCACCATCGCCGACGGGTCGTCGAACAGGAATTCGGCGAGCGCCTTGGTCAGCTCGGTCTTGCCGACGCCGGTCGGGCCGAGGAACAGGAAGCTGCCGAGCGGCCGGTTCGGGTCCTGCAAGCCGGCGCGCGCGCGCCGCACCGCGGTGGAGACCGCGCGCACCGCCTGCGCCTGGCCGATCACGCGCTGGCCGATCACCTCTTCCATGCGCAGCAATTTGTCGCGCTCGCCCTGTAGCATCCGGTCGACGGGTATGCCGGTCCAGCGGCTGACCACGCCGGCGATATCGTCGGCGGTGACCTCCTCGCGCAGCATCGCGCCCTGCGTCGCACCCTGCGCCTCGGCGAGCTGCTTCTCCAGCGTCGGGATGCGCCCGTAGGCGAGCTCGCCCGCCTTGGCGAGGTCGCCCTGGCGCTGCGCCTGCTCGAGTTCGAGCCGCGCGGCGTCGAGCTGCTCCTTGAGCCTTGCCTCGCCGGCGATCTTGTCCTTCTCCGCCTGCCAGCGGCGGGTCAGCTCGCCGGATTGCTCCTCGAGATTGGCGAGTTCCTCCTCCAGCGCGGCATATCGGTCGCGCGACGCCCTGTCGGTCTCGCGGCGCAGCCCCTCCCGCTCGATCTTGAGGCGCAGGATGCGGCGGTCGAGCGCCTCGATCTCCTCGGGCTTGCTTTCCACTTCCATGCGGATGCGGCTGGCGGCCTCGTCCATCAGGTCGATCGCCTTGTCGGGGAGGAAGCGATCGGTGATGTAGCGGTTGGACAGCGTCGCCGCGGCGACCAGCGCGCCGTCGGTGATCCGCACGCCATGGTGCAGCTCGTACTTCTCCTTGAGCCCGCGCAGGATGCTGATCGTATCCTCGACCGTCGGCTCGCCGACGAAGACGGGCTGGAACCGCCGCTGGAGCGCCGGGTCCTTCTCGACATATTTGCGATATTCGTCGAGCGTCGTCGCGCCGACGCAGTGCAGCTCGCCACGCGCCAGCGCGGGCTTGAGCAGATTGCCCGCATCCATCGCGCCTTCGGATTTGCCCGCGCCGATCAATTGATGCATCTCGTCGATGAACAGGACGATCTGCCCCTCGGCCTGCTTGACCTCGTCGATCACGCCCTTGAGGCGCTCCTCGAACTCGCCGCGATATTTGGCGCCGGCGATCAGCGCTCCCATGTCGAGCGCCATCAGCGTCTTGTCCTTGAGGCCGTCGGGCACGTCGCCATTGGCGATGCGCAGCGCCAGCCCCTCGACGATCGCGGTCTTGCCGACGCCGGGCTCGCCGATCAGCACCGGATTGTTCTTGGTGCGGCGGGCGAGCACCTGGATCGTGCGGCGGATCTCCTCGTCCCGGCCGATCACGGGATCGAGCTTGCCGTCGCGCGCCGCCTGGGTCAGGTCGCGGGCGAATTTCTTGAGCGCGTCGTAGCGATCCTCGGCACCGGCGGTATCGGCGGTGCGGCCGCCGCGCAGCTGGTTGATCGCGCCGTTGAGCGCATCGGCGGTGACCCCCGCAGCGGCGAGCGCCCGGCCCGCGGCGGTGGTCGTCGCCAGCGTCAGCGCGAGCAGCAGCCGCTCGACGGTGACGAAGCTGTCGCCTGCCTTCTGCGCGATCTGCTCGGCCTGGTCGAGCACGCGTACCGTGTCATTGTCGAGGCCCGGCGTCGTCTGCGCCCCCGATCCCGACACCGCCGGGATTTTGGCGAGCGCCGCATCGATCTCGCTGGTGGCGCGGCGCGCGTCGCCGCCCGCTGCGGTGATCAGGCCTGCCGCCATGCCCTGCTCGTCCTCGAGCAAGGCCTTGGCGATATGTTCGGGCGCGATCCGCTGGTGGTTCATGCGGATCGCAACTGTCTGCGCCGATTGGAGAAATCCTTTGGCGCGGTCTGTAAATCGTTCGAGGTTCATACCATCCCCTTCCATCTCTGCACCGCGATGTAGTGTTGCTTTTGTGCAACACAAGGGTATCGCGGCGGTCAGTCGGCACAAAACGACCAGACGCGAAAAAGCGCGGCACGTCGCTTGCCAGTGTTCGCCGCCCGTCTATGCTCGACCCCAACACACAAAGTGACCGACTGGGGGATTCTATTCTGATGACGAAGCTTATCGCACTTGCCGGCGTCGCGTCGATCGCATGGCTCGCGCCGCTCCAGGCGCAGACGCCCGCCGCAGCCGCACCCGCGATCAAGGCCGCGCCGGTCGCCGCGCTCGTCCGCTCGGTCGATATCCCGTATCAGCAATTCACGCTCGCCAACGGGTTGCGCGTCGTCGTCCATACCGATCGCAAGGCGCCGGTCGTCGCAGTCAGCGTCTGGTATGACGTCGGCTCGAAGCACGAGCCCAAGGGCTCGACCGGCTTCGCGCATCTGTTCGAGCATCTGATGTTCAACGGGTCGGAGAATGCGCCCGGCGATTTCTTCGCGCCGCTCAAGCAGGTCGGCGCGACCGACTTCAACGGCACGACCTATTACGATCGCACCAACTATTTCGAGACGGTGCCGACCGCGGCGCTGGAGCGGGCGCTGTTCCTCGAATCGGACCGGATGGGCTATCTGACCGGTGCGATCACCCAGGGCGTGCTCGACGAGCAGCGCGGCGTCGTCCAGAACGAGAAGCGGCAGGGCGACAACCGTCCCTATGGCCTCGAAGGCTATGCGGTGACGGAAAATTTGTTCCCGGCGACGCACCCCTATGGCCATGACACGATCGGTTCGATGGCCGATCTCGACGCGGCCAGCCTCGACACGGTGAAAAACTGGTTCCGCAGCCATTACGGCCCCAACAATGCGGTGCTGGTGCTCGCCGGCGACATCGATGCCGCCACCGCGCGGCCGCTGGTCGAGAAATATTTCGGGGGGATCAAGGCCGGGCCGAAGAGCGTGCTGCCTGCCGCGCCGGTCGTCACGCTGCCGGCGGCGAAGACGGTGACGCTCAAGGATCGCGTCGCGGCGACGATGATCACGCGCAACTGGGTGGTGCCCGGGCTCAACGACAAGGATGCCGCGCCGCTCGAGGTCGCGGCCGGCGTGCTCGGCGGCATGGCCTCATCGCGCCTGACCAATGTGCTGATCCGGCAGGAGAAGCTGTTCACCTCCGTGGCGGCGGACAACAGTGCCTTCGCGCAGGTCGGCACCTTCTCGATCGAGGGGCTGGTGCGGCCCGGCGTCGATCCGGCGATGGCGGCGCAGCGGCTCGACGCGGTGGTCGCCGACTTCCTGCGCACCGGGCCGACGCAGGACGAGGTGTCGCGCTTCGTCACCACCCGCGTCGCCGGCCGCATCCGCGGGCTCGAGGCGGTCGGCGGCTTCGGCGGCAAGGCGGTCGCGCTCGCCGAGGGGGCGCTCTATTCGAACGATCCGGGCTTCTACAAGAAGCAGCTCGCCGATCTCGCCAGGCAGACGCCGGCGAGCGTCAAGGCGGCGGCGGACAAGTGGCTGAGCCGTCCGGTGCTCGCGGTCAACGTCGTTCCCGGCGCGCGCGATGCCTATGCCGAGGCGAAGGTGCCGCCAAAGGTCGATGTCGCCGCCGCGCCCGAACAGCCCGCCAAGGGCACGCGCGGGACGATCCCGCCGGTCGGCGCGACGCCGGAGCTCGCCTTCCCCAAGGTCGCGCGCAGCCGCCTGTCGAACGGCATCGAACTGGTCTACGCGCAGCGCACCGCGGTGCCGGTGACCCAGGCGGTGCTGAGCTTCGATGCCGGCTATGCCGCCGACGTCGACGGCAAGCTCGGCACGCAGCTCGTCGCGCTCAACATGCTCGACGAGGGCACGGAGCATTATGACGTCAACGCGCTCGCCGAAGCGCGCGAACGGCTCGGCATGCAGCTGTCCGCCGGCGCCGGCAACGACCGCAGCACCGTTTCGATGGGCGTGCCGAGCGCCAACCTCGGCCCGGCGCTCGACCTGTTCGCCGAAGTCGCGCGGCGGCCGGCCTATCGCGACGCCGATGTCGCGCGCTTCAAGGCGCAGCAGGTCGCGCAGATCCAGCAGGAGCTGACCAACCCCGGTTCGCTCGCGCAGCGGATGTCGACGCGCATCCTCGCCGCCGGCACGCCTTATGCCAAGGCGCAGGGCAGCGGTGACCCGGTCGCGGTGGCGAGCCTCACCCCCGCCGACCTGCGCCGCTTCCAGCAGGCGTGGCTGCGTCCCGACAAGGCGAAGATCTTCGTCGTCTCCGACCGTCCGCTCGCCGAGGTGCAGGCGGCGCTCGAAGCCCGCTTCGGCGACTGGACCGGAACCGGACCGGCCGGCAGCAAGACGTTCGGCGGCACCGTCGCGGCGCTCAAGCCCGGCATCGTCCTGGTCGATCGCCCGGACAGCCCGCAGTCGATCCTCGTCGGCGGCCAGCGTACCGGGCTCAAGGGCACCGACGACCTGCTCGTGCTCAACACGGTCAACGACGCGCTCGGCGGCAGCTTCCTCAGCCGGCTCAACATGGATCTGCGCGAGGAGAAGCATTGGTCCTATGGCGCCGGCGGCCGCTTCCAGCCGTCCGAATTCGCCGCGCCCTATCTGCTCCAGGCCGGCGTGCAGGCGGACAAGACCGGCCCGGCGCTCGCCTCGGCCCGCGACGACGTCGCGCAGTTCGTCACCAGCAAGCCGATGAGCGAGGCCGAATTCGATCTCGCGATCAAGGGCGCGACGCTGCAGCTGCCGGGGCAGTTCGAAACGTCGCAGGCGGTGCTCGGCGCGATGCAGGCGAACGACCTGTTCAAGCGGCCCGACGATTATTACGCGACGGTGGCGACCCGCTATCGCGCGATGACGCTGCCGCAGCTGCGCGCCGCCGCGGCGCAGACGATCGATCCCGCCAAGCTGACCTGGATCGTCGTCGGCGATGCCGCCAAGGTCAAGCCGCAGCTTGACAGTCTCGGCCTGCCGGTCGAGGTCGTCCCGGCACGTGCCGTCGCCGGCGTCCCCGCCGGCACCACCACCGCGGCGCGATGAGGAGAGAATAATGGCTGAGGTCGATGGCAGCTGGGATTGCACCGTTAAGTCGCCGCTGGGCGACCAGAACCTGACGCTGACCGTGACCAGCGACGGCGCCGGCTTCACCGGCACCGCCTCGGGCGCGATGGGATCGAGCGATGTCTCGGGCGAGGTCGACGGCAACACCCTCCGCTGGAAGCAGCAGATGACCGTGCCGATGCCGATGACGCTCGACTGCGAGGCGACTGCCGAGGGCGACACGCTGACCGGCACGGTGGGTGCGGGCGCGTTCGGCAGCTTCCCGCTGTCGGGCAAGCGCAGCGCCTGAGTCGACGGGCGGGCGGCGCGAATCCGCGCGCTTGCTTTGCCGGCAATAATCGCGACACATTACGGCCCGCCTTCCACCCGGAGGCGGGCCGTTTCGTGCCGAGGTTGCCGCTTATGATCCGTTCGCTGTTCGCCGCCTGCGCCCTGTCCGCACTCGCCACCGCCGCCGTGGCCGGCGCGCAGAGTTACGACGAGCGCCCCGCCAAGCTGGCGCCGCGCGACACCCATTACGAATACGTCCGCCGCGCGGTCGACATCCCGATGCGCGACGGCGTCAAGCTCCACACCGTCATCGTCATCCGCAAGGGCACGCGCGATGCGGGGATCCTGCTCACCCGCACCCCCTATGACGCCGACGAGCAGACCAAGGCGGACAGCGGCACTTTTGCCGGCATCCTGGCGCATGGCGACGGCCCGTGGGACGTGATCGCCGCCGACGGCTATATCCGCGTCATCCAGGACGTGCGCGGCATGCACGGCAGCCAGGGCATCACGCTGATGAACCCGACGCCGGCGGGATCGCCCAACAATCCGACCAAGACCGACGATTCGACCGACACGTATGACACGATCGCCTGGCTGGTGAAGAACGTGCCGGAGAGCAACGGCCGGGTCGGGATCAGCGGCATCAGCTATGACGGGTTCCTGCCGCTGATGGCGCTGATCAACCCGCATCCGGCGCTCAAGGTGTCGGTGCCGATGAACCCGATGGTCGACGGCTGGCGCGGCGACGACTGGTTCCACAATGGCGCGTTCCGCCAGATCGGCCTGTCCTATATGCTCGGCCAGCAGGGTACGCGCGATGCCAGCACGCCTTGGGTGACCGACACCGCCGACGATTACGACTATTGGCTGCGCAACGTCTCGGCGGGGGCGGTCGCCAAGGCGCAGGGGGTCGACCAGGCATCGGGCTTCTATCGCAAGGTCGCCGCGCATCCCGCCTATGACACCTATTGGTCGAGCGCGGCGATGGACAAGATCCTCGCCGCGCAGCCGCTCAAGGTGCCGACGATGCTGGTCGCCGGGCTGTGGGACCAGGAGGATATCTACGGCGCGCCCGCGGTCTATCGCGCGCTCGAGCCCAAGGACACGCGGAACGACATGGTCTTCCTGACGCTCGGTCCCTGGTATCATGGCCAGGAGATCGGCGACGGCAGCAACCTCGGCGCGATCAAATGGGATCAGGACACCGCCAAATGGTGGCGCTGGCATGTGCTGCGGCCGTTCCTCGCGCATTATCTGAAGAGCGACCAGCCGGCGATGGACGTCGCGCCGGTCACCGCCTTCCGCACCGGCACCAACGAATGGCAGCGGATGCAGGCGTGGACGCAGCCGACCCCGACGCCGCTCTACCTCAAGCCCGGCGGCGCGCTCGGCTTCGACGCGGCGGCCGGCACGGCGCAGACGGTCGATTACATCAGCGATCCGGCGCATCCGGTGTCGTATCGCGTCCGCCCGACCAAGCCGATGTATGCCGAAGGCTCGACGTGGAAGAACTGGTTGGTCGACGATCAGCGCGGCGTTTCCGGGCGGCCCGATGTCGTCACCTTCACCACCGACGTGCTGACCCAGCCGGTGACGATCGCCGGCACGCCCGAGGTGCATCTGACCGCCGCGACCAGCGGCACGGACAGCGACTGGGTGGTCAAGCTGGTCGACGTCTATCCCGAAGAGATGCCCAAGCATGAGGAGATGGCCGGCTATCAGCTCGCCGTCGCGATGGACATCTTCCGCGGCCGCTATCGCGAGGACCTTGCCGTCGCCAAGCCGATCGCCGCGAACACGCCGCTGCCCTATCGCTTCGCTTTGCCCGAGACCAATCACGTCTTCCTGCCCGGGCATCGCATCATGGTGCAGGTGCAGTCGAGCTGGTTCCCGCTCTACGACCGCAATCCGCAGACCTTCGTCCCCAACATCTTCTTTGCGCAGCCGAAGGACTATGTGACGGCGACGCAGAAGATCACCGTCAGCGGGCCGGACGCGAGCTATATCGCGCTGCCGGTGGTTAAATGACGGCGGGCCGGTGAGCCATCGCCATGCCCCTGACCGCAGCGCGCTGGCGCTGGCGATCGGGGTGCATGGCGCGCTGGTCCTGCTCTGGCTGATGACGGCGTGGCCCCCGCCCGGCGTGCCGACGCGGCCGGAGGCGGCGCTGACGCTGTTCGATGTCGCGCCACCACCGCCACCACCGCCGCCACCGCCGCCGGAACGCCCGCCGCCGCCTTTGCCGCCGGCACGCGCCGCGCCGCCGCCCCGTGCCGCGCCCGCGGGCGGATCACCACCGGCAGCAGCGCCGGCGCCGCAGGTCGATACGACGCCGGACGTGCTCGCCCCGCCGCTGCCGCCGCCGCCGAGCCTCGTCTCCCCCTTCGGCAGCGATTCGGCGGTCGTGCAGCTTGCCGGCAGCGGGACGGCGGGCACGGGCGCCGGTGAGGGGAGCGGCGTCGGCCTGGGGGCGGGGAGCGGCGCCGGCGGCGACGGCAAGGCGCATTATGCCAAGGCGTCGTGGATCTATCGGCCGACCGATGCCGAGCTGCGCCGGTTCTGGCCTGCCGAGGCGGTGCGGCGGCATATCTCGGGGCGGGTGATCCTCGCCTGCGCGGTGCCACGCTCGGGCCGGCCAGAGCGGTGCGCCGTGCTGATCGAAACTCCCGCCGACATGGGGTTCGGCGCCGCGGCGCTGGCGATGCAGCCGCTGTTCCGGATCCGGCCGGTGCTGCGCAACGGCAAGGTCGTCGCGCTGCCGATCCTCGTTCCCGTCGCCTTCGATACGCCGCCGCTGCGCAAGCGATAGTGGTGAGCGGTCAGCGCGTGACGCGGGTGATATGCCCCATCTTGCGACCCGGTCGCGGCGCGCCCTTGCCGTAGAGATGGACGTGCGCCCCCGCCTCGGCGAGCGCCGGCTGCCAGGGATCGTCGCCGATGAGATTGTCGAGCCGCACCTGCGTCCCGGTCAGCGCGGTGCTGCCGAGCGGCAGGCCGCAGATCGCGCGGATATGGTTCTCGAACTGCGAGGTCTCGGCGCCCTCGATCGTCCAATGGCCCGAATTGTGGACGCGTGGCGCCATTTCGTTGAATACCGGCCCGTCGGCGGTGGCGAAGAATTCGCAGGCGAGCACGCCGACATAGTCGAGCTCGGCGGCGATGCGGCAGGCGAGCGCGGTCGCCGCTTCGGCCTGATCGCGGATCGCCGCCGGCGCGGGGACGGTCGAGCTGCGCAGGATCGCCTCGTGATGGACGTTGTGCGGCGGCGCATAGCGGACGGTCGCGCCATCGGTCCCGCGCGCGATGAGGATCGAGAATTCGTGGCTGAAGGTGACGAATCCCTCGAGCACCGCCGGCCCGCCGATCGCCGCCCAGGCCGATGCGGCGTCTTCGCGGCGGGCGATCACCGCCTGGCCCTTGCCGTCATAGCCGAAGCGCGTCGTCTTGAGGATCGCCGGGCAGCCGATGCGGGCGATCGCGGCGTCGAGATCGGCCTCGCTCGCTACCGCCGTCCAGGGCGCCGGCCGGCCGCCGACCGTCTCGACGAAGCGCTTCTCGGCGATGCGATCCTGCGCGACGCGCAGGCCGGCGGGGGCGGGGTGGACGGCGACCCGCGCCGCCAGCCACTCCACCGGCGCGACGTCGATATTCTCGAACTCATAGGTGACGACGTCGCAGGCGCCGGCGAAGGCGGCGAGCGCGTCGCGGTCGTCATACTCGGCGCGGGTAAGCTGCGAGGCGGTCTGCGCGGCGACGCTCTCGTCGTCGGGGGCGAGGATGTGCGTGGCATAGCCGAGCTGGGCCGCGGCGACGGCGAGCATCCGCCCGAGCTGGCCGCCGCCGAGGATGCCGATCGTGCTGCCGGGGGCGAGCATCAGGCCGGCTCGTCCGCGACCGCCTCGGTCTGCCGCTGCCGCCAGGCCTGCAAGCGCTGCGACAGCGCTTCGTCCTGCGTCGCGAGGATCGCGGCGGCGAGCAGCCCGGCGTTGACCGCGCCCGCCTTGCCGATCGCCAGCGTGCCGACCGGGATGCCGGCGGGCATCTGGACGATCGACAACAGGCTGTCCTGGCCGGACAGCGCCTTGCTTTGCACCGGCACGCCGAGCACCGGCAGATGCGTCATCGCCGCCGCCATGCCGGGCAGATGCGCCGCGCCGCCCGCGCCGGCGATCACCACCTTGAGTCCGCGGCCCGCCGCGCCCTTGGCATAGTCATAGAGCCGGTCCGGGGTGCGATGCGCCGAGACGACCTTGGTCTCGTGCGGCACGTCGAGTTCGGCGAGCACCGCCGCCGTATGCCGCATCGTGTCCCAATCGGACGTCGAACCCATGATGATGCCGACCAAAGTCATCCTCGGCGGTTAGCCGCAGCCGACGGGGAGGGCAACGGTCCGCATCCCGGCCTTGCCTGTATTTTGGGCAACATGGACAAGATGGACACCTTGATCGAAACGATCCGGGCCGATCGTTTCGAATTCGGTGACGATCGAAGTCACGATGAGACAGAGCGGGGTGGGTATAGCGCCGGCGGGACGTGTAGGACAGGGGGCTGTGCCTTGGCCTTGGCTCCGCCGCCGCGGGCGCTTCGCCATCCCGGACTTGGTCCGGGATTCACCGTGCCGCGATCTTGACGGCGGCCGCTGCTGCGGAACCGTGGATGCCGGGACGAGGCAGGCATGACGCCGATTACGGGGCGCCGATTAGGGGGAGGAGCGAACCGCCCCGGCGAAGGCCGGGACCCGGATGGCAACCGGCGTGGCCGTTGGCGGGGCTTCACCCAACTGGACCCCGGCCTTCGCCGGGGTGGTAAGGTGGGGGCGGTGCGCCGCGGAACACGTTCGGAGTGACGGCGCGTTTCTGGGGCAACGCCGGGACTAGCTCAGTATTCCCGCGCAGGCGGGAATCCAGTGGCCAAGCAGAACAACGGCTTGTGGGAAAAAGAACACTGGGCTCCCGCTTTCGCGGGAGCACTGTACCTTTCAGGACGCGTGGACCGAGCGATCGTCCCTACTATCGCCTCCGCCTCGCTGCTTACCGCTCGTTCAGATAGTAACGATCCGTCGCCTGGAGCGCGTCGTCGAGTTCGTAGACGATCGGCTGGCCGGTCGGAATTTCCAGCCCGGTGATCGCATCATCCGGAATGTTCGACAGATGCTTGACCAGAGCGCGCAGCGAATTGCCGTGCGCGGAGATCAGCACGCGCTGGCCGTCGCGCAGCGCCGGGGCGATCCGCTCCTCGAAATAGGGCAGGACGCGGGCGATCGTGTCCTTGAGGCTCTCGGTGGCGGGGATGGCGATGCCGGCGTAACGGCGGTCGGCGGACAGATCATAGGCGCTGCCCGGCTCGAGCGGCGGCGGCGGCACGTCGAAGCTGCGGCGCCAGATATGCACCTGTTCGTCGCCGTGCTTGGCCGCCGTCTCCGCCTTGTCGAGGCCGGTGAGCCCGCCGTAATGGCGCTCGTTGAGCCGCCAGTCCTTCTCGGTCGGCAGCCACAGCCGCCCCATCGCCTCGAGCGCGAGGTTGAGCGTCTTGATCGCGCGCGTCTGCAGCGAGGTGAAGGTCATGTCGAAGTCGAGGCCCTTGGCGGCCATCAGCTCGCCCGCGGCGCGCGCCTCGGCGGCGCCTTTCTCGGTGACGTCGACGTCCCACCAGCCGGTGAAGCGGTTTTCGAGGTTCCAGCTGGACTGGCCGTGGCGGATCAGGACGAGGCGCGGCATCGAAAGGCTCCCTTTACGCTTTAAGGCTCGGCCCGAAGGTCGAGGGCGAAGAATTGGTTGTGCGGGCTGGGGCGATAGTCGGCGAACGGCCCGGTGTCGATGAAGCCGGCGCTGCGATACAGCGCGACCGCCGGCGCATGCAGCGCGGCGGTGCCGGTTTCGAGGCTGAGCCGGTGATAGCCGCGGCGGCGCGCCTCGGCGACGACATGGCCAAGCAGCGCGCGGCCGACGCCGGTGCCGCGCATCGCCGGGGCGGCGCGCATCGACTTGACCTCGCCATGGCACGGATCGAGCTGTTTCAGCGCAACGAAGCCGGCGAGCGTGCCGTCGCGCCACGCGGTCCAGAAGGTCACGTCGGGCCTGGACAGGCCGCCGGCGTCGAGCGCGAAGGCGAAATCCGCCATATGCCCGCGCAATTCGGCGAGATGGTGGGCGAGCAGCGCCGCGACGTGCGGCGCGGCGGGATCGTCCCGGCGGATCTCCATCAGATCGTGTCGATCATCTCGGTGAGCACCTCCAGGCACGCGACGCCGAGCCGGCGCGAGCGTTCGGGCGACCAGCCGAATTCGGCGTCGGGATTGGGATCATGGTCCTTGAACGGCATCTCCAGCGTCACCGACACCGCGCCGAAGCGGTGCGCGAGCTGGTTGGTCGACATCGACAGATTGGCGTTGCCGGCACTCGACTTCTCATAGCCCTTCTCGGTCTGGAAATCGGGGGTGTGCGCGGCGAGGCGGTGGCCGAAATCGTAGAATTTGGCGCCATGGTCCTCGGTCCAGTTCGGTATCCCCTCGAAGCCGGCGATGAAATTGGCCGGGATCGCCTCGTCGCCATGGACGTCGATCGCGAAGGCGACGCCGGTCGCGTCCATCGCATCGCGGACGCAGAGCACCTCGGGGCTGCGATCGGGCGTCGGCGCATGCCATTCGCGGTTGAGATTGACCCCCGCCGCATTGGTGCGCAGGTGGCCGCGGCGCGTGCCGTCTGGGTTCATATTGGGGACGACGTGCACCGTCGCCTTGGCGAGCAGCGGCGCGGCGGCCGGGCTGGTCAGCCAGTCGAGCGCGCCCTCCATCCAATATTCGGTCATCGATTCGCCTGGGTGCTGGCGCGCATAGAGCCAGACCGGCTTGGGCCCGTCGCCGATGCGCAGATAGTCGATGCTCTGCCCGTCGAGCGAAGTGCCGAGTTCGCGATGCGTCACCCCCGGCCGCGCGGCGATGCGCGCGACGAGATCGTGGTGCATCTCCATCGTGAACGGCGCGAAATAGGCGAACCAGGCGAGGTCGCCCGCGGCGTCGTAATCGAACGACAGCACGCCATCGTCATAGCGCGTCTCGATCATCCGCCATGCGCGGCGATCGGTGCTGACCCGCGTCTGGTAGCCGGGCCAGCCGAACGGATAGGCCGACTGGCCGGCGTTGACGATGCGGAAGCGCAGCCGCCGTCCGCCCGCGCCGGCGACGCGGAAGTAGAACCACTGGAAGAAATCGGACTGGTGATCGCGGACGATCTCGAGATCGACCTGATCGCCGTCGATTCCGACGACACGGATGTTGCCGCCGTCGAAGGCGGCGTTGATGCTGAGGGTCATGGGACTGCCTGATGGAGGATGTTTGTTACGGGACGTCGCGGTCCTCACCCTTCGCCGCCTTCGGCGTCTTTTCCAGTATCGGGTGAACAGCATGGGATGCTGTTCACCCGATACTCCTGATGGGAGAGGGAGGGGCGTCGCCGCGGAAGGGTGAGGGTCAAGGATTACCTCACCGAGATCGTCCGCCCCGATTCGCCGGGGAAGCCGGTGAACAGCGCGCGGGCGAGGCGGCCGGCCTGCTGGTCGGCGCCCTTGATGTCGCTGACCCCCTGCGCCTTGCCCTCCCAGACCGGCGACTGGTCGGCGCGGCGCTTGATCGTCACCGCCAGCTCGGCGACGAGCAATTCGGTCGGCCGGCTGCGGCCGATCGGGAAGCCGATGCCGCCGCCCAGCCCGACGCCGCCGCCGCGCCGCCCGCCGCTGAAGCCGCCGCCGCCGAGGCCGATGCTGACCGGCGACTGGCGCGGCGGGCCTTCGCGGCTGGTGCGGGTGAAGGCGACCGAGGCGACATAGTCCGGCGTCGCGCCCTGCGGCGGCAACGTATAGCCGACCTTGAGCAATTCGGCCTCGACCGCGGCGGCATAGGTCTTGAACTCGAGGCTCGCCGGGCTGCCGCCCGACAGCGGCTCGACCGCGACCGTGCCGCGCGCGATCGGCGCGCCGAGATGATAGCGGATCACGTCCGTCGGCGGCAGCGACGCGGTGGTCGCGCAACCGGCAAGAGCCGCGGCGGCGACGCCGAGCGCGAGGAACGGACGGAGGATCATGGCGGGGGACCTTTGCGATACGTTGCGTCTGGGAAACGCTCTAACGCGGCCTGCGTTGCTTGACTATTGCAGCCTCCACGCTTAGGCGCTCGCGCTTTCACCGACACCGTCAATCTCGAAAAGAAGCGAATCGATCATGAAGATCCGCAATAGCCTGAAGTCGCTCAAGGACCGTCATCGCGACAACCGCGTGATCCGTCGTCGCGGCCGTACCTACGTCATCAACAAGACCAACCGTCGCTTCAAGGCGCGCCAGGGCTAAGCCTTTGGGCGTGCCCACGGCCGATGTCGCTGCCGCCGTTCCGACGGCGGTGATCTTCGATGTCGGCCGGGTCCTGTACGACTGGGATCCCCGGATCCTCTACCGGCGCCTGATCGACGACGATCGGGCGCTCGATGCATTCCTGCGCGACGTCGTCACGCACGATTGGCATTTCCAGCATGATGCCGGACGCGACTTCGCCGATACCTCGGCGGAGCTCGTCGCGCTGCATCCCCAGCATGCCGAGCTGATCGCCGCCTGGGGACCGCGCTTCCTGGAGAGTATCGGCGATCCCATTCCCGGCATGCCGGCGCTGGTCGACGCACTCGACGCGGCGGGCGTGCCGCTGTTCGCGATCACCAATTTCAGCTACGAATTCTGGCCGCCGTTCCGCGCGCGCGAGGCGGCGATGTTCGATCGCTTCCGCGACATCGTCGTCTCGGGGGTCGAGAAGATGGTCAAGCCCGACCCGGCGATCTACCGGCTGGCGCTCGACCGGTTCGGGCTGGAGGCGGCGCGGACGGTGTTCATCGACGACAATGCCGCCAATATCGCCGGCGCACGCAGCGTCGGGCTGATCGCGCTGCACTTCACCGACGCACCGACGCTGCGGGCGGAGTTGGCGGCGCTGGGGCTGGTCGCGGCGTAGGCCTGCGGATCGGGGCAGTGGGCCGAGGCTGCCGTTGCTGTTGCTCGCTTCTCCGGTCATTCCCAGCTTTATCGCCATCCCTGCGCAGACGGGAATCCCGAGACGCTGACGGTGCGGCTCGAGCGAAGACCCGCGCGTCTGGATCCCCGCCTGTGCGAGACCTCTGCGAACGTTTCGAAACCGCCCCGGCGCAAGCCGGGGCCCAGTTGGGAGGCCTTTGTAACTGATTGCAAAGCTTCACCAAACTGGACTCCGGCCTGCGCCGGGGTGGTACGTGAGCAGGTCAGGTTGCTACTGTCGCAGAGGCCTCGCCTGCGCGGGGATGACACCGTTAGCGGATGACAACGTTAGGGGGTGACGGGGCAGGGGAAGACGGAGCTGGCGCGCGGCATGGCTGGGCCGGGATAGGACGTTCGCTCGCCGCCCTCATCCCATTCGCCGCTAGCCTCCTGAAAAAGCCACTGTATGGTGCGGCGACGTCGCCGGGGGGCGGCGTGTGTTTCCCCGCGGGATCTTCCATGCACCGTATCCTGATCGGCGTCGCCGGCATCCTCGTCATTCTCGCCATTGCCGTTGCGCTGTCCGCCGATCGCCGGGCGATCCGGTTGCGCGTCGTCGGCGCCGCCTTCGCGTTGCAGGCGCTGATCGCCACCGTCGTGCTCTATTGGGGGCCGGGGCGGCAGGCGCTCGCCGCCGCGTCGGCGGGGGTCGCGGCGCTGCTCGGCTATTCGCAGCGCGGCACCGAATTCCTGTTCGGCAAGCTCGCCGCGCCCGAGATCGGCGGGCAGAGCTTCGCGATCGCGGCGCTGCCCGTCATCATCTTCTTCGCCAGCCTCGTCTCGATCCTCTATTATCTCGGCGTGATGCAGGTGGTGGTGCGCTGGGTCGGCGGCGCGATCGAGACGGTGATCGGCACCTCCAAGGTCGAATCCCTGTGCGCGGCGGCGAACATCTTCGTCGGCCAGAGCGAATCGCCGCTGGTGATCCGCCCCTATCTCGCCGGCCTCACCCCGCCGCAGGTGTTCACGGTGATGACCAGCGGCATGGCGGGCGTCGCGGGGACGATCCTCGCGGCCTATGCCTCGATGGGCATCCGCATCGAATATCTGCTCGCGGCGAGCTTCATGGCGGCGCCGGGCGGGATCCTGATGGCGAAGATCATCATGCCCGACCGTCGCCTTCCGCCCGAGGGCGAGCTGCCGCTCGGCGACCAGCCCGGCGCGCCGCGCGACGTCCGCCTCGCCGAGGCGCGGATCAGCGGCGCCGGCCCCGCCGCGCTGCTGCCCGAAGGCACGCCCGGCGAGCCGCTGCCCGAGGCGACGCATGACGAGGAAAAGCCCGCCAATCTCATCATGGCGGCGGCACAGGGCGCGCAGACCGGCGTGCGGCTGGCGGTGGCGGTCGGCGCGATGGTGCTCGCCTTCGTCGCGCTGGTCGCGCTCGCCAACGGGCTGCTCGGCGCGCTCGGTGGTCTCGTCGGGCTGCCGGGGCTGAGCTTCCAGGCGCTGCTCGGCTATGTCTTCCAGCCGGTGATGCTGCTGCTCAACGTGCCGTGGAACGAGGCGGGGATCGCCGGCGGGCTGTTCGGCGAGAAGATCGTGCTCAACGAATTCGTCGCCTATATCGATCTCGGCAAACAGGCCGGGCAGCTCAGCGCGCGGACGATCGCGGTGGTGACCTTCGCCTTGTGCGGCTTCGCCAATTTCTCGTCGATCGCGATCCAGATGGCGGTGACCGGCAGCCTCGCCCCCAATCAGCGGCCGACGATCGCGCGTCTGGGCCTGCGCGCGCTGGCGGCGGGCAGTCTCGCCAATCTGATGAGCGCGGCGCTCGCCGGGCTGCTGATCGGCTGAGCCGGGCAGGATGACCGGCCTCCGCCGTACGCTCGGACCGGGCCAGCTCGCGATGATCGCGATCGGCGGCGCGGTCGGCACCGGGCTGTTCCTCGGCAGCGGCCTCGCGATCGGGCTCGCCGGACCGGCGGTGCTGGTCAGCTATGCGATCGGCGGGCTGGTGACGCTGGCGCTGATGGGCTGCCTTGCCGAGATGACGGTGGCGGACCCGGCGACGGGGTCGTTCGGGCTGTTCGCCGAACGCTATCTCGGCCGCTTCGCCGGCTTCCTCGTCCGCTATGCCTATGCCGCGGCGGTGATCCTGGCGATCGGTACCGAGGTGACCGCGGTGGCGATCTACATGCGCTACTGGGCGCCGGGCGTGCCGGGATTGTGGTGGATCGCCGGCTTCTCGCTGGCGCTGCTCGGCGTCAACCTCGCCAGCGTGCGGCTGTTCGGTGCGGTCGAATATGTCTTTTCGGCGATCAAGATCGCGGCGATCCTGGTCTTCGTCGCAATCGGCCTGTGGATGATCGCGGCGCGCGGCGTCGGCTTCAGCCACTATACCGATGCCGGCGGCTTCGCGCCACACGGGCTGGGCGGGATCTGGACCGCGGTGATCGTCGCGATCTTCAGCTATATCAGCATCGAGATGATCGCGGTCGCGGCGGGCGAGGCGCGCGATCCCGAACGCGCGATCGTCCGCGCTTTCCGCTCGACGATGCTGCGGCTGGCGCTCTTCTATCTTGGCAGCCTCGCGGTGATGCTGGCGATCGTGCCGTGGCGCGAGGCGGGGACGGCGACGAGCCCGTTCGTCACGGTGATGCAGGCGACCGGCGTGCCCTATGCCGCGGGCGTGCTCAACGCAGTGGTGGTGATCGCGGCGCTGTCGGCGATGAACAGCCAGCTCTATGCCGCGTCGCGGATGCTGTTCAGCCTCGCCGAGAGCGGCCTTGCGCCCGCAGGCCTGGCGCGAGTCGACCGGCGCGGGGTGCCGGCGGCGGCGCTGCTGGTATCGGCGGGCGGCATCGGGGTGGCGGGCGGCGTCTATGCCTGGCGGCCGGAGGCGGCGTTCGGGGTGATGATCGCGGTGTCGATCTTCGGCGCGCTGTTCACCTGGGGGATGATCTTCGTCACCCATCTCGCCTTCCGGCGGCGGCACGGGGCTCCGGCGGCGTTCCGGCTGTGGGGCTATCCGTGGACGAGCATTGCCGGCGCTGTGGCGATCCTGGCGATCCTGCTGACGACGCCGTTCACCGCGCCGTTCGCGCTGACGCTGGTATATGGTCTGCCGTTTCTTGGCGTGCTGGCGGGGGTGTATGCGGTGTGGTTCCGCGGTGCGGTGTCTCGCTGACGTTCCCCCCCATTCGTCATCCCGGCGCAAGCCGGGATCCATGGACGCGCGACGCTGATGATGCGCGAGACAAGCGGAGGCGCCGTGACCATGGATCCCGACTTTCGTCGGGATGACGAAGGGAAGGGGATGACGAAGGGAAGGGGATGACGAAGGGAAGGGAATGGCAAAGGGCAGGGCGGACGGACCTTATTCGTCGGTGCGCATCTTCACCTTGTTGGGCAGGTCCTTGCCCTTGGTGCGGCGCGAGGGGAGCTGCACCGGATTCTTCTTCTTCCATTCCTTGAACGTCATCGGCCCGTCGGGCGTGTCGATCATCGTATCGTCGAGGCTCATCGTGTCGGCTCCGGGGTCGCGCCGCTATAGTCGTAGAAGCCGCGGCCGGTCTTGCGGCCGTACCAGCCGGCCTCGACATATTTGACGAGCAGCGGCGCCGGGCGGAATTTGGGATCGCCGGTGCCGTCGAACAAGACGCGGATGATCTCGAGACAGGTGTCGAGGCCGATGAAGTCGGCGAGCGTCAGGGGGCCCATCGGATGGTTGAGGCCCAATTGGCAGGCGAGGTCAATGTCGCGGATCGTCGCGACGCCCTCGCCGAGCGCGAAGATCGCCTCGTTGATCATCGGCATCAGCACGCGGTTGACGATGAAGCCGGGCGCGTCATTGGCGCGCACCACCGCCTTGCCGAGCCGGTCCGCATAGGCCTCGATCGCGGCGACGGTGGTGTCGGCGGTGGCGAGGCCGCGGATCACCTCGATCAGCCCCATCACCGGCACCGGGTTGAAGAAGTGGACGCCGATGAAGCGCGCCGGATCTGGCGTGCTCTGCGCCAGCCGCGTGATCGGGATCGATGAGGTGTTGGAGGCGAGGATCGCGTCGCGGCCGAGCACCGTGCCGACCTCGGCGAAGATGGCGCGCTTGATCTCCTCGCGCTCGGTCGCCGCCTCGATCACCAGTCCGCATTCGGCCATGGCGGCAAGGGCGGCGACCGGTTCGATGCGGGCGAGCGTCGCGTCGCGCGTCGCCGCGTCGATCTTCTCCTTGTCGACGGCGCGGGCGAGCAATTTGGCGATGCCCGCCTTGCCCGCCTCGGCGCGCTCGATCGACACGTCGCTGAGCAGCACGCGATAGCCCGCCGCCGCCGAAACCTGGGCGATGCCGGCGCCCATCTGGCCCGACCCGATCACTCCCACTGCCTGCATGTCCGTCTCCTATTGGCTTTGCCGCCGGCCATAGCCGGTTTCGGCGCGGCTGCCAGCGGCGCGCATCAGGGCGCGGGACGTTCCGCCTGCGCCTCGGCGAGATAGAGGCCGAACAGGCCGTCGGGATCGGTCCATTCGCGGATCGGCGTCCAGCCGCCCGAGCGCAGCAGGATGCGCGCGTCGCGCGAGCCGTATTTATGGCTGTTCTCGGTGTGGATGCTCTCGCCCTCGGCAATCGCGAAGGGGCGGCCGTCGACGGTGAAGGCGACGTCGCGCGTCGCGACGAGGTGCATCTCGATCCGCGCGCGGTCGTCGTTCCAGCGCGCCTCGTGCGCGAAGGCGTCGACCGGGATGGTGCCGGCGAGTTCGCGGTTGATCCGGTCGAGCAGATTGCGGTTGAACGCCGCGGTGACGCCGCCGGCATCGTCATAGGCGGCGACCAGCGTCGCCTCGTCCTTGATCCGGTCCATGCCGATCAGCAGCATCGCGCCCTCGCCGAGCGAGGCGCGCATCGTGCGCAGCAGGTCGACCGCCATCAGCGGGATCATGTTGCCGATCGTCGAACCGGGGAAGAAGCCGAGCTTGGGCGTATCCGCCACCGCGCGCGGCAGGGTCAGCGGGCGCATGAAGTCCGCCTCGAACGGCAGCACCGGCAGGCCCGGGAAGGCCTCGGCGAGCGTCAGCGACGATTCGCGAAGGAAATCGCCGGAGATGTCGATCGGCACATAAGCGGATGGGTCGGTGCAGCGCAGCAGCAGCGGCGTCTTGAGCGACGATCCCGAACCGAACTCGACCACCGCGCGGCCACGCCCCGCCACCTCGGCGACCTCGGCACAGACGTGTTCGAGCATCGCGGTCTCGGTCCGCGTCGGATAATATTCGGGGACGCTGGTGATGTCCTCAAACAGCTCGGAACCGCGGCGGTCGTAGAACCAGCGCGCGGGGATCGCGCGCGGGCGGCGTTCGAGCCCGGCGAGCACGTCCGCGCGGAATTGCGGATCGGCGAGCGACTGCTCGCCGTCCTCGACTTCGGGCTTGAGCATTACAGATCCTTGGCGAGCCGCACGCCGGTGAACTGCCAGCGCTGGTGCGGGTAGAAGAAGTTGCGGTAGCAGGCGCGGGCATGGCCGCGCGGAGTGGCGCAGCTGCCGCCGCGCAGCACGAACTGGCCGCTCATGAACTTGCCGTTGTATTCGCCGACCGCGCCTGCGACCGGGCGGAAGCCGGGATAGGGGCGATAGGCGCTGCCGGTCCATTCCCAGACGTTGCCGAAGAAGGCGGGGCCGGCGGCGGGGCGCGGCTCGACCGGGCCGGCGGCGTCCATCTGGTTGCCGGCGTGGCTGTCGTGCGCCTGCGCCGCGGCTTCCCATTCGAATTCGGTCGGCAGCCGTGCGCCGGCCCAGCTCGCATAGGCGTCCGCCTCGTAGAGGCTGACGTGCGTCACCGGCGCGGCGGGGTCGATCGGCCGCCGCCCGTCGAGGCCGAAGCGCGTCCAGGTGCCGTCGCGTTGCTCCCAATAGAGCGGTGCAGCGATACCCTCCGCCTTGACCCACGCCCAGCCGTCGGCGAGCCAGTAAGCGGGATCGCGATAGCCGCCGTCGGCGATGAACGCCGCCCATTCGCCGTTGGTGACGGTGCGGTCGGCGATGGCATGCGGCGCGAGCAGGGCGTCGTGGCGCGGGCCTTCGCAATCGAAGGCGAAGCCCTCCCCGCCGTGACCGACGCGGACGATGCCGCCGGCATGGTCGATCCAGCCGATCGGCCCGGGCATCGCCACCGGTACCTTGGGCGCGGCGGGCCAGATCGCCGGCTCGAGCGGATTCTCGCCGAACAGGTGGAGGATGTCGGTGACGAGCAGCTCCTGATGCTGCTCCTCGTGATGGCAGCCGAGCGTGACCAGCTCGCGCGCGGCGTCGGGCAGGTCGTCGAGCGCGGCGAGCAGGGCGTCGTCGACATGAGCGCGATAGGCGCGCACCTCGTCGAGCGACGGGCGGGTGATCATGCCGCGGCGGTCGCGCGCGTGGCGGCGCCCCTCCGCCTCGTAATAGCTGTTGAACAGGAAGGGGAAGCGCTCGTCGTGCAGGCGGTAGCCGGCGACATGGTCGCGCAGCACGAAGGTCTCGAAGAACCAGGTGGTGTGCGCAAGATGCCATTTGGTCGGCGACGCATCGGGCATCGACTGGACGGTGGCATCGGCATCCGACAGCGGCGCGGCGAGCGCGAGGGTGAGCGCACGGACATGGCGGAACCGCTCGGCAAGGGCGGCACGCGGTGCGGGAGCGATCTTCAACATGGCAAACCCTCCCCGGTGCGGCTTGCCGCAGATCAGGATGACGCATGAAACGCCAAAGGGTTGCAGCAGCTTGCGGATTTGTTCCCGTGGGTTGGCGGAAAACGTCGGGCGGGGAAGCCCGCCCGCGCCGTATCGGCTAGCGGCTCGCTCCCGGCTGCCAGAGGATGTCGCCTGCGCCGGCGCCATTGACGACCCGGGTCGCGACGAACAGCCAGTCCGACAGGCGGTTGAGATAGGCGAGCGCCGGCGCGTTGAGCCCCTCCGCCGCCACCGCGCTGCGCTCGGCGCGGCGGACGATCGCGCGGGCAAGGTGGAGCGCCGCGGCACCGGCGTCGCCGCCGGGCAGGATGAAGCTGGTCAGCGGCGCGAGACCGGCGTTCATCGCGTCGATCTCCGACTCGAGCCGCGCGACCTGTGCCGGCACGATGCGCAGCGCGCCGTCGATCCCCGCGGGCGTCGCAATGTCCGCGCCGAGATCGAACAGGTCGTTCTGGATGACGCGCAGCGCCGCCGCAGGCGCCCGCTCGCCGAGCGCGGCGACGGCGACGCCGATCGCGCTGTTCGCCTCGTCGACGTCGCCGATCGCCGCCATGCGCGGATCGGCCTTGGAGACGCGCGACCCGTCGACCAGCCCGGTGGTGCCGGCGTCGCCGGTGCGCGTGTAGATGCGGTTGAGCTTGACCAAGGCGGTCAGGTGCGGCCGGCGAGGAACAGGATCAGCACCACGATCAGGATCGCCAGCGCCTGGAAGAAGATGCGCATCTGCATCATCTTGTTCGACTTGAGCGAGGCGGCGGACGGCCCTTCGCCGCCGCGCACCTGCGCATGCGATTCCTGAAGGAAGGCGATGACGCCACGCACCAGCGCGACCACCGTCGCCAGCATCGCCGCGATCAGCAGCAGGACGAGGAAGGTGTTCATCCGCTATAGGTAAGCGCTCGCCACCATAAAGCCAATGGGAAGCCGGCCATCGCGCAACGCCGCCGCCAGCGCCCGCCCGTCCTCGCCCGCGGCACGCAGATCGGCGAGCGCCGGCGCGCCGTTGCGCTTGGCGAGCCGCGTGCCGTCGGGGCCGAGCAGCAGCGGGTGATGGCGGTAGCGCGGCGTCGGCAGGCCGAGCAACGCCTGCAGCAAGCGGTGGATGTCGGTGGCGCGCATCAGGTCGCGCCCGCGCACGACATCGGTGATGCCCTGCGCGGCATCGTCGATCGTCACCGCCAGGTGATAGCTCGCCGGGGCATCCTTGCGCGCCAGCACGACGTCGCCGAACGCGCCCGGATCGGCGCGCTGCCGCCCCGCGATCGCATCATGCCAGTCGAGCGGCCCCGCCGCCGCGACCGCCCGGTCGACCGCCAGCCGCCACGCATGCGGCACGCCGGCGGCGATGCGCGCCGCCGTGTCCGCGGCCGGCAGATGCCGGCAGGTGCCGGGATAGACCAGCCCGTCCGGCCCGTGATGCGGCGCCGACGCGCTCGCGGCGATATCGGCGCGCGTGCAGAAACAGGCATAGAGAAGGCCGCGCTCGCGCAGCGCCGCCAGCGCCGCGCGATAGGCGGCGAGCCGGGTCGACTGGCGCAGCACCGGCCCGTCCCAGGCGAGGCCGAGCCAGGCGAGATCCTCGACGATGCCGGCGACATGCTCCTCGCGACTGCGCGTGCCGTCGATATCCTCGATGCGCAGCAGGAAGCGGCCACCGGCGGCGCGGCCATGGTCGTGCGCCTGCAACGCCGCATAGGCATGGCCGAGGTGGAGCCGCCCGGTCGGGCTCGGCGCGAAGCGGGTGACGACGGCCGTCATCGGCGCGCCACCGGGCGCGGCCTGCCGCACAAGGCTTGACCGCCATCAATCGGGCGTGCTGTCATACCAGCGTCACTCTCGTGGGCGACAGGGCCTGCGGGTAATCCGTGGGAGGAGCCGTGTTTCATCCCGATCTGATCCGTCACCCCGATTCTTGTCCGGCGCTGGTACTCAACGCCGACTACACGCCCCTGTCCTATTATCCGCTCAGCGTCTGGCCGTGGCAGACCGCGATCAAGGCGGTGTTCCTCGACCGGGTCGATATCGTCGCGCATTACGAACGCACCGTGCGCAGCCCGACCGCGGAGATCAAGCTGCCCTCGGTGATTGCGCTCAAACAATATGTGCGCCCCTCGGCCTTTCCCGCCTTCACCCGCTTCAACCTGTTCCTGCGCGACAAATTCGCCTGCCAATATTGCGGCGTCGGGCGCGACCTGACCTTCGACCATGTCGTGCCGCGCGCGCAGGGCGGGCGGACGACGTGGGAGAATGTCGTCACCGCCTGCGCGCCGTGCAACCTCAAGAAGGGCGGGCGGACGCCAAAACAGGCGCATATGCCGCTGTATGTCGAGCCGATCCGGCCGACCAACTGGCATTTGCAGGAACATGGCCGCGCCTTCCCGCCCAACTATCTCCACGACACATGGCACGACTGGCTCTACTGGGACGTTGAGCTGGAAGCGTAACGAACGGAGACCGGGTTTGCGGACGGGGATGATGATCGCGGCGGCGCTCGCGATACCGGCAATGCTGGCCGGCTGCGGCGAGCGCCAGGAGAAGATGGCGCAGGCGGACGCCAATGCCGCCGGCTTCGTGCCCCCGGCGGTGACCAGCCGCGTCGACTTCACCAGCACGATGGAGCGGCGTTTCCGCGCGCTCGACCGCAACGCCGACGACCGGCTCGACAAGACCGAGCTGCCCCGCCAGAACAGCCGCCTGATGGGCCTCGACCGCAATGGCGACGGCGTGATCAGCCTGATCGAATGGGACGAAGGCACGCTCAAGCGCTTCGACCAGATGGACCTCAATCACGACGGCACCGTCACCTCCGAAGAGGAAAAGGAATGGCGCGCCGCCCGCGCCGCCGGCCGCTCCCCGACCGCGCGACCGACGACGCCGGTGCCGGGCGATCCGCTCGGGAACAGCGGGGGGTGAGGGCGCGGGGCGGGCGGTGGCCCGTCGGCGCGCCCGGCGGCGGCGATGCACGACCGGTTCCGGTGCGATCACTGTGGAGCCAGGCGTCGGATCGAACGGTCGGTGGATTGCGAGACCTTTGCGGTATCGCTCCAGTGCTCCTGCGGACGTGTACTGTTTCGTGAGGTTGGCAAGCTGTTCAGCAGGAGCGGTGTAGCCGAGGCATTGCAGTCGCGTTCGGTTGTA